>MEQX01000097.1:69621-97355 GCA_001770415.1 Betaproteobacteria bacterium RIFCSPLOWO2_02_FULL_63_19 | reverse complement strand
GCTGTACTCCAGGCCGTACTTGAACTCGCGCGGCGGGCGCTGAAGGAGGAGATATCGCGCGGCAATGCGTTGTCGTCCCCGAGCGCTGTCCGCGATTTTCTGCGGCTTGTACTTTCGGGCCGGGAGCGTGAAGTCTTTCTCGCCTTGTTTCTTGACGCACAGCACCGCGTCCTGGCAGTTGAGGAACTATTCATCGGCACGCTGACACAGACAAGCGTCTATCCGAGGGAGGTGGTGAAGACCGCCTTACGACACAACGCGGCAGCGATGATATTTGCACACAACCATCCGTCGGGAATCGCCGAACCTAGCAACGCCGACGAACTGCTTACGCGAACACTGAAGACGGCGCTCGCTCTGGTCGATATCCAGGTACTTGATCATTTCATCGTTGCGGGCGGTACAACCACCAGCTTTGCCGAGCGAGGACTGCTCTGATGCTCTACTCGGACCAAGACTGGTGGTTCAAGGCTGAGGCTGCCATTTGAATTTCAAGCTCGAACAAAGCGGAGCAGGAAAGACAACCATTGGCTTCAATCGGCGTGTCGCAGTTGTATGCGTGGTCGCGTGTCTTTCGGGTGCCGTCTCGGCGCGGCAGCCACCCTCACTGACCGCGACGGACGCAAACTGGATCGTGACCCTGCCCTGTGAACGCGCAAACCGTGGGCAGCAGCAGTTTTTCGTCTCCGACCAAGCTGCGAAAAGGCTTGACCGCACCACTTGGATACACGGCGACGCAATGTCTGGTCGTCGCCACCGAAGGGCACCGCGGCACCAGCCGGACCTTCTCCGCGTAGGCGGGCAGCGCTTCGACGGTGGAGCTTGCTGACTGGGAGTCCGCGGAGATGGCCCGCGAAGTCCGTTTTCTGTGGCCCGATGGAAGCAAATTGGTTGCAGAGGAGGAAAGCGGGCTGGGCGACCACATGATCTTCATGCCGACCGGTAGCAATGAAGAGCAGTATATGTACCTGAATCTGGGCGGTTTCGATAATGCGGACTGGCTGCAACCTTCGTCCGGATTGGGTATGACCATATTGCTCAATCCGTGACCGAACCACCCGGGGTTAGTCAAATCCGGCTTGATCTTGCTCGCGCTTTTTGCAATAATGCCGCTCCACTTTTTTGCCATTACTCGGAGTAGCTTTCATGGCGCGCGTCTGCCAAGTCACTGGAAAAAAGCCGATGGTGGGAAACAATGTTTCCCACGCCAATAATCGGACCAAGCGCAGGTTCCTGCCGAACCTGCATTACCGCCGTTTCTGGATCGAAGGCGAAAAGCGCTGGATCAGCATGCGCGTTTCCAGCGCCGGGCTGCGCACGATCAACAAGAAGGGAATCGAGGTTGTGCTTGCCGAACTGCGCGCCAAGGGCAAGATCTGAAGGTGGATGAGGAGCGATTGCGATGAGAGAGAAGATCAAGCTGGAATCGACGGCCGGAACCGGGCACTTCTACACGACCACCAAGAATAAGCGCACGACCCCGGACAAGATGGAGATCATGAAATACGATCCCAAGGCTCGCAAGCACGTGATCTACAAAGAAACAAAGCTGAAATAATCGCACTGTACGGACTCGGCTCGTTCACCGGCGCCGAGTCGTAGTCGAAAAACAAGCCCGCCTCTGGTTGACCGCGGCGGGCTCTTTATTTGTCCGCAAGGTGGTCTACGCGTAGCGACGCAGGCGGTGTGAGAACTCGATCAACTGCCGGATTCCGCTCGCCTCGGCCCTGAAACACCAGTCCTGAAGTTGATTGACCAGCTGTTCCCGCGACGCGTTAGATCGTTCCCACACCGCGACCAGCTCGCGCCTCATTTCGTAGACCTTCTGCAGCGCCCCTGTCCTGGCCAGAACCTCCTGGAGTTCGGCCTTTTCCTGCTCTGGAACCGCCTTCTCGTCGCGTGTAATCCAGCGCCTCAGGCGCTTCAGCACGGCGGCATCTTGAGGGGCCATCCGACGCAATTCGGACAGTTCTTCGAGATAGGCAGCTTTCAGTGACTTCGCGTATTTCGCCAATACGTCGTAACGGTTGGCGATGACAGACTGCAGCGTTTCAACGTCCACGGCGGGTTTCGCCTTGAACCGAGGTATCGGCGGCACCTTCTTCACTGTCGCAAGACCCAACGCCGAAAGCAGACGGATATACAGCCAACCCACGTCCAGTTCGTACCACTTGTTGGACAGTTTCGCCGCTGATGCGAACGCGTGATGATTGTTATGTAATTCCTCTCCACCAATGAGGATGCCCCAAGGAACTATGTTGGTACTGGCATCCGGACTGTCCCAGCTTCGGTAACCCCAGAAGTGACCGATGCCGTTGATGACACCTGCAGCCCAGAACGGAATCCACACGATCTGCGCGACCAGGATCAGGGCCCCGGTCAGAAAACCGAACAGCGCCATATCCACCGCGCCCATAAGAAAAAGCCCAAGCTTGAGCGGTCCCGAATACAGGTTACGCTCGATCCAGTCGTCGGGGGTTCCGCGTCCGTAGCGCTCCAGCGTGTCGCTGTTGTGAGCCTCCTTGACATAAAGAAACACGCCGAGCCACAGCACACGCCCAAGACCGTGGTTCTGCGGGCTGTGCGGATCCTCGCCAGTTTCGCATTTGGCGTGATGCTTGCGATGAACCGCCGCCCACTCCTTGGTCACCATCCCGGTCGTCAACCAGATCCAAAAGCGAAAAAAATGGCTTGCAATGGGATGAAGATCAAGTGCACGGTGTGCCTGACACCGATGCAGGAAGATCGTCACGGCGGCGATGGAGACATGCGTCAACCCGACCGTAACGGCAACGTAGCCCCACCATGGAAGATCGAAAAGACCTGGAAACAGCATTCGGGGTTATCCCTCGCCAATAGGAAATCTTGAACCTATTCTACGACAGATGAACACAGCTTATCGAACGGCACAATCTCCCTTCCCGATCGCCTTCAGCGCTGCCGCTCAAGTACTGCAGCGAAAAAAGCATCCGTGCCATGGCGATGGGGCCAAAGCTCAAAATACCCCCCCATCGGCAGCGCTATCCGTTCCTCGGCCAGGATTTCCCCCGACGGTCTAAGTGCGAAGTCTTTTTGCGAGGCCATGAATCGCTCGACGACGGCGTTGTTTTCGTCCGGAAGAACGCTGCAGGTCGCATAAACCAGCCTCCCGCCCGGCTTTATCAGCCTCGCCGCACCGGCTAGGATTGCCGTCTGTCTGCGTGAGAACTCTTCGATATCGGCCGGAGTTTGACGCCATTTCAGATCCGGATTGCGCCGCAGCGTGCCCAGGCCACTGCAGGGCGAATCGACGAGCACCCGGTCTATCTTGCCGGCAAGCCTTCCGATGCGCGGATCGCGCTCGTTCTCTATGCGCTGCGGATGCACGTTCGACAAACCCGAGCGCGCGAGCCGCGGCCTAAAATAATTCAGGCGCCGGTCGGACACGTCAAAAGCATAGAGCCGTCCGGTCGAGCGCATCATCGCGCCAAGCGCCAACGTCTTGCCGCCCGCGCCGGCACAGAAATCCACCACCATCTCCCCGCGTCGCGGCCCCAGTAAATGACACAGCAGCTGACTGCCTTCATCCTGCACCTCGATCAGCCCCTGCGCGAAAAGCGGATGCCGGTTGACGGGCTGCTTGCCCACCAGCCGAACCCCGGCCGGGGAGTAAGGCGTCGCGGCGGCAGCGATTCCGTCGGTAGCGAACCGGAGAAGTACGTCCTCGCGCGATATTCGAGGGAGGTTGACGCGCAGGTCGAGCGGCCCGGGGCGCTGAAACCCTTTCGCCAGTTCCAGCAGCGCCGCATCGTCGAAACGTTGGCGCAAGCGCTCGAGCAGCCAGTCGGGAAGATCACATTCAACCTCAAACGGCTGCGGTTCGCGGATCGCACGTTTCACGCCAGCAAGAACTTCGCGTTCTGCCCTGCGCACGAACGGCTCCAGTTCCTTCAGATTGGCGCCAAGAAGGCCCGCCCACGCGGCGAGCACGGCATCGCGCGGCAACACACCGTCGTGCAACGCTCGGCCGAGCACCCGCTCGAGCAGACGTCCGCGCCGCAAAATGGCGTACACCGTCTCGGAAATCATCGCACGGTCACGCTGACCGACCTTCGGATGGTCACGGAAGAACCGCGACAACACGGTATCGGCCGGGTAAGCGAACTTGAGCACGGCAGCGAGCGCCGCTGAGCAAGCGTCCAGCAGCGGCCGCGAAAACCGCGTCGCAGGGAGCACCGAGCCAATCACCGCGAAAGCGGAGCGCGCGGTCATGATTCAATCCGGGTGACAACTTGGTCGAGCCGGGTGCCGTCTTTCTCTATTACCAACACTCGAAGCGGCAGATAGTCCCGCTTCAGCGCGAACCAAATTTCGGTTTCCCGGCTGTCACCCGGTTCACGCTGCTTCACTACCTTGAGCGCCTCGAATTCACCTGCTTCGGTCTTCAGCGTCTCGCGACCGGCAATGGCATAACGATTGCGGGAAAGACCGCGCGTGTCGGCGACGTTAACGCTGAACTCAACCGCACCGCTTGCCGGGGGCGCGAATGCAAACCCGTAAGCGAACGTCAGCCGGTCCTGCGCACCCTCGGGAAGAGGCTCGGATTTCGTCCTGCCGTCCCGCTCGCGAATGAGCAGCTTCTTCGCCCAATTGAAACGCGCCACAGCGAGCGGTCCGTCGCCGCGCTTGTCCCGAAATTCGATCGGTGCAAGACCGCGCGCGCCGATGTTGCCGACGCTGGAACGCGTCGCCTTCCCGCGCGTACTGAGCGCGAGGAGGCCCTTACCCTCCCACTGCGACTCGATACTGTAACTGTGTCCGTCGTGTTTCAAGGTCTCGACCGCCCCGACCATAACGGTGCCGTTCCTGCTAACGTCGTAATGCAGCGTGACCCGCAACGGCGGGGCCGCCTGCGCAACAGTACAAATGACAACGCTGGCTGTTCCTACCAGCAGCGTCGCAAACGTAAGCAGTCTCATTGATCGGAGAACACCGTCTGGCGGACGCCCTGCCCATCGCCTTGATCGCTGATGCGCACAATCCCGTCTGCAATCACCAAACGATCCTCCGCGAACCAGCGAAGCGCGTCCGGGTAGATGCGATGCTCCTGACGCAGCACGCGTGCGGCGAGCATATCCTCGGTGTCGCCAGGCAATACCGGTACCGCGGCCTGGGCTACGATGGGACCGTGATCCAGCCTCGGGGTGACGAGGTGTACCGTGCAGCCGTGGACTTTCACCCCGTCTTCCAGCGCCCTGCGGTGGGTATGCAACCCCGGGTAGGCAGGCAACAGCGATGGATGGATATTGATCATGCGGCCCGCATAGCCGTGAACAAAGGCGTCGGTGAGAATGCGCATAAAACCGGCGAGCGCGACAATACCAGGCTGGTAACGGTCAATGGCCGATGCCAGTTCCGCATCGAACGCTTCCCGCGACGGGAACGCGCGGTGTTCGACGACTTCGGTGGCAATACCCTGTTCACGCGCGAAGCCGAGCCCTTGTGCACCGGCAACGTTGCTGATGACCGCCTTCACCGGCAGCCCGGACTCGACGATGGCGCGCATGTTGCTGCCTCGTCCAGATATCAGTATGACGATTGATTTCATACGTTCATTGTAACGCCGGCCAGGCGCCTGCCGGCCGCAACTGCCCCGTCAACTCCAGCATGCGCGTTGGCCGCAGCGCAAGTCCGATCGGCAACTGGCGCAGAACCGCGCCCTGTTCGGCGCAACGCGCCATTGGCCGAACCCAGCCCGTTGGCGCGATCACGCGAGATCGAACAGCAGCACTTCCGCATCTTCGGCGTGATCGAGCACGATTTCCCGCACATCCGTGGCTTTGAGCGCATCACCCGCGTCCAGCGTCAACCCGTTCACGTCAATCCGGCCTCGTGCCAAATGCACGTACGCCCGTCGTCCCGGTGCGACACCGTGAACGAGGCGATCGCTGGCATCGACCAGCGCCGAATACAGTCGCGCATCCTGGTGCAGGCGAACCGAACCGTCACGTCCGTCAGGCGATGCGATGAGCCGCAGTTGGCCGCGCTTGGATGCCGCGTCGAAATGTTTCTGCTCGTACCCCGGGTCGATTCCGAACACATCGGGTTCGATCCATATCTGCAGGAAGTGGGTAATTCCCTCCACGGCGTGGTTGAACTCGCTGTGCAGCACGCCCTTCCCGGCACTCATGCGCTGCACATCGCCGGGCAGTATCGCGGATCCGTTTCCCATGCTGTCCTTGTGGGCAAGGGCCCCTTCAAGTACGTAGCTGATAATCTCCATGTCTCGATGCCCGTGTGTTCCGAACCCGGTGCCGGGCTGAATCCGATCCTCGTTGATCACCCGAAGCGCACCGAACCCCATGTGCGCCGGGTCGTGATATTCGGCGAACGAAAAGCTGTGAAATGATTTCAGCCATCCGTGGTCTGCGTAACCACGGTCGTTGGCCTTGCGCAATTCGAGCATGGCGCTCCCCCGTTCGTCTTTTCCAGGTCGATACCTGGGCCATCGACCCGTTTGGGGCCCGGGAACGACTACCTCGTCATCGCTGCCAATCGGCTGCGGATCGACTCCGCGCGCGCCCGATTGACCCCGAAATCGCTCTTGCCGAGCCTCGACGCCGAACGCACGTGGATAACGCGCGCTTTCTCGTCCAGCAGAAACTCGGCATCGTCGACAAAGCCCATGATCCGGGAAGCGCACTCGGCGTGCAGATAGTTTTCCCCTTCGGTAACAAGCCGTACGCGCGGCATCGACCGCAGTACGGACCGCAGTGCCATCCATACATCGCGCGCGCGGCCCTCGATCCGGATCGGCGCGACGTAATGGCCCGCATCCTTGTCGGCGTCGGCCTGGCTTGATACGCAGTTCGGCGTACGCTTGCACGGTGCGAGCCGACCATCGCGTGATCCGATGCCTTCCGGTCGCGATCCGCTGAAAAGTCCCATCATCACTCCGATAGCGACGATTGCCGTGATGGATACGCATGCGATCGCCATGCGCGCGACCCATCCAGCCCTTGCGTCCGACTGCATTCCCCTCCCCTGCACCATGCGGCAACGTCCAAACAAAGTTCGAAATCGCCAACGGCGGGATCGATGGCACACATGGGTGCATTACTTCATGCAACGCATGCGATATCAACATCGCGTCACGCGGATGCGCGGGGCGAACATGAACGAGGGCATGCCTTGCACCACAACGAACTGCGTCGGCGAGTATATATCAGAGGAAATCAGCGTTCGCGCAGCGCGAACCGACCGAGAAAGGCGGCAATTTCATCCCAGTAGCGCGGTTCGTCGGATATATCGTCATGATCGGCGGCGCGCAGCTCGACCCAGCGCTTGTCGCCGCCACCCCATGCTTCAAACAGCCTAAGGGAATGCACCCGCGGAATCACTCGGTCATTCTCAGCAACCAGGCACAGCAGCGGCGTCGTGAGTTTGTCCGCGCGCGACAGCGAATCGAACGGGTGCTTGAGCAGAAATCCGACCGGAAGCCAGGGATAGATCGCCTGTGCCAGTGCACGCACACTGTCATACGGGGTGACGAGAATCACGCCGGCCAATTGCCTATGCGAAGCGAGGTACACGGCTACTCCGCTGCCGAGGCTGCGGCCCATGGCAATGAAGCGCGTTGCATCCAGGTCGCCGCGTTGCCTTGCATAGTCGTAGGCAAGCAATGCGTCGGCAAACAGCGCCGATTCCCCCGGACGCCCGCCGCTGCCGCCATAGCCCCGGTAATTGAGCACCAACAGCGAATGCCCGGCAAAACGATCGGCGGTCCCGACCAACCAGGACACGTCTTCCGCATTGCCGCCGAAATAGATGACAAGCGGCGAACGTCCTTCGCCACGGCGCGCACCGTTGCTGACGAACCAACCGGATAACGATATGCCGTCCGCGGCGACGAGACGCACCTCTTCGACCTCCCCGCGCGCTGGCCACGGCACACTGCTCACGGGCGGTGTCGGGTAGAACAGCATCCGTTCCTGATAGAAATACAACAGGATCGGCAATCCGACTGCGACCGCCGCGACGATTTTCAGAACGTCAAGAAGCATCCGCGGTCCAAGCACACGTGGGCGGTACCAATCAGGTGGATCTGCTTTTCATCGTCGCGCTACTGCTTCATTATATGGCGCCTTCCCTGGAACAACTCAGCGCAGTCCTCTGTCATCTTGTATCCCTATCCCTACCGTGGTCGCTTTGCGCCTACCCCGTCCGGCCCCTTGCATTTCGGTTCTCTGGTCGCCGCATTGGGAAGCTTCCTTGAAGCCCGCAGGCGAAACGGTCAGTGGCTATTGCGCATTGACGATCTCGACCCGCCCAGGGAACTGGCTGGCGCCGCGGACTGCATCCTGAGCGCGCTGGAAGCGTTCGGATTCGAGTGGGACGGAGCGGTCATGTATCAGAGCAAGCGCGGCGAAGCCTACCAACAGGCCATTGAGCGCCTCGATGCACGCGGCGCCCTGTTCCGCTGCGCCTGCACGCGCAAAGAGGTCGCCGACTCGAGTCTGGTCTTCGATGGCGAGCACGTCTACCCGGGCACATGTAGGCAGGGCGTCCCGCCGGGCCGAGTCGCCCGCACGACGCGTGTGCGCGTCACCGACGCGATCATCGAGTTCGTAGATGCGATCCAGGGAAACGTGCGCCAAGACCTTGCGCACGAAGTCGGGGATTTCGTCGTCGCCCGTGCTGACGGACTGCACGCCTACCAGTTGGCCGTGGTCGTGGATGATGCCGAACAAGGCATCTCCGACATAGTGCGCGGTGCCGACCTGCTCGGCTGCACGGGGCGCCAGATATTCCTTCAGCAATTGTTAGGGTCGCCGACCCCGCGTTATGCGCACCTTCCGGCTGCGGTGAATCACCAGGGTGAAAAACTCTCCAAACAGACCCTGGCGCGCCCGCTCGAAGCATCCCGTGCCATGCCATTGCTGGTCGCTGCACTCAGCTTTCTCGGCCAGCAACCGCCGCCGGAACTTGCACGCGCCGCAATGCGGGACATCTGGCGTTGGGCGCGCGAAAACTGGACTCTTGACAAAGTGCCGTGCCGGCGATCGCTACCGGCTCCTGCAATTGCATAAACGGAGTCGAGGCGGACGGGGCACCAGGACGGGCAGGAAGCGAGTCCTCGGAGTGACATCGGCCAGGCTTGCGGCAAATCGTCCGCCCGCCATGCATCTTTGTCATCCTTCAGTCGCAAAATCGCCTGGCGCAGGAGTCTTCATCGCTCAATGCCGCTCTCTGTCCAGCACGAGCGCCAATGCCTTTCGCCACGCTTCGCGCGGCGCAATATCGCCCCGGGCGTAGGCCTCGCACAGCACGTCGAGCGCCGGCGACGAATGCAAATCGATGCATCCCTTCACCCAATCCGCGGTACCCGCTGCTATCAGTCTGTGCACGCGCTCGCGCGGTCCGATGCGGGCGCCCCCCGAGGCTTCATGCGCGCTGATCGCCTCCACCAGCGCCTCCACACCTGCACCCGAGGTCGCCACGGTGCGCACAATCTGCGGTATCCACCCGGTGTAATTTCGCAGCTGTATCATTCCCGCGAGATCGCGCTCCGTGCGCTCGGCGAAGGGCGAATCCGCCTTGTTGACCGCGTAGATGTCGGCAATTTCCAGCAGCCCGGACTTGATCGCCTGCACCTCGTCACCGAGCCCTGCCGGACAGACGACTACCCTTGTGTCCGCAAGCAAGCCGATTTCGACGTCCGACTGCCCGGCGCCCACCGTCTCGACGATAACCACGCCGTAGCCGGCCGCATCCAGAACGTCTATCACGCGCGCGGTCGCTCGCGATAACCCGCCGGCATAGCCGCGCGAAGCCACCGAGCGAATGAATACCCGCTCCTCAGACTGGTGCATCCCCAAGCGGACGCGGTCCCCCAGTATCGCGCCGCCGGAAATCGGGCTCGACGGGTCCACTGCGACAACGGCAATGCGCATACCTCGATTGAGGTATGCGCTAATCAGCGCGCCGGTAAGCGTCGACTTCCCCGCCCCCGGGGGGCCGGTAATCCCCAGAACCCGCGCCCGGCCGATATGCGCGTGTACCGCGCGTAGCAGCGGCGCCGCCTCCGACGCATCGTTTTCGACCGCCGAGATCGCCCGCGCCGTCGCGCCTCGATCTCCGGCAAGCAGCCGTGCGACGGTATCATCGGGCAATGGTTCGCCCATCATCCCGCCAGCGGTTCTAGCGCCGCTCGAAATTGGGCACTGAGCGGCGTCGGACGGTTGCTGGCGCGATCGACATACACATGCACGAAATGGCCGCGCGCAGCGGCCCGCATCTCGTCGTTTCTGAAAATGCCGATCTCATAGCGCACGCTGCTGTTTCCGAGCCGCGCGACCCGCAAGCCCGCATGCACGACATCCGGAAACGCGATTGGGCGAAAATAGTGGCACCGCGTTTCCACCACCAGGCCAATCACGGCGCCATGGTCGATGTCGAGCACCCCGCGCTCGACCAGATACTGATTCACGACCGTGTCGAAGTACGAGTAGTAAACGACGTTGTTGACGTGACCGTACACGTCATTGTCCATCCAGCGCGTCGAAATGACGAGAAAAGGCCGATAGTCCGCGCGACGGTCCGGTGCCAAACGCGTCATGATATTCGGCACTCCCAAGCGCGCGCCAGAATTTCCGGCTGCATTGGGCGGTTCGCAACGGCAACACTGCACGCAGTGTAGGACTGTACGTTCATTGCGTAAATGGCATCCTCCCCGATGATCAGTTCAAATGCTAACAATTATCACGAAGTTAAGTCAGCCTGCTGCACATGTTCGTTTGGCGCTGCCGTTTGCTCTGGGCCGGAAACGGCAGGACGTGGGCGACCCGACGCGCGTGTAGGCGTCCTTCTTACACAAAAAAGGAACCCCTCCGACTTACTCGGCCTGACCATTCGGTTAAGTTATGTTCATCGAGAATTGCACCTACTGGAGGGATTCGAGGGAACCCGCGCCCGCGGGCCGGCCGATTCCAGAGCAAGCCCGACGATGACCGGGCGGACGCTTATCACCTCCGTCGTATCAATATAAGTTAGTGTGTGCTTACATATAAGCAATACCATCGTTCCTAACGGCTACGAAATTTTATTTCGACATTCACGTTAACGAATTGTTTATTAAAGACTTAACAGGAACTTGATCCGTGATGGTGCGACGCAATAAAATTTTCCTTGACAGTTGTTGAAACAGGATTAGAATTGCAATTGTTGCGGTGCAATATATTCCGCCACGCTGTATTTACACCCACACGCTAACCAAGGAGTTGAACATGTACGTATCGCCGGAACAAATCGCCGACACCAACAAGGCAAGCGTGGAGGCTCTGATTGGCCTGGCCACGACGCAGTTTGCAGCCATGGAGCGCTTGTCCGCGCTGAATTTCAACGCTGCCAAATCGGCGCTCGAGGACAGCGTCAGCTATGCCAAGTCCCTGCTTGCTGCGAAAGACGCCCAAGAATTTGCGAGTCTGAGCACCGCGGCAGCGCAACCGGTGCTCGAAAAGGCCATCGCGTATTCGCGCGGCGTCTATGAAATCGCGACGCAGACGCAAGCCGACATGAGCAAGTTCGCCGAACAGCAGGCGGGCCAGTTCAACAAGAACGTTGCCGGCTATCTCGACAAGGTCTCCAAAGACGCGCCGGCGGGCTCGGACGTTGCGATTGCCGCGGTGAAATCGGCGCTTGCGGCGGCCAACTCCGCTTATGACAGCATAAGCCGGGTAACCAAGCAGGCTTCGGAAATAGCGGAAACAAACTTCAATGCTGCCGCGACGGTACTCAAGGAAGGCAAGAAGAAAGCCGCCTGAATTCCGGTGCCCCCAAGGTCTCCGCGCCCTCTCTCCTCCTCCTCCTCCTGAGGGCGCCCTAAAGCCCCCGGTGCAAACCGGGGGCTTTTTGTTTTGCAACCACCGGTGCGCGAAGCGCGGCCAGCACGAAAATGCGACCGCGCGAGGCCCGCATATCAGGATGGTGTGCCTCGACTCAACTCGAAGATCTGCACCGGCCGATTGAATCCGCGGACAATTGCCGCGCGTACCGGAGAAAAGTTCACCCGCTGGTCACCGTCGAGCGCCTCGCGTACTTCATGCGATACGACTATGGAAAGTCGGTCCGCCACGCCACAAAGTCTTGCAGCCAAGTTCACCGTTTTGCCCACCAACGTGTAATCGAGGTGCTCGTTGGATCCGAGATTGCCGATGATCGCCTCACCCTTATGAATTCCCATGCCGAGCTGGTGGATTCGCGCACCCTGCTGCTGTATGCGCGAATGCGCGAATTCGAGTATGTCCAAGGCGCAAAGGCAGCTTTTCAGCGCCATGTCCTCGCCGTCGAACACCGCCATCATTCCGTCCCCGGAAAACTTGTCGACATAGCCTCCGTACTTGTAGACGAGGCTTACCTGCGCCGCGAGATGTTCGCTCAATGCGCGAAACAACGCCTCCAAATCTAGTTCCTGACTCAGTTCCGTAAAGCCGCGCACATCGGTGAATAGAACACACACTTCGTGGCGTTCCGGCGCAGGAAGAATACCCGTGGTCGCATAGGCGCGGGCGATCTGCTCGGTGCGCGGACACACGTACCGATGCAGCGAAAGCCCCATCAATTCCACCTGCCTTAGATAGGCAGTCTTCTGCAGCAGGCTGTTGAGGCGCGCCCTCAGTATTGCCGGATGAATGGGCTTGTGGATGAAATCATCGCCGCCGGCGTCCAGTGCATCCTGCAGCGCTAGCCGCTCATCGAGCGCCGTGACAAAGATGATCGGCGTGCTTCTGTATTTGTCATTCGATCGGATCGTACGGCATAAATCGATGCCGCTGGTGCCGCCGAGGTTGACATCGAGAAGGAATCCGTCGACGGCGCATTCACTCGCGAGCCGCAATGCCTCCTCCGCGCATTCGGCTTCCAGTACCCTCGCGCCGTCCTGCTTCAGGAAGCCATAAACGAGCTTGCGGATCGTTGCCAGGTCATCCACTACCAATATCGTCTTGTCAGCGAGTATTCGATACATTGACTAGCCGTTCGTGATCGCTCCGGTCTCTATGATGGTGCGCAGGTGCGCGGGCGGCAAGGGCATAATGCAATCAATGCTAGGTCGGGAGATACTTCAGTCCCCCTCCGCCACACAGGAGCATGCTGAAGTTGCCGAAAACCGTCGAAAGATGACCGGGTCGCCGACGGATCCGGATCACCATAATGCATGCACCGACGCCGGTTGCCGCGTTCCTGTTTCGGGCCCGTACCCTGGGGGTTCCGCGTGAAGAGAGTGTAGACACAGCCTATGCTAATCGGTACGCTAGACGTCCCGCTACGGCCCGCGAAGGGGAAGGCGCGGGGACAGACGTGACATTGTTCCTTATCTGCGTGGCAAAACCTTTTCAGCACGCGATCCATATCAGCGACGCTCGACCATGTCCACAATGGCAACCCTGGATCAGGTACCAGTCATAAGCGATGCGGAAAACGCGATTACGTCGCAGGCCAAGGTTCGCGCCATGGTCGGCATTCCAGTGGTATTGGCCGGGCTGCTGGCCCTCGTCCATCGTGGTGTTGCAATCGAGCTGGTTGGTCCTGTCGCCTTCATTCAACTTTGCTACATAGCGTCGATGCTTTACTTGGTGGCGCACCCGCGGCCGTTTTCCGCCGAACAGCTCGCATTTGGCACTGCCATTCTGGATCCCTTGATCTTGTCCGCTTGGCTGCCAATGGCGGGGGAAGTCGGAGGTCTCGTAGTGGGATTCTACTTGTTCACGATTCTCGGTTTCGGTTTTCGCACCGGAACTCGTTTGATGCTGATATGCCAACTTACCTCGATCGCGGGTTTCACCGCGGTGCTGCTGATGGAATCGTTCTGGCGGCAGCATCAGATGATCTGGTTTTCGTTCTTGATTACGCTTATCTTGGTTCCCCTCTACGCAACGATCCTGATCAAGAAGCTGCATGCGGCGCGCGCACATGCCGAGAGCGAAAGCCAGGCGAAATCGCAACTTCTCGCGAAGGTCAGCCATGAATTGCGGACGCCGTTGACCGGCATCGTCGCCGCGGCTCAGTTGCTCTCGGCCGAAGCGGAAGACAACCGGGTGGCAAACCGGTCAGAGACCATCATGAGCCTCTCCCGGGACCTGCTGCGCGAGATAAACGACCTGCTCGACCAGTCAAAATATGACGCCAAGGCGCTGGTGCTGGATTCAACGCTGTTCGAATTGCGCGACCAGGTGGAAAGACTGCGGCTGGTCCTGGAACCTGCTGCCGTCAAGAAGAATCTGGCGTTTGTCGTCGATCTGGACCCCCGCATCAAGGACCGCGTGCAAGGCGATTCTCATTACCTCGGCAAAGTACTGATCAATCTGGCCGGCAATGCGATCAAATTCACCGATCACGGCAGGGTCAACATCGCAGTCACGCTGCTCGAGGAAAAGGAAGATCGGTACCGGATACGATTCAGCATTCAGGACACCGGAATAGGAATCCCGAAAGAACTTCACGGCAGGATATTCGAGCCCTTTTTCCAGGCGAATACCGGAACCGCGCGAAAGTACGGTGGTACGGGCCTGGGCATGACCATAGCGAAGGAGATCGTCAATCTGATGGGAGGCCAGATCCAGGTAGACAGTTCGCCTGGGGCTGGCAGCCATTTTCATTTCGACCTCGACTTCCTGAGAGTCAAGACGCGCCAGAAGACTGCCGCCCAAGCGGCCCCACCCATCGTCTACGGAATGCGTATTCTTGTGGTCGACGATAACACGACCATTCTGACGCTGATCAAGGAAATGCTCGTACGGGATCGTCACGAGGTCCTCACGGCTCACAGCGGCAGCGAGGCGCTGGAGGTGCTGAGTTCGCGTGATGTCGACGTAATCTTCCTTGATTTCAATATGGGAGATATGGACGGCGCAAAGGTGCTCCAGCTCTACCGGTTCGGCCGATTGCATGCGGCCCCCGTGTTTTTCCTGACGGCTGATGCGACAGCGGCGACGGCCGCGAGACTGGGCGGCACCGGGGCCGCGGGCGTGCTGCACAAACCCATTACCGCCGACGGATTGCGGCGGGCCATCGCGCAGGTTTGCAGCGGAGGTCCGGATCAGACGGCGAAAATCGCGGCCGGCCCGGCGCATGCCGCGTCCCTGGTTGCTGTGCCGTCACAAGCACCACTCGCGACCATCCCGACGCAATATATCGATCACACCGTGCTGGACGGGCTTCGAACGATGAGCGAGCGCCCCGATTTTCTCGCCGACGTTGTCGGCAGCGCCCTCTCGGACATCGAACGCAACGCCCAGGCGCTTTTGCAAGCTCTGACCTCCCAACAGTCCGAAAGCGTGCGCGACAGAGCACATGCATTGAAGGGCGTGTGCGCAAGCATTGGCGCCACCCGCCTCGAAACGCTGGCAAATAGGCTAATGCGTGTTACCACGGAAGAACTGATCCAATCCGGTTCACGCCTGAAAACCGATGTTGCCGAAACCAGCCGGCACAGCGTTGCCGCCCTTCGAAGCGCGCTTCCCGGTCAAGCGGTCAACGGTTAGCTGGCGACTGCGAATTGCGCTGCAGCCGAATCAGCATGTCCATGGCCTTGAGGTCCGTCTCGGGCAGATGTACGGCCGCCTCAACCCACTCTTCGACCAGCACTAACAGCTCTCGATAATCGAGCGGCGCCAGGCGATGTCGTGCGCGCTGCAGTGTCAGGCGTGCATGGCGGTGTTTGCCGTGGTCTGCGATAAACCGGTGCACAGCTAGCGTGCCGTCTCCTTTGGGGCAGATTTCATCGACCACTCCGTTTTCCTTGAGTTCGGCGGCGGAATAAATGCGCCCGTCGATCATCATGCGTTCCGCCTCGTAGACACCGACGCGACGTGCCAGCAGGTTCATGCCGCCGGTGCACGGAAACAAGCCGAACAGGATTTCCGGAAATCCGAACTCGCTGTGTTCCTCAGCGATCAAGTAGTCGGCGCTCAACGCCGCCTCGAATCCCCCCCCCAGGGCCCTCCCTTGAACCAGCGCAATGGTCGTCGCGTGGTTGTTCAGAACAGTCGCCCAGTCGTACAAGATGTCCAGGCAAAGCCGCGAGTACTGAAACAAGGCCTCCTTGTCCCGGCGCTCGATACAGGCACGGAAATGACTCAGATCGCCGCCGAGGCTGAAATAATCCGGATGACCGGATCGCAGCACCATGTAATGTACCGGCGCCAATACATCGTCGCACGGCCAACGCGCCCCGTTGTCCCTCACCACCTGAAGGAGTTCTCTCATCCCGTGCAACAAGGGCAACGAAAAGTTTTGGCACTCTCCCTCCGCTGCCCTGGCCATGGTCGCCCAAAGTACATTGGACGATCCGCGCTCCAGTTCGATCGCAATGCGGGCCGAAACAAGCGGCTGTGCCGGCGCAAACTTATACTCCAACGCTCCCATGATTCCCCCCTTCTCCCTAATTAACTGCACTACACCGGATCGGCCGGGCGCTTAGCAGGCATTTCCCGGTGTCTCGAAACGACCAGCGCCACATTGGTACCACCAAAACCGGACGAGAACGACATAGCGTGCTCTATCTGTCGATTGAAAATCGCGCTATTGGCGACGTGATTCAGCTCACATTCGGGGTCAACGTCGTCAAGGTGTGCCGTAGCGGGAACAAACGACTCTGTCATGGCTGCGACGGTGATCACGAGTTCCAGCGCACTGGTTGCTCCCAGCAGGTGGCCGTGGAGGGACTTGGTCGAACTGACCGGGAGGTCGCTAACGCCGTCGCCGAAAACCTGGCGGATTGCATTCGCTTCGACAACATCGCCGCCCCGCGTTGCCGTCGCGTGGGCGTTCAGGTACGTGATTTCCGAGGGCGCCAAGCCGGCGTCCTCGATCGCCAATCGAAGTGCCGTCGCCTGCCCTTTGGCGCTGGGCGAACCGATGTGGTATCCATCCGACGCAATGCCATAGCCGGACAGTTCGGCGTAGCGGGAAACCCCGCGCCGTTTTGCGTTTTCCCCAGATTCGATCACGATGAATGCTGCGCCCTCGCCAAGCACCAAGCCGGCACGGTCTTTCGAAAAGGGCCTGCAACTGCGCTCGACACCCAGTTTGTCTGGTATCGCGAGCGCCCTGGTCGCGTCAAAACCACAAAACGTCGCAGGCGTAAGCGGTGTCTCGGCGCCGCCGGCCACAGCAACGTCTAGATATCCATCGCGAATGGCGCGTAGCGCATCACCGATTGCGGTGCCGGATGAAGCGCACGCGGTGCTGTGAGTTATCACGGGCCCCAGAATCTGATGTCGTATCGAGATTTGTGCCGCGCCTGCGTTGTGCATCATTGCCATTGTCGCGTAGGGCCGCGCGTTCTTGTGCTCGATCAGCATCTGTTCATAACCTGATTGCGCAGTTTCGGCCCCTCCAATTACTGTGCCGTAGAACAGACCAGCTCTCTGCTGGTATTCAGAGAAATCTCCAAATCCCGCATCGGATATCGCCTGACGCGCCGCGACAACGGCCATCTGCGCGCAACGGTCGAGAAAGGGCAGTTCCAACTTTGTGAATTCACCCTCAAATGTCCTCGGAACCACGCCGCCGGGAAACTTCTTCTGCAGCCACTTGGGTTCGCAGAGCCGGATTCCGGATTGCCCCGCCGAGACCTGAGAGATGAGTTCCGCCATGTCGCATCCCACCGGCGATACGACGCCCATCCCGGTGATTACCACCTCACGGTTCATCGACATAGGTGAACAGCGCGAATCGATATCCGACGCGTCTACGCGCTGCCCGCGACATTGTCGTATATGACCGCTGCCACCTCGCCCAAAGACGGGTTCTGCGACAGGGAAAGGTCGCTTAGGCCCACGCCGAGTTCCTCTTCCAGGTCGAGCATGATTTCCAGTACGTGCATGGAGTCGACCCCCAGATCGCGCAGTCGCACGTCCGCGGCAAGTTGCTCGGGCTCGAGGCCGAAACGTTCGATCAGGCTGTCCCGAATCTTTCCAAGGATATCGGCCTTGTCCATGATTCTCTATCTCGCAATCATCAGTAATGAGGTGGGGCACTTGGTCAACAGCGTTTCCTTCTATCATATTTCCGGCAAAAAACCACTATCTATTTGTCATATTTTTGCGTACCCAACCAGGACGACCGGCCCGGGATTCTGGGAGCATCCGGCATCGGTTAAGCTCGCCGGATATAGACACGATCCAGTCAGTGGCCCTCGCAGCGGGCCTGGCCTGGGGAGCGGAATCCGGCTTTATGCGGTGTTGTTTCTGGCCGGCATGATGGCACGGCTGGGCTATATGGAGCTGCCCGCCGACCTCGAAGTGCTTGAACATACCGCGGTCCTTGGCGCCTCGGGCTTCATGTTCCTCGTCGAGTTCTGCGCCGAAAAGGTGCCCGCCTTCGACACCCTGGGAAGCGGCGCATACGTTCATCCGCATTCCAGCCGGTGCGCTGTTGGCTGCGCTTGCACTGCCCGCGCAGGACCCGGCGCTGGTGCTCGCGGCGGCAATCCTGGGCGGAGCGCTTACCTCCACGGTGCATCTCACCAAGGCCGGCAGCCGCGCGCGCGTCAAACCTTCGTTGCCTTCCGGCGTTACTGCTCCTCCCACCTGCCGCCCAGCGTCGTAACTCCTGCCTTGATCGCCTCGATGGCAGGAACCACTTGAGTTGGCGCGCCGCGAACGCCGAATTCGATATGGCGTCGTTTGCCGTCGTCACCGATGCTGGGCAGGCTGAACGTCTTCACTGCGGGAAACCGCGCCTCGATTTCCGTCATCAGTGGCGTGATCGTACTCTCGAACAGCTCGTAGACAATGACCGAAGCCTCGGAATCTCCGCGCGTGTTGAACAGATGGGCATAATGCCTATCCAGCACCCACTCGACCATGGGCCAGGCCATGATCGGAAAGCCTGGCATGAAGAAATGTTCCCCCAGAGAAAATCCCGGCACGCGGTTGTACGGATTTGGGATGATGTCCGAACCGCGGGGAAACTCGCCCATTCTTAGTCGGAAGGCGGAGGTCTCCTTGCCGTATTGCGCCCTCAACTCTGCTTCCGCCCCCGGATGCAGGCAGAGATCGACCCCGGCGGCGGCGGCGGCGCACGCCCGCGTGTGGTCGTCCGGAGTTGCGCCAATACCGCCAAAGCAAAATACGATGTCTCGCGAGGCGAGCGTCCGCTTAAGCGTCGATGTTATCAACACCGGATCGTCGCCAACATACTCTGCCCAGTCGAGTTTCAAGCCGCGTACGCCCAGCAACTCGATGAGTTTTGCCAAATGCTTGTCCTCGCGCTTGCCGCGAAGAATCTCATCGCCAATTATGATGCCGCCGATCATCTCTTGATCCGATCCAAAGAATAAAGGCGCGCGGAAGGTGGCTTGTTTCCCGAACCAGTCTTGCGAACCTGCCCGGACGCCATTGTTCCCTCGATTTCGAGCCGTCGCAGCTGCCTTAGGGCAAGGAACCGGGGAACTATCGGGTTGCTCGCGACATGCGCAAGACAGTCGTCTGGACTGCTCGCCTCGATTAAAATCCTGCGCTGATTATCAGAACCCCTCCGGAGCGCTCTCCGGTATTTCATCGAGGCGTGCGAGCCACGCCGTCGCATCGCCATCGCTGGGCGCACGCCAGTCGCCACGCGGCGAGAGCGAACCGCCGGACCCGACCTTCGGCGCATTGGGCATGGCGCTGCGCTTGTACTGGCTGGCCTGGAAAAAACGCTTTAGAAAAACGCCAAGCCATTGCCTGATCTCGGCGATCGAGTACCACCGGCGCTCGTCCTCCGGGACGTCCGGCCACGTACCGATCCCGCGATCACGCCATGCGCAAAACGCCATGAACGCCACCTTGGCCGGGTCTAGCCCAAAGCGCAGCGTGTAGTACAAGTTGAAGTCCTGAAGCTCATACGGACCGACGATACTTTCGGTGCTTTGGGCCGGTTGCACCGTCTCGTTGCCGGGCACCAGTTCCGGACTTATCTCGGTGCGGAGCACCTGCTCGAGCACCACGCTCGCTTCCGCTCCCAAATCTCTTGTTCCAGCCTCATAGCGGATCAGATATTGGATCAAGGTTTTGGGTACGCTCGCGTTCAAGGCGTAATGCGACATCTGATCGCCAACTCCGTAAGTGCACCAGCCCAGAGCCAGTTCCGAGAGATCGCCCGTTCCGACCACCAGCGCGTTGTGCATGTTAGCTAGCCGAAATAAATGGCTGGTACGCTCACCCGCCTGAACGTTCTCGAAAGTAACGTCATAGACGGGCTGCCCATTTGCATACGGATGGCCGATGTCTTTGAGCATCTGCATACACGCTGGACGTATATCGATACGCTCGGCGCTGCACCGGATTGCCGCCATCAGGTGCTGCGCCTGCTGCAGCGTGCGCTCGCTCGTCGCGAATCCCGGCATCGTATAGGCGAGTATGTTCGTGCGCGGTACCCCCATAACGTCCATCGCGCGCGCACAAACTATCAGCGCCTGCGTCGAATCCAGCCCTCCCGAAACGCCGATCACGACCCGATCGATGTTCACGGCGCGCAAGCGCTTCACGAGACCCTGCACCTGTATTTCGTAGACCTCGCGACAGCGCGTGTCACGGGTTTGCGGATCGCTCGGCACGTACGGAAAGCGTTCCACCAAACGATCGAGCAGCAGTACCTCGGACAGCGGAGGCGAAAGTGAAAACCGGATGCGGCGGTATTTCGCGATTTCCTCGGCGTTCCGCTCCACGGCCTGCGCGAAGCTGGTCAGGCGCAGGCGATCCTGCGCGATGCGGTCTAGATCGATATCCGCCGTCGCAAGCTGCGCTTCATAGGAAAAACGCTTGGTCTGTGCGAGCCGCGAACCATTCTCGTAGATCATGCCGTGACCGTCCCATGCAAGGTCGGTCGTGGATTCACCATAGCCCGCCGCGCAATACACATACGCCGCAACGCAGCGGCCGGACTGGTTGGCGGCGAGTTGTGAGCGGTATTCGTCCTTGCCGATCGTAACATTGGAGGCTGAAAGATTTACCAGCACGGTCGCACCCGCAAGCGCCGCGTGCGACGATGGCGGGATCGGCGTCCATAGGTCTTCGCAGATCTCGGCCGCGACGACGAAGCCCGGTTGGTCGTCGGCTTCGAACAGCAAATGTGTACCGAAAGGCACTCCGCGCTGACCCGCCAGATCGATCTCGCGCGCGCCGGCGTAACTGGCCGGTGCGAAGTGGCGCAATTCGTAGAATTCACGATAATTGGGCGGATAGGTCTTAGGCACGACGCCAAGAATGCGGCCCCTGTGAACCATGGCCGCGCAATTGAACAACAGTCCGTCGACGCGTACAGGCATGCCAACGACCGCTAGGCAGTCAAGGCCCGCCGACGCGAGGGCGACTTCTCGCAACCCTGCAGCTGCCCCATCCAACAGTACCTGCTGGTGAAACAAGTCCTCGCAGGAATAACCCGTGAGGCCCAGTTCCGGAAATACCGCGAGTATTGCCCTTCGCTGCACTGCTTTTTCAAGAAACACCGCGGTCCGGCGCGCATTGAACTGCGGGTCGGCCACACGCACCTCTGGCGTCAATACCGCGACGCGCACGAAGTTGTGCCGGTAAAGGTTGAAAAACTGCCCTTCCATCGCTGTATTATCGCTCAACGGGGCACGAGGGTGCGTTAGCCCCATAGGCAGGTTGTACACGCCCCAAGAACCGGGCGCGGGCGCGTGCTGGAGTCGCTCTGGGCTCCGAGGCAGTCCAAGCGCTGGCTATATGGAGCGTTGAGGTGTTTGCAGGATTTACATTTGGGAACATTTTTTTACGACATCCCTTACAAAGCTTTGCTAGGCTTTAATCATGTCAATTCGGTCACCCGGTGACGACGCGGAGGCAACCATGAAGAACCCGACGAAAATGCTTCTAGCACTGGCGATCATTGGATTAGGAATTGGTGGAACGCCGACCGTGTTTGCCGATGGTCGCCACGGAAGCGTACGAATGGGTGCTCATTGGCGGACGCCCGTGCACCGCCACCACGGTGCTGCGCGATGGGGGCTCTTTCCAGGCGTACCTCTAGTGTTATCGAGCGCATATTGGGGGCCGCGCCATTTCTACCGCGAGCCATACTATTCACCGTACTACACGCAAGTGGTAACGGTGCCCGCAATGCCTCCAACGTATATCGAACAAGGCCCCGCCGTGCCGGCGGAACCCACCGCTGCAACCCCCCCCTTGAAACCCGGGTATTGGTACTTCTGCAAGGACTCGCAAACCTATTACCCGTATGTCAGCGAATGTCCCGGTGGCTGGCAACGTGTATCGCCGCAGCCACCCCATTGATCAGGGATAGACAAACATGCCACGCAAAACACATTTGATCATTCTGCCAGCGCTGTTGATTCTCGGAGCGTGTGCCACGTACGCGCCTACAGGTCCAAGCGCAATGGTCTTGCCAGGTACCGGCAAGTCCTTCGACCAGTTCCGCGCCGACGACATGGAATGCAGACAATATGCCGCACTGCAATCAGGCGGAACAAGCCAGGAACAGGCCGCAGTGGACAGCACCGTCAAGAGCGCTGCGCTGGGCACCGCAGTCGGTGCAGTCGCCGGTGCAGCCATGGGAGGTCGCGACGGGGCCGGCGTGGGCGCCGGTATGGGCCTTATCGCTGGCACTCTGGCCGGATCAGGCACGGGCAACGCATCGGCCTACGACATGCAGCGCCGTTATGACTTCGGCTACCAACAATGCATGTACGCCAAGGGGCACCGGATTCCGGTCAACGGCCGTTTTTCGCCTCCGGCCTACGTTTCGCCGCCGGCTGCGGCAGTGCCGCCGCCTCCCCCGCCCGGATCCCCGCCGCCGCCGCCGCCGCGTTGAGTACCGGCAGACAATTCGATCATTCGACGCGAATAGGCGTGGCGTCGATCGGTGCTGAGCGCATCGCCTGCAGCCGGGCAAGGCCGTAGTGGATGAAAGCAAGTCCCCCAAAAAGAGGCGCAAACAGACCCAGCAGCGGTATGTAGCCCGTGATAGCAACGGCCACGCCGAGTGAAAACAGTCGCGCCCGATCCCAGCCTAGTATCTGGTCAAGTTCCTCGCTGCTTGCGTGTTCGGCGAGTGCGTCATAGGGGAACACGCGGTAGTTTAGATAACCGAGCAGCGCCACAGGCAGCACCGGCCACAGCGGCGGAACAAGCCAGAGCGGCAACGACACCGCGGCCAGAGCAGCAAACCAAAGCAAGGCCACCAGCGCGTTCCATGCGCCGCCCGCCAAGCCGCCGCCTCGCAGACGTGCGAGCTTCGGATAATCGCTCGCCGAAACGTGATTGACCATTATCTGCATTGAAAACACACTGATGATCAGCGTGGCCGTTATGAGTACAAGCGGCACAAACAGCAGCGCCAGAAAGATCCATCCCAACTGAGCTGCGATCATTGCCAGCGGCGCAAACGTGAACATCCACTCCACCACCACCGTGCCCCGCAACGCCGCGTCAACGGCCGCGACCGCCTGTCCCCAGAATGCTGCCGCAAGCGCAATCCACAGTACAAGTGCCACTGCCGTCGGCCAGATCATCAGCGCCAGCACGCGCAGATGCAACAGCGAAAAAAAAGCGCGCAATAGCGACTGCATTAGCACTGGCGAGCTGCTCCTTCCTGTCTTGAATGGCAGCTTAGCAGGTTCCGTCTTGCGGCGCGGATGACAACGCGTGTCCTTCCACAGGATCCTTCCCATCGCGACCCAAACGTAATCGGCGAATGTCTCATGCGCCACTTCAAGATTTCTAGCTCTGCACCGCCGGATGCGCAGTCGTGGCGTTTCGACAGAGAATTCGGCACGTCTCCCAACCCGGTCGAAGCTTCGAGCGCGTTCCCGACGCGGGATCATGGATATCGATCGAAGACCTGCATGCGGGCAGCGATTCGCGCGCCGGGCTTGACCCGGAACGCCCCGGAAGATCATGATCTGCCCTGGGGCCAGCTCAATGGCATGGCCGCAGGCGACGGCCGCACCCGGTAGGGTTTTCGGTACTTTTCCCATTCATTACGAGGCAGCATCGACATGCGCAAATTCCTGCACATCAATCTCCGCGATCACTCGATCCGCACCGAAGAACTGCACGGCGAAGCGATCATCCGTGCCGGTCGGCACCTCATTGCCAAAACCTTGCTTGCGCGGGGTGTGGCGAAAATCGACCCGCTGTCGCCGGAAAACCCGCTGATCTTTTCCGCGGGACCATTCGCAGGAACGAATTTCTCCAACGCCAACCGCATCAGTGTCGGATGCAAGAGCCCCCTCACCGGAGGCATCAAGGAAGCCAATTCCGGCGGCACTTTCGGCTACGCGCTCGGGCAGATTGAAACCGCCGGGCTGGTCCTGTACGACGCGTCGAAGGATTGGGTGGTCATCCGCATCACCAAGGAAGGTGAAATCACCTTCGAAAACGCAGACCCCTACATGGGCAAGGGCAACAACGAAGTCGCCACGCTGCTGTTCGAGAAATACGGCAAGAAGGTCAGCTTCGCGGTGTGCGGCCCGGTCGGCGAGTATCTGGGGCTCGCATCGGGCATCGGTTTCGCAGATACCGACGGGCGACCCTCCCGTGTGGCTGCCCGCGGCGGCGTCGGCGCAGTAATGGGCAGCAAGAAAGTCAAAGCGATCGTCGTCGACATCCATAAGATGCCGACGTTCCACGATCGCAAGAAAGTCATGGGCCGGATCCGTGAATATGGAAGGAAATTGTCAAACGACCCGGTGATCGACACATTCAAGCGCGTCGGTACGGCAATGATGGGCGACTTCACCAACCGAATCGGCGGGCTACCGGTCCGCAACTTCAGCGCGGGCCGGCTGGTGGAAACTTCTCAGGGACCCTTGAAGCTGGGCGGTGACTTCATCCGCACGCTTAATATGAGTCGCGGCGGCGAACCCTCGCACGCCTGCATGCCGGGCTGCCAGATCGAATGCAGCAACATCTATGTCGACGCGAAGGGTACGGAACTCGTTTCGCCTCTCGAATACGAAACGCTTGGCCTGATGGGCAGCAACTGCGGCCTGGAGGACCCGGACGATGTGGCCCGCTTGAACGGCATTGCCAACGACCTGGGCGTCGATACCATCGAGGTCGGCGCCACGCTCGGGGTCCTCATGGATGCCGGCATGGCCAAATTCGGCGATGTCGCGTTCATGACTGCGGCCCTCGAGGACATGCGCGTTGGCAACGAGCGCGGACGGCTGCTGGCGCAGGGAACCGCCCGCGTCGGCGAGCATTACAAGGTAGCCCGCATTCCCGTCATCAAGGGCCAAGGCATAAGCGCCTACGACCCGCGGGTCATCGAGGTGACAGGCATTTCCATGATGGTAACAGCGCAGGGTGCCGACCACACCTCGGGCAACCTGCCGGCATTCGATTGCAAAGACAAGACCACTGCCGAACTTGTCGCGGCGAGCCTGGAAATCCAGTCCTTGACCGCCGCCGCGGATTCGCTGGGGCTGTGCATTTTCGGGCGCTCGGTGACGAACATCAGTGCGGACCTGATCGTCGGCGCTCTCAACGACGCACATGGCACCAATCTCGAACCCTCTTTCTTCAAGCAGCTAGGACTGGACGCGCTGCGCCTGGAATGGGAATTCAACCGGGCGGCGGGATTCAGCGAGGCCGACGACGAGCTGCCTTCGTTCTTCTACGACGAACCGCTCGCGCCGAGCGGGAAGGCCGCGCGGCACCACAGCGCAGAGGTCAACCGCACGCTGCGCGAACTGCTCGCGTAGACTTTGGCGTCATAGCGCTTCGACGGGAAGGACGAACCGGCGGTCGCGGCCAAACCGTCTCAGAGGCCGTCCCGAAGCTCGCTGCGCAGGGCCGCCCGGGAAAGTGTGCCAAGCGTGAAATAGAACGTCGCGCCCTCGTTGGGCGCGCTTCTCGCCCAGACTTGGCCCCGATGCCGTTCGATGATCCGATTGACAATCGCCAGTCCTACGCCAGTGCCCGAAAATTCGCTATCGGCATGAAAGCGCTGAAATACGCCGAATAACGTCTTTGCGCGTTCCATATCGAAACCGGCACCATTGTCTCGAACGAAAAAGACGTTTTCACCTTCGGAAACCTGCATCCCGATCTCGACCTCGGGGGCATCCCTCTTTGCCGAATACTTAAGTGCATTTCCAATCAAATTTTCGTATACCTGTCCCATCAGTCCCGCGTCGCAACTGACCTCGGGTAACGGGTAAACCTTGATCGCCGTACGTGGAAAATCCGCGTTCATATTCCTGACAGTTCGATCTACCAGGGCCCCGAAGTCGACCTGCTCCAGAGTCAGGTCGCCGCCTCGCGAAATGCGCGCGAAACGAAGCAGATCGTCGATCATCTCGGACATATGCTGCGTCCGGCTGACGATGCGTTCGAGCAACTCACGATCACGTGCGTCCAGCACACGCGACTCGCTTCTCAGCAGTGCAGCGAAGCCCCGCACCGCACGCAGCGGTGCACGCAGGTCGTGGGACACCGAATAGGTAAACGCCTCCAATTCATTGTTGGCCGCCTCAAGTTCCGCATTCGCGGCATTGAGTTCGGCAGTCCTTTCGGCCACGCGGCGCTGCAATTCGGTTTCGCTCCTGGCCAGATCCTTGAATGCCTCGTTGGCACGCAGCATATAGCGCAAACGGTGTCCCAATACCGCCCACGCGACTGGCTTGGTAATGAAATCCGTCGCACCGGCTTCGTAAGCACGGTGGATCGACTCGAGGTCATTCAGTATCGTGAGCATCAGGATCGGCAGACGATCCCCGTGCGGCAGCTGGCGCATTGCCGCGCACGCTGCAAATCCATCCATGCCGGGCATCCGCACGTCCAGCAGAACGATGTCGGGCTTGACCCTGTCGAAAACTCGCAGCCCGTCCAAACCATCGACGGCTTCCTCTACCTCGAAGCCGTCGCGCTCGAGAGCGGCGCGCAGAATCATGCGCTGGGTGCGCTCGTCCTCCACGACGAGCACGACCGGCCTTTTCGACGCCAGCGCGCCAACCACCGGTGGCGTAAAGATACTTGCCGTCGCGTTCATCGTCCCGCGTCCCGCAACGGTTTCCGGCAACAGGCCGCTAAGGCCACTTCGGGCACGATTTCTCGGATCATCAACGTGTCGCCGCCGTAGGGGGTTTGACTGGCCCTCACGAAACAGGCTTATTGTACACATAGAGCGCGGACGGGCCCAGGAGCCCAAACCTCGGGCGATGCGCCTGATCGCCGGGATTGGACCTTCGGCCGAGCGGACGCTGAACTCACTGCGCTCCGGCAGCGTTGCCGGCACGCCGCTCCGCAGGAGATTTGCAGGACCGGGCGCCTACGAATCACGGCCACTTAGGGTATCTTCAGCACATGAACGCGGACCCACGCCGTATTGCGCACCTGGATATGGATGCCTTCTACGCGTCGGTAGAGTTGCTGCGCTACCCGGAACTGCGTGGCTTGCCGGTGGTCGTCGGCGGGCGCCGTAATCAACCGCCAACATTGCGCTCAGACGGCAGCCGGTGCTTCGCCCGGCTGCGCGATTATCAAGGGCGCGGGGTCATTACCACCGCGACGTACGAAGCGCGCGCGCTGGGCGTGCACTCCGGAATGGGGCTGATGAAGGCCGCGAAACTCGCACCCGAGGCGACCTTGCTGCCGGCGGATTTCGAGGCCTATCGCCACTATTCGCGCCTGTTCAAGGCCGCCGTGGCCGGCATCGCGCCTAAAATCGAAGACCGCGGTATCGACGAAATATACATCGATCTGTCCGATCTTCCCGACGACACGGGC
>MEQX01000097.1:55168-69583 GCA_001770415.1 Betaproteobacteria bacterium RIFCSPLOWO2_02_FULL_63_19 | reverse complement strand
ACGGGCTCGCTGGCGATGCGTCTCAAGCAAGCCGTACGTCAGGCGACCGGGCTCAGCTGCTCCATCGGCGTCGCACCGAACAAACTGCTGTCGAAAATCTGCTCTGGCCTCGAAAAACCCGACGGGCTGACAGTCCTTGACCCGGTCGAAATCCCAAGCCGGATCTGGCCGCTGCCAGTGAGAAAAATCAACGGGATCGGACCCAAAGCTACCGACACGCTCGCGGCGATGGGCATCATCACGATCGCCGGCCTTGCACGTGCCGAACCGATTCTGCTGAAGACGCATTTCGGCCTGAGCTATGCCGAATGGATGCTGCGCGCCGCAAACGGCGTCGATGAGCGCCCGGTGATCACCCGCGCGGACCCCAAGTCGATCAGCCGTGAAACCACGTTCGAGAGAGACCTGCACCCCCGCCACGACCGCGCAGTCCTGAGCGGGGTGTTCACGGCACTTTGCTCGCGCGTGGCGCAGGACCTAATGCGCAAGGGCTACTACTGTCGCACCGTCGGCATCAAGCTGCGCTATGACGATTTCCGCACGCTGACCCGCGATCGGACGCTGCCCGTGCCGACCGCCGACCCCGCCGTCATTCGCCGCGCGGCGGGAGAATGCCTGCGGCACGTGCCTCTGGAGCGCAAGCTGCGACTGCTGGGAGTTCGGACCAGTACGCTCACTTCGAGCGCCGCACCCGATACGGCTGACCAATCGGGCCAGCGTGAACTGGCGTTGGGCACGACCGGCACCGGGGCAAACCGACGCGAAGCGGCACGCGGAAATTAGCTGCATTCGCCGAAGATAATTCTATAGAATGCGCCTGTTATCACTTTTTTCAATCGTACTGGAGGCTATCGACATGAGTAAAAGAGTGGTGATTTCGATCCTCGGAGCACTGGTTTGCGCGCTGTCGCTTGCGCCATTGCCTGCGGCCTCGCAGGAATACACGCTGCGGCTGCACACCTTCATGCCGCCGATCGCAAATCCGGTGCGCACCTTCCTCATCCCCTGGGCGAAAAAGGTAACCGAGCAGTCCAAGGGACGCCTCAAGGTACAGGTGTACCCGTCCATGCAGCTTGGCGGCAGGCCGCCTCAACTGCTCGATCAGGTCCGCGACGGCGTAGTCGACATCATCTGGGTCGTGCCGGGATTTTCACCGGGGCGCATGCCCAAGTACGAACTCTTCGAGCTGCCGTTCCTGACCAAGGATGCCGTATCGACAACGCTTGCGTTGCAGGATTACCAGGACAAGTGGCTGCAGGACGAACTCAAGGACTATCATCCGCTGCTTCTGCACGCGACCGAAGGCTTCCTGTTCATGACCAAGCAACCGATCAGGAAGATGAGCGATTTTCGGGGCATGAAACTTCGCGGGGCATCGCGCACCGGCGTCTGGACGCTTGAAGCGCTGGGCGCCGCGGCGATCGGGGTCGACTTGAGCGAACTGCCGACCATGATGAGCAAAGGTACGATCAGCGGAACCCTGCTGCCTTTCGAAATCGCGCCGGCGGTCAAGATGCAGGACCTTGCCGACTATTTCACGCAGCTGTCGCCACCTCAGACGCGGTTGGGCACGGTGGTCTTCACCTTCCTGATGAACAAGAACAGCTATGCGAAACTGCCCCCGGATCTGAAGAAGATCATCGATGCCAATTCGGGACGCAACATTGCGCTCGCGGCCGGTAAGAACTGGGTAGAGATCGAGGCGAGGGGCGAAAAGGTCATGCGCTCCAAGAAGAAGAACCGCTTTGAAACGATCAGCCCGGCCGAGACCGCGAAAATCAAGGAGGCGTCGAAGCCCGTCTATGACCGGTTCCTCGCCGAAATGAAGAGACTCGGTTTCGACGGCGAGGCGATGCTCGCCGACGCCCGCGCGATGATCGACAAATACTCCAAGCACTGAACCGGAATTTCGCCCTTCATCACGGTGAAGGGCGGCAACCGCGACGATGTCGAATCTCGGGCGTCCAGGGAGTCATTCTGCCGGCAATGCCGGCAGAATGTTGTATGGCGTCTCCAGGATCCTTGCCCTGACAGGCGGGATACTCGCCTGCGCGATGGCGCTTCTGATGAGCGGGAGCGTCGCCGGCCGAGCCGTGGTCGGATATCCGATCCCCGGGGATTATGAAATTACCGGTGTCATCAACGGCACCGCGATTTTCGCCTTCCTTCCCTACTGCCAGCTGATGCGCGCCAACGTGATCGTCGATTTTTTCACCGGTCGCGCGTCCGCGCGTGCGAAGGCGGCTCTGGATGCATTTGGCAGCCTGCTGTTTCTCGCCATAGGCGTGCTGTTAACGTGGCGGCTGGTCGTGGGCGGGATGGACCTGTACAAGAATTCGGATGTGACACCGACGCTGAGCTTTCCGCTCTGGGTCACATTGCCGTTTGACATCGCCTGTATGGTAGTGCTGGTCCTGGTCACGGGCTACACGCTCGCGCAGAATGTCGCCGACTTGCGGTTCGGCGGTGCCGGGCAGACCAAAGCAGGGAACCGCGCAGGATGAGCGATGTCGCGATCGGACTAACCGGTTTTATCGTACTGCTGCTGGTGCTCGCGGTGCGCGTGCCGATCGGCGTCGGCATGCTGATCGTCGGTGCGATCGGATACGCTTCGATCGCGGGCCCGAATGCGCTGCTCAACTATCTCAAGACCGAGATGTATTGGCGCTACACCTCGTTCGATCTCTCGGTCGTACCGCTGTTCATTCTAATGGGCCATTTTGCGGAAAAAGCGGGTCTGAGCCAGGCGCTGTTTCGCGCCGCCAGTGTGTGGATAGGGCACGTCCGCGGCGGCATGGCGATGGCCGCGATCGGTGCCTGCGCCGGTTTCGGGACTATCAGCGGCTCGTCACTTGCCACCGCCGCCATGATGGGCAATGTCGCCATACCCGAGTTGCGCCGCTACAACTATAAGGGGTCGCTCGCCACGGGAGCGCTCGCGGCCGGAGGTACGCTCGGGATACTCATTCCGCCATCGATCGTACTGATCATCTTCGCCCTCATGGTCGAGGGGAACATCGTGGCCCTGTTCCAAGCGGCCTTTCTACCAGGCCTTCTCGCGGTTGCGGGTTACCTCATGGCCATCGCAATCGTGGTGCGGATCGACCCGGACGCCGGACCGGCGGGGCAACGAACAACGTCGAAGGAGAAATGGGCGGCGTTGCTCGATATCTGGCCTGTCGTGCTGATTTTCGTCGTGGTCATGGGCGGACTGTACGGCGGCCTTTTCACCCCGACTGAAGCCGCCGCCGTCGGCGCAACGGGCACTTTCCTGGTCGCGGTAACCCGCGGCGGAATGCGGCGCGAGGGATTCGTCGAGTCGCTGCTCGACACGGCGATAACCTCCGGCATGATCTGCCTGATACTGCTGGGCGCTGACGTTTTCAATGCCTTTCTCGGATTTTCGCAACTCCCGATTGCGGCGGTGGACTTCTTTCAGGACTCGGGACTGGCGCCGATGGCGGTTCTGCTCGGCATGATCGTTCTCTATGTCCTGCTGGGCTGCGTGATGGATTCGCTTTCGATGATCCTGCTGACCAGCCCGGTGTTCTGGCCGATCGTGGCGGGACTGGAGTTCGGCATGGAAGCGGACGATCTTAAACTCTGGTTTGGTGTCATCACGCTGATCGTCGTCGAAGTGGGCCTGATCACCCCGCCGGTGGGACTGAATGTGTTCGTCATCAACGGAATCGCCCGCGACGTGCCGATGATCGATACTTTTCGCGGCGTGCTGCCGTTCCTTGCCTCCGACGCCGTACGCGTCGCGCTGATCGTCATCTTTCCGACCATCACGCTGTTCCTGCCGAGGCTGATCGGCGGTTGAGCGCCAAATAAGCGATCGCTGACTTTCGTCGACTGCATCATGCCCCACGCGTGCAGGCGTCCGATGCCGACCGTCCTCGGCAACGTGGGAACATCGCGCCGACTAATCCCGCTAGGATGGGAGCAATGAAAGCAGCCTATTTCTTGCAGCACGGAGGGCCGGAGGTCCTGCGTTATGGTGAGGTCCCGGACCCCGTCGCCGGCCCCGGCGAAGCGCTCATCGATGTCCACGCAGCAAGCGTCAATGGGGCCGATTGGAAGGTACGCTCGGGGAAGTCCGCCTCGATCACCGCATTCCCGCACGTGCCCGGGCGGGACTTCTCGGGCGTGATCAGCGCGCTGGCCGCCGGAGTGACCGACTTGCGGGTCGGCGACGCGGTCTTCGGCGTCTGCGATGCCGGCCGGGAAGGCGCTTATGCGCAGAAACTCGCCATCCGTGCGGCAATCGTCGCAAGAAAACCTGATGCCCTTTCACACGTCGAGTGCGCAGCGGTGGCACTGGTCGGGCTGACCGCGCTGGTCTCGATCGAAGATACACTTGAGCTTACGTCCGGAGAAACGATACTGATCCAAGGCGGCGCGGGCGGTGTTGCCGGCTTCGCCGTGCAGCTCGCAAAGCATATTGGCGCGCGCGTGATCACCACGGCCCGCGCAGCCAACCACGCCTATCTGCGCAGCTTGGGGGCCGACCAGATCATCGACTACGAGACGCAGGACTTCACGCAGGTGGTATCGGGCTGCGACGCGGTATTCGACACTGTCGGCGGCGACGTGGCTGCGCGTTCCCTTGTCGTGCTGCGCCCGGGCGGGCGTGCCGCGTTCATTGCATCCAGGGGCGTCCCACTACCCTCGGTGCGCCCGGATGTGGCGTTACTGCGACCCAACGTTGCGCGCGATCGCAAGCATCTCGAGCGCGTGGTCGCGCTGGTCACGGGCGGCGCAGTACGCGTACCCGAGATTACCTTGTATGACCTGTCGCAAGCGGCCGCGGCACATGCGGTGAGCGAAGCGCGCCACCTGCGCGGCAAGCTGGTGTTCAAGCTGCGCTGAAAAACAGCGGAACCGCCGCCGTCGCATGAGCCCGGTGCAGTGGAATCGTCAACTGCAAGGGGCGGTCCCTTGGCACGGGGAGCCAATTCGGGAGGAGTTCGGGCAAGCGTTCGAGAGATCGGTCGCCGTTTCGGGACCGCTTGCGCATCATCGGTTTTGTCAGGGACCCGCGTGCTATGCGGGTACCATCGATAGAATTCCCCTACAGATTTGATAATTATTTCTCGCTGCACCGCACAGCGGGAGTGACAAACGTATAGCTTGGGCTATATTCTATTGATTTAACGCGATATTATTCAGGTCGTGAACTGAAGGATTCGACTGTTGGCCCGGGACGGACTTGACCCGACTATGCCTGAAGAAATCCATTTGCACTCGAAGGAGGAGATACGTGCTTACGTTCGGGCAGAACTCGAGAGGCAATTTGCGCTCAAGCAGAAGCAGGTCAATCGCTGGCGCTTGGCCAAGCGAACGATGTGGCTTCTGCTGCTGGCTGCTGGCTACCTGCAATTTTCGCTGATCGACGTGATGTACGAAATGCTGAGCCTCCCGGCGGTGCAGGTAAGCGTGCCCGCGGCTAAACCCCCACAAAAAAAGTCCGGGATTTGAACGTCGATTTCGATCCAGTGCCGCACTCACCGTCCGGCCGCGAACCGACCGGTTCACGGGAACAGACATCACCTAGGCGCGTCGGTGGCAATGCATGTCGCCCGTACGACCCGCAATAGCTGTTTTCTTCTATCACCAAAGCATTCCCGATCGCTCCTGTTCCGGTCGAACCATACGCCAACACCGAAGCGATGCAACGCCCCCGAAGACCCCGATCGCTGCTGGACGAAATCGTCGATCCGTTGATATTGCTTGGGGCACAGTTGCATTTCGCGCTGAGCATGTATGTTCGCGCGATGGCCGCCGCGCACCCGCAGGACGACCCCTATCTGCGACCATGGAAGGTTGCGAAAGACGCCACCTGGCTCCTGTTGCTCGTCGTGATGTATTTGCAGTACTACTTCATCGACGTATTCTCGCAAATCGCGGCGCTTCCTACGCTTGACGTGCGGGTTTAGTCGGAGCGCGATACCGCGGGGACGATGAACTTTCCCGCGCGCATCCGCGTCGGTCGTAGCGCCGACCTGTGCTCGATGATTGAACTCGGCAGGGAAGGCGACCCGTTCGCGACGCGCACCGGGGACGGGACACGCCAGCAAGAACGGGGGGCGACTGGCAGGTGCCCTCCCTTTGGGCGCCGGGCTACGGCTTCAGGTCGACGACGGATTCTCCGGACACAGGATCCGTCACGCCAAGCCCTCCTCCCAAGTCTTCGAGCGACTCGCGCAATGTGTCAAGCACCTTGATCATTGCCGGCCGGGCATTCACCAGGTCCTGCATCGAGATCCACTCCCCAATCATGCAAAACGTCCGGTCGCCCGTCTTTATCAAAGACCCGCGCAGGAATCCTTGAATATCGCGCGCGGCGGACCGGTGCAGGTCGATGAATTTCTGCTCCTGCCCGGGCTTCACGCGGAACCGCACTACGTTGAACGCACTCATAAGGATCTCCCCCTTCCGTGGACCTCGGACACCGTAACCGCGGCAGACGCGGTCACAAATATTACGCCATCCAAGGCCATCGACTTGTTTCACGTGCCGCACCAAGGGGTTACGGGATGTCGGTGAATGGCCATTAGTTGCTTTCGACCCTGCGAACGGCGCCCGCTACCGCTGCATCGCCGACCACATCTTCTGCAGCCGCTTCACCGAAACCGGCACCGGCGTCTTCAGTTCCTGCGCGAACAGCTGCACCCGCAATTCTTCCAGCAGCCAGCGGAACTGCTCCATCTGCGGGTCGTATTCGCCCGATATCTGCCGTCTGATCTGTTCGCGCTGCCATTGCACCAGCAGCGGCGCGATCTCGGCAGCCACGCGTGCGTCGCGCAAAGCAGCTGCCGCACCCTGTGCGCGCAGCTTGTCCAGGCGCAGCCCGGCGGCCTTGAGATAGCGTGGCAGCTGCTGCAGTCGCTCAAGGGGCAGTTCGGCGACGAAGCGCCTCGGTAGCAGACGCTCGATGTTCTCCCTGATATCGCGGCAGGGTTCAGGAAACGCCTTGCCCATCTGCTGCAGCTTCTTCTGCAGCCCGACATGCTCCCTCAGGATCACGCCCAGCAGTCGCGCCAATTCGTTCGCGATCAGCGTCAGTCGCGAACGCCCCTCGTCGCGTCGCCGCTCGAACTCTGTACGCTGACGTGGAAGCGGATCGGCTAGACAGGCGCGGTCGAACGCCGCCTCCAGAACCTGCGACTTGAGATCGGAGGCGTCGCCGAACGCATTGAATTGAAGCGCAAGCGCCTGAAACCCGGGCAGGTTCTTCTCAATGTACTTCGCCTGATCCTTCAACTGCAGCATGAACAGGCGCCGAAGGCCCGCTCGGTTCATCTCGTTTGCCTTTTCAGACGAATCGAGCACTTCCAGACTTACCGCCGCGCCGCGATCCACCAGCGCTGGAAAGCCTACCAGCGTCTGCGTGCCGCGCCTGATTTCCATCAACTCCTGCAGCTCGCCGAATCCCCAGTCGGTGTATGTCTGTGTCGGCGTCTCGTCCTTTACCGCTTCGGCGAAAGACTCGCCGGCCTCGCGGCTGAGTTCCGAGCGCAGCTGCGCAAGATTACGTCCCAAGGCGATCTGCCTGCCGTGCTCGTCGACGACGCGCAGGTTCATGAAAAGGTGGGCGGGCAGCGCCTCGGGCCGAAAACCGTCCAGCGGCAGGAGCAGGTTCAGCTCGCGCCTTGCGAACCGCGCGATGGCCTCGGCAAGAGTCACCTCGCCTGGCTTCTCCATGGCGAGCAGCAGGGCGGCGAACTCCGACAGCGGCCCCAGCTTGTGGCGCAGCTTCTGCGGCAGCGACTTTGCGAGCAGCATCACCTTTTCGCGCCGCAACCCGGGTACCAGCCAATCACACACTGCCGGGTTCACCTGGTTGAGCGCGACGAGCGGCACCGTCATGGTCACACCATCCCGCGCGGTACCTGGCTCGTGGTGGTATTCGAGTGCGAAGTTGCGCCCGGCCATCTCGATGCGATGCGGGAACCGGTCGGTGGTGATCCCCGCAGCCTCGTGCCGCATCAGGTCCTCGCGCTTGAGGAACAGCAGCCTGGGGTTGCGGCGTTCGGCTTCCCGGCGCCATGCATCGAATGCCCTGCCGTTGTGGATGTCCGCTGGGATCAGGCTATCGTAAAAGGCATGAATCAATTCGTCGTCCACCAGCACGTCCGGCCGGCGCGACTTGTGCTCCAGTTGCTCGATCTCGTGAATGAGCTTCCTGTTGTGCAGGAAAAACGGCGCGCGTGACTCCCAATCGCCATTCACCAGTGCTTCGCGAATGAATATCTTCCTCGACTCCACCGGGTCCAGTGGACCGTAGTGCACGCGCCGCCTAACGTAGAGCGGCAGCCCGTACAACGTGCCGCTTTCGAACGCAGCGACGTGGGCGGCCTTTTTCTCCCAGTGCGGGTCGACCCGGTGACGACGAACCAGGTGCGCGCCGACCGTCTCCAGCCACGGCGGCTCTATCGTCGCCACCGAGCGGGCGTACAAACGCGTGGTCTCGGTGAGTTCCGCGCCCATTATCCAGCGCGCTGCTTTCTTGCCGATGCCAGACCCGGGGTGGACCCAGAACTTTATGCCGCGCGCGCCGAGGTAGTGGCCCTCCTCGGTCTTCAGCCCGATGTTGCCGAGCAGTCCCGCGAGCAGCGCGCGGTGGACCTCGGCGTATGCCGAAGTGAATTCGCCAACCTTCCAGCCCATCTCGGACACCAATTCCTTCAGCTGCGAGTGGATGTCGCGCCACTCGCGCATGCGGTTGAAAGAAAGAAAGTTCGACTGGCAAGCCTCGCGCAGCTTCCGACCGGATTTCTTGTGCACCAGGGCTTCCTCGAAAAAATTCCACAACTTCAAGAAGGCGAGAAAATCCGACTTTTCGTCGTCGAATTTCTTGTGCGCCTCGTCGGCGGCCTGCGCGCGTTCCATCGGACGCTCGCGCGGGTCTTGTACCGATAGCGCGGCAGCAATCACGAGCACTTCAGCGAGGCATCCCTCGCTTTTCGCCGCGAGAATCATTCGGCCGATGCGCGGATCGAGCGGCAGTCGGGCGAGCTGGCGGCCGACGTCCGTGAGCTTTTTCGCGTCGTCAACCGCATTCAGTTCCGCCAGCAGCGCATAGCCGTCGGCAATCGCCTTGGGCGCGGGCGGGTCGACGAAGGGAAAGGCATCGACTTCCCCGAGGCCGAGCGACTTCATGCGCAGAATCACGCTCGCCAGCGACGAGCGCAGTACCTCCGGATCGGTCCAGGAGGCACGCTGTGCGTAGTCGTCCTCGGCATAGAGCCGAATACACACTCCTGCAGCCACGCGACCGCAGCGTCCGGAACGCTGCCTTGCCGCAGATTGCGAAATCGCTTCCACACGCAGCTGCTCGACTTTGTTGCGGTAGCTGTACCGTTTCACGCGCGCGAGTCCCGTATCGACCACGTAACGGATGCCCGGCACAGTGAGCGAAGTTTCGGCGACGTTGGTCGCCAGCACGATGCGCCGACCCGCATGGGGCTTGAATATGCGCTCCTGCTCCGCAGCAGACAGGCGCGCGAAAAGCGGCAGGATCTCGCGCAGCTTCGAATCCCCCGGCGGGTGATGCTTCCTCAGCATCTCGGCAGCCTCGCGGATTTCCCGTTCGCCCGGGAGAAACACCAGCACGTCCCCCTGACCCATTCGCGCCAATTCGTCGATCGCATCGGCGATCGATTGGTTGAGGTCATAGTCGTCGCCGGTCTTCTCGATCGGCCGGTATCGCACTTCGACGGGAAACAGGCGCCCCGACACCTCGATAATCGGTGCGGCCGTGCCTCCGGCGTCCGAGAAATGCCGCGCCAGACGCTCCGCGTCGAGCGTCGCCGAGGTGACGATCACTTTCAAATCCGGCCTGCGCGGAAGCAGCATTTTCAGGTAGCCGAGCAGGAAATCGATGTTGAGACTCCTCTCATGCGCCTCGTCGATGATCAACGTGTCGTATTGCGCAAGCGTCGGGTCGCCCTGCGTTTCCGCGAGCAGAATGCCGTCGGTCATCAGCTTCAGGTAAGAGCGCGGGCTGACGCGGTCGGTGAAGCGGATCTTGAACCCGACCGCAGCTCCAAGTTCCGTCTTCAGCTCCTGCGCAATGCGCGCCGCGGTCGCGCGTGCGGCAATGCGCCGCGGTTGCGTGTGGCCGATCCTTTTGTCGACGCCGCGGCCCATTTCCAGGCATATCTTGGGCAGCTGCGTTGTCTTGCCTGAACCGGTCTCGCCGCAGACGATCACGACCTGATTTGCCGCAATGGCCTCGGCGATGTCGCCGCGCCGTGCCGACACCGGTAACTCGGGCGGGAATTCCGGTCGCGGCAACGCGGCGCGCCGGGCTGCGATTTCTTCCGGGGGGAAGTAAGTGCGAGTTGCGGCCATCAGAGCAAAAAACGGGACATCGGCACACGGCAATTGCGAGGCGCGAATGCTACCACCGCGCAGGACGCAGAGTCAGTTCAGCGTCTTACGACAATGCTCAACCCGCCCCGATTCTATTTCGGTGGTGCCTTGATCGCGGTTTCAAGCCTCAGCGTGCCCATCGGCGTACCGTTTTGAATTGAAGTCTCCCCCGACGGCGGCGGTGGGTATTCTGGCGCAGCGCGGTGCGGCGCGGGAACGACATTGATGGTACCGGACGCCGTTCGCTGCCCCTGCACCTGTGGTGTTGGACGGGGCATGCGCAAGACGAAGTCGTTCACCACCGGCCTCGGAACCAGCTGCCAAATCACCCAGAAGACCCAGACAACGGTAGCCAGGTTGATGAGCGCGAACACGCGCCAGAACAGCGTCGAACCAAATCCCGCACGCGCTGGCGTTTCCATCGTTATCCTGCCCTCCGTCGTCCCCGGTTCGTGCCCCAACTTCAAATTCCCAAACTCTACGCTCATGCCTGCTTGGCGTCGCGCTTGGCATGCGCCATGACCACAGCGATCGCGGTCGATGCCACGCGCGTTTCGGCCGTATCTGCCCGGCTGGTGAGCACGATCGGTACTTGCGCACCGAGCACGATGCCCGCCGCCACGGCGTCGGCCAGATACTCGAGCTGTTTGGCAAGCATATTACCGGATTCGATTTCAGGCACGACCAGAATATCGGCCTGCCCTGCCACCACCGACTTGATACCCTTGGTGCGCGCCGCAACAATCGATACCGCATTGTCATAGGCCAGCGGACCGTCGAGCACTCCGCCGGTGATCTGACCTCGGTCGGCCATCTTGCACAGCGCGGCCGCATCGATCGTAGCGCGCATCTTCGGATTGACGGTCTCGATCGCCGCGAGCAGCGCAACCTTGGGTTCCGGAATCTTAAGTATGTGCGCCAGGTCGATCGCGTTCTGAACGATATGCACCTTGTCCTCGAGCGTTGGCTCGACGTTAACGGCGGCATCGGTAATCATCAACAGCCGCGGGTAGGTCGGTACATCCATCAGAAACACGTGGCTGATACGCCGACCGGTGCGCAGACCGTCCCTGTCCACGACCTCCGCCATTAGCTCGTCGGTGTGCAGCGCACCCTTCATGAGCGCCTCCACCTTCTTCGCCCGCGCCAGGCCGACCGCCGTTTCGGCCGCAGCCCGGAAATGCGGCACGTTGAAGATGCGGGTGCCATCGAGGTCGAGGCCCTCTTTCTCCGCAAGCGCGCGAATCTTGTCCTCCGGGCCAACCAGGAACGGCTCTATCAGTCCCTCGTCGCGAGCCAGCAGCGCGCCCCTGAGCGATTCCGCGTCCACCGGATGCGCTATCGCCATCGGGATCTCCGCCAGGCCTCGGGTCATGTCGATAAGGTGCTGGTAGCGCTGCTGCCTGGATTCGGCCAGCCGGAATTCGGGCAGATCGGCCTTCTGGCGCTTGATCTTCTCGGTCGGAGCCAGGATTTCCGCGGTGCCTGCGATCACCTTGTGCCCGTCCTGGTTGGTGCACATGCAGTCCAGCACCATGTGGTGATTGTGTTCGAACTTACGCTTGCACGTCACTTTGACCGTGAGCCGGTCACCGACGCGAACCGGACGCGAAAAATGCAGCGTCTGGTCGATGTAGATGGTGCCGGGCCCGGGAAACTGCGTGCCGAGAACCGTTGAGATCAACGCACCGCCCCACATACCGTGCGCGATCACCTCGTGGAACATCGAGGAATGCGCATACTCCGGATCGACATGCGCAGGGTTGATATCCCCTGACATGATGGCGAACATCTGGATATCCTCGGGCCGCAACGTGCGCACCAGGGTTGCGGTATCGCCGACGGCGATTTCGTCGAAAGTCTTGTTTTCGATGAATTCGTTCAAATGGGAGTGATCCATGGCGATGCTCCTAAGTCGAACTTGCCAATGCAGCTTGCTTTGCTAAAGCGATTGTTCCTGCCTCGGCTTCGGCGAGATGCGCAAGCTGCAGAAGACTCGAGAGCGGTTCAATATGACGATTTTCTCGCCGGCATTCATCCGGCTGAAGGAGGAGGCTGGGGCGCGTGCAGCAGCCAAGACGCGGCCCATCACGCCGACGATGACCCCGCTGAGGTTCGAAGTGAAGACTCGATCGGCGCGCAGCGTGTCCATAGGGCCGCTTTCAGGCTCCAATCGAGTCTACCTCTGCACAGGCGGTCGTCCTTTGATCGAGGACAAACGCGGGTCACGCCGTAGACACAAGGAACCAGTGAATCGAAGCGACTTGCGCGGCGAAGCTTCGAAGACTACTCCGATGCCGAGAGCAGCCGCTCGATGTAACGGGCAATAAGATCGACTTCCAGGTTCACCCGGCTGCCGGGTTTGAGATATTTGAGCGTGGTGACCTGCACGGTGTGCGGGATCAGGTTGATTTCGAAGTCGGTGCCGCTGACGGTGTTTACCGTGAGACTCACGCCCTGCACCGTGATCGAACCCTTGCGGGCGATGTATTTCGCCAGATCGGCCGGCGCCCGCACCGCAAGCAGATGACTCTCGCCTATCGGTTCGAAGCGCAGCACCTCGCCCACGCCGTCGACATGCCCGGAGACGAGGTGCCCGCCCAGTCGGTCTGATACCTTCAGGGCTTTCTCCAAATTGACTTCGCCCTGCTGATCCAATCCCGCGGTGCAATGCAGTGTCTCGGCCGAGACGTCGACCTGGAAGCTCGAGGTCGTCGTCGATATCACAGTCAAACACACGCCGTTGACGCAGATGCTGTCGCCGATCGCGACGTCATCCAGACCCAGCCGTACCGCGTGTATCGTGAGACGCACGCCGTTCTGGAGCGGCTGCACTTTGTTGATCTTGCCCGCGGCGGCCACGATTCCTGAAAACATCTTTCTCTTCCCCTCGGCGCTTCGTTCGGGCGGCAACGAACTGCTGTCCCATCGGTTTGTACAGCCGTAAGCTTACACGGGTACTACAAGCGCGCAATGACCCGGATATCGTCCCCGATGCGGGTCAAGTCGCGCACGGAGAGTCGCAATCTCTGCTCGAGATCCTGCAATTCGGGCAGACTGAACATGCCCAGGCCGGTGTCCCCTATGAGGCTCGGCGCCAGATAGATCAGGAGTTCGTCCACACAGCGCTCGCGCAGCAGCGACCCGTTCAGCCGGACGCCCGCCTCGACATGCACCTCGTTGATGCCTCGCCTCGCCAATTCGGCCAGCACCTGCGGCAGGTCGGTCTTGCCCGCAGCGTTGGGGATGACGATCACCTCCGCGCCCCGAGCTCGAAGCGCTTCGCTCCTCGCGGGGTCCTCGCGCGCCGCCACCACGAGCGCGTTGCCGCCATCGAACAAGCGCGCATCCGGGCTCACCTCCAGTCGCGAATCGATCAACACCTTCAGTGGCTGGCGCGGCGTTTCGACGAATCGCACGCTGAGCTGCGGGTCATCATCCCTGACGGTCCCTATCCCGGTCAGCACCGCACAGGCACGGGCCCGAAAATGGTGCCCGTCGCGACGCGCGGCCTCGCCGGTGATCCACTGGCTTTGGCCGTTGGCCAGGGCCGTCCGGCCATCGAGCGTCGCCGCGACCTTCATCCTCACCCACGGCCTCCCGTGCGCCATACGCGTCACGTATCCTACGTTGATCTCATGCGCCTCATCCTGCATAAGGCCGTGGGTCACCTCGATTCCGGCGTCTCGCAACCGTGCGAATCCGGCGCCTGCAACCACCGGGTTAGGATCTTGCATCGCCGCGACGACACGCGCGAGCCCGGCACCGACCACTGCATCGGCGCACGGCGGCGTGCGCCCATGGTGGCTGCATGGTTCCAGGCTCACATACATCGTCGCGCCTTTGGCCGCGATGCCTGCTTCCCGCAAGGCATGGATCTCGGCGTGCGGCTTCCCTGCCGCCTCGTGCCATCCTTTGCCGACAACCGTGCCGTCTCTTACGATCACGCAGCCGACTCGTGGATTAGGCGTGGTCGTATACAGGCCGCGCTCGGCTAGAGCGATCGCGCGCGACATGAATTCGCGGTCGGTGTCG
>MEQX01000097.1:0-55141 GCA_001770415.1 Betaproteobacteria bacterium RIFCSPLOWO2_02_FULL_63_19 | reverse complement strand
TTCGGGAAAGTTGCGAAGTTGCAACTTTCCCGAAACAGGAGATTGAACAAGAGCAAAACCAATGTGCCTTCACCGCTCCTGCCGCGGCCCTGGCCACGCGGCCCGGCAACGCTATCGACTCTTGCCGCTCTTGCGGCCGCCCCTCGCCCCCGGGCGCTTGACCTGCTGGATGGCGTCGCGGAAGTCATCGACCCGCTGAAAATCCTCGTACACCGAAGCAAAACGGATATAGGCGACGTCGTCCATCTTTTTCAGTTCACGCATCACCATCTCGCCGACCACTCGGCTCGCGATCTCCCGTTCGCCGAGCGCCAGGATGCGTTGCTCGATGCGCGTGATGGCACCGTCGACGTATTCCGTAGGCACCGGCCTCTTGTGCAGCGCGCGCATGAATCCGGTACGAATTTTCTCCCGATCGTAAATGGTGCGATTGCCGTTCTGCTTCACGATCATCGGCATTTGCAGTTCGACCCGCTCGTAGGTCGTAAAACGCTTTCCGCACCCCTGGCATTCGCGGCGGCGGCGCACGCTGTCGCCGTCTTCCGACAGACGCGAGTCGACGACGCCGGTGTTGTCAGCCTTGCAATAGGGGCATTTCATCGCCGGATCGACGTATCAGGACACGGCCGCCTCGGCGGCTCGCGGATAAACTGGAAAGCGCTTGCAAAGCGCACCCACTTCCCTCTTCACCCGGCCCAACGCGGCATCGTCTTGCGGCGAGTCCAACGCATCGGCGATCAGATTCGCCACTTGTTGGGCCTCACCGGCGCCGAAGCCCCGCGTGGTCATCGCCGGAGAACCAATGCGTATGCCGCTGGTCACGAACGGCTTCTGAGGATCGTGCGGAATGGCGTTCTTGTTGACGGTGATGTCCGCGCGCCCAAGCACCGCTTCGGCATCCTTGCCGGTGATATTCTTCGATCGCAGGTCCACCAGAAACATGTGACTGTCGGTCCCGCCCGAAACAATACGAAGGCCGCGCTCGGCGAGCGTGCTCGCCATGATGCGCGCGTTGGCCAGCACCTGCTCCTGATAGCGCTTGAATCCCGGCTCAAGGGCTTCTTTGAACGCAACCGCCTTGGCCGCGATGACGTGCATCAGCGGTCCTCCCTGAATTCCGGGGAAAATGGTCGAGTTGACGACCTTCTCGTGCTCGGCCGCCGCAAGGATGATGCCTCCGCGAGGACCCCGCAGCGTCTTGTGCGTGGTGCTGGTCACGAAGTCGGCGATGCCCACCGGGCTGGGATAGAGCCCCACCGCGACAAGGCCCGCATAATGGGCCATGTCGACCACCAGGCGCGCTCCCACACCGTCGGCGATATCTTTAAAGCGCTGCCAGTCGATCACCCGGGAATAGGCCGACGCGCCGGCGACAATCACCTTGGGTTTGTGTTCCCGCGCCAGGCGTTCTACCTCATCGAAGTCGATTTCCTCGGCGGCGTTCAACCCATAGCCGACGGCCCGGTAAAGTTTGCCCGACACGTTCACCGCGGCGCCATGCGTAAGGTGACCACCATGCGCGAGCGACATTCCGAGAATGGTGTCTCCGGGCTGCATCACCGCCATATAGACAGCCTGGTTCGCCTGCGAGCCCGAGTGCGGCTGTACGTTGGCGCAGTCGGCTCCGAACAGCTCTTTCGCGCGCTCAATGGCGAGGCTCTCGGCCAGGTCCACGAATTCGCAACCGCCGTAGTAGCGCTTGCCCGGGTAGCCTTCGGCGTACTTGTTGGTGAGCTGCGAGCCTTGCGCTTCGAGCACCGCGGGACTGACGTAGTTTTCCGAGGCGATCAGCTCGATGTGCTCTTCCTGGCGGCGGTTTTCCGCCTGAACCGCGCGATACAGTTCGGGATCGGTATGTGCGAGATCGCTGGCGTGCATTGCGTGGGCTCACGAGTCGAAAGGTGTGCATTCTAGCACGCGCGGCGATCCCGCCGGCAGGCCGCTAAGCCTTAAAAGTCAAACGCTTATACAACGATGCCGGCCCTGGATCAGCGCCCCAAACCGCCTTCGACGTTCCGCTCTCGACGTTTCAACAGATACGGCGTCGCGCCGGCGGCCAATGTCAGGATCGAGGCGGTCATTACGGTCGCAGCCATGGGAATCGGTGTTCCGTCGGCGAACAGGCTGTACATCTGCGCAAACACTGCGCCAATGAACACCTGGCAGAACACACCGACCCCGGCTGCTGTGCCGGCGAGACTCGGAATCACCCGCATCGCGCCAACCTGCGCGTTCGGGAGCGCCATTCCCTGACCGAAGCTGCTCAGGCCTCCCGGAACGAACAGGATCAGCGGCGACAAATAACCGGCGAGCACCGACGCCGTCTGGATTCCGATCGCCGCGAAGTTGACCAGCGACCCAATAAGAACCATGTTCTCGATGCCGAAACGCTGGCTCAACCTGCTCGAGAGCAGATTCCCGAGGAAATATCCGATCGGGAAAGCGATGAAATAGACGCCGAACTCGGTCCCCGAGCGCCCCAGATGATCCTTCATCAGGAACGACGCAGCCGCTGCCAGCGGGTAGAACACGCCGGAGGAAAAACCCGACTGCAGCACAAAGGCCGTGAACCGCGCGTGCGAAAAGAGCGCGGCGTACTCCCTTATGAAGCCCGACGGCTTGCGCTGGCTGTCGGATTTCGGGTGCGTCTCGTACATCACGAGGCCGGAGGCTGCTGCGATCAGCACTCCGGCTGCCGCCGCAAGCGCAAACAGGCTGCGCCAACCAGCCGTGTCGACCAGCACCCCGCCGAAAAGCGTAGCCATCAGCGGGCCCAGCGTGTACGCCATGGTCAGATACGCGATCACCTTGACCAGTTCGTCGTGCCCGTAGGCATCGCGCGCGATGGCGCGCGCGAGAGTGAGGCCGCAGCCTGCTCCAAGGGCCTGTATGACCCTTCCCGCGATCAATCCGCAGAATGAACCGGCGAGGCCCGAGACGACGCTGCCGATCGTAAAGAACAGCAGCCCCGCGAACAATACCGGACGGCGGCCGTAGCGATCGGACAGCGACCCGTAGATCAGCGTCGCGGCGGCCATGACAACCAGCGCCGCGCTGTATGTCCACCCCACCAAAGCGTCCGAGACTTCGAAAGTCGACTTGATCACCGGCATCGCCGGCAGATACATGTGAATGGCGAGCGGACCGATAAGCGAGATCGAAGCCAGCGTGGCGAAAAATCGCCAGTCAGGAACGCGGCGCATCACCCGGTCCGACCATACCAAAACGATCGCATCGTCATCTTCCGCGTTGGCCCAGGACGCCAATCTACCCGGAAACGCGCTTCATTACCTGACGCTGCTGCTGCAACGGACCTCTCCAGATCTCACGCAGCGCAGTCCGCAGCCCACTTTGTGCTCCCCGAAGCGCGGTGGCGCAGATAGAATGCGTCTATTGGGGCACATACCCGTGATCGTACTGGGCTGAACATGGAGCAAGCAGACACCCGCGCCGGAATTCGCGCCAAGCTTGTCGAACTTTATCCTGCATTCGCCGCGATTCCCGCTGCGAGCCTCGACCGCATTCTGGACCAAGCCGTGATTCGCAACGCGCCGTCGGGGACGGTGATGTTCGACGAGCGCAATCCCTGCCAGGCGTTCCCCATGCTGATTGACGGAACCATCCGCGTTTCCAAATCGGCACCGAATGGCCGCGAACTGCAGTTGTACCGAGTGGGTCCCGGGGAGGCATGCATACTTACCTCGAGCTGCCTGCTCGGCAATGCCCCCTATTCCGCACGCGGAATCGCGGACTCGGATGTTACTGCGGTAACACTGCCGTTGCCGCTGTTTTCCCAGCTTCTCGCCGAACACGAGCCGTTCCGAAACTATGTATTCGGACTGTTCGCCGAACGCATTTCTGAACTGATGCAACTGGTCGAGGCGGTCGCGTTCCAGCGCCTGGACCAGAGGCTCGCAGCACTGCTGCTGGGCAAGGGTCGGATCATCCGGACAACGCACCACGGCTTGGCCGAGGAATTGGGCAGCGTGCGCGAAATCGTGAGCCGGCTGCTGAAGAACTTCTCGGACCAGGGCCTGGTGGCGCTGGAACGCGAAAAGATCGAGATCCTCAACCCCCAAGGCCTGCGCGAGGTCGCAGGAAGCTCCTGATCCAGGCGCGGTTGCGAGTCTCTCCGATTCGGTAGCCCCGCGGATTGGCTATGGCTCAATCCTGAATGGCACCGTGCGCGCGGATCGACCGCGCCAGCAGACGTTTCAGGCGCTCGTAATGCGTGCCTTCCCAATAGATGCGCTCGCAGCACGGGCAGCGCCGGAAACACTGATAACCCGCTCTGACCCGCTCGGGTATCCGATCGATGACCTCGGCCTTGTCCGCGTCGGCCAGCAGCACGTTGCACTCGCGGCAACGCGAAAACGGCTTCAAAATCGCCTGCAGCTGAAAGACCTGCACCACTTCCGCAAGTTGCAGTTCGGCGTCGGTAGCGCGCACGAAATGTCCTCGCTCGACCGCGCGCCGCTTGAGCAGACCGCAGTCGCGGGTCAGGATGATGCGGCGCTCGGCAAGCGCCAGCGCGACAATCTGCTTGTCGGCGTAATCGTTGCGCCACAGCGAGTCGAATCCTGCCAGGCGCAGATGTCGTGCCAGCTTGCCCAGGTGCGTGTCGAGCACGAAGCGCGGGTCGCGCAGCGGAGCAGGGCGCAAATGCTGCAGCGGCGAGATGTCCAGCCGCTCGAACATCGGATAGACGGCAACCCGTTCGCCTCCCTTGAGCACGTACTCGAACCCTACCGACGCGCCGTTGACGATGATCAGGTCCACTTGCGTGTGAGGAATACCAGCTGCTTCGATCGCGTCCTTCACCGAACGGCCGCGATCGATGGCGATGGCAAACGCCGTCTTGCGCAACGTCGGCTGAAGAAAGTCATTCAACTCCTCGTAGAAGCGAAACTCCGCGGTGGCCGCGGTGGCTCGCCCGCCCAGTGTCGCCATGAGCACCAGGTCAGAGCAGCGGCGCGATCGCCGCGAAATCGACATTGCCGCCGGATATGAGCACCCCGACGCGCTTCCCGGCGACTGGATAGCCGCGCTCGAACAGTCCCGCCGCACCGAGCGCTCCGGTTGGCTCGACCATGATCTTCATCCGCTCCCAGAGGTAGAGCATGGCCCTCAGCAGTTCGCTGTCGTCGACGGTCGCCATATCGTTCACCAGCGCCAGAACCAGCGGAAAAGTCACGCGCCCCAGCGAGTGCGTGCGGGCCCCATCGGCGATGGTCTCCGGATTGTGGCAGCGTTGCAGCGTCCTGGTTCTGAACGAACGCGTTGCGTCATCTCCCGCGGCGGGCTCGATGCCGACGACCCTGCACCCGGGCGCGAGCTCCGCCGCAGCCAACGCGCAGCCCGATAGCAACCCGCCACCGCCGCACGGCACGAACAGGTAATCGAGCGCGCCTGCCTCCTCGATCAATTCCTTGGCGGATGTGCCTTGCCCCGCGACGACGTGCGGGTGGTCAAACGGTGGGATCACTGCGACTCCGCCCCGTTCCGAGGCGATCCGCGCAGCCAGTTCTTCGCGCGACGCGGCATGCTTGTCGTAGAGCACTAGCTCGGCGCCGTAGCCGCGCGTCGCCTCCACTTTTACTTTCGGCGCATCCTGCGGCATCACGACGGTAACGCGGATACCTAGTTCCTTTCCGGCCAGCGCCACTGCCTGCGCGTGATTGCCAGATGAATAGGTGAGCACGCCCCGCTTGCGCGCTTCTTCGGGCAGTTGTGCGAGCGCGTTGAACGCGCCGCGGAACTTGAACGCGCCCATGCGCTGGAAGTTCTCGCACTTGAAGAACACCCGCGCGCCTGTGCGCGCGTCGACGGTGCGCGAGGTCAGCACAGGAGTCCTGTGCGCGTGGCCAGCCAGCCGGGTGCTCGCGGCAACGACGTCCGCGTAGGTGGCCGGCAACTCGGAGATGTCGGGCGTGCTCATCAAATACTGATTCTACCCCGGCGATGCGCGGAATCCGCAGATCGAATTCGGGGAAGAGCTTCGCCGCGCCGCATGCATTCTGTTAACCAAGGCGATATCATTCGCGTCCCGGTCGCGCGTACCGCGCGCGCCGGGATGCGTCGCCGAATCTGAGCTTCCAAGCCGCGTAACGGCGGCATTTTCACACCAGCGGAGCAAACACCCATGAATGGCAAGATTGCGTTCGAAGAACATTGGAGCCTACTCGAAACCCTGGAGGACTCGCGCAGATTCGTTGCGCCTTTGCGGCTCGGGGCTGTTCGATGATTATCCGAACCTGAAGATCATCATCGGACACATGGGTGAAGGCATCCCATACAGCTTGTGGCGCATCGACGCGCGCATGCGCTTCTCGCCGCGCGGCTACACGGGGAAGCGGTATCTGGGCGAGTATTTCCTCGACAATTTCTACATTACCACCAGCGGCAACTTCTACCAGCCGACGTTCCAGTGTGCGCTGTCGGTCGTCGGTGTCGATCGAATTCTGTTTTCGGTCGACTACCCTTTCGAGGACGCCAAGGACGCCGCATCGTGGTTCGATGGCTTGCAGATGGCGGAATCGGACAAGCTGAAGATCGCCCGTACCAACGCGATCAAGCTGTTCAAGCTCGACTTCGAGTAGCCGAACGGGCGCCCTGGCCCCAGAGTTCGCTTGTGGCGAGCCTCGCCCCCTCGGCGAGAGACTCGAGTTTGGCCCACATGATGGTCGGGTGAACGCGCCGGAGAAACGGTCCCTGCGCAAAGCCGCAGTCCGTGCTTGCCATGACGTTCTCCCGGCCGACCAGTCTGGCTAGGCGCACAAGACGCTGCGCCACCAGTTCGGGATGCTCGACGACGTTGGTGGCGTGACTGATCACCCCGGGCGCGAGCACCTTGCCAGCGGGCAGCTTCACGTTCTCCCAGACGCGCCATTCGTGCTCATGGCGCGGGTTGGCGCCCTCGATGAGATACGCTCCCGCCTTGACCTTTAGCACCAGATGCACAATGTCCTTAAGGGGAACATCGCTGGTATGCGGACCGGGCCAACTACCCCAGCAAACGTGATAACGCACTTTTTCCTCGGCAATGCCCTCCAGCGCATGGTTGATCACCTCGACCTGTTTGGCCAGCCAGTTGAGATAATCCTTATGCGACGCGGGCGGCACCATCCTGTCGTAGGTGACCGCGGCGCGTGCATCGTCGAGCTGCACCAAGAACCCGGCATCGACGATCATCCTGTATTCGGCGCGCATCGCTTCGGCGATCGCTTCCAGGCAGGCGTCCTCCGAGGGGTAATACTCGTTTATCCGGTCGGGTATCACGCTGGAGGGCGCCGCGACCGGCAGGAAAGCCTCCTCCCTTGGAAACTCTTTCAACGCCGCGCGGAAATTGTCGATGTCCCGCTGCAATTGCGGCTGGCCGGTATAGCTGATCGGTCCGACGCACACTGAATCGGTCATGGACGCGAAACCGTCGCGCTTGTCCAATTCGTCGTAGAAAGCCGCGAAGCGGGCGCGGTCCGCACCGCGGGCGAACCGGTTCATCCCGGGTTGGAACGGCCTGCGCTCGAAACCCGACAGGCGCTCCAGCGCATATTGCGACCAGCTGATCGCCTTGCCGCATTCGCCGTCGCTTACTACGTCCACGCCGGCTGCCGCCTGTGCGCGGACAATTTCCGAGACCGACTCCCTGAGTACGCGTGCGTGGGTGGCCTCGTCCACAGGCTTTCCCGCATGCGTGGGTCGCATGCACTCGAGCAGCGGATCGGGCCTGATCAGACTGCCGACATGGGTGGTGAGAATGCGTTTGTCACTCTTCTTCACGGACGGTCTCCGTTGGATGGAAGGCAGCGTCACCGCAACGCACATGCCGTCACGCGTATTGTAATAAGTATTGCTGACACGCGATTCCCCGTCGCGAACGTTTCAGGCGACCGCGAGCCCCGGCATGTCGAAACTGGTCGCTTTCAGCTCTGCCTGCAAGGAATGCTGCTCCTCGGCCGTGAGCTCGACCAAGGGTGGACGCACCGTCGCCCAGTCAGGGTCACCTCTCCAATGGCCGATCATCGCCTTCAGCGCGGAAATCATCGGATATTTCTGGAACACGCCTCGCGTCGCGCTGATCTCCGCCTGGAGCGCATCTGCTTCCGCCGAGCGCCAATTTTGATACAGGCGGTCGATCGCCCCAGGATTGACGTTCCCGGTGGCCGTAATACAGCCCTTGCCGCCGCCGCGCATGTTGGCCAGCAGGAACACTTCGCTGCCGGCGAACACATCGAAGCCCGACTTGGCGAAACCATCGAGCACAGCCTTGGTATTGTTCCAGTCGCCCGAGGAATCCTTGAGTCCTGCGACCGCGCCGGGATACGCTTTCAGCAGCCGCCCGATCAGCGCGAGCGTGATCGGCACCTGCGACACCGGTGGGATGTGATAAAGGTACAGTTGCAGCCGGGTGTCGCCGACGCGCTCGATCAACTCGGAAAAATTGCGGAACAGACCTTCCTCGGAAACGCCCTTGTAATAGAAAGGCGGCAGCATGAGCACCCCGGCGCAACCGAGTTTGACAGCATGTGCGGTGAGCCGGACCGAATCCGTGAGCGCGCACACACCGGTACCCGGCATGAGCTTCGCGGCCGGGACGCCCCCCTGTACGAGACCTTCGAGCAGTATCATGCGCTCATCGACCGAAAGCGAATTCGCCTCGCTGTTGGTACCGAATACCGCCAGTCCCGCGCAGCCGTTGGCGAGCAGCCACTTGCAGTGGCGCAGGTAGCGTTCGGGATCGGGCGAAAGATCGCGTTGGAACGGCGTTACGACGGGAGAGAGCACACCCTGGATGCGCACAGGCATAAGCGATTCCTGCATAGTTGTGGCTGAAGACAGACAGGGACGATACACCAGACCCGGCTGCCCGGGTGACGACGAACCCGGTAAAGTAACGCGGTCATCGGAAACCGCCGATTTCCGGACCTCGCCGCGCCGCGACATCGGGAATTCGGGCGAATGATGACAGCCAAATCGGGTTAAGCTGTTCAGGTCCGGCCGAGCCGGACCGACGAATTCGAGGAATGAGGGGCCGCTACGCGCGGCGGACTGACCCTCATTCCCATGGAGGACGCATGGAGAGGTCGTTCCAATCCGAAGTCGAGCTGCTCAAGCTCGGCCGCGGCCAGGTATTCCACGGCGAGGGCATCCTCGCGGTGACCAAGGCGCTGCTGCAGTCCGGCGTGTCCTACGTCGGCGGCTATCAGGGTGCGCCGGTCTCGCACATGATGGACGTGCTCAACGACGCGCGCGACATCATGGACGAGTTGGGTATCCACATCGAAACCAACGCGTCCGAAGCCGGGGCCGCCGCGATGCTGGGCGCATCGATCAACTACCCCGTGCGCGGCGCGGTGACCTGGAAATCAACCGTGGGCACCAATGTTGCCTCGGACGCCCTGTCCAACCTCGCCTCCGCAGGCGTCAAGGGCGGCGCGCTGATCATCATCGGCGAAGACTACGGCGAGGGCGCCTCGATCATCCAGGAGCGCTCGCACGCCTTCGCGATGAAATCGCAGTTATGGCTGCTCGACCCGCGCCCCAACCTTCCGACCATCGTCCAGATGGTGGAGAAAGGCTTCGAACTCTCCGAAGCGTCCAATACGCCGGTGTTCCTCGAACTGCGCATCCGCGCCTGTCATCTACACGGCAGTTTCAAGGCGCGCGACAACCGGGCGCCGCTCATTTCGCGCAGGCACCTGCTGCATGATCCCGATTTCGACTATGCGCGCATCTGCCTGCCGCCTTCCACCTACGCGCAGGAAAAGCACAAGATCGAGGTCCGCTGGCCGGCTGCGGTGAAATTCATCCGCGAGCACAAGCTGAACGAATGCTTCCCAGGCACTGACGCCGGCCTGAGCGCGGAGATAGGGATCATCTGCCAAGGCGGCCTGTACAACGCCGCCGTACGCGCGCTGCAGCAACTGGGACTGTCGGACGCGTTCGGCGCCGCGATGCTGCCGATATACTGCCTCAACGTCGCCTACCCTCTGGTGCCGGAGGAGGTAGTGCAGTTTTGCGCCGGCAAGCGCGCGGTGCTGGTCGTCGAGGAAGGCCAGCCGGCGTATATCGAAGATGCCGTGCAGGCCATGCTGCGCCGGGCGGCGAAAATCGATACCAAGGTTCATGGCAAAGACGTGCTGCCAATGGCCGGCGAGTACACCAATGCGGTGGTGCTCGACGGCGTCTCGCGATTTATCGAGATGGCCGCCCCGCACGGCGTGGACACGAGTGTTGTCGGCCAGGTGTACGAACGCCTCAATGCGGCCAAGCAAAAGGCCGCCAATCTGCTCGGGTCGCCGGTTCCGCCACGTCCGCCGGGGTTCTGTGTCGGTTGTCCGGAAAGACCCGTGTTCTCGGCAATGAAACTGATCGAGCACCAAACGGGCGCGTTCCACGTATCGGGCGACATCGGCTGCCATACGTTCTCGACGCTGCCACCGTTCAACATCGGCAACACGGTTCTCGGCTATGGTCTTGGACTCGCCTCGAATGCAGCGGTGCAGCCGATGTTCGGAAGGCGCACCGTCACCATCATGGGCGACGGCGGCTTCTGGCACAACGGGCTCACCTCGGGCGTGGCGAATGCCGTGTTCAACAGGAACGACGGCATCCTGCTGATCATGAAGAACGGCTATACGTCGGCCACCGGCACGCAGAACATCCCCTCCTCACCGCACCAGACCGAGTTCAAGTCGCACGACATGAGTATCGAGAAGACCCTGACCGGCCTCGGTGTGCAGTGGATGAAGACCGTCCACAATTACCATGTTTCGAAAATGGCGAAGACGCTGCTCGACGCGATGACCAGCTCCTATGAGGGGCTCAAGGTGATCATCGCGGAGGGAGAATGCCAGCTCGAACGCCAGCGCCGCCTGCGGCCGCGGAATGCGGCGAGGCTCAAGCGTGGCGAGCGTGTGGTGCGTGAGCGCTTCGGCGTCGATGAAGACACCTGCACCGGCGACCACTCCTGCATCCGCCTCTCGGGCTGCCCGTCGCTGACGGTGAAGTCGGCATCGGACCCGCTGAAAGTCGACCCCGTAGCGCACGTCAACAACGACTGCGTAGGCTGCGGCCTGTGCGGCGAAGTCGCGCATGCGGCGATACTCTGCCCTTCGTTTTATCGTGCCGAAATCGTTCAAAATCCCGGCGGTATGGACCGTTTACTCCACAAACTGCGCAGAACAATTATCGGCTGGCTCCAGCCGGCCACAGCGAGGACCCTCCTATGAATGGCCTGAACGCCCTCCCGGAAAGACCGATTACGATACTCATCGCCGCGCTGGGCGGCGAAGGCGGAGGCGTACTTGCCGACTGGATCATCGGGGCGGCGACCGGACAGGATTATCCGGTGCAGAGCACGTCGATCCCCGGCGTCGCCCAGCGCACCGGAGCGACGACCTATTACATCGAGCTGTACCCGGCGCGCATTGCCGAGCTCGGCGAACGTCGGCCGGTGATGACGCTCACGCCGGCCCCCGGCTACGTCGATGTGATGGTCTCATCTGAACTCCTGGAAACCGGGCGTGCCTTGCTCAACGGATTCGTAACGCCTGAACGCACCACACTGGTCGCCTCGACGCACCGCGTGTACACCACGGCGGAAAAAATGCAGATGGGCGACGGTCGCTTCGACAGCGAGCGCATACTCAAGGCCGCGAGGGAGATGGCCAAGCGTGCCATTCTGTTCGACATGCAGCAGGCCTCCGCGGAAGCCGGAACAGTGATCAGCGCGGTGATGTTCGGCGCACTGGCCGGATCGGCCACGCTGCCGCTGCCTCGCGCGCAATGCGAGGACGCGATCCGCAAGGGCGGCAAGGGCACCGAGGCGAGCCTGAGGGGCTTTGCGCTGGGCTATGCCGCCGCCGAGCGCAGTTCCGCAGCCTCAGGCGATGCGAAGACTGGCACGACCGAGGGTGCGCGCGGACAGCCGGCCGCGATTACATCGCAGACCCCCTTGATGGCCGAACAGATCCGCAGCAATTTCCCCGAGCAAACGCACCGGATCGTTGGCTACGGCGTTGACCGCACCGCCGACTTCCAGGACCGCCCTTATGCCGACCTCTATCTGGATCGCCTTCGGCCGATCGTTACGCGCGACCGCGAGCAAGGCGGCGCCGCGTCGGATTACAAGCTCACCACCGAAACGGCCCGTTTCCTCGCGCTGTGGATGAGTTACGAGGACGTCATACGGGTAGCGGACCTGAAATCGCGCCGCAGCCGCTTCGAGCGCGTGCGCGACGAGGTGCAGGCGAAGCCGGATGAACCCGTGCATATCGTCGAGTATCTGAAACCCGGTATTGAAGAAGCAGCGGCACTGCTGCCGCCCGGCCTGTCGAAGGTGTTGCTCAACTGGGCCGAAAAGCGCGGACTCACGTACAAACTGAATGTCGGCATGCATATCAAGAGCACCAGTGTGACCGGCTTCCTGATACTGCGCTTGCTCGCTTTGTTGAGGCCGCTGCGGCGAATGACTGCGCGCTATGCGCAGGAGCAGGTCCTGATCGAGCGCTGGCTCCGCGCTATCGCCGCGGCTCGCGATCCGGCGCTGGCACTGGAAATCGCGCTGTGCGGCCGGCTCATCAAGGGCTACGGTGACACGAACCGGCGCGCCAAGACGAGCATGCTTCGCATCTTGGATACATTGGTCGAGGGCAGCGCGCTGCCGAACGAGACCGCTCGCGCGAATGCTATTCGGGAGGCACGCGAGGCCGCGCTCGAAGATCCCGAAGGCCGGCAGCTTGAGAGCTCGCTGTCGACGCATGGAATCACCCCGCTGCCTCCGAAACCCAAGCCCATTCAATTCATACGAGACGCCGCGAGAAATCGCCGCGTCGCCTGAGGAACTCAACTTGGAAATCTCCTTTCACGAAGAAATCGAGTCGCTCAAACTCGGCGACGGTGAAGAATTCCGCGGCGAAGGCATACTCGCCGTGACCAAGGCATTGTTGCAGGCGGGCGTGTCGTATGTCGGCGGATACCAGGGTGCGCCGGTGTCGCACTTGCTCGATGTCATGGTGCAGGCCGGCGAGTACCTCGACGAACTCGGCGTGCACGTCGAGGCATGCACCAACGAGGCATCGGCCGCCGCGATGCTCGGCGCGTCGATCAACTATCCAGCGCGGGGCGCGGTGACATGGAAATCCATCGTTGGAACCAACGTCGCGTCCGACGCGTTGTCGTACCTGTCCACGGCCGGCGTCGTCGGCGGAGCGATGATCATCGCCGGGGAAGATTACGGAGAGGGGGCCAGCGTGGCGCTGGAACGCACCCACGCCTTCGCGATGAAGTCCTCGATCTGGTTGCTTGACCCGCGCCCCAACCTCACTACGATTGTCGACACCGTGGAAAAAGGTTTCGAGCTTTCCGAGGCCTCGAACAGTCCGGTTATGGTGGAACTGCGCATACGTGCGTGCCATCTGCAGGGCAGCTTCGTCGCCCGCGATAACCTTGCACCCGCGGTTTCGACGCGACATCGGCTTGATGGGCCACCGCTGTTTAACTACGAGCGGCTGGCGCACCCGCCGGCGACTTTCCGGCAGGAAAAACTCAAGGCCGAGGTACGCATGCCTGCGGCACGCAAGTTCATCCGCGACAACACGCTGAACGAAGTGTTCGCCGGCAGCGAATCGGACCTCGGTATCATCTGCCAGGGCGGGCTGTATAACAGCCTTCAACGCGCACTGCGGATGCTGGGCCTGGCGGACGACTTCGGAAACTGCCGGCTGCCGGTTCTCGCGCTAAATGTTGTCTATCCGCTTATCCCCGAGGAAATTTCCGGCTTCTGCTCCGGTAAGCGCGCCGTGCTGATCCTGGAGGAAGGCATGCCGGAATTCATAGAGCAGGAAATCGCCACGCTGCTGAGGCGCGCGGCGGAACAGCCCGCTCTGCGGGACCTCGGGCAGACGCATCTGCACGGCAAGGACATGCTGATCCAATCGGGCGAATACACTACCGAGGTGATCGTGCGCGGTTTGGCACGGTTTCTCGGCGAGCACGCCGTGCACCTCGACACCTCGTCGGGGATGCGCTGGATCGAGTCGAACGATGCGGCGCGCGCCCGCGCCGCCGAATTACTGGGCGCTCCATTGCCTGCGCGGCCACCCACATTCTGTGTCGGCTGTCCTGAGCGGCCGGTATTTGCCGCGATGAAACTCGTCAAGCGCGAAATTGGCGAAATGCACGTCGCGGCAGACATCGGCTGTCACGCCTTCGCCACGTTCGAACCGTTCTCTCAGGGCAACTCGATCCTGGGCTACGGCATGAGCCTCGCGAGCGCCGCAGGCGTAGCCCCGATGATGTCCAACCGATCGATGGCGATCATGGGCGACGGCGGCTTCTGGCACAACGGTCTGTTGTCAGGCGTCGCCTCTAACCTGCTTAATGGCGGCGATGCGGTCTTGCTAATAATGAAGAACGGCTATACCTCGGCGACCGGAACGCAGGAAGTCATCTCATCGCCCAGCGAAGGCGAGAAGGCGATCGCACGCGAAAACAGCGCGGTCCACACCGACAAGACCATCGAGAACACGCTTCGCGGAGCCGGCGTTAAATGGCTGCGCACCGTGTACACCTATCGCGTCGCGGCCATGGTGAAAACGCTGCGCGAGGCCTTCACCACACAGGAACCCGGCTTGAAGGTCATCGTTGCCGAGGCCGAATGCCAACTCGAACGCCAGCGCCGCATGCGCCCAATACTCGCGAAGCTGCTCAAGTCCGGCGAGCGCGTGCTGCGAACCCGATTCGGCGTCGATGACGATACCTGTACGGGCGACCATTCGTGCATTCGCCTCTCCGGCTGCCCTTCACTCACGGTGAAACCATCAGCCGATCCGCTGAAGGTGGACCCGGTTGCCCACGTAGACAACGCGTGCGTCGGCTGCGGACTGTGCGGTGAAGTCGCGCACGCGGCGATCCTGTGCCCGTCGTTCTACCGTGTCGATATCGTACAGAACCCCGGCGCCTGGGACCGGTTCATCGACCGGGTCCGGGGAAAAGTGATCGGCTGGTTGCAGCCGGTGTGACCGCGCGCACTTTCGCCGTGCTCGACGCGGGATTTATGCTCTTCCCGATCACGAGAGACCGAGGAGCGTGACCGTGACGCAAGCCTTCAGTGTCGAGGTACCGATCCGTTTTTCGAACTGCGACCCGGCCGGGATCGTTTATTTTCCCGAGTTCTTCGACCTGATCAACTCGCTGGTCGAAGACTGGTTCACGATAGGGATGGCCACCTCCTACGCCGATCTGATGATGCGGGCCCACATCGGCACGCCGACCATCGATATCCAGTGCGAATTCATCAAGCCTTGCCGCTACGGCGAGCATCTGAAGCTGGAACTCATCGTAACGAAGCTCGGGCGCACGTCGTTCCACCTGCGGGAAACCGGTACGGTGGACGGCGAACTGCGCTGGCGTACCCGCCACGTGCTGTGCTTTCTGTCCACCGAATCATATCGTCCGGTGGCCATCTCCGAGGAACTGCGCGAGAAGATGGCGCGCTTCATGTAGCGGCTCACTGTGCCATCGCGGTCAGCGTTATATCGGTGATCCCGCAGCTCGATCGTTTCTGTTTGCAGCCGGCTTTGTCGATTTGACGCCGAGTAGACAAGCAATACCCCTTGTCGGAGCAAGACCGCGAAGACAGGGGGTGCATCACAGCAAGAAATGAGCGAAACTAGACCCTGCGCAACCCCTTTTTTTCAGGTGGAGGTCGACTATGCAAACTCCAAGAAAGTCCGCTCGATGCTCAATCCGCGTTGCGGCGGGCGCATCCGCGGCAGCGCTAGGCATCGCCATGCTCTGCACGACGCCTGCCGTTGCCCAGACGGTAAACCTGCGCTTTCACACGCACGTGCCGCCGGTCGCGGGATCGTTCAAGTCCATGGCGTGGTGGGCGAAAAAGGTGGAGAAAGACTCGGGCGGCAAGGTCAAGATCACCATGTATGGTTCGATGCAACTCGGCGGCAAACCCCCGGATCTCTATGACCAAGTCCGCACCGGGGTCGTTGATCTTATCTTCACGCTCCCGGGTTATACCGCAGGCCTGTTCCCGGTCACCTCCGCGTTCGAGTTGCCGTTCATCGGTGCCTCAACGCCCGTCGCTTCCGCTGCGATCAATGCGTTCGTGACGAAATGGGGCAAGAAGGAGTGGAGCCAGGTGCATCCGATCGTGTTTCACTCGGCGGGCCCGGGCGTCATCCACATGAAGGAACACAGACTAGAGAAACTCGAGGACTTCAAGGGACTCAAGATCCGAACTCCTTCGCGCCTGTCCACCGCCGCGCTAAAATCGCTGGGCGCGGTTCCGGTCCCGATCCCCAGCCTGAAAGTTACCGAGGCGCTGATGCGCAATGTCGTCGACGGCGCAGTGCTGCCCTGGTCGATCGCGCTTGCGATCCGCACCATCGATGTCGGCAAGTACCATGTCGAGGCTACGCTGCACGAGCCCACGCTGGCGGTACTGATGAACAAGAACAGTTACGCGAAGCTGCCGCCGGATCTGAAGAAGGTGTTCGACGCCAATTCCGGCGAGTGGCTCGCGCTCGAATTCGGCCGCCGCTGGGCGAAGGACGATTTGCGCGGCCAAGGCAAGGCCAAGAAACTGGGCCACGAGATCATCGTGATCTCGAGCGCAGAAGAGGCCCGCTGGCGCAAGGCGAGCCAGCCTGTCTACGATGCCTGGATCAAGGAAATGAACGGGAAGGGGCTGCCAGGCCGCCAGATGATTGATGACGCGGAACAGCTGGTCGCCAAGTACAGGGCAATCGAGGCGAAGCGCAAGAAATAGCCGGTGACCCGCGACACGGGCGTTGCGACGCAAGTGCCCGCGGCCGGCGCCCACGCTCGGGCCGCCGGGCCGCGGGATTTCATGGACCGTACCATGCGATGGCTTGCCATGGCAGGTGCGGCGGTTTTGCTCGCTTCGGTACTGGTGACGATAATTAGCGTCACCGGCCGCTATGGTTTCGGAATGCCGGTGCCGGGTGACTACGAGCTTGTCGAGATACTGTGCGGTGTGGCGGTGTTCCTGTTTTTTCCGTACACGCATGCGGCTCAAGGCAACATTACCGCCGAGTTCTTTACTGCGGCGCTTCCCGAACGCTATAGAGTAGCGCTGGACGTTTTTCACGATCTTGTGTTCGCATTGGCCGCGGCGATTCTGGCCTGGCGGCTCGGCCACGGATTTGCCGACAAGTTCGCAAGCGGTGAAACCAGCATCATGATCCGCATCCCGCTGTGGTGGGGCTACGGAGTCGCGGTGCTGTCGATGGGGCTGGTAGCGCTGGTCTGTCTGTGGCGAATCACCCGGGGAATCCGGGCGCTGTGGCGATGAGCAACCTGGAACTGGGTGCGGTTCTGTTCGCGCTGATGATGGCGCTCATCGTCGCGCGTATGCCTATTGCGATATCGATGTTCGTTTCCGGCGCGCTTGGCTTCGGCATGCTAGCCGGGTGGCAGCCGCTGCTTTCGTTGATGGCTGACGCGCCGTATTCCCGGGTCGCAAACCACGAACTGACGGTGATTCCGCTGTTTGTCCTGATGGGCCAGTTCGCGGCCAACGGCAGCATCAGCAGCGCGCTCTATACGGCGGCGCGCGCGTGGGTAGGCCATTTTCGCGGCGGCTTGGCGATGGCGACGATAGGTGGTTGCGCTGCGTTCGGCGCCATTTGCGGATCATCGATTGCAACCGGTGCCACGATGGCCGCAATCGCCATGCCGGAAATGCGCCGATTTGGGTACTCGGGCGCACTGACAACCGGGGTCCTTGCTGCCGGTGGCACGCTCGGCATCCTGATTCCTCCGTCGATCATCCTGGTGATCTACGCGATCCTCACCGAGCAGTCGCTGGTGCATCTGTTTCTGGCAGCGATGATCCCCGGCATTATTGCCACTGCCGGCTACGGCATCGCCGTCTGGGCGTATGTCCGGGTGCGTCCAGCGGCCGGTCCTGCGGCTGGACGAGTCGACTGGAGCGATCGATTTCGCAGTCTCAATGCGATTTGGCCGGTGGTCGTTATTTTCGGGGCAGTGGTCGGTGGCATCTATCTGGGCGTCTTTACCCCGACCGAAGGCGCGGCGGTGGGCGCAGCCGCGACCGGATGCCTTTCTTGGGCAGTCGGAGGCATGAGGTTCGACGGATTCAAGGCCGCGCTGCTGGAAACCGCAAAAATCACCGGCATGATATTCCTGATCCTGATCGGGGCCGAGTTCTATTCTTCGTTTCTCGCGCTGTCGCAGTTGCCACAAACATTGGCCGAGTGGATTGGCGAACTCGGCTTTTCCCCCTTTGCGGTTTTGCTGATCATCGTCGGTCTCTACCTCGTCCTAGGCTGCGTGATGGACGCACTGGCGATGATCCTGGTCACCGTGCCGGTATTCCTGCCGGTGATGCTGGCGCTGGATTTCGGCCTTTCGCCGGAGGCGGTCATCATCTGGTTCGGCATCATCGTTCTGTGTGTCGTCGAAGTCGGCCTGATCACACCGCCGATAGGCATCAACGTCTACGTGATCAATTCCATGGCCAGAGGCGTGTCGATGACCGATTCGTTCAAGGGCATTGTCCCGTTCTTCCTTTCGGACCTGGTACGAATCGGGATTATCATCGCGTTCCCCATAACTACCACCTGGCTTGCAGGGGTCGCCTAACAAGCCGCGCAAGCATCACGTCAGATGACATCCTCGGGAGCAAGAAAAAAGAAGCGAACTGCTCCCGATTTCGGCTCGATGCGCCGAGCTCCTACGGGGCTAGATACGCAATGCCAACTTGAATGCCTCCTTGACGGTGTGTATGGCATGGCTCGCAAGCTGCGGATCGCCGACGGGGTAGATTTCCGGCGCCAGATTCTTTTCTTTCAGCGATTCGTATAGCTGCAGGTTCGGCCTGAGCCCGGCCGCGAGCAGCACGGTGTCCGCTTCGAGCAACTGATCCTCCCCGCGCCGCGAGACAACGACGCCCTCATCGGTGATGCACCGCGTAACGACCCCGTTGACGGTTCTGACGCCGGCGTGCTCCAGTTCCTTCACGACGACCCAGCGCGTTCCGCCACCTATGGTGCCGCCCGGGCGGTTCTGCCGCGTCACCAAGGTTACTTCGTGGCCGCGCTTCTCGTAATGCGGGCTCGCCGGATCCAAGGCATCGTACTCCTTCAGAAACTCGACCACTTCCGGCCGCAACGTCCAGCGCCTGGCGAGATGAGCGGCGATTTCGGCGCCGATGCCGCCTCCCCCGATGATCACGACCTTCTTGCCGATTTCGGTGTTGCCCGCCAGCGCACGAATCGCCGGCACCACGTTGGGACGGTCCACGCCAGGAATATCGGGAATGACCGGATCGCTTCCCGTCGATACGATAATGGCATCCGGTCGTTCTGCCCGCAGGTTGGTCTCGTTCGCCTCCACACCGAGCCGAATATCAATCCCCGCGCGACGCACGCTGTGCACGAGCCATTCGAGGAACATGAACAACTCCTCGCGCCCCCAAGGATAGGACGCATGGTGCCACATGCCTCCAAGCCAGGGCTTCTTCTCGAACAGTGTTACCTGGTGTCCTCGCTCTGCGCAACTGAGCGCGGCCTGCAGGCCGGTGACCCCTCCTCCGATCACGATCACCTTCTTGCGTTTCGCGGCCGGCGACATTTCCTCGACCTCCGACACCACGCCCTGCCGCGGGTTGACCAGGCAATGTACGGGCTGGTTGTGAATGACGGTGATATCGAGACACTCGTTGCAGGCTATGCACAGCCGCAGTTCCTCGTATTCTCCGCGCGCGACCTTGTTGGGCCACTCCGCATCGGCAAGCGACTGTCGTCCAAGGCTGATCATGTCCGCCCAGCCCTGGCGCAGGATCGCCTCTGCCTCGACCGGGCGGTTGTTCCGGTTGGAAGCTGCGACCGGAACGTCTACTGCGCGCTTGACTTCCGCTGCGAGGAACGCGTACGCGGCGTGCGGAACATTCGGTGTGAGCTGCGGCACCGAGGTCGCGTGGCCGCCTCCGGAAACGTTGAAATAGCAGACCCCCGCCTGCACAAGCGCCCTCGCGTTCTCGACCGCGCGCTCGACGCTGTAGCCACCCTTCAGGAACTCGCTGCCATGCAGGCGGTAGAAGACCGGGAAATCCCGGCCAAGCGCCCGCTTGATACCTTGCACGGTCTCGATCGCGAACCGCAGCCTGTTTTCCGGGCTGCCTCCCCACTTGTCGGTCCGGTCATTGAATACCTGCGACAGGAAGATGCTGTGAGCACTGCCGCCAATGCCGAGGATGTCGACGGCGGGGAAGCCTGCCTTTGCCGCGCGCACCGCCGTGTCGACTACCGCTTGGACCATCTCATCGATTTTCTCTGCCGGAAAATCGGCCAGGGTCGGGTGATTTTTCTGGTGCATGGTCTGCACGGGGAAAAGCCGCCGCACGCCAACCTGCGCGTAGGGTACCGCCCCGAACTTCTTGACCGCTTCCACGCAGCGCGCGTAATTCGCGATGTGGCGATCATTTTCCAGAAAGAATTCAAGCGGGCTGCCCGCGCCCTCGACATACCAGGCGTCGATGATGCCCACGCCGATGAGGCCGAAGCCGCCTTTTGCGCGGGCCGCATAGAAATCAATGCCCTCGTCGGTGATGCCGTCGTGCTCGTTGCCGAGATTGGTATGCATCGGGGGCATGTTGAGCCGGTTCTTGATCCGGATGCCACCGATGGTGATCGGCTCGAAAAGCTTGGGCGTAAGCATGGCTGTTGCTCCCTGGTTGAACATCAAGAATCGGGCGACCGCTCGGGTGATACTCGCAGACGCGCGGCAAGCGCGCGTTTGTCCACCTTGTTTCCGGCAGCGGTCATGGGAAATTCGGCAACGATCTTCAGCATCTCGGGAATCTTCCAGGCTGCCAGTTCCTGCGACTTCATGAAGTCGGCCACCGCTGCGAGGTCGAGCCTTGCGCCGGGCCGCAGTACGATGAAAGCACAGGCGCGCTCCCCCATCTCCTGATCGGGAACTGCGACCATCGCCGCGTCGGCGACGGCCGGGTGGCGGCAAAGAATCATCTCCACTTCCGGCGCGGATATGTTCTGTCCACCCCGGATGATGATGTCCTTGGATCGACCTTCCAGAACAAGAAAACCGTCGCTGGTAAGGCGGCCCAGATCGCCGGTGTGAAAAAATCCGTCGCGCCAGGCATTGGCAGTGCCCGAAGCGTCACCGATATAGCCCCCGTTGCAGTGCGGGCCACGCCCGCAAATTTCTCCTGTCGCGCCGGCGGGGAGCGCACGCTGCTGCTCGTCCAGCACTAGCAGTTCCGTACCCGGAAGCAGCCGTCCATTGGAACGCAGCCGCATTTCGCTCGGGTCGTCGACCCCGTGGCTCGCGACCGCCCCGTAATCCATGAGGCCGTAACCCTGGATGATTTTGGCCCCGGTCGCTTGCTCGAAGCGTGCGCCGATTTCATAGGGGAGCATCCCTCCGCCGCTGACCACCCAGCGAAGGCTCGACAGATCGTGGCCGCCCAGACCCGGCAATTGGAGCACGCGGGCAATCATGGTAGGTACCATCACCGCACCGGTGACCCGCTCGCGCTCGATTAGCGCGCAGACCGCCTCGGGAGAAAATTTTGGCAAGACAATGTATCTCGCGCCCGCCTGCGCCGTGGTGTGAAACTGCATGTCGCCGCCACCGGTGGAAAACGGGATGCAACTGAGCACCACATCACGCTCGGTGATCCTAAGGCGTTCGATATAGACGCGACCGCTCGCGAGGCGGGGCCAGCACGAATACTCTATGCACTTGGGCAAGCCGGTCGTTCCGCTCGAGGTAACGATTCCGGTCATTTCGTAGGGGCGGATGCGTCGTTCCGCGATGTCCGGATGGGCGGGGCCTTGCGCGAGTTCCGCGATCGACGCCATACCCTGCGAGTTCCGTTCGATGCTAAACAGACGCGACATACCCGGCAGTCGCCCGCTGAGATCCCGGTACAGGCCCAACGCGTCGAACCGGTCGTCGGCGCCTATCACCGCTCCGACGGGATCGACCTTTCGCGCCACCGCATCGATTTCGGCTCGCCTGAATCCGGCGTGAAGAAACGCAGGAATGACTCCCGCCTCTTCACAGGCGAGGCGAAAGAGAACAAACAGCGCCGAGTTCGGTCCCTGCGCAAGCAGCACCGCGTCGCGAGGAGTCCCCGCGCTGACGAGCCCGGCTGCAATGCCGTCGACCGCACGCAGCGCTTCGGACCACGTGTACGTGACCCGGTCATCTGCGAGCGCACCCGCATCCGGACGCGTTCGTGCGTTTTGGCGCCAGAAGTCTACGGTGCGTTGGGGAGTCCAATGCCCGGCCGCCACCCAAGCATCGATCATTTCGTCCGTATAGCGTTGAATCGCGGTCATCGAGTTTACAGGCAGTGCGAGATCCAGGCGCACCCCATGAACCGGAGGTCATCGTATGCGCCCGGCAAGGGTTCTGTGACCCTGGTGAATCGCGGGAGGCGACAGTCTACACCCCGGGCTTCAACGGGTCGCGGCGGCCCTTGCTCCTCGGCTGATCGCGCTCCCCGATCGGACGACGTGGAACGCTTTCCGAGGCGCCGCAGTAGCGCGTGCAGGAATTTCTAGCGCGTCACTTGCATCGCGCGCCGTTGCGGCGGCGGCAGCAACAGGGCAGCGCCCGCGACATGCAGGTTGCGCAACACGAATTTCAAGTTTCCAGCCGCAGCAGTTCGGCCGCGTTGCCGCCCAGCATGCCTTCGATCACCTTGGCATCCAACGGCAGCTTGCGAATTTCCTCGATCCATTTACGCATGCCTTCGCCGTCGTTGATAAAGTTCGGCGGATAGTCTGTCCCGAACATCAGCTTCTTCGAGCTGATGTTGGTTAGCGCGCAGCGCGTCGTTTCCACGCCGATCTCGCGCCCGGCCATGTTGAAGTACAGCCGGTCGAAATACTTCTGGTAGTTCTCGTAATAGGGTTCGCTGATCAACGGCTTGCCATTCCAGAATTTCGCGCCCATGAACCTGATGTATCGGTCCATGCGCTCCTTGACCGACGAGTATCCACCGCCGAAATGGGCCATGATGACTTTCAGGTCGGGGAACTCCTGCAGCACGCCACCGGCGCAGAAGCGGAACGTGGCGAGCGAAAGGTCGAATTCACGGCCTATAGTGCGAAATAGGTCGTAGGGCGCCTTGCAGGCATCGAATCCCTCCACTTTGATCGACGGGTGGACAAATACGGGAACATCCAGCTTGCATACACGTTCGTAGAACGGCCACAGTTTTCGCGAATCCACCGCTTCCCCGTGGATCTGTGCGGTGATCAGCACGCCCTTGAGGCCGAGCTGCTTCACCGCCCGCTCGAGTTCATCCAAGGCCTGTCTACCTCCGAGCGGCAGCGTCACCGCCATCGCGGCGAAGCGCTTCGGATGCTGTTTGACGACGGCGGCGAAATGGTCATTGAATTTCTTCGCCACCTCGAGGTTCTCGGCTTCCGTACCCGACAGTACCGCCATGTCGATGCCGGCAATGTCCATGTATTTCAGGTGCAGATCGATGTCGTGCGTTGAGTCGTCCAATGGTCTGAGCGGCGTGCCGTCCGGTGCATGCTGCATCACCAGTTGCCCTGGCTTGCCTCCGCGCATCTCCCAGACTTCGCGCGGCTCGAGATGGTGTTCAAGATCAATGACCATTGTCGACTCCCTCAGTGGTTTTTTCGCGCCGAAGGTCCCGCTTTCATCAGCAGTCGGCTTGATATATGGGATTGTGGCGAGAAATAGGGGAATCGTGCAAGGCCGCCCGGCCTTGCACCAGCGATTATCAGTCCTGCACCGCGAACCGCAGTAATTCTCGACGCCCGCCTTCGCCGAGGCCTAACCCCAGACTTCGCGCGCGGTCTCGATCACGAGCCTGAGCTTTGCCGCCTGCGATTCGAGCGCAATCTCGTTTCCATGCACGGTGCTGGAAAACCCGCACTGCGGAGACAGGGCGAGCTGATCGAGCGGGACGTATTTCGAAGCTTCCTCGATGCGCCGTTTCAGTTCGTCCTTGCTCTCCAGCTGCCCCACCTTGGTCGATACCAGCCCCAGCACGACGATCTTGCCCTTGGGCAATACCCGCAACGGCGCGAAACCGCCCGAGCGAGCGTCGTCGTATTCGAGAAAATAGCCGTCGACGGCCAAATCTCCGAGCAATGCCTCCGCGACGGGTTCATAGCCGCCTTCGGCAACCCAGGCGCTCTTGAAATTCCCGCGGCACAGATGAATACAGACCGTCATCCCGGCCGGCCGGTCCTTGATCGCGGCGTTGATCAGTTTTGCGTAGCGGCGCGGAAGCTCGTCCGGATCGTCTCCGCGCTGGCGCGCACCTTCGCGCAGCTTCGGATCGCAGAGATAGGCCAGATTCGTGTCATCGAGCTGAAGGTACGTACATCCGGCCTCGCCGAGTGACCTTATTTCGTCCCGGTAGCATGCGGCAATGTCTTCGTAAAAGCCTTCCATGTCAGGGTAGGCGTCTTTGCTGATGGCACCCCGTCCGCCGCGGAAATGCAGCATGGTCGGTGACGGAATGGTCACTTTCGCGACGCGCTTGGTGACCGACTTCAGGTAGTTGAAATCCGCTAGCTGAATCGCCTTGGTATGGCGCAGTTTTCCGGTGACGTGCAGTACTGGAGGTGCAAAGTTGATGTCTTTACCCGCGGACGTGTGGAAGCTCGACTCGATGCCTCCGCGCACCTCTACTCCCTCGAGCTGCTCGAGAAAATCGACATGGAAATAGGTGCGGCGAAATTCGCCGTCCGTAATGCCCTCGAGCCCGAGATCCTCCTGGAATTTGACCACGTCGCGAATAGCCCTGTCCTCGACTTGGCGCAGATCCGCCTTGGACATGGCACCCTGCTGGCACTTTTCGCGCGCCTCCAGCAATTCCTTCGGTCGGAGAAAACTGCCCACGTGATCTGCCCGAAACGGCGGGGTGGTGCGTTGTGACATGAAGCGCCTCCTGTTGGATATTTGTAATGATCGATCTAAATGCCGGAGTCTGAATCCGACTCGGCGAACCGGATGCCGCCGCCGGCGACATTATCGATCCACTGCGCCGAACGCGCAAAGCCGCCGAATGGAAACAGGTGCAGTCCCGCCACGTTCAGCTCCGCGGCATTCTTGGCGATGTGCCCGACAACGCTTTCCGGCCCCTGCTGTGTCAGCAAGCGCGTCAGCGAAATGGCCTGTGACCCGAGCGCGCGCATTGAATTTCCGATTCCGCAGCGCAGGCCGTAGTTGAGCAGCGCGCGTATCGTCGCCGGTCCTGCTACACCCACGCGCACGGGCAGAACCGTGCCGCGCCCCCGAAGCCTGCGCAGCCACTCGAGGATCGGAGGTCCTTCAAAACAGAATTGCGTTACCAGGAACAGGTTCAGCCCCTGCATTGCGGCATAACTGATCTTCCTGTCCAGCGCCGCCATGAGTGCCCCATCCGAAATTCTGGGATGGCCTTCCGGGTACCCTGCGATGCCGACGCTGCTTATGCCATGCTGCTGCAAAAGCCCTGTTTCCAGCAGCGCGGCGCTGGATTCGTATACGCCAGCCGGACGATCGCTGTCCCCGCCGATGAGCAGCGCGCGCGTCACCTGGGCTTCATCGCGCAAGCCGGCCAGGAAATCCGCAGCCACACGGCGCTGCCCCAACTGGCGCGCCGCGATGTGCGGCACCGGATTCATCCCCGCCTGCCGCAGCCGTTTCGCTACACTGACGATATGTCGATACGGCGATCCCGGCACCCAGGCGATGTAGACGTCGGTCCCGCGTGCAAGCAAGGATGAGCAGGCGTCAATCTCGGCAAGGTTTCGAGTCGACGTCTCTATCGATGCACGCTTTGCGAGATCCGCGGCTGATTGAATCAGGTCGCTATGAAACCGCTCCGCGGCCGGCTCGGATTTCGGGGCAAGCATCATTCGGTCCCCCCGTGTTCATTGCACGCAAGCGAAAATGTTTGTCTCACCAAACAGGCGAAGGCGACGCCACGCGGACTGCTTCGCTTTGGCACGGCTAATCGCTCGACCCGGGTCCGATGCAAAGTCACGTCGCATCGCTCCTTAGTCGCGGTGCCGGGAAATGACGAAGGACTCGTCCCAGAACCAGAGTCCCCCATGCCTGTGCAATACCTCGGCGGTGACGTCCAAATAGCGCCGATCCGCGATCACGGTCTCCAGGCGCGCATCCTCTATTTGACCGACGTAGACAGCTGCGTTCCAGGCGGCAAACAAGGTTGATGTGCCAATTGTCGCGGCGATTTCGGAAGGCAGGGCGTGCATGTGGTAGCGGAACAGCGAACGCGCGTCCGAATAGGCGTTGAAGTTGAAGTGGCGCGCGGCGGAACCCAGGCCCGTCTTGACCTCCTTCAACGTCTGATGCCGGTCATGTCTGAAGGGGTTTTCTCCAGGCCATATGCCCTCCACGATTTCTTGGCCAGGATCATTGCCGTGCGATTGGATCCCGAGCAGCCGTCCCCCTTGTCCGAGGCTCCTTGCAAGCGGCGCGATTACCTTGGATGCCTTGAATTCCAGCGGTGCGCGCGCCCGGTATGGCTGGGAGGCGATCACGAGGTCGTAATCGGCCTGTGCACCGCCGCGGCGCGGGATGATGGAATCAAGCAGAAAGCGGTGATCCTCGCGGTAGATGACCAGCACCGCCGGGCGTTCATACACCGGATTGCCACTGACGGGGCTCACGTGGGCGCGCCAATTGTCGGCCAAGAAAGGCGCGAGTGCGGTGATTTGCTCCTCGAATTCATGCGCGGTGGATCCGGTGAGCGCCAATTCGTGCCATACCAGGCTTGTTGCGGCTGTCACCGAACTGGGCACCAGCCAGGGCGCCTCACGGTAGTAGAGATTCGTCATTACGAGCACAGTTGCCGGATGCTCGTAATACCGGTCCGGCATCTTTTCCAGCGCCAAGCGCACGTCCTCGAGGCTGATTTCCTTGCCGACGATATAAAAGGGCATCGTCGGGAAACGATGGTGCATCGCGCGCATGGCGCGCGTCAGTACGGTCCCATCGCCCACGCCCGCGTCAAAAAGCCGAACCGCGGGCGGGCGCGGCCGTATGTTCCCGAGTTCCATTGCCACACGCTGCGCAACCACGCCCTTCTCGGAGCAGGTATTGACGAACAGCAGATACTTTTGCCGGTTGTCAAAAAAGCGGAAGTTGCGGTCGTTCGGGGCCGATGGCGCGGGTACCGATGCGCGGACGGCCGCGGCGGAAGGGCCGACGGCGGACCGGTCACCGGTCAAGGTTTCGCCCGCTGCCGCCAACTTGGGTGCGGAATCGGCGGCAATAAACGAGCGCACGCGTTCAAACGTAGTCGTCGTAATGCGTCCGCCGTCGCGCAGTCGACTGACGAACTTGCCGTCGTTGACAGCCAAACGCCCGAAGGTTGATTCCGCCACGCCATTCTTGCGGCAGTAATCGGCGATATCGCGCAGCAGTGATTCGGCGTGCATGGGACCCGCGCCTCCAGAATTGTCCGCTGGGAGGCGATTACAGGTGAAATCAGTCGCTCTGTCAACGAGTATGTTGTCCCATCACCCTAGTGGGCAGTGAGATGGGATTTTTCCCACTATGCATGATTTACATGGTGATTTACCCGTGACATTACCCGGAGGTTGGGCTCATAACGCGAGTAACGGACATATGTTGGGCTATATCCCACGTCTGCCCACTCACGGCGTTCGAGCGTGAGTCCCGGGCAAGGAAATGAATTTCTGGATTCTGTGGACCCACCCACAATTCTGCGTGATCGCAGCGCTCGCACATGGCAACCGTTTGGCATGCAGTCAAGTGGATTGCCGCTGACGCGAACCTGAGGGTGGCGTCCGGGTTCCGCTTGCGCTCTACTCCACCCCAGTGCACTCGGAAATGCTAGCGCCTCGTCGACCCGGCGCTGCTTGATCGGGACGCTAGACCGACAAGTTTTTCGCCATCTCGCGCAAGACGAATTTCTGGATCTTCCCCGTCGGCGTCCGCGGCATCTGGTCGAGAATCTCTAGCCGCTCGGGCCAGAACTGCTTCGCCACGCCTTCGTCGGCGAGAAATGTCCTCACATCCTTCATCGTGACCCGCGCGCCGGGTCGCAGGACCATAAACGCGCACGCCCGCTCGCCCAGACGCGCATCCGGCATCGCGACCATGGCGACCTCCGTAACCTGGGGCATTTTGTACAGGGAACTTTCGATCTGTACCACCGGAATGTTTTCCCCGCCGCGGATGATGATGTCCTTCTTGCGCCCGCAAATCCTGATATAACCCTCCAGGTCCATGCGCGCAATATCGCCGGTATCGAACCAGCCTTCTGCATCGACATCATAGAGCTGGGGCCGCTTGAGATAGCCCACAAACAGTCCCGAGCCGCGGACCTTCAGCGTTCCCTCCTGCTCTCGCAACGCCTCCGCGCCCTCGTCGTTCACGATGCGCGCCTCCTCTCCGGGAAGCGGATAGCCGTCGGACTCGTGCACCTTGTGCCCGGAAAGATTGGTGGTAGTCAGGATGCCGCACTCGGTCATACCCCAGCCGGCGACAATCGCTGCTTTGAGCCGTTCCTGCGCCGCACGCACCAGTACCGGCGGAATTGGCGCGCCGGATGCGACGAATAGCCGGAACGCATCCAATGCGCGCGTCTCGATCCCGGGATAACTCGACAGATCGGCAAGAAACGGGGTAGCCGCAAATGTGAAGGTCGTCCTGTGCTCCTCCATGAGAGCAACTGCGCGATCGGCGTTCCACACGTCCATCAACACGAGCGGCGCACCGGCCAGGACCGAGACCAACATGCCGTACTCGAACCCGATCTGGTGCGCAAGCGGCGAGGGCATGAAGACCACGTCGTCGCGACCCAATTGCATGCGCTCCATGAACGTCAGAGTCGTGCCAATGAGCGTGTTCGAGGTGTGCATGGTCCCCTTGGGCTCACCCGTCGTGCCCGAGGTGTACAGAAGCTGCACGATGTCGTTCGGCCCGAGCCCCGCTCCGCCGCCCGCGGTGCCATCTTGTAACCCCGCCAGGAGCCGGTCCTCGAAGGAATGCTCGCCCTTCCCGCCAACGAGGAACACGTACTTCAATGAAGGAAGCTTCTCTTTCAGCGCAAAGGCAAGCGCGCCGTGGTTGAATCCGCGGAATTGCGTCGGTGCGATCAGCACCTTGGACTCCGCATGCGCCACCATGAACGAAAGTTCGCGGTGGCGAAATATCGGCATCAGTGGATTGCTGACCGCACCGATGCGTACGCATGCAAGATGCACCGCGACGAACTGCCACCAGTTTGGAAGCTGAAACGAAACAACGTCGCCTTTTGCGACGCCGCAGGCGGTTAGCCCACGGGAGATCGCCCCGACAGATCTGTCTAGCTCGCGCCAGGTATGCCGCGTGGTGCTCGCCTCTTCGTCGCGATAACCGATTATCGCCGTCTCATCGGGCCTATCAGCCACCCAGCGGTCGAAGTATTCGGTGATGACGCGATCGGTCCAAACGCCGCGTGAGCGCTCAATTTCCATTCGACGTGCATCCAGAAACACCCCTTCCACAGCCACCTCCTAAACCTGCGCACCCAAAATCAATCGGACGCGTTGTCTTGCGTTCTCTCGACCTGCGATCGATTCACCTTCGAATACTTCGCACGTATCGCGTGCGGCAAATACGCGCCTATCTGGGAGGAACGACAGACGTCCTTGGCCCCGCATGAAATTCGGTATTTCTTATGGTCACTCTACTACCTGCGGCGATCGTATCCAAAGCATCGCAAAGCCCGCAACGCCCGTCATGACGTCGAGCCGGATCATACCGCTTCCGCATTCCGGCCCCGGCGCGGCTTCTGATGCGCAGCTCCGGCTTCGCGACTGAAATCGCCGTTGCGACGCCTTATTGCGTCGAGGGCCGCGCATCCCTTTTCGGTAAGAAACGGTTCAATCAGCAGCCTTACGCCTTCCGACACGTATTTTGCCAGGCTGTAACGCCCGCGCAGCGCCCAATTCTTGAGCGCCCATGCGTGAGCGAACATTACGTACTGGTAGGCAAGCAAATATTCGTTGACCCTGCACATATATCCGCGGGCGACGCACGCCCGGACGCAGGCCTCCATCAGCCGGTTGGTCCGGAGTTCGTCTTCCTTAACCAGCGTCCGCCGGTCCGGTCGCAGCGACTTTGTCGAACGATAGGCAAGCACCGTGGCCTGTTTGAGGCCATCGACTATGAAGCAATACGCCGACAACGCCATGCACAGCCGCTCGACCGGATGCTTTATTCCTTCCAACCTCGGCGGAATTTCATGCTCGTAGGTCTCGAGTACTAGCTTGAGCGCCAAGAACAGGACGTCGTCTTTGTCCTTGAAATACTGGTAGATCAAACCTGTACTCACGCCAGCTTCCCGTGCGATCTGCTGGATGGTCGTGGTATAGAAGCCTTCCTCCGAAAACAGCTTGACTGCGGCACGCACGATCTGCCCCCGCCGCTCCTCGATCAGCTTCGGGTCGGTGACCGCACTCTCGACGTGCGCTGCTGTACTCATGACAACCGATCTCCCCCCTCGGTGCTCGCCGGTGTGACCGTGCCGCTGGACAGGCTACCGGACCATGAATCCGGTATTCCCGGAACCTGCAGCGCGCGAGCGAAGACGCTTTCAGCAGCCGGGGGCAAAACGCCCCCGGCAAGCGCTCGGCCGGTCAGTCGCCTTCGAACTTGGGTTTCTGCTTCGCGACGAACGCGTTGTAGGCGCGTGTGAAGTCCTTCGTCTGCATGCAGATCGCCTGCGCTTCGGCTTCGGTCTCCAACGCCTGCTCGATAGATTGGCTCCACTCCTGGTGCAAGCACTTCTTCGTCATGGAATGGGCAAACATCGGACCGTCGGCGATTTCCCTCGCCATCGCGTAGGCCCTGTCGAGCAGCTTCTCCTTGGACAGCAGCTCGTTGAAATAGCCCCATGCGAGGCCTTCCTGCGCGGTCATGACGCGTCCCGTATAGAACAGTTCCGACGCACGTCCGTGCCCGATGATGCGCGGCAGAATGGCGCACGCACCCATGTCGCAGCCGGCAAGCCCCACGCGCACAAACAGGAATGCGGTTTTGGCTTCCGGAGTTCCATAGCGCAGATCGCTCGCCATCGGGACAATCGCCCCCGCGCCGACGCTGATGCCGTCGACTGCCGAAATGATCGGTTGTGGGCAGGTGCGCATTTCCTTCACCATGTTTCCGGTCATGCGGGTGAATGCGAGCAACCCGTCCATGTTCATCTTGGTAAGCGGGCCAATGATGTCGTGCACATCGCCGCCGGAGCAAAAATTGCCGCCTTCACCGGTCCAAACAACAACGCGCACATCCTCCGCGTATTGCAGCTTGTGGAACGTATCGCGCAGTTCCGCATAGCTCTCCAGTGTCAGCGGGTTCTTGCGCTCAGGGCGCCGGAGCGAAACCGTGGCGACCCGGTCCTCGACCTTCCAGTTGAAATGCTCTGGTTTCCATTCGGCTGCTTTGACTTTGTACATGCGATGCTCCTCGTGTGTGAGTATTTAATATGAAAGTGTTCTCGAAACTTCGGTCAGCCCACCATGGTGAGGCCGCCGCTTACGCTGATGACCTGTCCGGTGATGAAGTCCGATCGACTGCTGGCAAAGAACAACACGGCGTCGGCGATTTCTGAGGGCTTCGCCAGACGCCCCATGGGTGTTACGCGGACGAATGCCTCGCGATGCTTCTCGGGTACCGCCGCCAGCAGTGGCGTGTCAGTCGGGCCCGGGCAAACGCAGTTGACGTTGACGGAGAACCGCGCCATTTCACGCGCCAGCGACTTTGTAAACGCTATCGCCCCACCCTTGGCACCGGCGTAGACGCTCTCTCCCAGGCTGCCCACGCGGCCGGCGTCGCTCGATACGATCACGATCCGCCCCGACTTGCGCTCGACCATCTGGTCCAGGAATGCGCGCGTCACGGCGACAACGCCGAAGAAATTCAGATCGATGATCTTGCGCCAAAAATCCGGCGAATTCTTGACGAAAGGTTCGATCTTGCCCCAGCCGGCCACATTGGCTACGACGTCCACTTGCGGCCGTTTCGCGTAGGCCTGCTGTTTGAATGCCTCGACCGAATCCAGGCTCGTCACGTCCAGCCGGATGAAATCCGCGCCCTGGCCCTTGCCGCGGATTGCGGCAGCTGCCTCCTCGCCCCTGTCTTCGGCGATGTCGCCGAGCAGTACGTGGGCACCGGCTTCAGCCAGCACTTCGGCGGTCGCTCGTCCAATTCCCGAAGCGGCACCCGTCACTACCGCCGTTTTTCCGTCCAGTCGCATCATTTCGTTCCTTGAAGTGGATCACTCTTTGGCGGGCGCGCCCGCTAGCCGCCTGGCACCCCACCGCCCCGCTCCCGGCCATCGTAAGAGACACGGGAGGCGTACTGAATGATCATTCATTCAGGCGTTTTCGTCAAGCGCCCACATCAATCGAAACCCGCTTCTCCAAGCCGTTCATGCCACGACTCGGCGTCCGCATTGCCTATCGCGCCCGGATGACGGAAAATGCAGCTGCTTGAATATACACATAAGAATCGCCGTGCCAGGAGAACACTATGTCCGCCGTCCCACAAACCCAGGTTTCAAAAGAGCGCCAAGACTTCTACAAGCGGATCGACACCGGGCATGTAGCTCCGTTGTGGGAAGTGCTCCACGACCTGATCACGCCCAAACCAAAGACGCCCTGCGTTCCCGTTGCCTGGAAGTGGCAGACGGTGCTTCCGTGGATTATGGAATCGGGCCAGTTGATCACGGCCAAGGAGGCCGAGCGGCGCGTGTTGGTGCTGGAAAATCCGGGGCTGCGCGGCCAGGCTCGCGCAACCCATTCGCTCTACGCCGGTTTGCAACTCGTCCTTCCCGGAGAAATTGCTCCGGCCCACCGCCATTCGCAGTCCGCGCTGCGCTTCATCGTCTCGGGTGATGGTGCCTACACCGCCGTCGACGGCGAGCGCGTGACCATGCACGTCGGTGATTTCATCATTACGCCCTCCTGGACCTGGCACGATCACGGCAATCCGAGCAGCGAGCCGATTATCTGGATGGACGTGCTCGACGTGCCGATCGTCGAACTGCTCGACGCCCAGTTCCTGGAACGGCCAGGCGTTGAGAAACAGACAATCGTGCGCACCGAGGGAGAATCGTTCGCGCGTTATGGCAATACCATGATGCCGCTCGATTACACGCCACGCAGCCACACTTCGCCGCTGTTCTGGTATCCCTATACGCGAGCGCGCGAGGCGCTGGCAACGCTTGCAGCAAGCGAAAATCCTCATCCCTGCCACGGACACAAACTGCAGTACATCAATCCGGCCAACGGAGGACCGGCGATGCCCACCATCGGAAGCTTCGTGCAGATGCTGCCCAGCGGCTTCAAGGGCCGTGACTATCGTTCCACCGACTCGACGATCTTCTCCTGCGTGGAAGGACGCGGACGCGTGAACGTCGGCGAACAGACCATCGAATTCGGTTCCAAGGACACCTTCGTCGTGCCGTCATGGATGAAATACCGCTTCGAGGTTGAAGAAGAGACGGTTGTTTTCTCCGCCTCCGACCGCCCGGTGCAGCAGGCACTCGATCTCTGGCGCGAGGAAGCCTGAGCGGGCCCCCCTCCGCAGGACACTTTCGACCGGTTCCCTTTCGGCCTGCTTCGACGCGGAAGAATTGTTTCGGGTGGCGGAGCCGTTGTGCCCTGATGGATAATCGCCTTTTCGCCAACCTGAACGAGGCCGTGCGATGCAGATACTCCAACCCCCGGGCTGGGCCAAGCCCAAAGGCTATTCCAATGGCATTGTTGCACAAGGTCGAATGGTCTTCGTCGCCGGCCAGGTCGGCTGGAACGCTGAGGAAAAGTTCGAAACCAGCGATTTCGCCGGCCAAGCCCGGCAGGCTCTGAAGAACATCGTCGCGATTCTCGCCGAGGCGGGAGCGCGGCCTGAGCACATCTGCCGCATGACCTGGTACGTGGGTGATCGCCATGAATACAACGCAAACCTTAAGGAACTGGGGGCTGCCTACCGAGAAATCATCGGCAGGAACTTTCCCGTGATGACCGCGATACAAGTGGCGGGTTTCGTCGAGGAAGGTGCCAAACTGGAAATCGAAGTCACCGCGGTTCTGCCCGATTGATGCAATCAAAATGAACGCGCAGCCGACGAACTATGACCTGCTGTACAACCCGCGTTTGACGGTCAGCGGATTTCCGCAGATCGTCGAACGCTGGCAGCGCAGTACGGAGAAGGCGCGGGCCAGCCTCGAATGCTATCTGGATGTTCCGTACGGCACGGACGAAACGGAGAAGATGGATATCTTCCGTGCCCGCGGGCCGAGCAAAGGACTGCTGATGTTCATCCACGGCGGCTACTGGCGTGCGCTCGACAAGGGCGAGTTTTCGTTTATCGCCCCCGCGCTCGCGAACGCCGGCATCACCGTCGCGGTGCCGAACTACGCGCTCTGCCCAGGCGTTGAGGTCAGGGACATCGTGATGCAAATCGTTCAAGCCTGTGCCTGGCTGTACCGCAATGGCGGCAACTTCGGCGCACCCGGCGGCAGGCTGCATGTGGCGGGCCATTCCGCGGGCGGTCACCTGGCGGCGATGATGCTGGCCTGCCGCTGGCCCGACTACGCCCACGATCTACCGAAACGGCTGATCCGCGCAGCCCTTTCGGTGAGCGGCGTATACGACCTCACCGAGATCGTAAAGGTACCCACCGTTAACTGCGACGTTAGATTGACCGAAAAGAGCGCCCTCGCCGTAAGCCCTGCATTCATGCCACCGGCCACTGACGCGCCTCTCTACACCGCGGTGGGCGAAGAGGAAAACCAGGGCTTCCACGTTCAAAATGCGCTCATCGCCAAGCGCTGGAGACGGGTACATGCGGGCCACGTTGCCTGCCAAGGTGACAACCACTTCACCGTACTTGACGAGCTAACACGCCCCGACAGCGCACTGTTCGGAGCCGTGCTCCGGATGATACAGATCTGAGACCGGCAACATTTCACCGTGCAAGCCAGGCGATTGCTGCTCGATTCGTTCCGCACGGCGGTCGCAGCCGCCGATCCGCTGAAGATTGTTTCGGCGCACCTGCCGCCACCACCGCGTGGCAGGACGTTGGTGGTGGGCGCGGGCAAGGCCGCCGCCGCCATGGCAGTCACCGTCGAGCAGCATTGGCCAGCGAACGCTCCGCTTGACGGTCTGGTCATTACGCGCTACCGGCACGGCCTGCTCGGCAGCCGCATAAAGGTGATAGAGGCGGGCCATCCGGTTCCCGATCAAACCGGTGAAGCCGCGGCGAAGGAAATCCTGCGGGTTACGCGCGGGCTCGAAACCGACGATTTTCTGCTGGTGCTTGTATCAGGCGGTGGTTCAGCGCTGCTGTCATTGCCCGCGGAGGGCATCACCATGGGTGATCTGATAGCCACGACGAACGAATTGCTGTTCTGCGGCGCGCCGATACAGGAAATTAACGCTGTTCGCAAACACCTGTCGGCGCTTCAGGGCGGCCGTCTGGCAGCGGCATGCAAGGCGCCTGTACTCGCGCTGGTCATATCGGATGTCACGGGCGACGATCCCACACACGTCGGATCCGGGCCCTGCGCCCCGGATCCGACGACATACACCGACGCGCTCGACATTCTCGATCGTTACCGCCTAAATGCCCCAACGGCCGTGCGCGTGCACTTGGAACGAGGCGCGCTCGGGGCCATCGCGGAAACCCCGAAACCAGGAAACCCGATATTTGCCCGCGTCGAGAACCGCGTTATCGCGACCGCCCAAGCATCATTGCAGGCCGCCGCGCAGCATTTCCGTGACAACGGCGTCGCGGCAGCGATCCTCGGCGACAGCGTCACCGGTGAGGCAGCCGAAGTGGCCAAGGTCCACAGTGCGATCGCACGCCAGGTAAAGGCGTATGGCGAGCCATGGAACTCGCCTGTCGCTCTGATCTCAGGAGGAGAATGCACGGTCACAGTCGACACCGGCGGCACCGGACGCGGAGGCCGCTGCAGTGAATTTCTGCTTTCGCTCGCGGTCGATCTGGCAGGCGCAAGCGGCGTGCACGCAATTGCCTGCGACACCGACGGGATCGACGGCACCGAGGACAACGCGGGCGCGATGCTCGCCCCGGACACCCTTGCCCGCGCGGCCGCGCTAGGACTCGACGCGGTAAAATTGCTGGAAGCGCATGACAGCTACGGATTTTTTTCTGCCCTATCCGACCTCGTGGTTTGCGGACCAACGCGCACTAACGTCAACGATTACCGGGCCGTCCTGATCGCTTGATCGGGCCGCCTATTTCCGATTTACACCTTCCATTGACAAAGGACTGACATGGCCCACATTCTGCGCACAGCCCCCTCGATGCTCCTGAACATCGCCCGCCCGTCCGTAGTCCCGGGTTCACCCGCGGGCGGCTCGCCATCGACCGCCGGACCGGTAGATCCCAGTCTGATCGAAGATCTGGCCGCGGCCAACCGCATTCTCGCTGACCAGGGGGTGCTCGACGGCTACGGACACGTGAGCCTGCGATACCCCGGAAATCCGGAGCGCTACCTGATGTCGCGCTCGCTGGCCCCTGAACTGGTGACTGTATCGGACATCATGGAATACGACCTCGACAGCAATCCGGTGGACCAGCGTGGCCGCACCATGTATCTGGAGCGATTCATTCACGGTGAAATCTACAAGGCGCGGCCGGAAGTCAACTGCGTCGTGCACAGCCACTCGCCCGCCGTCGTGCCTTTTGGCGTGTCGTCGGTACCGCTGCGAGCGCTCTATCACATGAGCGCGTTCCTGACCGGGGGGGTACCGCTTTTCGAAATCCGCAACGCCGGGGGCATGACTGACCTGCTGGTGCGCAATCCGGACCTGGGACGCGCCCTGGCGAAAACGTTGGCCGACAAACCGGTCGCTCTGATGCGAGGACACGGCAACGTCGTTGTCGGTCCTGACATACAGCTTGCGGTCTACCGCGCTGTCTACACTGAAGTCAACGCTCGCCTACAGGTTCAGGCCATCATGCTCGGCGGAAGCGTCACCTACCTCGAACCGGAAGAAGGCGTACTGGCCGCAACCAACATTGCCGGTACAATCGGACGTCCCTGGGAGCTTTGGAAGAAAAAGGCTCTGCGGAAGTAATATTTCCAACCATCATGCAACCACATTCGAAGCCGAAGCATTTTGGCGTACGCTGAAAAGACTAGATCATGGGACCAGACATTACTAATAGAACGATTTTTGGGTACGCGCGGCTGCTGTCTTTCGCGATAGCCGCGATGTTCATGCTATCCATCCTTGCCCCGCGAATCGTCGCGGCGCAGGCGGCCCCGATTCCCGATCGGCATTCCAGTGCCCGGCTCGACTCCGTCGCCAGGCTGTTGGCAGGCTTGCCGCCCACGTTGAGCGAGCATGAGACCCTGGCACAGACCCCAGCCTGGAAGGAGCACAGCGACGCGATCCAGGGTTCATGGTCAAAGGTTCGCGATGGACAGCAGGTCGCGCTGAAGGCGTGGCGTGATGCCGAACTTCCTCACGGCTGTCCGGTCGGGCAAACGGCGTTGTATCCGTTCAGCGGTCCAGACTTTCTGAACGTGTACTGGCTGTTCCCGGACTGCACCAACATCGTGATGTTCGGACTCGAGCGGATCGGCGACGTACCCAAGGTCGAAACGATGTCGGAAAAGGAGTTCACGAACCTACTTGTGAACGTGCGCGGTTTCATGGTCAACCTGTTTGTGCGCAACTACTTCGTCACGGACACCATGCTCAAGAGTCTCGGCAGAAACCGGTTACGGGGAGTGGTTCCGGTGTTCCTGGTGTCGATGGCGCTCTCAGGAGTCGAAGTGCTTCGCGTCACGCCGCTCGATCCGCCCGTGCCGCTCACCAAGTCCGCGCTGACCACATCCGGCCAAACCGATGCATTGCCGAAGGAAAGGGTTCGAAAGCGCAAACTCAGAGGCGTCTTGATCGACTTTCGTCGCTCCGGTTCGACTCAGATCCAGAATCTGAAATACTTCTCGCTGGATGCTACGGATGCCGCGATGGCAGATTATCCGGAGTTCCTCGATTACCTGCGCACGCTGGCGCCGGCGACCACGCTGATCAAGTCAGCGTCGTACCTGCTGCATGGTCACGAGTTTTCCCGCTTGCGCGACGTTATTCTCGATGCGAGCGTGTTCCTGGTGCAGGATGACACCGGGCTGCCTTACGCACGGCTTCGAAAGCGCGGCTGGGAGATAGCCGTATATGGAACATATGAAGTGCCGATTCCGCCGTTCCAGGGGGCCTACCAGAAGGGATTGGCTGCTGCGTACGAAAAGCAAAAGCCGAAACCGCTGCCGTTTCGGTTCGGTTACCAGCTCATCAGCAAGCGGGAAAATCGCTCGAACCTGATGGTTGCCCGTCTGTCCTCGCGCCCCAACCCAGCACCTACCCGCTGACGTGGCACATTTCGCGTTGGCGGCCTTGGTGGCATGGCTCCTGGCCTCCATGCAGGCGGTCGACGAATCGACGATGCGGCCTGAAATCCACAGTACGAGCTTCGTGACCTCCGACGGCGTGCGCCTGCACGTGCTCGAGGCTTGTCCGAGCGGCGCTGATGGCACCACTGCGCGATCCCCGGTAATTGCCTTCGTCCCGGGCTGGTCCATGCCCGCGTCGATTTGGCGTGAGCAGCTCGTTGACCTAGGAGCAGGGCATTGCGTTGCAGCGCTCGATCCGCGCGGACAGGGGGAGTCGGACATTGCGCCGGGTGGCTATACCATTGCGAGGCGTGCAGAAGACATACACGAGTTTGCAGCGCGTTACCCGCGCGTCGTCCTCGTAGCGTGGTCCCTCGCGGCGCTCGAAGCGCTCGAGTACGTTGACCGCTACGGTCATGCGAAGCTCGACGCTCTCGTGCTGGTAGACAGCAGCGTCGGAGAGAATCCAGCGCCTCCGTCGGGGCACCGATTTACCGATGCGCTCAAAAGCGACCGCCGTGCCACCATCGAAGAATTCGTGAAAAACATATTTCGATCGCCGCGTCCTGCGCCTGAACTTGCCGAACTGTCGGAAGCGGCGCTGCGCATGCCGCTCGAGGCGAGCCTGTCGCTCTTTCCGCGGACACTCCCCCGGGAACACTGGAGTCGTATCGCGAGAGGCTTTCCCAAACCGCTGCTGTACGTCGTCAGTGCGCAGTTCGCCGAGCAGGCGAAATCGCTGCAACAGCACCGACCGGCGACGCGCGTAACGGTTTTCGCGGATGCCGGGCACGCCTTGTTCGTCGACGAGGCGTCGCGATTCACTTCGCTGTTGGCAGATTTCGTCGGCGAAGCAACCGACCGGACGCCAGCGCCAAAGCAACAGTGACGCTGGAGCAGCCGAATCCCATATAAGAACGACGCAAACGCTTGGAAGCAGAACGGATTTCTCCTTGCGGGTGCTCCGGCTCAACCCGCCCAGCTAACCGGATCTCCAATCTGCAATCCGAGGGCACCGGCTGCGTTGCCGCAGTTCATCGCGATTTCGACCAGTCCGTGGCTGTTTACGTACCAGAGCATACTGCCCCGCGAAACATCGCCAAATACCCGGGCGCGGTCGATCCGACGACCCTTCGCGTGTAGGATCTTTTCGGCGTTCGCATGATCCGCTCGGATCCCGGTGCACGCGTTTCCATAGTGATCAATGTAGATGATCTGCTCAAGGTCGTCGGCACCAAAGTCGTTGGCGAGTGCCGCGAGCGTTTGCAGCTGACCCGGCGTCAGGGTCCCTGCCGCGATCTGTGCCGCGATCGGCGCGAACAGGTCGCGGCCGTGAAACGAATCCGATAGCCCGACCGGCCGCCAGACGATGCTCCAGAACCGCTTCTCAGCGGCGCGGGCGGCGACCACCGACAGCAGACCGTTGTCAGGACCAACGAAGTGCCGACCAGCAGCGTGCATCACGATCGGGCGGCGCGTGCCGCCAACGCCAGGGTCAATCACGCACAGGAAGACGCTGCCTTCCTGGAAACTGTCCTTGAGCGCATCCAGCAGGTGCGCTGCAGCCCGAATATTGAAGGCCTGCAGATCGTGCGCCAGATCGATCACCGAAGCGTGCGGCGCGAGTCTGTGCAGGACGGATTTCACCTGTCCAACGTAGATGTCCGCCGTCCCAAAATCGGTAAATAGCACTATGTCCACGGACGCATTCTAGCGGTCGAATCGATTCGAGGCCGCGGCCAGAATCGGCCCGCGCACGCTCGCCCCGCGATCCAAGCCGCGTTGCAGCAGCAATGAAAAAGCCGGGCAAGCCCGGCTCTTTCACATTATCTCCGAGCGGAATCAGGATTGGACCGCCTCGGTCGTCGCCGTCGCAGGGGTTGATTCCGCGGGGCGATCGAGCAACTCCACCAGCGCCATCGCGGCATTATCCCCCTGCCTAAACCCGAATCTCAAAATGCGCAAATAGCCGCCAGGACGCTTGGCGTAACGCGGTCCGAGTTCGTCAAAAAGCTTGGTAACCATGGCGCGGTCACGCAACCGGTTGAATGCCAGGCGCCGGTTAGCGACGGTCGCCGCCTTGCCGAGGGTGATCATCGGCTCCACCACGCGCCGCAGCTCCTTTGCCTTGGGCAGCGTAGTCTTAATGACCTCATGCTTGAGCAGCGAATTGGTCATGTTTCGGAGCATCGCCAGCCGATGGCTGCTCGTGCGATTCAGTTTTCGTAGTCCCAGGCGGTGACGCATATGGCGTGCCTCGTTTTCTCTCTTACACTTCAGGTACGGACGGTTTCCAGCCCTGCGGGCGGCCAGTTCTCGAGCTTCATCCCGAGAGTCAGCCCGCGTGAGGCAAGGACCTCCTTGATCTCGTTGAGCGACTTGCGCCCCAGATTTGGCGTCTTCAGCAACTCGGTCTCGGTGCGCTGGATCAGGTCTCCAATGTAATAGATATTCTCAGCCTTGAGGCAATTCGCCGACCGCACGGTAAGTTCAAGATCGTCCACCGGTCTTAGCAGAATTGGGTCGACTTGCGGCGAGCGCTTTTCCTCTATAGCGGGAGCTGTACCTTCCAGCGCGGCAAATACTGACAACTGCTCCACCAGTATGCGCGCGGCGTAGCGAATTGCCTCTTCAGGCTCGATTACGCCACTCGTCTCGATATCGATGATAAGTTTATCAAGGTCGGTACGCTGCTCGACACGCGCCGATTCAACGGCGTAGGACACGCGCCGCACAGGCGAGAACGATGCATCGAGTATGATCCTTCCGATACCTTTGGACTCTTCCGGGATCAGCCGCAGGTTGCCGGGCACATATCCCCGCCCCTTCTCGACCTTGATTTGCATTTCCAGCTTGCCCCCCGGCGCGATGTGGGCGATAACGTGCTCGGGATTGACCACCTCCACGTCATGCGTTACCTCGATGTCCCTCGCGGTTACCGCGCCCTCGCTCTTTTTCGCCAGCCGCAGAAGGGCCTCTTCGCGGTTGTGCAGCTTGAGCACCACACCTTTGAGATTGAGGAGAATGTCGACGACATCCTCCTGCACCCCATCGATCGTGGAGTACTCGTGCAGCACACCGTCGATCTGCACCTCGGTCGCGGCAAATCCCGGCATCGACGAAAGCAATACCCGGCGTAATGCGTTGCCCAAAGTGTGGCCGTAGCCGCGTTCAAACGGCTCCATCGTCACCTTCGCGTGATTGGGCGCGATGGTTTGTACATCGATGATGCGGGGTTTTAGAAATCCACTTGTTTGCATTAGGCGCCCTCGAAAATTACTTCGAATACAGCTCGACGACGAGGCTTTCATTGATAGTGGACGACAAATCGCTGCGCGCTGGCAGCGCCTTGAACTTGCCTTTCATGGCTTTCATGTCCACCTCAATCCATTCGGGGAAACCGCGCGTCCCAGCGGCATCGATCGCCCCTTTGATTCGCAGCTGGTTTCTTGCCTTCTCCACCACCTCAATGGTGTCGCCCGGCCGCACCAAATAAGAAGGAATATTGACCCGCTTTCCGTTCACCAGGATTCCGTTATGCCTTACGACCTGGCGTGCTTCAGTGCGCGATGAACCGAACCCCATGCGGTAGGCCACCGTGTCGAGCCGCGATTCAAGCAGCTGCAGCAGGTTTTCTCCGGCCACGCCCTTGCGCCGATCTGCCTCCTGATAGATCGAGCGGAACTGGCGTTCGAGCACGCCGTACATCCGCCGTAGCTTTTGCTTTGCGCGCAACTGCTTTCCGAAATCAGAAAGGCGGCTGCCGCTCTTCTGACCGTGCTGTCCCGGCGCGTAGCTGCGGCGCTCTATAGCGCACTTATCGGTAAAACATTTTTCCCCTTTAAGGAAGAGCTTTTCTCCCTCTCGACGGCACTGGCGGCATTTCGGGTCAAGATTACGGGCCATAATTGCGTTCCTCAGATCCGACGCCGCTTCGGCGGCCTGCAACCATTGTGGGGCACCGGTGTCACATCGGCGATACTGGTAATTTTCATTCCCAAGGCGTTGAGCGCGCGCACAGCGGACTCGCGTCCGGGACCCGGGCCTTTGATGCGTACTTCGAGATTCTTTACTCCACATTCCTGCGCCATACGCCCGGCCTGCTCCGCCGCGACCTGTGCCGCAAACGGCGTCGACTTGCGCGACCCCTTGAATCCGTTGGACCCGGACGTCGCCCAGGCCAGTGCATTACCCTGGCGATCGGTGATGGTCACGATAGTGTTGTTGAACGACGCATGGACGTGCGCGATACCTTCGGCAACATTCTTCTTAACCTTCTTGCGTACCCGTGAGGCAGTAGCGGGTTTTGCCATTTCTTCGATCCTTAGTTATCCGTTATCCGCGCTCGCGCGCGGTTTCGCAGTTGGTAGCGTTTTAGCCCTTGCTAGGCGCTGACTGAATCTTCACGGCAGCTTTGCGCGGGCCTTTGCGTGTGCGGGCGTTGGTCTTGGTGCGCTGCCCTCGCACTGGCAGCCCCTTGCGGTGCCGTTGCCCCCGGTAACAACCGAGGTCCATCAACCGCTTGATGTTCATGGAAACCTCGCGACGAAGGTCACCCTCGACCGCGAACCGCGCCACCTGCTCCCGCAATCGGTCCATCTCGGATTCCGAAAGGTCCTTGATCTTGATATTGTTCTTGACGCCGGCAGCCGCGCAGATCGCACCCGCCCGTGGACGACCAATACCGTAGATCGCCTGCAGAGCGATCTCGACGTGCTGGTGATTCGGAATGTTCACCCCCGCGATGCGAGCCATGCGATGCTCCTAGTGGTGCGAAAAATAAACCAAATATTATAAGCTGAAACGGGACTCCGAGCTAGCCTTGGCGTTGCTTGTGCCGGGCGTCCTTGCATATCACCCGAACGACGCGTTTTCGCCTAATAATCTTGCAATTGCGACAGATCTTTTTCACTGAAGCCAGAACCTTCATTTGCCACTCCTTGGGGCCTCTTAAGTCGGCCCCCGTCGTTTTGCATGTTCACTTTGCACGGAAGACAATCCGACCCTTTGTCAGATCATAGGGGGTGAGTTGCACTGTCACCTTATCTCCCGGAAGAATGCGGATATAGTGCATCCTCATCTTGCCCGATATAAATGCATGTATTACGTGTCCGTTTTCAAGCTTCACCTTGAAGGTTGCGTTGGGTAGGTTTTCCTGAACCTCCCCCTGCATTTCAATGACGTCTTCCTTCGCCATAAAGCTATCTGCTCGGGAACCCGGCCCCCTTGAAGTTAGCTTTCTTGAGCAGGCTCTCGTACTGGTGCGTCATGATGTACGCCTGTACCTGCGCCATAAAATCCATGGTCACGACGACGATAATGAGTAGCGAGGTCCCGCCGAAATAAAACGGTACGTTCCACTTCAGAATTAGAAACTCTGGTAGCAGACAAACCAGGGTCACGTAGATCGCTCCGGCAAGCGTCAGCCGCAACAGTATCTTCTCGATGTAACGCGACGTCTGGTCGCCAGGTCGTATCCCCGGGACAAACGCCCCGGACTTCTTCAGGTTGTCGGCTGTTTCCTTCGGGTTGTACTGCAGCGCGGTGTAGAAGAAACAGAAAAATATGATCGCGGCTGCATAGAGCATCACATAAACCGGCTGCCCCGGGGAAAGGGTACTCGCGAGATCCTTTATCGCGACGCCCAATGCCGCATTGATTTGCCACTCCCCGAGGAGTTCCAGCACGTTGCCGCTCGCTACATCGCTGGTGAACCAGTTTGCCAATGTCGTGGGAAATAGAATGATCGAGGACGCGAAAATCGGCGGAATCACGCCGGCCATATTGAGCTTGAACGGTAGGTGTGAACTCTGCCCGCCGTAAACCTTATTGCCGACTTGGCGCTTGGCGTAATTCACGAGAATCTTGCGCTGGCCCCGCTCGACAAAACACACTGCCCAGGTCACTACCGCGACTGCCGCACAAATAAGCAACGCCGTCAACGGATGCATCGCGCCGGTACGAACAAGTTCGAGCATCCCGGCAATCGCGCTGGGAAGCCCTGCCGCGATGCCTGCGAAAATTATGATTGAAATGCCATTTCCTAGACCGCGCTCGGTGACCTGTTCACCCAACCACATGAGGAACATCGTGCCCGTTACCAGCGTGGTCACTGTAGTAAAACGGAACAAGAGCCCGGGGTCCATCACCAGCCCGGGCTGAGACTCCAACGCGATGGAAATACCTGTCGCCTGAAATAGCGCCAACAGCACGGTGCCGTAACGCGTGTACTGGGTAATCTTGCGCTGCCCCGCCCCGCCTTCCTTGCGCAGTGCCTCGAGTTGGGGAGACACGGCCGTCATCAGCTGCATGATGATCGAAGCAGATATGTAAGGCATGATTCCGAGCGCAAAAATGGTGAAACGACTCAGTGCGCCGCCCGAGAACATATTGAACAAGCCAAGAATTCCCCCCTGTTGCCCCTGAAATAGCTCGGCGAGTTTAATCGGATCGATACCCGGAACCGGGATGTGCGCCCCGAGACGAAATACGATCAGCGCGCCGGCCAGAAACAGCAGTCGCTTGTTCAGGTCGCCGTACTTGCCGGACTTGCCAAGTTGAGGATTCGAGGTTGCCATCTAATCCAGGCCCTAAGCGTCCTTTTTGACTTTCGTTTTGGGCTTGGCGTCCGTTCTTGCCTTTGCTTCGACCTTGGGCTCGGCCTTCTTCTTGGCCTTGACCGGTTTGTCCCCCGTCCCGCCTGCTTGCTTGTCGGCCGATCTCGCCTCGGCTCTAGCCTTCGCCTTCGCCAGGTAGGCCTTCCTACGTTCGGCCTTCTTGCCCTCTACAACTTTCAATTGCGGCAACTCGACGCTCCCGCCAGCGGCCTCGATCGCAGCTTTGGCGCCCTTGCTCACGGCGATTCCCTTGAGCGCAAGCTTGCGCAGGAGTCGGCCGGCGAGAATCACCTTTGCCCTTGAGGCCCTCCGGGGTACGACACCGCCGGCCTTCAGAATGTCCAGATCCACCGTGTCGCCCGCAACCCGCTCCAGATCCGCTAAGCGCGCCTCGGCGGTGTCGCCACGCATGCGCGACACGAAACCCCGCTTTGGAAGTCTCCGCTGGAGGGGCATCTGCCCGCCCTCGAAGCCTACCTTGTGGAAACCGCCCGCACGCGAACTCTGGCCCTTATGGCCACGACCAGCAGTCTTGCCGAAGCCCGATCCAATTCCGCGACCAACCCTGCGGCGCTCACGGTTGGCGCCAGGCGCCGGTTTGAGGTCATTTAGATTCATCTAGCCCTCACAGCGAACAAGATACTGCACGGCGCGGATCATGCCTCGCACCTGCGGTGTATCCACGACTTCGACGGAATGATTAATGCGCCGCAGACCCAAGCCGCGGATCGTCGCCCGATGGGCTTGCTTGCAGCCGATAATGCTCTTCGTGAGCGTCACCTTGATCTTCTTGTCTGCCATATCGTCCCTTTCAGCTGCTGATTTCTTCCACCGACTTTCCGCGTTTGGCCGCCATTTCCGCGGGGGTATTCATCCTCCGCAGCCCATCCAGCGTTGCACGAACCACGTTATAGGGATTGGTCGAACCAAGGCATTTTGCCAACACGTTGGTCACTCCCATCACCTCGAACACAGCCCGCATCGGTCCACCAGCAATGATCCCGGTGCCGTCAGAGGCAGGCTGCATCAGCACCCTGGACGCGCCATGCTGGCCAATCACCGCGTGCTGCAACGTACCACCCTTGAGGGTGACGCGAAACATCTGGCGACGTGCCTCTTCCAGCGACTTCTGCATGGCGACCGGTACCTCGCGGGCCTTTCCCTTTCCCATCCCGACCCCGCCGTCTCCGTCACCAACGACGGTGAGCGCAGCAAAGCTCATTATTCGACCGCCCTTGACCACCTTAGTCACACGGTTGATCGAAACCATCTTTTCACGCAGACCGTCGCCGCGTTCCTCGCCGCCTTGCATCCTAGGTTGCATTCTTGCCATCGTGCTTCCTCTGCGTTACCCGTACTTTTCTGTTGAGTCTGCAAACGGGGGTTGCGCCCCCATGGTCCATACGGCCTAAAACTTTAGTCCGGCCTCGCGCGCAGCATCGGCCAGCGCCTTTACCCTGCCATGGTATTTGTATCCAGATCGGTCGAACGCAACCTGTTCAATTCCCAGTTGCTTGGCTCTTTCCGCAATGCGCTTGCCGACCGCGGTCGCGCCTACCTTATTGCCTCCGTTAGCAAGTTCCGCGCGGACTTCCTTCTCTGCCGTCGAGGCGCTGGTCAACACGCGGCTGCCGTCGGAGGAAAACAACTGCGCATAGATGTGCGTATTGGTGCGATGGACCGCCAAACGCACTGTCTTGAGCTGGTGGATCTTGCGTCTGGTCTGTGCGGCTCGGCGCAATCGTTCCGTTCGCGTGTTCTTCATACCCCGCTACCCCTCATTTCTTCTTGGTCTCTTTAATGACCACCTGCTCGCCGGCATACCGGACACCTTTGCCTTTGTACGGCTCCGGCGGACGATAGGCGCGCACTTCAGCAGCGACCTGACCCACCTGTTGTTTATCCACGCCTCTGATCAGGATCTCGGTCTGCGTCGGTGTCTCGACTTTTATGCCCTTGGGCATGGTGTGCACCACGGGGTGGGAAAAACCGAGAGCCAAGTTAAGTGTGTCCCCCTGCACCTGAGCACGGTATCCGACACCGACCAGATTGAGCCTTCTCTCAAAGCCCTTGGACACGCCATGCACCATGTTGGCTGTGAGCGCGCGCAGCGTCCCGGACATCGCGTTCCCATTGATATCGCCTTCACGGGGCTCGAACAAGAGCTGGTCACCGTCCTTTCGGACGTTCACGCTGTCGTCGAGACTTTGCGAGAGCGTCCCAAGCGGCCCCTTGACCGAAATCGCCCCTTCGGAAATCGCCACGTCGACGCCCTTGGGAACTACGATTGGATTCTTGCCTATTCGGGACATGGCTATTCCCTCACGCCACGATGCATAGCACTTCGCCGCCGACACCGGTGGCGCGCGCCTTGCGGTCTGTCATCAAACCCTTCGAGGTCGACACGATGGCGATCCCGAGGCCATTCATCACGCGTGGTATGTTTTCGCATCCTCTGTAGATACGAAGACCGGGCCGGGACACGCGTTCGATCTTCTCGATGACGGGCCGCCCGGCGTAATACTTCAGGCTTATCTCGATCTCCGGTTTGCCATCGCTCTGACGCAGTGAAAAACCGTCTATATAGCCTTCGTCTTTGAGTACCTGCGCGAGCGCAGCCTTGAGTTTCGAGGCAGGCATGTTGACCGATGCCTTGTGTACCGCCTGCGCGTTACGGATTCGAGTCAACATGTCGGAAATGGGGTCGGTCATGCTCATGCGCGGCCTCCTGTTACCAACTCGCCTTGATCACGCCGGGGATCTCCCCCCGCATCGCGATCTCGCGCAACTTGTTTCGTCCCAATCCGAATTTGCGGTACACGCCACGTGGCCGACCGGTCAGCGCGCAGCGGTTTCGAAGCCGCACTGGACTCGCATCCCGCGGCAGCTGCTGGAGCTTGGCACGCGCCTCGCTTCGCTCCTCATCGGAACGCTTCGGGTCGTTGACGATTTCAATGATCCGGGCGCGACGAGCGGCGAATTTCTCCACTGTCTTACGGCGTTTGCTATCGCGATTGATAAGGGCAATCTTAGCCATAATATTTCCTTCAATTGCTCTTGAAGGGAAAACGAAACGCGGCGAGAAGCGCTCGCGCCTCCTCGTCGGTCTTCGCCGTGGTGGTAATACTGATATTCATACCCCGCAAGGCGTCGATCTTGTCGTACTCGATTTCCGGAAAGATGATCTGTTCCTTGATACCCAGGCTGTAATTCCCGCGTCCATCGAAGGCGCGCGAGGATATTCCACGAAAGTCGCGTATGCGCGGAATCGCGACCGAAACCAGGCGATCAAGAAATTCGAACATGCGCTTGCCACGCAGCGTCACCATACAGCCGACGGGATAGCCCTCGCGAACCTTGAACGTCGCAATCGACGTCTTGGCCTTGGTGATCACTGGCTTCTGGCCCGCGATCTTGGTCATGTCCGAGACGGCATTGTCCAGAATCTTCTTGTCCGCAGTCGCCTCACCCACGCCCATGTTGAGTGTTATTTTCGAAATACGTGGAACTTGCATCGTCGTCTTGTACCCGAACTGCTGCTTCAGGTCTGGGACGACCTTTTCGTGAAAGTAGGATTGCAATCGAGCCATAGTTGTTCTCTGTCAAATCATTGGTTCAGACATCGACCATTTCACCGTTCGACTTGAAAACGCGAACCTTGCGACCATCCTCGATCACCTTGACGGCGACACGATCGGCCTTCTTCGTTTGAGGGTTGTACAGCGCGACGTTGGAAATATGGATCGGCATGTCCTTTTCGACAATCCCGCCAGGCTGCCCCTTCATTGGGTTGGGGCGCTGATGTTTCTTGACCCGGTTGACGCCTTCCACAAGAACGAAGTTCTTTTCGACGCGTCGAAGAACGGTTCCCCGCTTGCCCTTATCCCGCCCCGCGATGACGACGACATCGTCCCCTTTTCGAATTCTCTCCATGTTCAAGCTCCTCGTCCCGTTGCCCGCTACAGAACTTCCGGAGCGAGCGACACGATCTTCATGAAACGCTCGGTACGCAATTCGCGCGTTACCGGGCCAAATATCCGTGTCCCGATCGGCTCGAGTTTGGGAGTGAGCAACACAGCCGCATTGGAGTCGAAGCGGATCAGTGATCCGTCCCCGCGCCGCACGCCTTTGGCCGTACGCACCACGACAGCACTGTATATTTCACCTTTCTTGACACGCCCGCGCGGTGCGGCATCCTTTACAGTGACCTTGATCACGTCACCTATGCTGGCATAGCGGCGCTTCGAGCCGCCAAGCACCTTGATGCACATCACTGACCGCGCGCCAGTGTTGTCGGCGACGTCCAGTACAGTCTGCATTTGAATCATTTTTCCTCTCCAACTTGTCCCGCCTCGGCGGCGGACAGTTTTGGACCCCGTCCAGGGAAAGACCCGCCACTCGCAGCACCTCGGCGCCGCACCCCGATTAGCGTAACCGGCTAGGCGGAAAAGCCTGTGATTCTAAAACAATTTTTAGCCAATTAGCAAGCGGAATTCGCTTAAACCACTTTCACCTTTTGCACCAACTTGGCCACGCGCCAGGCCTTGGTCTTTGAGATTGGCCTGCATTCCTCGATTATCACGAGATCGCCTTCTTGACACTCGTTTTTCTCATCGTGCGCGTGGTATTTCCTCGAGCGAGTGACGATCTTTCCGTAGAGCGGATGAGTGACTCTGCGTTCAATTAACACGGTTATCGTCCTGTCCATCTTGTCACTGACGACACGGCCGATCAGTGTACGGTGAGATTTCCTCTGTTCACTCATTTGTTCGCCACTCATTTCGCCACCGCCTTGTCACGCATAATGGTGCGCACCCGCGCGATATCCCGCCGCACCTTCTTGATTTGGCTACTGTTTGAAAGCTGTTGAGTCCCCTTCTGCATGCGCAGCGAGAACTGCGCCTTTAGAAGCGCCTGAAGTTCCTGGGTCAGCTGCACCTCGTCTTTGGCACGAAGCTCGTTGGATTTCATCTCTTACCCCACCATTCGTTGGACGAATGTTGTCCGCAGCGGCAACTTCGCCGCCGCGAGCGCGAATGCCTCACGCGCCATCGGTTCGTCCACTCCGTCCATCTCATAGAGCACCTTGCCGGGCCGGATCTGGGCGATGAAATACTCGGGATTCCCCTTCCCGTTTCCCATGCGGACCTCCGCAGGTTTCTGCGAGATCGGTTGGTCCGGAAAAATGCGGATCCATATGCGCCCGCCGCGCTTGATATGGCGTGTCATCGCACGCCGCGCAGCCTCGATTTGGCGCGACGTTATGCGTCCTCGCGTGGTTGCCTTAAGGCCGAATTCGCCGAATGACACCTTGTTTCCGCGCGTGGCGACGCCGCGGTTTCGTCCCTTTTGTTGCTTACGGTATTTGGTTCTTGCTGGCTGCAGCATGTGTATCTCCTACTGTTTCTCTCCGGAGCCGGCCGGTGGTTCTTTAGGCTTGCGCGTCCGCTTTACCGCGGCCTTGGGTTTGGCGGCCTGTGTTTCCTCTGGCTTGGATCCCGGAGCTGCGGAAGTATCCGTCTTGGCGGAAGCATCGCCGGTTACCACCTTGCGCGTACGCGGACGCGCAGGCTTGGGTTTGACATCCGCCCCGGCCTCGCGGCGGCCTTCGGCTTTCAGTTCGCTCTGCGCCTGCGCGCCCTCGATCTTTGCGCTCGCTCCGACCGCAGACTTCTTGACACGCTTGGTTGCCGCCCGCTCCTCCGTGGCAGAAGGTAATGCGGGTGCAGCTGGCTGATCGCCTTTACCGGCCACCTCGCCTTTGTATACCCAGACTTTGATTCCGATCACGCCGTAGGTTGTCTTGGCTTCGGAAAAACCGTAGTCGATGTCAGCGCGCAGCGTGTGCAGTGGAACGCGCCCCTCGCGGTACCACTCCGTGCGCGCAATCTCTATCCCGTTCAGTCGCCCTGCACTCATAATCTTTATGCCCTGCGCGCCGAGTCTCATTGCGTTCTGCATCGCTCGCTTCATGGCGCGTCGGAACATAATTCGTTTTTCAAGCTGCTGTCCAATCGAATCCGCAATAAGCTGCGCATCGACCTCTGGCTTGCGCACTTCCTCGATGTTCACATGCACCATCTGCACTCCGAGGAGTCTGCGCAAATCTGCTTTCAGCATCTCTATGTCTTCGCCCTTCTTCCCGATCACAACACCGGGCCGCGCGCTGTGGATCGTTATGCGTGCGTCCTTGGCGGGACGCTCGATCACCACTTTCGAGACCGACGCATGCGATAGTTTCTTCTTGAGATATTCACGCACCTTGAGATCTTCGTTCAGCATCGGTCCAAAACTCTTGGCGTTCGCGAACCAGCGCGAACTCCAGTTCTTGTTGACCGCAAGCCGAAAACCAATCGGATGAATTTTCTGTCCCATGGCGTGTCCCTATGTTTTCGCCTTGCCGGAGATGCGTTTCTTCTGCGCATCGCCCACCGTCACGAACACGTGACACGTCTGTTTGCCGATCCGTGCGCCTCGCCCCTTGGCGCGCGCCGCAAAACGCCTCAATGTCGCTGCTTTCTCGACCAATACCCGGGTAACTCTAAGTTCGTCCACGTCCGCGCCGTCGTTGTGTTCGGCATTGGCAATTGCCGACTCGAGCACCTTCTTGATAATGCGCGCGCCCTTCTTGGGGCTAAAAGCGAGCGCGTTCAACGCCCGTTCCACCGGTAAACCGCGGATCTGGTCAGCGACCAGTCGTCCCTTCTGGGCCGAAAGCCGCACACTGTAGAGCTTAGCTTGCGTTTCCATTAAGGAGCCCTCCGTCACTTCTTCGGGGCCGCGGGTGCAGCAACTTTCTTGTCACCCGAATGGCCTTTGAAGGTACGTGTCATAGCAAACTCCCCGAGTTTGTGTCCCACCATGTTCTCGGATATGTACACCGGCACATGTTGCTTTCCGTTGTGAACCGCGATGGTCAGGCCCACGAAATCCGGAAGCACGGTAGAACGGCGAGACCAAGTCTTGATCGGCCGTTTGTCGCTTGTGCCGCGGATCGCCTCCACCTTCTTCATCAAGTGCTGGTCGACAAACGGTCCCTTCTTAATCGAACGTGCCATGGTCAATCACCTCACTTCTTTTGGCGGAACTGGACGATCATTCCGCTCGTGCGCTTGTTCTTGCGCGTCTTGTAGCCCTTGGTCATCACGCCCCAGGGACTCACGGGATCCCTAGCGGCGGCCGTTTTGCCTTCGCCACCACCGTGCGGATGGTCGATCGGGTTCATCGCGACACCGCGTACCGTCGGCCGAACGCCCCGCCAGCGCATCGCGCCCGCCTTGCCGATGGAGCGAAGATTGTGCTCCTCATTGCCTACCTCTCCGATGGTTGCGCGGCACTCGACCAGCACCTTACGGATCTCCCCGGAACGAAGGCGCAGTTGGGCATAGCTGCCTTCACGCGCAAGCAATTGCACCGAAGCCCCGGCAGCGCGCGCCAACTGCGCCCCTTTGCCCGGCTGCATCTCAATGCAGTGTATGGTGGATCCGACGGGTATGTTTCTCAAAGGCAACGAATTTCCCGACTTTATTGGGGCCTCCACGCCCGAAAGGAGTTGCGCTCCCACCGCCACGCCCTTAGGGGCCACGATGTACCGGCGTTCGCCGTCCGCATAACACAACAATGCGAGATTCGCACTTCGGTTCGGATCGTATTCGAGCCGTTCCACCCGGGCCGGTATGCCGTCCTTGTTACGCAGGAAATCGATCAGTCGATAGGCCTTCTTGTGCCCTCCGCCCTGGTGTCGCATCGTGATCCGGCCGGAATTATTGCGACCGGACTTTCGGTTCTTCCTCTCGGTAAGCGCGGCAACTGGCGCTCCCCTGTGAAGGTCCGCGTTGACGAGCCTCACAACGCCACGGCGGCCGTTCGAGGTCGGTTTGACTTTGACGAGCGCCATTGTCTACTCCATCGCCTGGAAGTTGATTTCTTGGCCTTGGACGAGCGAAACATACGCCTTTTTCCAATTACGGCGTCTGCCCATAATGCGTCCTGTCTTCTTTTCCTTGCCCTTCACGTTGGATACCTGCACGCCCTTGACCTTTACCTTGAACAGTAGTTCCACTGCCGCTTTGATCTCCGGTTTGGTAGCGCTGTCTGCCACCCGGAACACGACTTGGTTGTTCTTATCTCCGATAAATGTGCTCTTCTCGGAAACCGTCGGCGCCAGCAGCACAAGCATCAAACGCTCCTGATTTGCGCTCATTTCATCATCTCCTCAAACTTCTCGACCGCTCCCCTGGTCAGAAGCACGTTCTTGAACCTGACCAGCGATACCGGGTCCGCGTGCGCCACATCCAGCACGAGGACATTGGTCAGGTTTCTCGCCGACAGGTAAAGGTTCTGATCCGAACCTTCTATGATTACAAGAACGTGATCCAACCCCATGTCCTTTACCTTCCGGGCAAGCAGCTTGGTCTTCGGGGCGTCAATGGAAAACTTTTCCACGACTTTCAGGCGATCTTCGCGCGCGAGCTGAGACAGGATGGAAGCGATTCCGGCCCGGTACATCTTGCGGTTGACCTTCTGGCTGAAATTTTCGTCGGTCAGATTCGGAAAAGTCTTGCCACCACCGCGCCAGATCGGATTCGCCATGTCGCCGGAACGAGCCCGCCCCGTGCCTTTCTGGCGCCACGGCTTCCTACCCGAGTGACGTACGTCGCTTCGGCCCTTTTGGGCGCGCGTGCCCGAGCGGCCATTGGCCTGGTAGGCAACCACGATCTGGTGGACCAGTGCTTCGTTGAATTCGCGGCCGAATAGGGCATCCGAGGCGGACAGCGTCGCCGCGCTCTGGCCTTGTTCATTGATGAGCTTGAGTTCCATCGCCATCCTCACTTCTTCTTAGACGGCGCGGTAGCGACTGCAACCGGCGCCTTCTTCGGCTTAACCGTCGGGCGAACGACGATGTCACGCTGCTTGCTTCCGGGAATTGCTCCCTTGACCATCAGGAGTTGGCGCTCAGGGTCGATACGCACGATCTCGAGACTCTGCACCGTACACTTGGCGTCGCCATAGTGTCCGGCCATGCGCTTACCCGGAAACACGCGGCCCGGATCCTGATTTTGTCCGATGGATCCTGGCTTTCTGTGGGAAACAGAATTGCCGTGGCTATCACGGTTGGATGAGAAGTTATGGCGTTTGATGGTCCCTGCAAAACCCTTGCCCTTTGAGGTACCCGTGACGTCCACCCTCTGCCCTACCTTGAAAATATCGACGCCAACCTTCCCGCCCAGTTTGAGCTCGGCGAGCGAAGTTTCGGACACGAGAAACTCCTTGAACACGTGTCCAGCCTCGACCCCCGCCTTGCCCAGATGCCCGGCAAGCGCTTTGTTAACGCGGGAAGCGCGACGTGTTCCAAAGGTCACCTGCACGGCGCTATAGCCGTCCGTTGCAGGCGTCTTGATCTGTGTCACTCGGTTGTCGGACACGTCCAGCACCGTCACCGGCAGGGAGTCACCCTCGTCGGTGAAAATGCGGGTCATGCCGACCTTGCGGCCGACAAGTCCTAATGTCATTTTCTTGCCCTTTACGTTAACCCCACCGCAGACCCCGCATCGCGATGCCCGCGGCGGTAAGGGGCCGGCTTCAATTGGCCGGCAGTTCTCCACTGGCTGCGCGGGTCGGATACCCGCCACTCAGCGCTCTACAGCTTAATTTCTACATCCACTCCCGCAGGAAGGTCCAGTTTCATTAGCGCATCTACCGTCTTGTCCGTCGGATCGATAATATCCATCAACCGCAGATGGGTCCGGATCTCCAGCTGATCGCGCGACGTTTTGTTCACGTGCGGCGAGCGCAATATATCGAACCTTTCGATCCGGGTAGGAAGCGGCACCGGCCCTTTCACAACCGCTCCGGTTCGCTTCGCGGTCTCGACGATCTCGAGCGCCGACTGGTCGATCAATCGGTAGTCGAATGCTTTCAAACGAATCCGAATCTTTTGGCTTTGCATGGCCGCCTAAGTCCCAATTACTCGATGACTTTCGATACGACGCCGGCGCCGACGGTTCTACCGCCCTCGCGAATGGCAAACCGCAGCCCCTCTTCCATCGCG
>MEQX01000096.1:40397-51842 GCA_001770415.1 Betaproteobacteria bacterium RIFCSPLOWO2_02_FULL_63_19 | reverse complement strand
CTGGAACGGCCAGTCGCGCGAGCGAAGCGTGTCGCTGCACGCGATCGAGCGCTGGCGCGTACGGCTGCTCGATGACGAGGGCGCGCTCGCCGAATTCCTGCGCGATCGCCCCGGCGCCGACGCGCAGAGACTGCGCACTCTGATTCGCAACGCGCGCACCGAACGGGATGCGGGCAGACCGCCGAAGAGCTATCGTGAGTTGTTCCGACTGCTGCGCGACATGATCGAAGCGCCGCGATGAGCCCAATCGGAACCCTCGACGCGATTCCCATTCGGCAGCCCGTTGCGATGGAGCGCCCGTCACGCGCGATTTTGCCGTTGACCACTCCGGTGATCTATTGGGTTTTGTATACGTCTCCCGATTGCGGACCGTTGCGCTGTTGCAACGGTCCGCAATCGGGAGATCAGAGGCGCCGAAGAAATACCGCTCGCCGGATTCGTTTCGACCGGATCGCGATTCAGGATCCTCTCACATTGGAACAGGTACCAACACATGGCCTCAACGCAAGACCCGCATGACGACGAACTGCTGATCGGACTCGTGTCGATCAGCGACCGCGCTTCCTCCGGCACCTACAAGGACGAGGGAATCCCGGCACTCGAGGAATGGTTTGCCCGCGCGCTGACGAGTCCATGGCGCACGGAAACCCGGCTCATACCCGACGAACAGCCGTTGATCGAAACGACGCTGGCGCAGCTGGCAGACGCGGCGGGCTGCCATCTGGTGCTCACCACCGGTGGAACCGGACCGGCAGTGCGCGACGTCACTCCCGAGGCAACGCTCGCGGTCGCCGACCGGGTGATGCCGGGATTCGGTGAACAGATGCGGCGCATCAGCCTCGAATTCGTGCCGACGGCCATCCTTTCGAGGCAGGTCGCAGTGATTCGCAAGCGCTGTCTGATCATCAACCTTCCGGGACAACCGAAGTCCATCCGGGAAACGCTGGAGGGGTCCCGGGACGCCGAGGGCAGACCGCGCGTGCCGGGGATCTTCGCGGCAGTCCCCTATTGCATCGACCTGATCGGCGGGCCCTACATCGAGACCAACGAGGAGGTGGTGCGAGCGTTCCGACCCAAGTCGGCGGTGCGGCCGCAACGGACGTCATAGTCCCGCGCCGATAGGTGCATGACATGCCGCCCTGCCCGCGAACGCGCGAACCATGCCGGGCGCATGGCGAACAAGTGACCGGCGGAGAATCACCGGTGCCGGCGACAGCTCCTATTCCCCGGTATCGCGCATCATCTGCCGGAAGTGGACCCGATCGTAGTCTTCGCCGCTTTGCACGGTACGGGTCGGGAGCAGCAGATACATCCTTTCGCCCTCACGGTATTGCAGATTCTGTCCGGCCACCATCGTTCCCGAGCGTAGCAACAGTTCCACTTCGTGACCGTCCCCGGGGACCGCATCGAGCAGTATGCCCGGAGCGGATTCACGGCCGGCGCCGTCGGCATCCAGCTGAATGGTGCGTCCGTTGCGCGCGAGCGTCTGTATGCCCACCGTGCCCTTCTGCGGGGATTCGCGGCTGAAGCGCCGGATCACGCCGATCAACCAGTTGTCGCCGCCTTCGGGCTGCAGCCCCACCAGCGCGCCGATGCGCAGCCAATCGCCCTTGATCTGCGAAATCGCCGCGCCAAACCCGCCGGTGCTGACGTTCTCGACCACCCAGCTCTCCATTCCCGTTTCGTCGAAATCCAACGATTGCTCCGGACTCAGCGCCGCGACCACACCGTCGAAACCGTGCGTCACCTTCAGCCGCGACTTGACGTTGTGACGCGGCGCGCGGCGCGCGGGCGGGTCGGGTGACCAGTACAGTGCCAGGTGCTGCAGCACCGAGAGCACTGTCTCCGGCTCGTAGGTGCCGCCCAGGCGCAGGTCCGAAGGCACGGCGTTGGTCGCCTTGATGCTCTTGATCGGCCGCTCCAGATCCTGCTGCACGGTGCCGATCGCCAGGAAGCGCAACGTCGGCGCGTGCTCCGGAGGACGCGCGACACGCAGCGGCGGCCGGCCGGTCGCAAGGTCGATCCAATATGCGATATCGGGCTGCCTCTCCAGGACCAGACGGGACGAGGCCGACACGTTCGCGATCACCCTCTCGGCGATTTCCATCTCCAGCGGCAGCAGGCTGTCGGGCGACGAGGCCGACAGCATCACGGCCCGAAGAAACTCCTGCTCCGGCGAGGACTCGACGGGTACATTTGCGTACGGCAACACGCGCGTCTGCGCGTACTTTCTCGATTCGGCGAGGGCGTAGATCTTCGCGAACAGGCCCCACATGGAATTGTCGAACGGACCGTAGCGTATGTACTGCCATTTCATCTGCGCCGCGAGCGCGCGCAGAGCGCGCACCGTCAGCAGCGGCATCAGTGGTTTCAGTGTGTCGGCCCCCTTGGCGCCGGCCGCAAAGATATCGATGCATTGCGCGAACGCGAGCGCCGACTGCCGCGAAAACTCGTGCAGCGCACCCCACAGGCGGGCTTCCTGGAATTTCGACAAGCGGGTCGCCGACATGTACTCGCGGGCCAGCTTGCGCGCGTGGATCTGGGCCGCGTCGTCGATCATCTGGAACAGCGTCGCGCGGTAGTCGGGTTTGAAGCCCTCGACGCCTCGCACCGATTCCAGCCAATGAAACAACTCGTCGATCGCCTTGATCGAGTCGTTGCCGGGAATTTCGTCGATGATCTTCCGGGCCTCCTTGATCTCGGCCATCGGATGATCCGGCTTGCTGCTTCGAAAAATGTTCAGCACCGCGAGCCTCCCGTCTCTGCTGCGTTACCGGGCACACGTAGTATCGCGGCCATGCCCGGGAGTCATTTTAACTCCGTCCGGATATCCGCCGGCCGAGTAAAAACTGAATTTGGGTTCAGGCGATAAGGCCGCGTCGTCGGAAGTCCGACCTGCCTCCGGCACCGTCAACCGCGGATACGGATACGCCGACCCGGATCAGGCGGCACCGGCCCGAGCGCGCAGTTCCCGTTCGCGGCTTTGTGCGCCGTTTATCGCGCTCGCGAGCCCTGAGAGTGCCTCCGAAACATACGGCACCAGGTCGTTGAACGATACGATGCCCACCAGCGAGCCCGCGTTGTCCACTACCACCACCCGCCGTACACCTTCGCTTTGCATCATCCTGATCGATTCAAGCACGCCCTCGGAGGCATTCACGGTAACCACGTTTCCGGACATCAGGTCCCCGACCGTGATCTTCGCCGGATCGATCCCTTGGGCGAGAACCCCGACCACCATGTCACGGTCAGTGACGACGCCCACCGGCCGACTGGTCTGCCGACTGTCGATCACCACCAGTGCACCCACGTGATGCTCGCGCAGCAGACGTGCGCCTTCGTGGACTGACGTGCCCGGCAGCGCGACTACCACGATACGGCTGCAAATTTCCTCTATGCGCATGACACCTCCACGCCGGGTGGTTGCGCAGGCCGTCCTATGCGCTCGCCACCGGCCACTATCCTCGGCCGGGTCGATTTCGGTCGAGAGAAAAGTCAATCTGCCGCAATGCGCACCGACCCCTTTGATCCACGTCAAAGGGGTGTTTCAAGCATGTGATGTGATGACACTGTGGTGTGGGTGGGGTTCGGTCCGACCACCGGGGTGCGCTGTATTCGGACCGGCGGACGCAGGAAAGGACAGACCATGTACAAACACATACTCGTGCCCACGGACGGCTCGAATCTTTCGGCGAAAGCGATCAGACAGGCGGTTTCATTCGCGAAATCGACCGGTGCGCGTATCACCGGTTTCTACGCGGCGCCCAATTACAGCGTGCAGATCTTCGGTGATTTCGTCCCGGCGGATTTCATCACGCCGCAGGAATTCGCCAAACAGACCAAGCGCACTGCAGAGCAGTATCTGGGGGCGATCCAGAAGGCGGCCGACGCTGCCGGAGTACGCTGCAAGATCACGCACATCTTGAGCGACACGCCGTGGAAGGCGATCGTCAAGGCTGCGCAGTCGAACAAATGCGATCTCATTTTCATGGCCTCGCACGGACGTCGCGGACTGGCGGGATTGATACTGGGCAGCGAAACCGCGAAGGTGCTGACGCACAGCAAGATCCCGGTGCTGGTACATCGCTAGGTCTGCCGCGCATTGCGCGCGCTCGGCCAACGGGCGGGACGGTCAGCCGCCGCGACAGATAATCCTTGACGCGTGACACGGATGCCGGCCGCGTTCCGGCGCGGCCAACCTACGCCCGACGAATACCGATGCAAGCCATGGAATTCTTGGTGCTGGAGAGAGGAATCGAACCTCCGACCCCATGATTACGAATCAAGTGCTCTACCATCTGAGCTACTCCAGCCCGCCCGCGGCATTGTCCGCGTGACAGGGCGGATTATATCAGGCGCTCAGTCGGCCCAACTGCGCCGCTCAGCCGCGCGACCGCGTGCGCACGATGATGTCTACGCCCTCGGTCTCGACGCCGGGAGGAAGTTGCGGCAGGCCGAGCACTTCGATTTCGCCGGCCGGAATATCCGTCAGCTGCCCGCTCACCACGTCGTACAGATGGTGGTGAGGGGTGGTGTTCGGGTCGTATACGATCCGCGCCGGATCGACGATCAACTCGCGCACCAGCTTCTTGTCGACGAGCAGACGCAGCGTGTTGTACACGGTGGCCTTGGAGGTTTCGGCATGGCGCGTATTGACCATCGCGAGAATCTGGTCGGCCGAAAGATGCGCCTGCCGGGCGAACAACACCTGCGCAATCTCCATGCGCTGGTGCGTAGGCGTGATGCCATGCTCGCGCAGCATGCCGGCGATCACCTCACGTTTCCAGGAAACGGGTTCCATCGGCGATAGCTTAGAACAACTTTTGGACCTTGTCTAATACAGGTTCGAGCCGCGGGGGCGAGATCTCCGCGCGCGGCAGGTCCAACCAGCGGGGTTTGCCGCTCAGCCTTTCAGCGCTTCGGCGATGGTCTGTTCGACCTGCGCTGCCGGCACGGCCCCGGTGATGGAAAGCGATGCGCCGGTCCTGTTGTTGCGGACGATGATGCCCGGCGTGCCGGAAATGCCGCTGCGCGTACCGTCCGCAGTGTCGTCCTTGACCATCTGTGCAACCGTCGGGTCTTTCGCGCAGGTGTCGAGCGCCGCGAGGTCCTTGACGCCTGCCTTGAGTGCGAGTTCCCTGATCTGCTGGTCGCCCTGCGGCAGGCCCTTGCCATTGGAGACGGTCTGCCTGAACCAGTCGTTGGCGAAGGTGAAGAAGGCTCCCGACCCCGATTGCCTGCCGACGCACTCCGCGTAATACGCGCCGCGCTTGGCGTTGGCTCCGTGAAATTCAAGCGGGTAGTGGCGGAACACCAGGTTCGCCTTGCCATCGAACTTGCTGATGGCCTGCTCCGGCACGCCGGCGAACCGCTTGCAGAACGGGCACTCGAAATCGGTGTAGACGATCACGCTGACCTCGGCGTTCACATTGCCGAAGATACGGTCGCGGTTCACGTCCACGGGCCGCGCGTTGCGCGCCGCCTGCTGCCGGCGTTTCTGCAAGGTTTCTTGTTCCTTCTTGCGCGCCTCGATCTGCCGCTGGATGTGCCGCTGTATTCCACGGTCGATCGCGGCGTCGAGCGCGCCGGATTCCTCCATGCGCTTGATCAGGCTCTCGACGTCCGCCGGAACGCCGGGCGCGCTGTCCGCGGCGAGCGCGGTCGAAGCACAGATCACCGTTGCAAGAACCGCCGCTCGCAGCGCATTGCGCAGCACGTTTGGATTCATGACTCTCACTCTCAATTGTCGATATTCTTGAACCAGTAGACGCGCTTGCGCGTCGGCTTGATGGCGGGCACCACCTTCTGGCCGCCGATCGGCGCGCTCGCCGTGCCGTCCTTTTGCACCGCGCCGATGACGACCGTCCTCGATACGCCGTTCACCGGCACGACACCGGTCACCGGCGAAGGCGGCAGGCCGCCGCCGACGAAGACCCCCGAGCGATCGCCGCCGCAGGTCGTGCCCGCTGGGGTGCCGATGCCGCCGGAACCGTTCAGCAGGTTGACCCAGTAGCCGCGCGCCTCACCCAGGGTCAGCGAGCACGACGCGGCTGCGGGCGGAATCGGCCGGTTGGTGCTGAACGTGACCAGCCCGCCGAGAATCAGCGCCGAGGTCACGGTCTGCTCGCCCTGCCCGTACTGGTCGAGATCCATGAACCAGCCCCTCTTGGCCGAGGTGGCCAGCAGCTTCTCGTCGGTGCAGGAGGTCGTCGACGTGTTGTCGTTCATCAGCGACGTGTCGTCGAGGTTCAACGGGCGGATGCACAAATCATTATCCAGATCGCACGTATCCGATGGATTCTTGGACAACCGGTCGAGGAATACGTAGAACCGGTTGAGCGTGTCGCTGTAGGCGTAGTCCCCCGCCAGCGGGTGCTCGCGGTCGCCGGATCCCATCGCCACATAGACCTGCCCATTGGAGTAGAGCAGCGCCGGCGGGAAGAGGAATTTTCTTGGCCCGGTGAACGATTTCGCGCCGCTCGATCCGTCGGTGTACGCCACCTTGCGGATGCGCCATTCGTCGTAGTCCCGGACGGAGTAGGAATCCCAGCCACGGACAAAGTCAACGCGGTAGATAACACCCGCCGTGTCGCCCACGTAGCCGAAGTCGACGAAACCGTCGTTGTTCACGTCGACCATTGCCACGTCCGAGGCGACGCTGTGCATGCCGGACAGCGTCAAGGTCCTGATCAAGGTGCCGTCGCTCGCCTTGATGATGTAGATCGCAGCGCCCTTCGGGCTCGAGCAGCCCGTGGTCGAGGAATTGGTGTCCTCGCAGGAGTCGTAGCCGCCGCCGATCACGAGCACCGGTTCCTCAGAGCCAGCCGTCGGATACCCCTTGATGTACGCCACGACCGGCGTGCTCCAGGTCTGGCCGATACCCGTCATGCCCGCGCTGCCATTGGCAAGGGTGCAGCCGGTGTCGTCGCCCAGATTCGGGCAGCCCATTTTCCACAGCACCGCAGGCACGTCGGGATCCGTGATATCCAGCCCGTAGAGCACCCGCCCGCCGCGCCGCATCGTGGGATAGAGCCAGACCGCCGTGTTGTCGGCGTTCTGGAACAGCCCCATCGAGCCGTCCCAGAAGTAATCCTTGCGCACGGGCGTGGGCACGATGCCCGCTGTCTGGTTGGGGAACTGGATGATCGGCGAGTTGGTCTTCAGCCGCGAGAGCCGCGACAGGAACGACGGCGCGACGAAGGCCCAGCGCTCCTTGCCGGTGGACGCGTTGACCGCCCGCAGCGTGCCGTCGTTCGCGCCGTAGAACACCGTGACGCCCTTGGAGGTGTCGGTCGCCGTGTTGTAATTGACCGGCACCGGGCGCGAATGCACGACGTCGCCGTGGATCGAAGGCCGTACCCTGATGACCGTCGCCGGATCGAACGGGTCCGGGGTCGTGAAATACGCGTTCGGTGTGGCCAGCTCGTTGTTGACGTCCTTGCCGGCGATGAAATCCACCAGGTCCTGCGAAAGCCCGGTGTTGGCCGCGTTGAAGTCCACCAGCGTCGTGCCCGATGCCGTCTTGATGGTCCGGTTGAGCGTCCAGGTCGGGGTGGTGTCGGTCGCGGGCGGGTTGTTGCCTTTGCGCATCACCTCGGCGGCGGCGCCTTTTTCCACCATCGGGCCGTCAGGCGAGTCCGACCAGGGGCTGTTCGCCGACGATGTGCACCTGCCCTGGATCGCGTCGGGAACGATCTGCCAGTAGGGGCCCGAATCCGATGTCCAATAACTCTGCGCGCACTCGGCGAGGAAGCCCGTCTGCAGATTGACGGCCTGGTCTCCGTTGACGTCGGCCAGGTCGATCAGACCCGAGAAATCCGCGAGCTGGTAACGCTTGACGTTGCCGTACCAGCGCGGCTTGGCGCCCGAATCGGGCCGGAACATGCCGATGAACACCTGGTTCTCGTTCTGCGCCCGGTTGGTCGCGTTCACCGGAAGGCTGGCAGAGGCGAACACTGTGTTCACGGCCTGGATCTCCGACAGGATGTTTCTCAGCGCGTTGATGACCGCGTTCTTGCTCTTGGCGGCGAAATACTTGCCGCCGCCCGCGCGCGCCATGCTCATCAGCAGCCCGGTCTGGTCCGCGCTCTGCTGCGCGTTGAATACGTCGATCGTATAGGTGGTGATGCTCTGCTGCGGCGCGGCGCTGTTGGCATCGGCCCGGTACATGTAGCGCGCCCACTCGTCGGTCATGCGCCGCTTGCTCGAGGCGGGCACCGCGAAGGTGTTGTTCCCCACCACCGTCGTGGTGGTGTTGTTCCCCACCACCTCGAAGCGCGCGCCGCTCGGGCACGATGCCGAGGTGGTCGTGCCGCCGTAGCTGCAGTTCGTGAAGCCGCTGCAGGAAAACTCGCTCGGCGTCCCGGTGGGCGGCGTGGCATAACACGCGGCCGTGTTGCCGAGCACCGTCGAGGCGGTGGTGGTCGTCACCGCGGTCGCCGTCGCGACGCGGGTCTGCGTGACGGCGAAATGGTTTTGCCCGGTCACCGCCGCGGTTACCACGCGCGTCGACGGGGTCTCGGTCTTGGCGACCAGGTGCCGCGTGTTGGTCTGCTCGGTGTGCGTGGTCGGCGTCGCGGTCTGGATGACGGTGTAACGATCATTCCCCGACGCGCAGCCGCTGCTGCTGGTCGTGCCGGCCCCCGTTGCCCGCGTATAACTGCACGCGTATTCGGTCACGGTGACCACGCCGTTCCCATCGGGCGCGCTGGTGGTCGCGCCGGGGCAGATCAGATTGCCGTGATCGCCTGCAGCGATGCCGGTGTTCGCGGCGCCGGAGTTGCCGTAGCACGAATTGGTGAAGGACGTCGTGACCACATCCGTCCCGGCAGTGCCGCCGGTCAGCACCGTATTCGCGCACGCCGCGCCGGTGGTCGTGCGCCCCGCGTTCTCCCAGGTACAGGCATAGGTGATGGTCGTGGTCGTGTTGGCTTCCGTGGTCGGACCCTGCGTCGGGGTGCAGGTCAACCCGCCATGGTCCGCTCCCGCGGTATTGTTGGCCGCCACGGCTGCCGCATCTCCGGTCGAATTCTTCGCATAGCAGGCCGTCGATGGTGCGTTGCTTACCGTGGGAGAACCCACGGTGGTGACGTCAGAGGCGTCGCCGCACGAACTGGCTGTCGGCGCGCCGATCGCGTACGAACAGTCGTAGGTGGTCGTCGTGGTGACGTTGCCGGCCTGGACCACCGAGGTCGACGGGCAGGTCATGCCGAACTGGTTGCCGGTCAGACCGGCCGCCGACGGCGCGCTGGCATAACAGGCCGTGGTTTCGCCATTGACCGTCGTCGTGGTCGTGCTGGTAGCCGTGCTCTCCGTGACCACGTTGCCGAGAACATTGTATCGGCTCTGTCCTGCCGGGCACGCATCCAGCGTCGTCTTCGAGGTTCCGGAGCAGCTCAGGTACTCGTACGTGCCGAGCGCAAACCCGGTCGTCTGGCACACCGCCTGGCTCGCGTAACAGGCCGCGGTGTAGCCAAGCGGGGTGGCCACGACCGCGGTCGTGGTGTTGAAACCGGGTACCGCGATCTGCGCCGTGTCGCCGCCGATGCCGGACAGGTAGGTGTCCATGTTGGCGGGACTGCCGATGTCGGAATTCGGGAAGCCGTTGCCGATGAAAATCACGAAATTCTTCGCGCAGGCGTTGTCCGCGGTGATGGGCCCCGCATAGGTCACCCGCGTCGCGTCGGTATAGCCGCCGACGTGCGAGAGCGTCAGGTCGGTGCGCTGGTTGAACACCGCGGGCCCGAAGTGCGTTGCATCGACCGGCGAGCCGGCGGTGTTGCTGGCGACGTTCGCCGGCGAGGTCCAGCCGCCGAAATACTTGAACGCGTCGAACATGACCGCGCTGTAGTTCGCGCTCGAGGACGTCTTCTCCGCGGGGGAGCTGAAGTTGTCGTAGATGTACTGCACCAGCGTCGCCAGCGCCGTCTTGTTGGCCGCAGTCATCTGCAGCACCGGGAAGCGGATGTAGCCGCCCTCGCGACCTGTTCCTGTGTCGGTGAACAGCATCAGCCCGACGTTGATGGTGTCGTCGAGTTCATTGACCACGGCCTTGATGGCCCGCAACTCCGCCTTACCCTGTCTCTGCGCTTCGCCGGTATCCGGGTCGTTGGGCCACTGCTGCGCGGCCTGCGACCAGTTCGAGGTGTTGTCGAGGATGATCAGCACGTTCGGATTGTCGAACGTGGCCGCAGCCGCACTGTTGGTGACGAAAATGTCGATGTCCTCGGCCCGGCCAGCCGATGACAGCACGGCCAGGCACGCGCACAGCGCGCCGGCGAGCAGCGTGCCGCGCAATGTCTTTCGTGTCGAGGTGTTCATAAGCATTCTCCGGTCCTCATGGGCAGCTGGCGGCAATATTGTCCGAAGCGACCCTCACCGCGAGTCCTTCGGTAATGACGGCCTTGGCGTTGGTCAGCGAGTCGACGGCCTCGGCCTGCACGTCCCAGACGCTGTCGGCGCAGAGCGAGTCACCCGTCGTCGCACCCGCAACGCCGAAGGACTGGCTGGCGCCCGCAACGCATCCGAGATCGGCGTCGTTGCCGAGAACGAGGGCGCTGTTCTTGATCATCCTCGCGACGACGCAGGTCGGCTTGGTGGGGTCGGCCCGCGACTTGATCGAGACCGTGACGTCGGACACTCCGTCGCCGGTGCTGTCGACGCAGAAGGTGTTCGCCCCGGCGCACGGACTCGGAAACACGTTCGCGGGATTGGACGCAAAATTCAGTTTGCTCACGACCTGCTCGAGCGCCATCTGCGCCGCCGATTCCGCCTCGCTGCGGAACTGCATGTTGCTGATGATCTGGTACTCGCCCCGGCCCAGCGTAAAACTGGTGACGGCGAACAGGGTCATCAGCACCAGCATGATCATGCCGATCACCAGGGTCGCGCCGCTCTGGCGTTTTCTCGTCATGGTCATTCCCTGTGTCCGGCCACGTTGACCAGCTTCACGGTGGTCGTAAAGACGTGGCGGCGGAAGGCGTCGTTCTGAGCCGCGACCGTCGTGGCGCCGTCCAGCGTGTACGTCTTGGTGTCCGTATAGCCGGGCGAGGGCTCGGTGTTGCGCGCCAGAACGTACAGCCGCACGGCAGTGACATTGCGCCAGTTCGAAATACCGGCGCTGCACACCAGCGGCGCGGTGCAGTTATAGGTGTCCGGGTCGGCCGTATAGATATCGGGCATGCCGTTGAACGTCGGGCCGGCATCGATGCCGTATTCGACCTTCAGGTTCTCGATCCCCTCGACCAGGGGAACGATCGTAAAGCCCGAGCCGTTGAGTTCGGCGCGTTTCAGCGTCGGTATGCCATCACTGGAGCCAACGCTGTTGTTGGCGACGTAGTAGATGTCGGTGTGATAGCGGCGGATCTCGGCCAGCGGCGGCGTGGTGCAATCGCAGCCGGTGTTGGTGCAGGTGCGTTTGTGCCGGTCCAGGCTCGCCACGGCGGT
>MEQX01000096.1:0-40315 GCA_001770415.1 Betaproteobacteria bacterium RIFCSPLOWO2_02_FULL_63_19 | reverse complement strand
TAGAACGCACCGTCGGTGAGATCGTCGCAGCCGGTGGTTCCGGCAACGCAGGTGCTGGCGCGCCTGACCACGACGACATCGGTGCCCGCCTTCAGATCGGTCAGGCAGGACAATCCCGTCGTGCTCGCGGTCGCGCTGCGGAAGCCCTGGATCGGCATCGCCAGACCGTTCGTCACCTCGACCGCGTCCGCCGAGCAGGGATCGACGGCAGCGCCGGGAGCGGCGAGCAGCGTCGGGTTGAATTCCGCGTAGAACCCGACGAGCGCGAGGCTGTTGGCGAGCAGCTCCACGGCGTAGCGGCCGTTCTCGATCTGGCGCGTGGTGCGCTCGATTTCCTTGCGCGCGACGCTGTTGTTGACGAACACCGATGCCAGACCGGCCAGGATCATCAGTGACAGCGCGACCGAGATCATCAGCTCGACGAGCGTAAATCCGCGTTCGGGGCGCGTTCCGCACCGGCAGGACAGGCAGTTCATCATATGCATGCTGGCAACCCGATCACGATGGTGCTGCCGATGGCGCGGCGATAGGCTTCGTTGGCGCCGTATTGCCCCGTTCCGCAGGTGAGCGAGGGCGCCGCGGTGGCCCCCATCCCCTGCCAAGCGACGGTCACGCGATAGCTGCCCGGGGCGCACACCCCGGTGCTGGGGTCGGGCACCACGAGCTGTTCGACGCAGGCGCGCGCGCCGATCATGGCCCCCAGCTTGGTTCCGCTGGAGGATTCCGCCGCACCCTTGAGCGCGTTGCTGATATCGCAGATGTCCCTGTCCACTTGTGTGGTGCCCGCACAGGCCGAGGTGTCGTCGTAGCCGGTGCCGTACCTGTCGCCCGCCGTGCCGTAGGTCGTGCCGGCACTTCCGGGCACATAGAGCGAAGCATTACCGTTGTTGGCCTTGATGCGCGCGGTGATGTCCTGCAGCAGCAGGATCGCCTGCGCCCTCTGGTAGGCCTCCATGTCCAGCGTCTGGATTTTGGCGTTCAGTCCGGCAAGACCGAGCAGGCCGAAGGCGAGGATGACCAGCGTGACCAGGATCTCGAGCATGGTCGTGCCCGACTGACGGGTGGCGCGCGGGGTCAGCATGCCAATGCCTTGATACGCGGGCGTCCGCTCAGATCGACCGTCAGGCAGCGCTGCGGCATGTCCGAGGCGCCGATCGTGAACGACGGCACCGTACTCCCGCCGGCAAGCCGCCCGCCGCCGTTGTAGGTCACCGAATCGGGGCCGCCGCTGATCGGTACGCCGGTCGCGTTCGCGTCCAGCAGGTTGGCGCCCCCGTTCGGGTCCGGGATGATCCAGCCGTTTGCCCAGCCGCCGGTCTTGGGCGCCAGCGATACGTTCTGGTTGTGCTTGATGGCCTCGCTGCGGGTCACGGTCAGCGCGGTATACAGGTTGGTCGCGGCAGACTTTGCGCGCTGGTCGGCGATCATGCGAACGAAGGGCGGCGCCGCAACTGCGCCGAGGATGGCGATAATTCCCACCACCATCAGCGCTTCGATGAGCGTGAATCCCTTGACGCGCCTGCATCGCGAATCCATCGGTCACCACTTGTCGGATGGCGTCTTCTGGCCAGCCTGGTCGATGGCCAGGACGCCGTCGTTGGCCTGCGCGGTGCCCGCCTTCGGCGTCGCGCTCAACTGGAACGTCGGTGGCGGACCGGCATCTACCGACACCGCGATCGTGTAGTAGGTGTTCACATCGGTCGGCGTCGTGGCGCCGAGTGCCGCCACGGTAGGCGCGTAGGCGCGCTTGTCGAGCAGGTACTGGGCCTGTTTCTGCGCCAGATCCATCAGGTGGCTCTGCGCCGCCGCCCGGCGTCCCTTAGCCAGGTGCGAGGTATACGACGGATAGGCGACCGCTGCCAGAATGGCAACGACCGCCACGACGATCATCAGTTCGATAAGCGTGAATCCACCCGTTGCGCAAGTCCGCACCTGCGATCGGCTGCCCTGTTCGCGCTTACCCATCACAGCCTGGAAACCATGCATCTCGCACTCCTTGTCTCGTTAACGATGATAGAAAAAAACGTCCTGCGGCGCCAATGCGCGCGACCGAAGGCCCGTCTGGTACGACGAGCGGTCAGGCCGGCTTCGCTCGCAGCGCTGGAATGTGAAAAAAATCACGCTTGAATCCATCTCGGTCCCAAGGTCAACGGCGCCGCCCCCCCACTCGCAGCATCGCGATCACCCGGTCAGCCGTTGGCGGCCAGTTCTTTGGGCAACGGAAACACCACGTTCTCCTCGATGCCATCGAGCTGCGTCACTCGCGTTGCACCCAATTCGCGCAGTCTGGCGACGACCTCCTGCACCAGCACGTCGGGTGCCGAAGCGCCGGCGGTTACGCCAATTCGCCGCTTTGCCGCCAGCCATTCGGACCGCAACTGGGCGGCGCTGTCGACCATGTAGGCGTCCGTGCCGCGGGCCTGCGCGACCTCGCGCAGCCGGTTGGAGTTCGAACTGTTCGACGAACCCACGACGATCACCAGGTCGCACTGCTGTGCGACGAACTTCACCGCGTCCTGCCGGTTCTGCGTCGCGTAGCAGATGTCGTCCTTCTTCGGCCCGACAATCGTCGGAAAGCGCCCGCGCAACGCCTCGACCACGGTCCGGGCATCGTCGACGGAAAGGGTCGTCTGCGTCACGTAGGCGAGCAGGTCCGGATTTCGCACCTCGAGGCGCGCCACGTCCTGCACGTTCTCGACCAAATAGATGCCTTCTGCGGCCTGGCCCATCGTGCCCTGCACCTCTGGGTGGCCGCGATGTCCGACCATGATGATCTCGCGGCCAGCCGCACGCATTTTCGCGACCTCGACATGCACCTTGGTAACCAGCGGACAGGTGGCGTCGAACACCCGCAGCGCGCGCGCCTTGGCTTCCTCGCGCACCGCTTTCGACACGCCATGCGCACTGAATATCAGCGTCGCGCCGTACGGGACCTGCGCGAGATCCTCGACGAAGATCGCACCCTTGCGCCGCAGATCATCGACCACGAACCTGTTGTGCACCACCTCGTGGCGCACATAGATGGGTGCCCCGTGGACAGCGAGAGCGCGCTCAACCACACTGATCGCCCGCTCCACGCCCGCGCAAAAACCGCGCGGATTGGCCAGAAGCACTTCGACCTCGCTGGCTTTCATGGATACATTCTATACGCCTATGCGGCTGACATTCGAATGCGGCCGCGGGTGATCCCCGAACGCCATGTTGCGCGGACGAGAAACCCGTCCGCGCGGATCAGCGATGCGGCACGGATACACGCCATCCGTGCCGCATCGCTGATCTTGTGGGAAAACCTTGGACCCGAATTTAGGCCACGGCATATTCGTCGTTATTCCAAAAACCCTGCTTTCGGCACGGATGGTTTGTATCCGTGCCGAAAGCAGGGTTCGCGCGCGCAGCGCGCAACAACACGGTCACTTGTCGCTACTCCTTCACCCCCGCACCTGCACGCCGGCGCAGCACCCTCACGATGCCGGCGGCTTGCGCTCGCGAAACGCGTCCAGAAGGAGCAGCGCCGCGCCTACGGTGATGGCGCTGTCGGCAAGGTTGAATGCCGGCCAGTGGTAGCCGAAGGCGTGAAAATCGAGAAAGTCCACCACGTGCCCGAGCGCGATCCGGTCCCACAGGTTCCCGATCGCGCCTCCCATGATCAGCGACAGACCGGCGCTGAACAGCCGGGCCTGCGGGTTCCGCCACAGCAGGACGATGATGACGGCCGTCGCGATCAGCGCCAGCCCGATGAAGAACTCGCGCTGCCAGCCCGAGGCCTGGGAGAGAAAATTGAACGCGGCGCCGCGGTTGAACACCAGCACCAGATTGAAGAAACCGGTGACGCTGCGGACTTCCCCCGGCGCGAGCACCGAGCCGATGACGTGCTTGGTGCCCTGGTCGGCGAGCGCGAGTGCCAACGCGAAGCCGACCGCGATCAAGACCGCGCGTGCGCGTGACGCGTTCATGGTCTCATCGGGACGCGAGGCCGCACCGGGCGTTCGTGGCGTTCACGCAAAGCGACGCTCCTCGCCGCGGCCGTGCAGATTGTCGTCGCATCGAGCGCACAGCGTCGGGTGTTGCGGGTTCACCCCGACGTCGGCGCGGTAGTGCCAGCAGCGATCGCATTTCGCGTGCCGGCTGCTCACCGCGAGGACCTTCTCTTCGGCCTGCGAGGCGGCCTCCCTGACGACGGCCTGCGACGTGATCAGCGCGAACCGCAGATCTGCCTCCAGGCCCGCGAGCGCTTCGTATTTCTGCGCTGCGGCGCGGATTTCCACCTCGGCCTGCAGCGAAGAGCCGATCTTCCCGGCTTCGCGCAGCGCTTCCAGTTCCTTCTGCACCTCGGCTCTGACCTGCCGGATCAGGTCCCAGCGTCGCAGCAGCGCAGCCGCGTCGGGAACCTCCGGGAACTCGTACCAGGTATGCAGGAACACGCTTTCACTCCCGCCTCCGGCAATGGCCCATGCCTCTTCGGCGGTAAACGACAGGATCGGCGCCATCAGCCGCAGCAGCGCCTGGGTGATGTGATGAATCGCGTTCTGCGCCGAGCGCCGCGGCCGCGAATCGGCGCCGCAGGTATACAAGCGGTCCTTCAGTATGTCGAGATAGAACGCGCCGAGATCTTCGGAGCAGAAAGTCTGCAGCCGCGCCGCGATGATGTGAAACTCGAAGCGTTCGTACTCGGCGACGACGGCTGCCTGAAGCCGCGCGGTCAGCGCCAGCGCATAACGGTCGATCTCGATCCATCCGGCGACCGGCAGCGCATGCTCGAGCGGATCGAAGTCGGAGGTGTTGGCGAGCAGGAAGCGCAGCGTGTTGCGCAGCCGGCGGTAGCTCTCCACGACGCGCTTGAGAATCTCGTTGGAGATCGACAGTTCCCCCGAGTAATCCGTCGCCGCGACCCACAGCCGCAGGATTTCCGCGCCGAGCGTGCCGGCTACCTGCTGCGGCGCGATCACGTTGCCCTTGGACTTGCTCATCTTGTAGCCCTGCCCGTCCACGACGAACCCGTGCGTGAGCAGTCCGTCGTAGGGCGCGCGACCGTTGATCGCGCACGACACCAGCAGCGAGGAATGGAACCAGCCGCGGTGCTGATCCGAGCCCTCCAGGTACAGGTCCGCCGGAAATTTGAGTTCCCCGCGCTTCCTCAGCACCGTGTCGTGCGTCGAGCCGGAGTCAAACCAGACGTCCAGCGTATCGGTTGACTTCTCGTAATCGGGCGCTTCGGGACCGAGCAAGTCTTCGGCCCTGAGCCGCTGCCAGGCCTCTATCCCTTCCTGCTCGACGCGTTTGGCCACCTGCTCGATCAATTCCGGCGTGCGCGGATGCGGCTCACCGGTCTTTCGATGCAGGAAGAACGGGATCGGCACGCCCCAGTTGCGCTGGCGCGACACGCACCAGTCGGGCCGGTTCGCGATCATGCCATGCAGGCGCGCCTGGCCCCACGCCGGATAGAAGCGCGTCGCGTCGACCGCAGCCAATGCGATGTCGCGCAGCGTCCGCCGGCCCTTGCGCGCGGGCACCTCGTCCATGCCGATGAACCACTGCGTGGTCGCGCGGTAGATGATCGGCGTCTTGTGGCGCCAGCAGTGCATGTAACTGTGCGCGTAGTTCTCGACGTGCAGCAGCGCCCCGACCTCGCTGATCTTTTCGACGATCTTCGGGTTGGCCTTCCAGATGTTCATGCCGCCGAAGAACGGCAGCGCGTCCTCGAAGCGGCCGTCGCCTAGAACCGGCATCAGGATCTTCTCGTAGGGCATGCCATGCGCGCGGCAGGACATGAAGTCCTCGATTCCGTACGCGGGAGCACTGTGCACGATACCGGTTCCAGTCTCCAGCGTCACATACTCGCCCGCGTAAACAGGGGCGCTGCGGTCGTAGAACGGATGCTGGAACTTGATGTAGGCAAGCTTGTAGCCCTTGCATTCGCCGATCACCGAGTGTTTCTGCAATCCGTAGCGGTTCAGGCAAGCCTCCAGCAGGCCGGTGGCGAGGATCAGCATGCCACGCTCGGTCTGCACCAGGCTGTAGGCGAATTCGGGATGCACGTTGAGCGCCTGGTTGGCCGGAATGGTCCAAGGCGTGGTAGTCCAGATGACGATGTGGCCCGGTCCTTCGGGCAGCGTCTCGAAGCCGAACGCCTTCGCGATCTTGTCCGACTCGGCAAACGCGAATCCGACGTCCACGGCGAAATCGGTCCGGTCCGCGTATTCGACTTCGGCTTCCGCCAGCGCCGAGCCGCAGTCGAAGCACCAGTTGACCGGTTTCAGGCCGCGGTACAGAAATCCCTGCTGCATGATCTTGCCGAGCACCCGGATCTCGTCGGCTTCGGTCTTGAACGCCATCGTCTTATATGGACTGTCCCAGTCGCCCAGCACCCCAAGGCGGATGAAGTCCCGTTTCTGGCTTTCGATCTGCTCGGCTGCATATGCGCGGCACAGGGCCTGGACGCGATCCGCAGCGATGTGCTTGCCGTGCTGTTTTTCGATCTGGATCTCGATCGGCATGCCGTGGCAATCCCAACCCGGCAGGTACTGTGCGTCGAAACCCGCGAGATTGCGGCACTTGGTGATGATGTCCTTGAGCACCTTGTTGACCGCGTGGCCGATGTGAATGTCGCCGTTGGCGTAGGGCGGGCCGTCGTGCAGGACGAATTTGCGCCGGCCCTTGGAAGCCTCGCGGATCTTCTGATAGAGCCGGCGGTCCTGCCAGGATTTGACCCAGTCCGGCTCGCGCTTGGCCAGGTCGCCGCGCATCGCGAACGGCGTGCCGGGCAGATTGAGCGTCGTCCGGTATTCGTTCTTGCTGCCCGATTTTTCTTCAGCCATTTCCTTGTTCCACCCAATGTCTCGCGTCGCCACCAGGGCCTCGGCGGCATTCGGATGCCGCCCTGCTTCCAACGTAGTTCGGCCATCCCTTGCCGACTTTTGCCACCACGCGTTCCGGTTCAATGATCCTTCAGGTAAGCCCGCGCCGCTTCGCAATCACGCGCGATCTGCGTGCGCAGACTCTCGAGGTCGGGGAATTTCTGCTCGTCGCGGATCTTGTGCAGAAAATCGACCCTGAGGTGACTGCGGTAAAGTTCGCCGGCAAAGTCGAACAAATGCACTTCAAGCACCGCCTGTCCCGCCGAATCGATGGTCGGGCGCACGCCCAGGCTCGCCACGCCGTCATGCGCCGGCCGCGGCCTTCCGTCCTCGGCCCGCAGTCCATGCACGCGAACCGCGTAGATCCCCATCAACGGCGGTCGATTGTGCTGCAGTTGTATATTCGCCGTGGCGTATCCCAGTGCCCGGCCGACGCGGTTTCCCTGCACGACGCGACCACTGATGCTGTACGGCCTGCCTAGCAGCGCCTGCGCTCGCGCGATTTCGCCCAGACTCAGCGCCTCGCGGACCGACGAACTCGAGACGCGCTTGCCGGCCTGCTCGACCGTCTGCACGGTTTCGACCTCGAAGTCGTGGCGCGCGCCCAGCGCGCGCAGCAGGTGCACGTCACCGGCCCGCCCGTTGCCGAAACGGAAATCATCGCCGATCAGAATCCAGCGCGCATTAAGCGTGCGGCAAATCACCTGCTCGACGAATGCCTCTGCAGCTATGGACGCGAAATTGCGCGTGAACCGCTGCACGTGTATGCGTGCGATGCCCTTCTCACCCAGAAGTTCGAGCTTTTCGCGCAGCGATGTCAGCCGCGTTGGCGCCGACTGAGGCGAAAAAAACTCCCGCGGGTGCGGCTCGAATGTGAGCACGCACGCAACCAGCGAGCGCGCGTCCGCGGCGCGGCGCAGGCGGTCCAGTATCGCTTGATGGCCTTTGTGAACGCCGTCGAAATTGCCAATGGTCAATGCGACCGGCGGCAATGTTGCAGCGCACGCACCACGGGTGACCAGCATCGGACAGAGACAGCCAGGACGCAAAGGGTTGAATTATAGCGGCTTGTCCTCTCAAGGGGCACGCCGGCGGCGGCTCTCGACCCGCCACGAGCGATATCTCAAGTGACTTCGGCGTCATCTGCGGCGTGGCCCGCCGCACCGCAGCGTGAATTGGCACCGGGCCATCGGGCCGCGGCGACCCGCGGTCCGGTCTAACCGCGCCGCCTGGCAGGCGAATGCGGCGGACTCAGCCTGCCGAGTCCGGATTGAGCGTGTACGTGCCGGTAATCGATGCCCGATCGAGAATATGCCCCTCCATCGCCTTGAGCGCATCGCGGCAGGCGAAATCGCCCGAAAGTGCGAGCTTGGCCACATCGAGGGCGTAGACGGTAAACACGTAGTGATGCAGGATCTCGTCGTTCCACGGCGGGCACGGGCCGTCATAGCCAAAGTAGTTTCCGCTCATGTCCTTGTCGCCGGCGAACCATGCCGTGTAGTCGTTGATCCCCTGGCGCGCGCCCTTTGCCGCGTCGGGCCCGCTCTTGCCGCGCGGAGTCACGCCATCGGCGAACTCGCCCTCGCGGATTTCCGTGACCGACGCCGGCAGATCGACCAGCGCCCAGTGGAAAAAATCTGCGCGCGGCAACGACTTCGGGACCACGCGCCCCTCCTTGTTCACGTCGTCGGGTTTGGTCGGCACATCCGGATCGTGGCAGATGACTGCAAAGGACTGCGTCCCTTTGGGCACATCGGTCCATTGAAGATGCGGATTGCGGTTCGAGGACAGCCTGACATGCTGCGCGGGATCCGCGACGGCAAACGCGAGCGTACCGGGTATGCGGCCTTTGTCCTGGAAATTGCTGCTGGTGAGTTTCATGGTCTCTCCTTGCACATTAGTTCAATTTCGCACATGCCTGCTGCAGTTCGACGATGCAGGTGTGAACATCGGATGCGTCCGGCGCATCCGGCCGGCGACGCAGGTAATCGCGCAGGTCCGTCAGCGCCGGGCGAAAGCAATCGAGCTGCCGGTACAGCATGCCGCGGTCGCGCAATTCCGCGGCCGACTCGGGTACCACCAGCAGCATGCGGTGCATGATCGCCAGCGCGTTCTCGAACCGCGCACCCCGCATGTAGATATTCTTCAGGTTGCGCAGAACGCGCGCCAGTATCTGGCGCGGCGTCGCGGGCCTAAGGTAGTGGTCGAGCGATGCGTTGCGCGCCGTCGCGGCAGGCAGTACTTTCGCCAAACGCTGCCGCAGGTCCGATTCGGACTGCGCCTCGCCTCCAAGGAACGGGTCGAGCACCAGTTGCCCCCGTTTCATCGTCAGCTTGACCAGGAAATGCCCCGGAAACGAAATGCCGTGGAGATTCAGCCCCAGCCGCCTGCCGAGTTCGATGTACAGGATCGACAGCGTGATCGGTATTCCGGTTCGCCGCTCGATCACCTCGTTGAGGTAGCTGTTTCGCGGATCATAGTAATGCTCGATATTGCCGCTAAACCCCCGCTCGCTGAAAAGATAATAATTGAGCGCCTGCACCTTCTGCTCGGAAAATGCGTCGACCGCAATCCTGCGCCTGATCTCCGCGGCCATGTCGTCGAGCCGTCCAAGGTATGCGCGAACGTTGATGTCCGGATAGATGTCCTGCGCCACCATGAGGCTGGCCTCGGCGAGATCGAATTCGTCCGCTGAGACCAGGTCGGCGAAGCGTTCCAGGCTCGGTTTCATGCCGACCTCTTGACGAAGTCCCGCACGCGAAATCCGAGCGCCCAAAGGCATGCGAAATACACCGCGCCGCCCCCGGCGACTATCGCCGCAAGCGCAATCACACGCCGGGCGCCGGAGGCCGCGAGCCACCACGTCTCCGGGCCCATCGCGAACCAGATCCCGGCGCTCATTGCCGCGACCGCGAGAAAGATTCTCAGCAGAAACGCCAGCCACCCCGGCTGGGGCAGATAAATGTCACGCTGCCTCAGCTTGCGATACAGCAGGAAAGCGTTCAGGCAGGCTCCGAGTCCTATGGCCAGCGCGAGGCCCGAGTGTCTCAGCGGCACGATCAGTGCGGCATTCATGGCCTGGGTTGCGAACAGGGTAACGACAGCGATTTTGACCGGTGTCCGGATATTCTGCCGCGCATAAAACCCCGGCGCCAGCACCTTGACCAGGATCAGGCCGAGCAGCCCAACGCTGTACGCGGCGAGCGCTTGGCGCGTCATCCACACGTCGCGCGCCGCGAACTCGCCGTAATGGAATAACGTTGCGACCAGCGGCACACCCAATACCGCGAGCGCCGCTGCCGCGGGTAGCGCCAGCATGAGCGTCAGCCTCAGCCCCCAGTCGAGCAGGCGCGAATACTGGTCCGTCGCCGCCTCCGAATGATACTTGGCCAAGCTTGGCAGCAATATGGTACCCAACGCCACACCGAGCATTCCGGTGGGAAACTCCATCAGCCGGTCCGCGTAATACAGCCAGGACACGCTCCCCGATTCGAGGAAGGAGGCGAAGATGGTGTTGATGAGCAGGCTGATCTGTCCCACCGATACTCCCGCCACGGCCGGCGCCATTAGCACGACGATGCGCCGCACGCCCGGGTCATTCAAAACCAGGCTTGGCCGGGGCAGCATGCCGACGGCCGCCAGCGAAGGCACCTGAAGGGCGAGTTGCAGCACGCCTCCGAGCAGGACGCCCAGTGCGAGGGCCATCACTGGCGGGTTGATGTACGGTGCTACGTACAGCGCGCACACGATCAGGCTCAGGTTGAGGGCCGTGGGCGTGAACGCCGGGATGACGAACCGGCTCCAGGTGTTGAGGATCCCGCCGGCCAGCGCAACCAGCGAAATGAAAACGATGTAGGGGAAAGTTACCCGCAACATCGACACGGTGACGTCGAACTTCGCCGGAACGGCCGCAAAACCGGGCGCGCTGACGTAGACGATTGCCGGCGCGGCAGCGACACCAAGCACTGTCACCGTGACCAGCGCCAGAGACAGCGCGCTTGCCGTTCGATCCACGAGCCGCTTGGTCTGAGCCTCACCTTCGCGCGCCCTGTATTCGGCCAGTATCGGAACGAAGGCCTGCGAGAACGCCCCTTCGGCGAACAGCCGGCGCAGCAAGTTGGGGATCCGGAACGCGACGAAAAACGCGTCGGTGTAGATCCCGGCCCCGAACATTCGCGCGATAACGGCGTCGCGCACGAAGCCGAGGATGCGCGAGACCAGCGTCATGCTGCTGATCGTGGCGAGCGCCCGCAACAAGTTCATGGAAACCGATTATACGGTGCGCCTCACACGGGATTAGGGGGCGCGCCGCGCGCCGCGGTTGCCGGACGCTCTCCGACCCTTTATACTTGCGCACTTTTCGCATCTTCCCAAGCGAACAGAAGGGCATATGGCCAATACCAAAGGGGCGCGCAAGGCGGCCCGTCAATCGGAAAAGCGGCGCCTCAGCAATACGAGTCTGCGCTCGGAACTGCGCACCGCGATCAGTCGCGTGAAGAAAGCGATCGCGGCCGGGGACAAGACCAAGGCGGCGCAAGTCTATCGACAGTCCGCCAGTGTTCTCGACCGCATCACCGACAAGAAAATTATCCATAAAAACAAAGCGGCACGGCACAAGAGCCGCCTGAACGCGCAGATCAAGGCGCTCGCCTGACGACTGCAGATCCACCTTCCCGGCGCATAAGCTTCAAGGGCTGCTTCGGCAGCCCTATTCATGTCCGACTGCGCAGATTTCCCGTGGCCCATTGGATTCGATGGTGCGGCCAAATGTTAAAAAATCACGCTGAACCAGTCAGTTAGGTTGCGCTTACGACAACGTCATGCTATAAAACCCGTCAAGTGCCTGGCCGAGAGGGGTTATGTACCCAGCGTCGCAGACCATGAAGTATCGCTTCCGCATCCGCACGCGTCACGGGCTGGTCGTCGAAAACCTCGTGATTCATGGTCGCGATGAGGCCGACGCGCAAAGGAAGCTGCGCCAGATGTACCAGCACTGCGAGGTCACGGAGTGCATGCTTATTGCCGCGCGTCAAAAGAGCGGCAGCATGAGCTTCGAGGACGTGGTTTCACTGCTCACGAAATAGTCCAGGGACCCCGCGATCATTTCATCGGCCGGCCGTGACGAACGCCGAACCGGGCGATTCGCGGGTGGTTAGACCTCCAAGAACCCGGTCGAGAGCAGTTCTTCCAGTAACTGTTCGTAGTCGCGAGCGCCACGTGATTGAGGCGCGTGGCTGAATATGTCGCGGCCGAGCGACGGGCTCTCGGCCAGAGCCACGGATTCCGCAATTCTCGTCTCGCACAGTTCGGCACCGAAGCGCTCGACGAGCCGTGTTCCAATTTCATGCGACATGCGACGCCGGGTGTCGAACCGCGTGAGCAAATAGCGGCGCTCGACGCGTTTCTTCAGCACATGCTCCAGAGCGCGCAGCGTATTTTCAAGCTGAAGCGCTCCTTTCAAAGCGAGGTAGTCGGCCGAAATCGGAACCAATACCCGGCCGGTGGCGAAAATCGACGACAGCGACAGCACCCCGAGCATCGGGCAACTATCGATCAGCACCGGCTGCTGCGCGCCCGCGAAGGCGACGTCCAGACCGTCCTTGAGAAGGCCGAGTACGCCCGGACCTTTGCCGTACAGCGTATCGACCTTGAGCAGTTCCGGATGCGCGGGCAGCAGCCGAGCGCCAAAATCGACCGACCGCATCAGTTCGGCGAGCGGACGGGAGTCGCTGTAAAAGGCAAACATGCTCTGCGCCCCGGAGCCCACCGGGTGCAGGATCGCTGACAGGTGCGCCTGCGGGTCCAGATCAACCAGAAGTGGCGCGATTCCGCGCCGTGCCAGCGCCGCGCCGAGATTGAGCACAGTCGTGGTCTTTCCCACGCCGCCCTTTTGATTGAATACCGCGAGGCGCGTACACCCCCCTGTTCCTACTGTGCTAAGATATTTTTTGCAGTTCGGGAAATTAATTCGGAAAATCATTATCCCACGCGGCGGCCAGACGGCGGCCCGGCGGTAGCCAGCGGATCACTAGGCGGCACAAGCCGTTCGTGAGTGAAGTTCAGGCTGCCGCGCCGGCTCAGTTGGTCGCCGCAGCAATTTTTGAGCGTTGACCAGTCTATCGCCATGACGACAACCCACCTCATGAACACCTATGCCCGGCTGCCGGTTTCGTTCGCACGCGGGCAGGGCGTCTGGCTGTGGGACGATGCAGGCAAGCGTTACCTGGATGCATTGGGGGGTATTGCCGTCAACACGCTTGGCCATGCGCATCCTGTGATCGTGAAGGCGCTTGCCGATCAGGCCGCGCGCCTCATACATGTCTCCAACCTGTATCGAATCTCCGAACAGGAACGGCTCGCCGACAAGCTTTCCGCGATTTCGGGCATGGACAATGCGTTTTTCTGCAACTCCGGCTGCGAAGCAAACGAGGCGGCGATCAAGATCGCGCGGCTTTACGGGCACAGCAAAGGGATCGACTGCCCGTCAGTCATCGTCATGGAGGGAGCATTCCACGGGCGCACGCTTGCGACGCTTTCGGCGACTGGCAGTCGCAAGGTCCAGGCGGGGTTCGAGCCGCTGGTCAGCGGATTCGTGCGCGTGCCGTTCAACGACCTGGAAAGCGTGCGCCAGGTCGCCGAGCGCAACCGTGACGTCGTTGCGGTTCTCGTGGAGCCGATCCAAGGTGAAGGCGGCATCAAAGTCAGCGATATCGAATATCTGCGCGGCTTGCGAGAACTCTGTGACCGCAACAGCTGGCTACTGATGCTCGACGAAGTTCAGTGCGGACTGGGCCGCACCGGAAAATGGTTTGCCTATCAGCAGGTCGGCGTGCTTCCGGACGTACTCACTCTCGCCAAAGGCCTGGCTGCCGGCGTTCCCATCGGTGTGTGCCTCGCCCGCAGCGCCGCGGCCGGAGCGTTCAAGCCCGGCAACCATGGCTCGACCTTCGGAGGCAATCCGCTCGCGTGCGCCGCAGCGCTCGCCACACTCGAGACGATCGAGGGCGAACGGCTGATGGAGAACGCCGAACGCGTCGGTTCCCTGATATGCGGCGAACTGACAAAGGCGCTCTCGGACGCCGCCGGCGTGGTCGGCATACGCGGCCGCGGCCTCATGATAGGCGTCGAACTGGATCGTCCCTGCGGGGAACTGGTCAGGCTTGCGCTCGAGCAGGGCATGCTCATCAATGTCACCGCGGACAACGTCGTTCGCCTCCTGCCGGCGCTGGTCATGAACGAAGCCGAGGCGAGGACCCTGGTTTCGATGCTTGCGCCGTTGATTCGCACGTTCCTCGCTCCCTCGCGAGCCCAGGCGGCCAGCGCCTAGGCGGAACGAGCACGGCGGCTCTTGTCATGGCTACACGCCACTATCTTCAATTTCGGGACTTATCGCGCCGGGAATACGAACACGTGTTCGAGCGCACCCGCTGGATAAAGGCTCAGTTCAAGGCCTACCGGCCCTATCAGCCGCTCGCGGACCGGACGCTGGCGATGATTTTCGAGAAGCAGTCGACGCGTACGCGCCTCTCGTTCGAGGCCGGCATGCACCAACTGGGCGGCGTCGCGATCTACCTGAACACGCGCGACACGCAACTCGGTCGCGGCGAACCTGTCGAGGACGCAGCGCAGGTGATTTCGCGCATGGTCGACATCGTCATGATCCGCACCTTCGAGCAGGAGATCTTGGAGCGCTTCGCCGCGCATTCGCGCGTACCGGTGATAAACGGGCTCACCAACGAGTACCACCCCTGCCAGATACTGGCGGACATCTACACCTTCATAGAGCAGCGCGGCCCGATACGCGGCAAGACCGTGGCGTGGATCGGGGATTCCAACAACGTATGCAATACCTGGCTGCAGGCGGCCGAGGTCCTGGATTTCAACCTGCACGTGTCCACGCCGCCGGGTTACGAGGTCGAACCCGAGCGCGCCGGACTTCACGGAACCGGCCATTTCGAGCAGTTCAGCGATCCAATGCGCGCCGCGCGCGGCGCCGACCTGGTCACCACGGACGTCTGGACCAGCATGGGTTTCGAAGCGGAGAACGAGGAGCGAAAGCGCAATTTCGAAAACTGGCAGGTCGACGGGGCGATGATGCGCGAAGCGAAGAAGAAGGCGCTGTTCATGCACTGCCTGCCCGCGCACCGCGGCGAGGAAGTGGCAGGCGCCGTCATCGACGGCCCGCAGAGCGCCGTGTGGGACGAGGCCGAAAACCGGCTGCATGCACAGAAGGCACTACTGGAGTTCCTGCTCATCGGGGCAGCCAAGTCGGGCCCACCGAAGCGGACCCAAACAGCTGCCGGACGGACGCGATCCAAATCGAGGAATCCAAGAAAACGTTCCGAGCGCTGACGCGGTGGAATAACCGCGGCGCGACAGCAGCCGAGAGAGATTTTTTCCACATTTTTGAACTGACATGCCAGCCAAATTATCCCAAGCAAGGAAAGTCGTGCTCGCCTATTCGGGCGGGCTGGACACTTCGGTCATTTTGAAGTGGCTTCAGGACACCTACGGTTGCGAAGTGGTGACCTTCACCGCCGACATAGGTCAGGGCGAGGAGCTTGAACCCGCCCGACGCAAGGCCAGGCTGCTCGGCGTCAAGCAAATCTTCGTCGAAGATCTGCGCGAGGAGTTCGTGGGTGAGTTCGTGTTCCCGATGTTCCGCGCCAACGCGGTCTACGAGGGAGAGTATCTGCTCGGAACTTCGATCGCCCGGCCTCTCATCGCCAAGCATCTGGTCAGGATCGCAAAGAAGACAGGCGCAGACGCGATCTCGCATGGCGCCACCGGCAAAGGCAACGACCAGGTTCGTTTCGAACTGGGCGCCTACGCGCTCATGCCCGACGTCAGGGTCATTGCGCCCTGGCGCGAATGGGACCTTCTTTCGCGCGAGAAGCTGCTCAGGTACGCGCAGAAGAACGGCATTCCGGTCGACTACAAGAGGCGTGGCGGAGCGCCGTACTCGATGGACGCCAATCTGCTGCACATCTCCTACGAAGGCGGCATCCTGGAAGATCCGGCCTATGAACCCGACGAGTCCATGTGGCGCATTACCGTGCCCCCCGAAAAGGCGCCCAACCGCCCCGAGTATCTCGAACTTGGCTACGAACACGGCGATATCGTATCGGTCAACGGTAAGCGGCTGACCCCTGCGAAAGTGCTCGCCGAGTTGAACCGCATCGGAGGCCGGCACGGCATCGGCCGCCTGGATCTGGTCGAAAATCGTTATGTAGGCATGAAATCGCGCGGCTGTTATGAAACGCCCGGCGGCACGATCATGCTGCGCGCCCACCGGGCCATGGAATCGATTACGCTCGATCGCGAAGTGCTCTCTCTCAAGGACGACCTGATGCCGCGCTATGCGCGAATGATATACAACGGCTACTGGTTCAGCCCTGAGCGGATGCTGCTGCAGAAACTGATCGACGAATCGCAGCGAACGGTCAACGGTACGGTGCGGGTAAAGCTCTACAAGGGGACCGTAATGAACGTCGGCCGCGCCTCGAAAACAGATTCTCTGTTCGATCCCGCGATCTCGACGTTCGAGGACGACCGGGGCGCCTTCGATCAGGCCGACGCGGCAGGCTTCATCCGGCTCAATGCGCTTCGCATGCGTACCGCCGCGAACCTGCGCAGGAAGAAGCGCTAATTTGCTGGTGCGCTGAGCGCAACGCAAGGCACGCGGCCGTGCGGATTCGCGTTCTTTCGGATTTGCACCTGGAAGTCTGGCCCGTCGAATTGCCACAGGTCGACGCGGACCTCGTCATACTTGCCGGCGATATCGATAATGGCGCCAAGGGAATCGAGTGGGCACAGCGCAATTTCGACGCGCCCGTCCTCTACGTGCCCGGCAACCACGAACCGTACGACGGAGACTTCTGGACGACGCAGGAAGTGATGCGTGCCGCCGTTCAAGGGACGCGGGTCGAACTGCTCGAATGCGGTGAACGCATAATCACCGGGGTGCGGTTCCTCGGGTGCGGTTTGTGGACCGACTATTCGCTCGCGCCCGAAGCCGAGCGGGCGGCGGTTATCGAAGGCGCGCGACGAATGAATCCCGATTACCACGCGATCCGCAACGGCGCGCGCAACTTCGCGCCCGAGGACGCAATAGCGCTGCACCGCAATCACCGTGGATGGCTCGAACAGGCGCTCGCACGGCCTTTCGCGGGAACTACCGTGGTTATCACGCATTTCGCACCGCATCCCGGGTCGATTGCCCCCGGGTACGCCCGGCATCCCGCCAACCCCGGTTTCATCATCCCCCTCGAATCGATGATGGGGCAGGCGCCGGTCTGGATCCACGGCCATACGCACACGTTCTTCGATTACCGCGTCTCGGGAACGCGTATCGTATGCAACCCTCGAGGTTACCCCGGTGAACCGACCGGATTCGTCGCAGATTTCGTCGTGATCATCTAGCTGCACTGATCTGCCGCCCGTTGGCCGCGGTCGAGGCGGTGCCCGGGGCAGGACGACGCAGCGGCTACCGTATAATTCCCCCAGGTTTTCAAACAGGATTTCCGCCATGCCCTCCTTCGATATCACTTCTGAAGTCAACAAGGTTGAACTGAAGAACTCGATCGAGCAGACCAACAAGGAAGTCGCCAACCGCTTCGATTTCAAAGGCTCGGATGCGCGCGTCGAGCAGACTGAAATGCAACTTACGGTCTATGCGGACGATGATTTCAAGCTGAAGCAAGTAATGGATGTGTTCCATTCCAAGTGCGCCAAGCGGGGCGTCGACGTGCGCGCGCTGGAGCCGAAACCCTCCGAGAAGATCGGCGGCAACAAGATGAAGCAGCTGGTCGACGTCAGGAACGGCATCGAGCAGGACACCGCCAAGCGCATCGTCAAGCTGATCAAGGACGCCAAGATCAAGGTCCAGGCTTCGATCCAGGGCGAGGCGGTGCGCGTCTCGGGCGCCAAGAAGGACGACCTGCAGGCGGCGATTGCGCTGGTCAAGAACGCGGTGAAGGAGATCCCGCTGCAGTTCCAGAACTTCCGGGAATAAACCTGCTCTAGCCCTTCAAACCCTCGATCCAGCGGTCGTAGAGCCGGTCGGCAACTGCGTTTAGCGCCTGTACGCGCGCACCGATGTCCTGCTCCATCTGCTCGGGCGTCTGGACTGACGGTCCCGCCATACCCCGGACCTCAGTGTCCCAATCCTTGCACCATGCGCGGATCAACTCCGGGGTCATTTCGACATGGCATTGCATACCCAGGTGCGGCCCGAGGACAAAGGCCTGATTCGCGCACCAGGGACTTTCAAGGATGCACGTTGCACCTTCGGGCAAGGTGAAAGTTTCGCCGTGCCAGTGAAATGAGAGAAACGTGCGCAGGTCCCCGAACCAGTGCCGTGCCAAAGACGAGTCGCGCACGGTAACCGCGCCCCAGCCAATCTCCCTGACCGGATTGCGCGAGATCGCTGCGCCAAGTGCCTTGGCCATGAGCTGTCCGCCCAGGCAGTGCCCAAGCGTCGGGATGCCGTCCGCGACGGCGCGCCGCACGAGCGCCGCCTCCTCCGCGACCCAGCTCAAATCGTCGTTGACGCTCATCGGCCCACCCATGAACACGAGCCCGGCGAACGCGGCCGGATCAGCCGGAACGGCGTCGCCGGCATCGACCTTCAGCAGCACCCAGGGGATCCGGTGCGCGTCGAGGTATGTGACAAAATAGGCGGGGCCTTCCGTCGCGCTGTGGCGAAATATGGCGACGGGTTTCATTCGCGGGAGGTGCTCATGGATTGCCGCCATTCTATTGCATCGACGCTTTTCGGGGTGCTCCTCGGTCTGCTGGCTGCCGGGGCCGCCGCGACGGACATCAACGTCGTCGGGCTGTTTTCAAACAAGGCCGTGGTGCAGATCGACGGCGGCAAGCCGCAGACGCTCTCGGTGGGCCAAAAGACCTCCGGCGGCGTCACGCTGCTCTCGGCCCACCCAGCAGGCAGAAGTTACCTCCGGGTCTTGTCGCGCTCGATCGCCGCGTAGGCCGAATGGTTGTGGATGGACTCGAAGTTTTCCGATTCGACCAAATACCAGGTGATCCGCTTGTCGCGATTGAGATCGGCGGCGACGTCACGCACCATGTCCTCGACGAACTTCGGGTTGTCGTAAGCACGCTCGGTCACGAGCTTTTCATCCGGACGCTTGAGCAAGCCGTAGAGTTCGCTGGATGCGTGCTTCTCCGCGTAATCGACCAGTTCCTCGATCCACACGAACTCTTTCGTGCGCGCGGCGATCGTGACGTGCGAACGCTGGTTATGGGCGCCGTAGTCCGAGATCTTCTTTGAGCACGGGCACAGGCTGGTGACGGGCACCACGACCTTCATGGTAAATCGCTTGACGTCACCGCAGATCTCGCCGGTGAACGTGACCTCGTAGTCCATCAGGCTCTTGACCTTGGAAACCGGCGCCTGCTTGTTGATGAAATACGGGAAGGTCATTTCAATCGTGCCGGCTTCGGCTTCGAGCCTTTCCATCATCTGGTCGAGCATGACCTGGAACGTTTCCACCGAGATTTCGCGCTCGTGCATGTTCAGGATCTCGACGAAGCGCGACATGTGGGTGCCCTTGAAATGATGGGGCAGGCTTACGTACATGTTGAACACTGCAACCGTGTGCTGCGTTCCGCCGCCGCGCTCGGCCACCCTGATCGGATGCCGAATCGCCTTGATGCCGACCCTATCGATGGCAAGTTTGCGCTTGTCCTCGGCGCTCTGGACGTCCGGGATAACCGCCGCTTCGCGAGTATTCATTGTTGTTCCTGTAGGCACAGGCGATGCTGCCTGTGTTTGAAGATTTTAACATCCCGGCTGCTCGTATCTGGAAACGCGACCGGCCTTGACCCTAGTGCAATCAGGGATATGGCACGACGACGCACTTCTGTTCGCCTATGCGCCGGTGCGGGCCCTAATCGACGCCAGAATGCCGGCCCGATCCAATCCGATACGCGCAAACAATTGCTGCACGTCACCGTGGTCGACAAACCGGTCCGGCAAACCCAAATGCAGGATCGCAGTAGCAATGCCGCGCGCCGCGAGGGCTTCGGAAACGGCGCTTCCCGCACCTCCCTGCGCCGCGTGGTCTTCGACCGTCACGACCAGTTCGTGCGAGCTGGCCATTTCGGCCGCAAGCGCATCGTCAATCGGCTTGGCGAAGCGCATGTCCACGACCGTCGCATCGATTTCCTCGGCGACCTCGAGTGCCGCCGCGAGCATGCTGCCAAACGCCAGGATCGCGAACCGCTTGCCTTGGCGGCGCACCTCGCCGCGGCCGACGGCAATGGCCTGCATCTCTTTGCCGACAGCGACCCCAGGGCCGGCGCCCCGCGGGTAGCGCACGGCCGCGGGCCCATTGAGTCCGAACGCCGTATAGAGCATCTGCCTGCACTCGTTTTCGTCGCTCGGGGTCATGACCACCATGTTCGGCACGCACCTCAGGTACGCGATGTCGAACGCACCGTTGTGGGTGGCGCCGTCCGCACCCACTATGCCGGCGCGATCCAGCGCAAACACGATGGGAAGGTTCTGAATGCAAACGTCGTGGACGAGCTGATCGTAGCCGCGCTGCAGGAACGTCGAGTAGATCGCCACCACCGGCTTCAGACCTTCGCAGGCCAACCCGGCGGCGAAGGTCACCGCGTGTTGTTCGGCGATTCCCACGTCGAAGTAGCGTTCCGGGAACTCGTCGGCGAAACGCACCAGGCCCGAGCCCTCGCGCATGGCCGGCGTAATGCCCACCAGGCGCGAATCGATGCGCGCCATGTCGCACATCCAGGCTCCGAATACCTGCGCGTAAGTGGGCTTGCCTCCACTTGACTTCTTGATTCCTTCGGCAGGATCGAATTTGCCTGGCCCGTGATACAGGATCGGATCGGCCTCGGCCAGCTTGTATCCCTGGCCTTTCTTCGTGATCACGTGCAGAAATTGCGGCCCCCTGAGTTCCTTTATGTTCCCGAGCGTCGGAATGAGGGAGTCCAGATCATGCCCATCGATCGGGCCGACGTAATGGAAGCCGAACTCCTCGAACAGCGTGGAGGGAACCATCATGCCCTTGGCATGCTCCTCGACCTTCTTCGCCAGCTGCCACAAAGGCGGCACACCGCCGAGGACCTTCTCCCCGGCCTTCTTCGCCACGGTGTAGAAATGCCCGGACATGAGCCGCGCGAGATAACGGTTCAGCGCTCCCACTGCAGGCGAAATCGACATGTCGTTGTCGTTGAGAATCACCAGCAAGTCGGCATCGGCAAAGCCCGCGTTGTTCAGCGCCTCCAGGGCCATTCCACCGGACATCGCGCCGTCGCCGATTACCGCGATGCAGTGACGCTTTTCGCCCTTCAGCTTAAACGCATGCGCCATGCCCAGCGCGGCGGAGATCGAAGTGCTCGAGTGCGCAGTGCCGAACGTGTCGTATATGCTTTCGTCGCGGCGCGGGAAACCCGACATGCCATCGAGCATGCGCAGCGCCCTCATACCCTCGCGCCGCCCCGTCAGGATCTTGTGCGTATAGGTCTGATGCCCGACGTCCCACACGATCCGGTCTTCCGGGGTGTTAAACACGTAATGCAGGGCGATCGTCAGCTCGACCGTGCCGAGGTTGGACGACAAGTGCCCGCCTGTCTGCGATACCGACTCGACCAGGAATGCCCGCAATTCATCGGCGAGCAAGCCGAGGGACCTGCGGTCCAGTCGCCGCAACTCTGCGGGATCATTAATGGTTTTGAGCAGCTCGTACATCGTCGGGTTAGGCGCCACAGCATCCTGCGGCGCCTGAGCGCCCACCTTTTCGCAGGCGATCAGGGAGGTTCCACAAACGCCGGTCACAAGCGTCAATGTACCTCAAAAGCAGCGCGGCGACCGATGCGCGCTCAAAACTTGCGCAACACAATGAAGTCCGCCAGCGCAGCGAGGCGGTATGACTTTTCGCCGAAGCCGGAGAGCGCCTTGTGCGCGTCCGCGCGCAAATCCTCGGCCAGGTCACGGGCTCTGGCAACTCCGAGCACACTCACGTAGGTGGGCTTTTTGGCTGCAGCGTCCTTGCCGGCCGTCTTGCCGAGCGTCGCGGTGGAGGCTTCGCAGTCCAGCAGGTCGTCGACCACCTGAAACGCAAGCCCTATCGCGCGGGCATACCGATCCAGATGATCGCGTTCTTCTTTGGAGAGTGCCGTACCGCAATAAGCGCCCAGAGCTACCGAAGCACGGATCAGCGCGCCGGTCTTGCGGATGTGCATATGCTCAAGTTCGGGCACCGTGAGCGCCTTCCCAACGCTGGCCAGATCGAACGCCTGCCCGCCGGCCATTCCGCGGCTGCCACATGCGGCAGCAAGGATGCGGATCATCTCCAGTTGCGCCACGGCACCGTCTGTCAGCCGGTTTTCGCCCAAAAGTTGAAATGCGAACGATTGCAGACTGTCGCCCACGAGCAGAGCAGTCGCCTCATCGTACTCGACATGACAGCTCGACCGGCCGCGGCGCAGGATGTCGTCATCCATGCAGGGCAGGTCGTCATGAACCAGCGAGTAGGTGTGGATGCACTCGAGCGCGCAGGCGACGATTTCGGTTCGGGACGAATCGGCGCCGGCCAGGTCCCCGGCAGCAAACGCGAGCAACGGGCGCACGCGCTTGCCCCCACCGAGAACCGCATAGCGCATCGCCTGGTGCAAGCGCTGCGGTACGATGTCCGGACCCGGCAGCAGCCTAGCGAGCGCCGCCTCGACCCGAGCCTGGAGGGCCCCCATCCAGGCGGCAAAGTCACCTGCCGGATGGTTCGTCGTCACTTTCCTCACGACCATCGACGGCAAAGTCCTTGAGTGAGTTGTCCTCGAGAACCTTAACCTGCTGCTGCGCTCGCGTCAGAACCGATTGGCAATGCTGCGCCAGTTCGATACCGCGCCGGTGCGCCTCCAATGACTGCTCGAGTGTCAGCTTGCCCGACTCCATTCTGGCGACGATCGTTTCCAACTCGGCGAGCGCCTCTTCGAAGCTCGGATGCTGGTCCGCCGTGCTTGACTTTGTGGACTTGGCCATGAGGGAAGCGGGTACAAGGGCAGCGCGCAGACGCCGCGGCTAATAAAGGTGTGAAGTTAATCGATCTTGGCCGCGGCGGTCAAATCCGGCGCCTTGCGAAGGGTCGTGACGTCGATACGGATGATTCGCCCGACCGCGCAGGCGCGCAAATGGCGAGGGTCGCCAAAAGACTCTAGAATCCCTCATCTATTCGCTTCGCCGAACTGAGAATCCGGTATATGTCCTATCTGGCCAGCTCGCGCACGCTCGCACCGGCGACGTCGCAACTGCCACTATCCTGGTACCTCGACGAACGTATTTTTGAGCTGGAAAAGAGGCTCTTGTTTGCCGACGCCCCGGGGTACGTCGGCCACGCACTGATGGTGCCAAACCGGGGGGACTACTACTCGTTGGAATGGGCCGACCACGGGAAGGTGCTGGTGCATAACGCCAACGGTATCGAACTGCTGACAAACGTCTGCAGGCACCGTCAGGCGATTATCGTCGAAGGCAGTGGCAACGCGCAGAATCTGGTGTGTCCCGTGCACAGGTGGACCTACGACATGGACGGCACACTGCTTGGCGCACCGCACTTCGCCGAGAATCCCTGCCGCAATTTGTTCAAGAAACCGCTGACGAACTGGAACGGCCTGTTGTTCGCGGGAGCCCGCGACGTTGCCCGGGACCTGGCAGGATCCGGCGTCGAGCGCGAATTCGACATGTCGGGCCATGTCTTCGACCGCATGACGGTAACCGAATGCAGGCAGAACTGGAAAACGTTCATCGAAATCTATCTTGAGCTCTATCACGTCGCTCCGTTTCACCCCGGACTCGCTGGCTTCGTTGCCTGCGACGACCTGCGCTGGACCGCGGGTGAGAATTATTCGGTTCAGGTGCTCGGTCCCAACAACCAACTCGAGAATCCCGGGACAGCCGTCTACAGCCGCTGGCACGAGCGGGTCAAGAGCTATCTGGGCAACAAAGACCCCGAGCATGGCGCGATCTGGCAGCTTTACTACCCGAACATCATGCTCGAGTGGTATCCCAATACCATCGTGATCAGCACGCTGATTCCCGTGTCGCCGACCCGGACCCTGAACGTGGTGGAGTACTATTACACGGAGGAGGTCGCGCTGTTCGAACGCGAGTATGTCGAAGCGCAACAGGCCGCCTATGCAGAGACAGCGTACGAGGACGAGATCATCGGACAGAAGACCGACCGTGGCCGCCAGGTGCTGGCGAACGACGGCATCGATGATTACGGACCGGTCCAGTCGCCGATGGAAGACGGCATCGTCTTTTTCCATGAATGGATACGGCGGCGACTGATGCCGCACATCTGAGCTGCCCGATGGACAGTAAAGACCTCAATACCCTCATCAGCACGGCGGAACTGCAGCGGCACCTTTCGGACACGCATTGGGTGATCGCGGATTGCCGTCACGATCTGATGAAGCCGGACGCCGGCCATACCGAGTACGCGATGTCGCACATCCCGGGGGCCCGTTTCATGCATCTGGACCGTGACCTCGCCGGTCCACAATCGGGGAAGAACGGTCGCCACCCGCTTCCTGACGCGGCGGTTCTCGCTGCCAAGCTCGGCGCGGCCGGAATCGGTCCCGAAACATGCGTGGTGGCCTACGATGCCCAGGACGGGATCAACGCGTCGCGGCTTTGGTGGATGCTGCGCTGGCTCGGGCACTCGTCAGTCGCCGTGCTCGATGGCGGATGGCTGAAATGGGTTCGGGAGAACAGACCCCGTGACGATGCAATTCCAACGCCGCGCCCGACGCGCTTCGCTCCACGCACTGTCCGAAGCGGTGATCCCGGGAGTTGCGTAGACGCAGCCTACGTGCTGTCGCATCTCGAGCGCCAGGAAATGCTGCTCGTCGACGCCCGTTCGCCGGAACGGTTTCGGGGCGAAACTGAACCCATAGATCCGGTCGCCGGTCGAATTCCGGGGTCCGTGAATCGCTTCTACAAGCAGAACCTCGATGCTGCCGGCTGCTTTCGGCCGCACGCGACGCTGCGCGCCGATTTCATGGCCCTGCTGAATGCGCACCGGCCCGAGCACGTCGTTCATAGCTGCGGCTCGGGCGTGTCGGCCTGCCACAACCTGCTGGCCATGGAAATCGCGGGTCTCGCCGGCAGCAGGCTCTATCCCGGTTCGTGGAGCGAATGGTGCGCGGACCCGGCGCGGCCGGTCGAACGCGGAGCGCGCGGCTGATCCGCGTCAATCCCTCGATCAGGCTGCATCGAGCGCTGCCATGCTCGCCGACGCGATCCTCGTGGTTCATTTCATGTTCGTGCTGTTCGTGACGGGCGGGTTCGCGCTGATACTGGCCGGAGGCGCGCTGCGCTGGGCCTGGGTAAGGCATCGCGCCTTCCGATTGGCGCATCTGGGGGCGATCGTATTGGTGGCGGCCGAGGCCCTGCTCGGCATCGCCTGCCCGCTCACCGTCTGGGAAGATGCGCTGCGGCGCGCCGAGCCGCAGCGTGCAAGCTTCGTCGGGCGCTGGGTTGCGCGCCTGCTGTATTACGACCTGCCGGAATGGGTGTTCGCGTCCGCCTATGCCGTTCTCGCCCTTGCCGCGGCGCTCGCCTGGCTTCTCATTCCGCCGCATCGTGTGCGACCTCGCCGCAAATTCGCTTCGGCGCCGGATGCCCGGGATAGGCGCTATCATTGCCCGCACGATCCCGCGTCCACTTCGCAACCCGGCGACCCTTGATGCCACCCCATCCCGAACAGCAATACCTGGACCTGATGCGCCAGGTTCTCGAGCACGGAAACCGCAAGACCGACCGCACCGGTACCGGCACCTTGTCGGTCTTCGGGACCCAGATGCGCTTCGATCTGGCCGATTCGTTTCCGCTGCTGACGACCAAGAAACTGCACCTGAAGTCGATCATCTACGAACTGTTGTGGTTCCTGCGCGGAGAAAGCAACATCGCGTGGCTCAAGCAGCACGGCGTCACCATCTGGGATGAGTGGGCGGACGAGAACGGTGAACTGGGGCCGGTATACGGCGTCCAGTGGCGAAACTGGCGGGCGCCCGATGGGCGTCGAATCGACCAGCTAGCCCAGGTCGTGGAATCCATCCGCACGAATCCGGATTCAAGACGACACATCGTGACCGCGTGGAATCCGGCGGACGTCTCGAGCATGAAACTGCCACCCTGCCATGCGTTCTTTCAGTTGTACGTCTGTGCGGGACACCTGTCGTGCCAGATGTACCAGCGCAGCGCTGACATCTTCCTCGGTGTGCCCTTCAATATCGCGTCGTACGCGCTGCTCACCATGATGATTGCGCAGGCGACCGGCCTTGCACCTGGGGAGTTCGTGCACACGCTGGGCGACGCGCACCTCTATCTGAATCACGTCGAGCAGACCCGAATTCAACTCGCTCGTACGCCGCGACCGTTTCCGACCATGAAGCTCAATCCGCGAATCAAGGACGTGTTCGCCTTCACCTACGAAGACTTCACACTCGAGGGCTATGATCCGCATCCGGCGATCAAGGCTCCGATCGCGGTATGACGGTAACGATCATTGCCGCGCTCTCGCGCAACCGCGTCATCGGCCGCGCCAATCGACTTCCCTGGCACATTTCCGACGACCTGAAGCGATTCAAGAAGCTGACACTCGGCCACGCGGTGATCATGGGCCGCAGGACCTACGAATCCATCGGCCGGCCGCTGCCCGGCCGGGACAATATTGTAGTTACGCGCTCGCCGGACTTCTCGGCGCCGGGCTGCCGCGTAGTGCATTCGTTCGAAGCGGCGCTGGCGGAGGTCTCCGGTGCCGGCGAGGTGTTCGTGATCGGCGGTGCGCAGATCTATGCCTCGGCGCTGCCGCTCGCGGACCGGCTGCAGCTCACTGAAGTCGATGCCGAAATCGACGGTGACGCTTACTTTCCCGATTTCGACTGCCGTCCCTGGCGGGAGGTGTCCCGCGAGTCACGTTCGAGTCAGGACCCGCTTGCGCCCAGCTACGATTTCGTCACCTACGAAAGACGCGCCTGAACCGGCGTATCAGACCTTCGGCATGGTTACGCCGCGCTGCCCCTGATACTTCCCCCCCCGGTCCTTGTAGGACGTCTCGCAGGGCTCGTCGGACTCGAAGAAGAGCACCTGCGCAACACCCTCGTTGGCGTAAATCTTCGCCGGGAGCGGCGTCGTGTTCGAAAATTCCAGCGTCACGTGCCCCTCCCATTCCGGTTCCAGCGGCGTGACGTTGACGATGATGCCGCAACGCGCATAGGTGCTCTTCCCCAGGCACACCACGAGCACGTTGCGGGGAACACGGAAGTACTCGACCGTGCGCGCCAGCGCGAACGAATTGGGCGGAATGATGCAGACGTCGCCGCTGAAATCCACGAACGACTTCTCGTCGAAGTTCTTCGGATCGACGATGGTGGAGTTTATGTTGGTGAATATCTTGAACTCGCGCGAGCAGCGGATATCGTAGCCGTAGCTGGATGTCCCGTAGGACACCACCTTCCGGCTTTCGACCTCCTTCACCTGCGACGGTTCGAAGGGTTCGATCATGCGCTGCGATCGCGCCATGCGGCGAATCCACGCGTCGGACTTGATGGTCATTGAACGTACTTATGTGTTTTGAATGACGATATTCGGGAATTTTGCGCTCATGTCCTTCTGCAGTTCGCCGATCTTGACGGCGACGCGGCGCGCGATCTTCCGATAGAGTTCGGCGACCGCACCGTCGGGATCGGAAACCACGGTCGGCTTGCCCGAGTCCGCCTGTTCGCGAATCTTGATGTCAAGCGGCAGCCCGCCGAGGAACTCCGCCTTGTACTCGCTGCACATGCGCTCGGCGCCGCCGTGCCCGAAGATGTGCTCGGCGTGCCCGCAGTTGCTACAGATGTGAATGCTCATGTTCTCGACGATACCGAGAATCGGAATGCCGACCTTCTCGAACATCTTCAGTCCCTTTCTCGCATCCAGCAGTGCGATGTCCTGCGGCGTGGTGACGATCACCGCCCCGGTGACCGGAACCTTCTGGGCCAGCGTCAGCTGCGTGTCTCCGGTGCCCGGGGGCAGATCCACCACCATGTAGTCGAGGTCGCCCCAGCGCGTGTCGCGCAGCAGCTGTTCCAGCGCCTGGGTCACCATGGGCCCGCGCCACACCATCGGTGTGTCACTGTCGATGAGAAAACCGATCGACATCGCCTCGATCCCGTGTCCCCGCATCGGTTCGATGATTTTTCCGTCATCCGTGTGCGGGGTGCCGGAAATACCGAGCATCATGGGCTGCGACGGCCCGTAAATGTCGGCATCCAGCACGCCGACCTTGGCGCCTTCGGCCGCCAGCGCGAGCGCGAGGTTCACGGCCGTCGTGGACTTGCCCACGCCCCCTTTTCCCGAAGCGATGGCGATGATGTTCTTTACGCCGGGTATCAGCTTCACGCCGCGCTGCACGGCGTGCGCGGCGATCTTGCTCGCGACGCTCACGTTGACTTCGCCGATGCCCTCGATTTGCCGCAGCCGCTCGAGTACCGCCTTTCTGACCAGCTCGATCTGTGTCTTGGCCGGGTAGCCGAGTTCGACATCGAGAGAAACATTCTTCCCGTCGAGTTTGATGTTCCGTGCCGATTTCGTCGCCATGAGGTTTTTGCCCGTATTCGGGTCTACAACCTCCTTGAGCGCGTTTTGCACGACTTCCTGGGTCAGCGACATGGGTTGCCTCCGGTGCAAGCGAGGCCGGTCATTGTGCCGGCTCACGCGGTGGACTAAGCTGGGCCGCCATTTTACCCAGATTTGCATGCGTAAACGGCAGTTACCACGATAGAATTAATAGTTTCCGCAGAAAAAAGCAGCACATGCCACGCAGAATCTTCGTCACCACCGCCCTGCCCTACGCCAACGGACCGTTCCACATCGGCCACATCATGGAGTACATCCAGGCCGACATCTGGGTACGCTTCCAGCGCATGCAGGGACACGAGGTCCATTTCGTCGGTGCTGACGATGCGCACGGGGCCCCGATCATGCTGGCCGCGGAGAAGGCGGGCCAGGCGCCGGAAGCCTTCGTCGCGGCGATAGCCGCCGGGCGCGCGCGCTACCTCGAGGGATTCAACATCGCCTTCGACAACTGGCACTCGACGCACTCGCCTGAGAACACCTGGTTCTCGCAGGACATCTACCGCAAGCTCAAGGCCGCGGGCCTGGTCTACACGAAGGCGATCGAACAGTTTTACGACCCGGTGAAGAACATGTTCCTCGCCGACCGCTACATCAAAGGCGAATGCCCCAAGTGCGGCGCGAGGGACCAGTACGGTGACGCGTGCGAGAACTGCAGCTCGGTGTACTCGCCCACCGAGTTGAACAACCCCTACTCGACGCTGTCCGGGGCCGCGCCCGTGCTGAAGAGATCGGAGCACCATTTCTTCAAGCTGTCGGATCCGCAGTGCGTCGAATTTCTGCGCAGATGGGTCAACGAGCCGGGCCGCCTGCAGCCCCAGGTGGCGAACAAGGCGCGCGAGTGGCTGGAGGGCGAGGGCGAGAGCGCCCTCGGCGACTGGGACATTTCGCGCGACCCGCCCTACTTCGGCATCCCGATCCCCGATGCGCCGGGAAAATTCTTCTACGTTTGGCTCGACGCGCCGATCGGCTACCTGGCGAGCTTCCGCAATTATCTGGAAGGCAACCGCTATCCACAGGTGGTGAAGGAACGCGGCTACGAGCGGCGATGGACGTTCGAGGAGTTCATGGCCGACCCGGACAACGAACAGGTCCACTTCATCGGCAAGGACATCATCTATTTCCACACGCTGTTCTGGCCTGCCACGCTGAAATTCGCCGACTACAAGGTACCGAACAACGTCTTTGTCCACGGTTTCATCACCGTCTCGGGCGAGAAGATGTCCAAGAGCCGCGGTACCGGTATCGACCCGCTGCGCTACCTCGAAATCGGCATGAACCCGGAATGGCTGCGCTACTACATCGCGGCGAAGCTGAACGCCAACGTCGAGGACGTGGACTTCAACCCGGATGATTTCATCGCGCGGGTCAACAGCGACCTGATCGGCAAATACGTGAACATCGCGAGTCGCTGCGCGGGATTCATAAGCGAGCGTTTCAACGGCACCATGAGCGCGGCGCATGCGGCGGCGATGCCTTTAATCCGCAGAATGCAATCGAGCGATGATTGCTGGTCCCCAATCGGCCGACATTACAACGATCGCGAGTACGGCAAGGCGATCCGTGAAATCGGCGGGTTCCTCGACGAGATCAATCAGTACGTGGACGAGCAAAAGCCCTGGCAACTGGCAAAAGTCGAGGTTGACTCGTGGAAGCTGCACCAAGTGTGCTCTTCCGCCCTTGCAATGTTCTGGTACGCGACGGTCCTTCTCCGTCCCATACTTCCCGCGACGGCGGAGCGAGTCCGGCATTTCTTGAACTTGACCGACGATCAGATGAAATGGGGGCAACACAGTTTCTTCCCGGGTAACCACGCGATTCAGCCGTATTCACACCTCATGACCCGCGTCGATCCGAAGCAGCTCGACGCGCTGTTCGACATCGACAAGGAGCAGGCGAAGGCGGCCGCCTCCACCCCGCACCCGGCCACGCCGGCAGCCGAAACTCAGCGGCCTGCGGCGCCGGCGACCATATCGATAGACGAGTTCGCCAAGCTGGATTTGCGCGTCGCCAAGATCCTGAAAGCCGAGCTCGTGGACGGTGCGGACAAGCTGCTGAAGATCACGCTCGACCTGGGCAGCGGCACGCGCACGGTTTTCGCGGGCATCAAGTCGGCGTACGACCCGGCCGGGCTGGAAGGGCGGCTGACCGTGGTGGTCGCGAACCTCGCACCGCGCAGGATGAAATTCGGTCTTTCGGAGGGAATGGTACTCGCGGCGTCCGGGGAAGGATCCGGCATCTACCTGCTTTCGCCGGATGCCGGCGCGGTCCCCGGGATGCGCGTAAAGTAATTTATCGGGTCGCCTTCATCGACGACCGCGACAGGGGAACCGATGAACGAACAGCCGAACCGCACCTTCGTGTGCAGTGTTCTGTTCCTGGACATCGTCGAGTATTCCAAGCGCTCGGTGGCCGAGCAGATGACGTTCAAGCAGCGCTTCAACGCGCTGCTCGGGCAGGTGCTGCGCAATGTCGCTGTGAACGACCGCATCGTTCTGGATACGGGCGATGGCGCCGCCATCAGTTTTCTGGGCAACCCCGAGGATACGCTGTTTGCGGCGATGACCCTGCGCGACGCGATCGCGTCAGAGCCCGCTTCCGGCGCACCATCGCTCGCCATTCGCATCGGGATCAACCTCGGCCCCGTACGCCTGATCAAGGACCTCAACGGGCAGCTCAACATCATTGGTGACGGCATCAACGTCGCGCAGCGCGTCATGGGATTCGCCGTTCCGGGGCAGATTCTGGTGTCGCGCTCCTATTTCGAAGTGGTCTCCCGCCTGTCCCCGGAGTTTTCCCAACTGTTCCAATATGAGGGCTCGCGCACCGATAAGCACGTGCGCGAGCACGAGGTCTACACCGTAGGGCCGACCAGCATCGACCTGAAAAAATCGGCCTCGGAAGCAAGCGTTGCCGCGGATGCGGACGCGGCGAGTGGGAGCGCCAGCGCGATCGGACCGATCAAGGCTTGGCTCCGGAATCCGCAGGCGACGCTGCTGGTGCTCCTGCCGCTTGCGGTCGCGATCGTGCTTGCCGCCGGTGTCGCGATTCGCATGCAAAGAAATTCCCCCGAATCGCAGCCGGCTCCGCAGACGGCGGCAAGTCTGCCTGCTCCGCCCGCATCCGAGGAACAGCGACAAGAACCGACTGACGCTTCCGGACCAGCGAGGCAAGACAAGGAACGACCCGCCAAGGTGGAACCCGCGGTGCGTGCGGTGCAGCCTGTGCCAAAGACCGCCGCCAAGCCGCCGCCGCCGAAGAAAGCGGCCGTTGATCAGAAACCGGCAGTCGCACCGCCGCCGCCGCGTGCGCCTGTCGCGGCGACGCCGGCGCCGGAGACGGTCGCCGTGCCGGTACAGCCCCCCGCGCCCCCGCCGGCCAGCCTGCGCTTGGCGATCATTCCCTGGGGAGAAGTGTTCGTCGATGGCCAGAGCCAGGGCGTGAGCCCGCCGGTCAAGCAGATTACGGTGACACCGGGCAAACACCTGATCGTGGTGCGCAATACATCGCTGCCGCAGCACACGCAGCAAGTGGACCTGAAGCCGGGCGAGCAGTTTACAATTCGGCATCGGTTCGACTGAAGCTCTTTGCCGACATCCTTCAGGCGCCGTACCGCCTCCGAGAGTCGAAGATGACGACGAGCAGACCCGGGGCGATGCGCGTCGGGTCGGCCCATGTTCGACGCAAGGAGAAACGGAGATGAATAGCGTGAAATCTTTGGTTGCGATTTTCGCTTGCCTGGCCTTGCTTGCCGGCTGCGCAACGGGCCCAGTGAGCGAGATCACGAACCCCTTCGCCGGCCTGTTTCAGTCCAGCGAGGCCGATCAGGCCCTATCCACCGGGATCAAGCAGTTCGAGGAAGGCGCATACGCGGTGGCGACCAGGAACCTGCGGCGGGCTCTGGAACTTGGGCTGGCCAGCGATTCCGACCGAATCAAGGCGCACAAGTACCTGGCCTTCACCCACTGCGTATCGAGTCGCCTCTCCGCATGCCGCGACGAGTTCGCCAAAGCGCTCAAGATCGACCCATCGATGGAGCTTGAACCTTCGGAAAGGGGCCATCCCATCTGGGGCCCGCAATTTCGCAGCGCCAAGACACGCAGTTAAGGATGTGCCGCGTCCAGGACCAGATTCCTTCGCAGACCTCGATGGACCGCCGGAAATGACCCCGACAAAATTGGGCCGCTACGAAATCCAGGACGAGATCGGCCGGGGCGCGATGGGCGTCGTCTACAGGGCCATCGACCCGGTTCTCGACCGCACCGTCGCGATCAAGACCATCGCCATGTCCACGGACCAGGGTGAGCGCGCTGAATACGAGGCACGCTTTTACCAGGAAGCCAAGGCAGCGGGCGGTCTCAGCCACCCGAACATCGTCACGGTGTACGACGTAGGCGACAGCGGCGACGTCGCCTACATGGCGCTTGAATTCCTGCAGGGCACCGAACTTGGCGATCTGCTCGCCGACGGGCGCCCTGTTCCGGTCGACAAGACGCTCGAAATCGCCGCCCAGGTCGCCGACGGTCTGGGCTATGCGCACGATCGAGGCGTGGTTCACCGCGACATCAAGCCGGCCAATATCATGATCCTGCACAACGGCCTCGCCAAGATCACCGATTTCGGGATCGCGCGCATGCGCCAATCCGAAGTCAAGACACAGACCGGCATTCTGCTGGGGTCGCCGCGCTATATGTCACCGGAAGTGGTGTTGGGCAAGCGTGCTGATGGCCGCTCGGACATTTTCTCGCTCGGGATCATCATGTACGAGATGCTGACTGGCGCAGCGCCGTTCACCGGCGAAACGATGGGCGCGCTGATGTTCCAGACGATCAATGTCCTGCCGCCGGCGCCGAGCACGGTCAACCCGACGGTGCCGCCGATGCTGGATTTCATCGTCGCGAAGATGCTCGCCAAGAACCGCGACGAGCGCTACCCGAACGCCATGGTACTTGCCGCCGACGTACGCGAATGCCTGGCGCAAGTGCGGCAAGCGAAGACGGCGAAACAGCCCGCTGCCGTGGCGCAAGCGCGGTCCGCACCCTCGCTTCTCGACGCCGAAGCGAAATCCGAACTGCTGGCCGCCAGCGCGCAGATGACCCGCGTTACCGACTCCGGCAAGGATGAAGTGGCCACCGCCCCGACGCTCGGGATCTCGCACAACTTCGATTCGCTGGAAGCTACGCAGCGACTCGCCGTGCAGACAGGCATGGCGCAGGAGTTCAGCGATTACGCCGCCACGCTGAAGATATCGGCCCCCGTCGACACTGCGGCTGCCACCGCCATCACCGGCGCGCAGTCGGTCCCGGACGCCAGCCGAGCATCGGGCCCGCGGCGCGTTGCTTGGGGCCGGCGCGAGTGGTGGATACTTGCTCTGGGACTTTCCGCTTCGGTCGTCATCGCGGCGTTGATCGCGTTCGCCTAGCCGGCCAAAAACCAAAATAGTTGCTCGCCGCGTCGACGAACTGCACGTGCGATTCGCCGCGCGCCGGCCGCGCGCGGCGCGTCCCGGAGAACATCCAGCCTCGCGCGTGCGCACAGCGAACACGCACGCGATATTCAACGTGACAATGCGTCATGCGGCGCTCGCGCCGGTGTGCCCCCGCATATTGCGATCGGTGCCGCAATCGGCTATAACCGACGCGTCGTTACACGCCATCGAGTGAGGTTGAATTGGCCAAGAACTACGCTTCATTTTCGGGAAAGATGTTGATGGTTGGATTCGGTGCGGTGGGTCAAGGCACGTTGCCTCTCATCCTGCGCCACATCAACATGAAACCCGATCAGATCACCATCATCACCGCGTGGGAGGAAGGCAGAAAGATCGCGGCTGAATACGGCGCCAGGTTTTTGGTCGATCCGCTCACGATCGACAACTATGCCGCCAGCCTGGAGAGCCATCTTGGCCCCGGGGATTTTCTGGTCAACGCGTCCTTTGACGTGTCCAGTCACGCGCTGATCGAGTGGTGCCAGCAGCACGGCGTCGTCTACATCGATGCCTGCATCGAACCCTGGCCGGGAGGTCATACCGACGCATCGATACCGGTCGCACGCCGCTCGAACTACGCCTACCGAGAGACCGCACTCGACCTGCGCAAGAAATACCCCGACGGCCCTACATGCGTGCTGATGCACGGCGCGAATCCCGGACTCGTGTCGCACCTGACAAAGCAGGCCTTGCTCAACATCGCTTCAGACCTGGAGATGAAGATCGAGAAGCCGCGCAACCGGGAAGGCTGGGCGGAGCTTGCGCGCATGCTCGACGTCAAGGTCATACACATCGCCGAACGCGATCACCAGGTGAGTTCGAGGCGCAAGCTGAAAGACGAATTCGTCAACACCTGGTCGAGCGAGGCGTTCTGCGGGGAATCGATGCAGCCGGCCGAGCTGGGCTGGGGCACGCATGAACGCAACTGGCCGCGCGACGGGCGCGAATACGGATTCGGCTGCGGTGCCGCGATCTACCTTGACCGCCCCGGCGCGGCCACCCGCGTGCGCTCATGGGCACCCACCGAAGGGCAGTTCCACGGCTGGCTGATCACGCATGGCGAGGCGATCTCGATTCCCGACTACCTCACGGTGCGGGAAAGAGGCAAGGTGGTGTATCGACCGACCTGCCACTACGCGTACCACCCCTGCGACGACGCGGTGCTTTCGCTGCACGAATTCGCCGGCAATGGCTATCGCTTTCCCCCCGAGCAGCGCCTGCTGCGCGACGAGATCGACGCCGGGCTGGACGAACTCGGCGTGCTGCTGATGGGACACAAGAAAAACGCCTACTGGTACGGCTCGCAGCTGTCGATCAAAGAGGCCCGGCGGCGCTGCCCGTACAACAACGCGACCAGCCTGCAAGTCAACGCGCCGTTCATGGCAGGAATCGTGTGGGCGCTGAACAATCCGCAGGCCGGCATCGTCGAGCCCGACGAACTCGACTACGAGACGATTCTGCAGATCACCACGCCTTACCTCGGCAAGTTGGTCGGCGCCTATACCGACTGGACGCCGATCGCCGGACGCGGACGCCTGTTCCAGGAGCAGATGGACCCGTCCGATCCGTGGCAGTTCCTCAATTTCAGGGTGGACTGAGGCGCGTCCGCCGGTTCGCGTGCCGCCGGGATGGAACCGCTTCCCCTCGCGTTCGTCGGCTGGTTCTACACGCTGGCGTGCGCGGCTGCGCTTGGAACTGGAGCGGTGATCCTTTACGGTCTGCGCGGCTCCGGCGGCCTCGGCCGCCGCTACGCCGAGGAACGTCTGCTGAACGATCTCACGCTGTTTGCGATCTGGACTGCCGGACTGATCGGCGCAACCGGGGTGCTGCGCGGCAAGTCCTGGTCGCTGTGGCTGCTCGAGTTCTTCTGCTGGACGCTGTGCGCGATGGTGATCCTGTCGGGCGCCAACCGCGTTATCGCGCTCAAGCGCGCGGCGGTCGAAACACGCGGCGGGTTCGCGGCGGCCGTCGCCGGCATCGTCCTGGTGTCGCTTCCAATACTCGCTTTTTGCGCCGCGACGATAGTCACGTTGCGCAGCGACTCGGCGAGGCAGGCACTGGCGGGCTAGCGGTGGCCAAGCACCTGCTCATCTCCGGCCGCGTCCAGGGCGTGTTCTTCCGCGAGTCGATGCGCAGCGAAGCCGAGCGGCTCGGCGTCACCGGCTGGGTGAGAAACCGCCGCGATGGCGTCGTTGAGGCCGTGGTAGATGGTACCGAATCCGCTGTGCAGGCCATGATCGAGTGGGCATATCGGGGTCCGCCGAGCGCGCGCGTCACGGACGTCAAGGTGAGCGAATACCAAGGGTCGTTTACTTCGTTCGAGCGACTGCCCACGGACTAGATTCCGGTTTCAATTCGACTTCCAGAAACCGACGCCAAGTCGAGTGCGCACTGCCCATAACCCTGGCCGCGCAAATTCTCGTGGATAACGAAGTCAAAGAAGGATGCGGATTTCGCAGCAGGCAACGACATGGACAGCCGCAAGCTATTGATGCCATTGGGCGAGCGAGGCTTCCGGATAGCGACTGCCCGCCGCGATGCCCGGTGGATATGCCTCGTCCAGCCGCGCCATTTCGTCCGCCGACAGTTCAACCGTCAGCGCAGCGAGATTTTCTTCGAGATGCTTGACCGTCTTGCAGCCGGGGAACGGGACGACAGGTCCTCCCTTCGCCAAGACCCACGCGATCGCAAGCTGGGGCAAGGTCAGTCCTTTCTCCTTGGCCAGATCGCGTGCCGTTAGCAAGAGATTCATGTTCGTGTCGAAATTTTCCGCTTGGAAGCGTGCCTGCCTATGCCTATTGTCATTTCTTTCCAGCTGGTCCGGATGAACCGCATCTGACATAAGTCCACGGCCGATGGGGCCATACCCCATGATCCCCATCCCGAGGTCTTCACAAACGCTTAGGTGATTGGCTTCCAGATCCCTCGAGAGCAGGGAGTATTCCATCTGAAGCGAGACCAAAGGGTGAATCTTTGCGGCGCGGCGCATGAAAGTGGGCCCAGCCTCGGAAAGCCCCATGAACCTGATCTTTCCTTGCTCTTTGAGACGCACCATGGCCCCGATCGTTTCCTCAATGGGAATATTCGGATCCGGGCGGGACGGGCACCAGATGTCGATTACGTCGAAACCGAAGCGTTGGAGGCTTTCCTCGCAATCCCTTCTTACGGTTTCAGGCGAACCGCTGAATCCGACGGTATCGCCGGCGGTGTTCCGGAGAACACCAAATTTCGAATGGACGATCACTTTACCGCGGCGCCCGTGCAAAGCGCGGCCGATGAGCACCTGGTTATGGCCGGATCCGTAACTGGTCGATGTATCAATGAAATTGACGCCCAAGTCCATCGCACGATGGATTGTGGCCATGCTTTCCTTGTCGTCGGCCTGCCCATAGAGTCCGGACATGCTCATGCAACCCAGCCCAATGGCGGAGACCTCCAGTTCGCTGCGACCAAGACTTCTGTATTTCATTTTCGCTCCCGATCGATCTGTGTTGTTGTCGAGTGATACGAAATTGTCGGTCGGACCATGGTTCGCAAGGCGTTTCTTCCCCGCGGCCCGGGCGGTAACCATCTAATCCAGTATAGAATTTTTCAGTGGAACATTCCGCAATGCACAGCGGCGCACTGCGTCGTTTCCGCGAGCAAAGCTGTCTTGTCGTCGGTCGCGTCAGCGAAAGATCGAAGAAACCGCCGGCGGCATCAATTAGTCGCCATGCGTTTCTCTGTGGCGGATCACGTCGGAAGTGTACTGCTGTCGGGTCGAGAGCCTGAACGTGTCGGTAGCGAGCGGCGAGTGCCTGTTCGGGTGCGTGCGGCGCAGGTACGTGTCCCCTGAGCGCCGATTTGTTTTCATGGCTCCTTGGCGGCAACGGCGTGGATTTCGATCAGGTACTCGGGATGGGCAAGGCGTGCGACGCACACGACCGTATTGGGGGGCTTTATATCGCCCAACACCGTCTCCTGGGCACGCTTCAGGGCCGCCGTGTGATCGGGGTTGACGAGGTATGCCGTGGTATCGACAAGGTCCTCCAGCCCCATGCCGGCATCTTCCAGCACCGCTTTGAGGTTGTGCAGCGCCTGTTCGGCCTGAGCGTCGATGCCGACTCGGATGGTGTCGTCGGGCAAGCGCCCGGTCTGGCCGGCAATGTACAGATAGCGCGCCCCCGGGCGTACCTCTGCCGCCTGACTGTAATGAGCACCTGGTTTGCGCACCGTGTTGGGATTGCGGTATGTCACCATAGTCATTGCTCCCTGGCTCAAAATGGGTCAAATAAACATGATGTTAACGTGCTTCGGTCCGGTCCAATGGCAGGGCTGAGAAAGCCCGAACGGTTGAGTGTCATTATGCTGCATCCATCGCACTCCATGGGCGCGTTCGGGACAAACGCGTCAACGCAGCGAGGAGAAGTTCCTTATATATGGTGAAATCCAAGGGTGTCTCGATCCAGTCGCAGCCGTCGCCAACTGGACATTGGCTTCACCTGCCGTTTCCTTCAGCCTGCGCAACCCTTCCGAACGAAGGAAACATCCCGGATGGCGCAACGAACCGCGATTTGCGCGTGATTCACGCCGTCGGCGCCGGCAAACATTCCGGTACGTTCAAGGATAGATCACCTCGACATTCTCCGGCTGCAGCCATTCGGCCAGCGACGCGAGCAGGCGGTCGTCGAGACTGACCCGCCAGTCGTCGCCAAGCCGCATGTCCACGCTTGCCGCGGCGTTCTGGTAGCGCACGTCGACCGGGCAGGCACCGTTGCAATACGGCGCGAGCAGCTTTTTCAGCTTCTGCACTCCGGCCGTCGCCGCGGTGGACGCCTCGCCGTTCATCGATAGCCTGACGGCGCGTGCAAAACGGGCGCGCGCGGTAGCGAGGTCGCAGATCCGTTCGGCATTGATCCGCATGGTTGCAGTCTCGCCTTCGTCTTCGCCCTGGACCGCGCGGCGCACTACCCGCCGCACCTTGACCTCCATCACCAGTAACGCATCCTCCTTGATGATGTCCCGGTGTTTCTCGAACACCTCCGGATAGACCGACACTTCCTGTCGCGCGGTGCCGTCCCCAAGATCGATGATCATCATCCGGCCCGACTGCATGCGTTGCGCACGCACCGCTTCGACGACGCCGGCGATCAGTTGCATGCGCCCGCCATACTCGCTCTCACCCGCTGCGGCCAGCGCGCTCAGATCGTTGCGGACGAACTTGCGCACTTCCTCGCGGTACGCGGCAAACGGGTGGCCGCTGTTGTAGAAACCGAGCACCGACTTTTCCGCCTGCAGGCGCTCCTGCTCGGACCAGCGCGGCCGCTCGACCAGCGCGATGCGCTGATGCTGCGCGTCGTCTGCACCACCAAACAGGCTCACCTGGTGCGCATCGCGTTCGGCCTGCTCCGCCGCTTCGAGGGCGACACCCACCGAGGCGAGCAGGCTGGCTCGATTATCGTTGAGCGTATCGAATGCGCCGGCGCGCACCAGCGCTTCGACGACCCGCCGGTTAACGACGCGTTTGTCGATGCGGCCGGCGAAGTCGAACAAATCCTTGAACGTCCCGCCCGCCTCTCCATGTGGCCCCTGCCTGGCCCTGAGGACGGCGGAAATCGCCGACTCGCCTGTGCCCTTCACGGCCCCGAGACCGTAACGAATGGTCTTGTCGTCCACCGGGACGAAGCGCCATTCGCTGGCGTTGATATCGGGGGGCAGCAGTTTCAGGCCGTTGGCAAGCGTGTCGGCGCAAAGGCTGCGCACCTTGTCGGTGTCGTCCATGACGGCCGACAGGTTCGCCGCCATGAACGCTGCCGCGTGATGCGCCTTCGCATAGGCAGTCTGGTACGCCACCAGCGCGTAGGCCGCCGCGTGCGATTTGTTGAACCCGTAACCGGCGAATTTTTCCATCAGATCGAACAACTCGCTCGCCGTCCGCTCGGCGACGCCGTTCTTCTGCGCGCCGGCGACGAAGATGTCGCGCTGTTGGGCCATCTCTTCGGGCTTCTTCTTGCCCATGGCCCTGCGCAGAAGGTCCGCCGATCCAAGCGAGTAGCCGCCTATCACCTGCGCAATCTGCATCACCTGTTCCTGATACACCATGACGCCGTAGGTCGGCCCCAGAATCGTCTCCAGGCGCGCATCGGAATAGCTCACCGACTGGCGTCCGTGCTTGCGGTCGATGAAGTCCGGAATCAGATCCATCGGACCGGGCCGATAGAGCGCCACCAGCGCAATAATGTCCTCGAAGCGATCGGGTCGAGCACGCTTCAGCAGGTCGCGCATGCCCCGCGATTCAAACTGGAACACCGCCTTGGTATTGGCACCGGC
>MEQX01000095.1 GCA_001770415.1 Betaproteobacteria bacterium RIFCSPLOWO2_02_FULL_63_19 | reverse complement strand
GCGCTTCGGCAATCGGCAGCGCCATGTGATCCATCAGCGCCTGCGGAGCCGCTCCGGAGCCGCCCTCTCCTCCATCGATGGCAATGCGAAGCCGATCACCCCGCCTTCGGCCTTGGCCAGGCGATACACCCAACCGCGCGTGGAGCGATCGAACGGCATTTCCTCCCGGTCGTTCATGAACAGGTACTGCCGGAAGTACTCGCCCTGGCTTTCGAAAAAGTAGCGCAGCCGCCCGATGACCGGGTAGTTGCGCAGCACGGCATGCTTCTTCTGGCTTATGTCCTGCACAAACCAGACAACAAGTGCCGCAATCATTACGAAGCCGACTACGGTCCCAAGACCGTAGGAAATGACGTCCATCAAACCGGACATCGCCACCTTTCCCGTTGCGCGGCTACGGAAGCGCGCGTACGACCACCGATCTAGGGTCGTCGGCCGAGCCGTTGGCGATTTCGGTATCCGTGGCCGGCCGCACGCCTGTAACGGTGCCTGCGAATTTAAGTGCCAGTCCCGCCAGCGGATGGTTGCCGTCAAGTACCACCTTGCCCTCGGCGATGTCGGTGACCGTAAACAGCATACCCTGCAGCGAATCTCCGCCGTCGCCTTCCACGCGCATGCCGATCTCCAGCCCTTCCGGAAATTGATTGCGCGGAACTAGAATAATGAGCTTCTCGTCATATTCGCCGAATGCGTCCTCCGGCTCCATGCGCACCTCGACGCGGTCCCGCTCCTGACATCCTTCGAGCGCAGCCTCGACCGCCGGGAAGATGTCTCCGTAACCACCGTGCAGATACTGCACCGGCTCCTCTGACCGCTGAATCAGGTTGCCCCAGATGTCCGACAACTCGACATCGAGGGACACCACGGCGTTCATTGCGATGTTCACGTGGACCTCCTGATGCCCCCGGCGGCACCGCGGCGTTCGAACATTCGGAGCTGACGATGAAGGTCGATGGCGCGTTCGATCACCGCAGCGACTTGACGAGCCCCAGCACCTCGCTCGCGTGACCGCGGGGATTCACGTTGTAGAAAGCGTGCCGAACCAGCCCCTTCTTGTCGATGACGAACGTGGAACGCACGATCGAGCGCTTCACCTGCCCGTTCGACTCCTTTTCTTCCAGCACACCATACTTGCGGCAGACTTCGGTTTCGGTGTCGGCCAGCAGGCGTATCGACACCCCGTTGGTATCGCGAAACTCCGCGTGCGCCAGACAGTCGTCGGGACTAACCCCTATGATCACGCAGTCATGGCGCGCGAATTCATCCTCGTGATCGGAAAATTCGGTCGCCTGAATCGTGCAGCCCGGTGTCCCGTCTTTGGGATAAAAATACAGAACGATGTTCTTCTTGCCGCGCAGCTTTCCGACATCGACGGTCTGCATGTCGGCATCAGGTAGCGCAAACGTCGGTGCGTGTTGTCCGGCCTGCAACATGGCTTCTCGATCGTTCCATCAATATGTGCGGGGATTCTAAAGCATCTTAGCTGCGCCTGAGTCAAGCTACCTCCAAGATTCATCGTGCAATGTTGCTGGCAACCGACGCCAACCGCTGCCAGACGAGAATCCGACTTGACCACCGCAAACTGCCGACGACCTTATCCCGTGACGGTTCCATCTACAATACTGGCAGAAAAAGCCGGCGCGCGTGCGGCGCCGCATTCTGGGCTTAACCGGCATCGTACCGGGAACGCGACCGGCGCAGCGCTTTGCTTGCCCGCCTGGCCGCTGGTATCTTCACGGATGAAGCCGATCGGAGGGCAACATGCCTGAGACCCCAATGTTCCCTGAGCCGCAGCGCACGCTGATCACGACCCGGAAGGAATATCTCGACGCGGTCCAACAGATGCTCGCCGCCGCGAATCGTCAGCTGCGGGTTTTCGACCCCGATTTGTCGGAGTTGGACTTCAACAGCCGCAGCACCGTTGCGGAACTGCGCCGGATACTGTCCGGCGGGCGGGCGCACCAAGTGCGAATTGCGCTGCACAACGTCGAATACGTCTCGAAGCACTCTCCGCGCCTGATCGAACTGATGTCCATGTTTCCGTCGGGAATCCATATATTTCGTACCGAAGGCGAAGCGGCCCGGGTGCAGGACCGTTTTGTGATCGCCGACGAAACACATCTCGTACGCCGCCCCGTGGCAGCTCAGGGTCGCGGCACGGTGCTGCGCGACGACCCTCAGGAAGGAAACTCGATGGTCCTCCGTTTCGAGGAAATATGGGCGAGTTCGGTTTCCGCAGTATCGCCCACCCAAGCGGGGCTCTAGCGACCTCCTGGATTCAAGGAGGCTCCCGTGGCGGGGGCTACAAGTCAGCCGATCTCGCGCCAGCCGAACCCCTCGTCCTGGCTCGCCACCGCAATCCAGTTTGCCTCGCAGCCAAGCGCTGCGGCAAACGCGGCGCGGGCAAGCTCGGGGCTGTTGTTCTGCTTGGACAAGTGTGCGGCCACTACGTGCCGAAGCCGCCTTTGATCGATCGCGGAAAGTATCCGACCCGCTGTCGCGTTATCGAGATGTCCGAACCGGCCAGCTATGCGCGCCTGCAGCGCTGGTGGATACCCCCCCCGCCTCAGCATCTCCAAATCGTGATTGGCCTCCAGCACCAGGGCTTCGCAACCGGAGAGCATCGCCTCGATGCGCGGTGTCGAACTTCCCGTGTCGGTCAGTACAGCGAGCCGCCGAGCGCCGTCCGATATCACGTACTGAACCGGCTCGCGCGCGTCGTGCGGAACGGTATACGGGAACACCTGCAGATCCCCGACTTCGAATTGCGCCTCGCCGTGGATGAGCGCGACATCGACCGATGCACCGGCGTCCGGATCGGACTCACGGGCAGCGGCAAAGGTGCCATGGGTTATCCATACCGGAAGGCCGAAACGCCGTGCAATGGGGAACACGCCGCCCAAGTGATCGGAGTGCTCATGAGTGACGATAATTCCGGCTAGGTCCGCCGGGTCGAGGCCGGCGCGCGCAAGGCGTCGCGTCGCGTCGAGTGTGGAAAAACCGCAGTCGAGCAGCAACCGGGTCGCACCTGCTTCGACAACCAGTGCGTTGCCTTCGCTTCCGCTACCGATGGATGCGAAGCGCACCGTTGAGTCCTTCAACGCTCAAGAACCGCGCATTCCCGGTTCCTCGGGTGCTCAAGAGAGCCGACGCTCGACCGGGTCGCTACTTCAACTGCGCATACAGCAGCGAAAGTATCCTGCCCGCTGCATCGGATCTTTCCAGCTGGCCCTCCTTGCTGAGCACCTCGACCCGGCTGGAGTCCTTGTTGTCCCTGACGTGCACCCGGTACTGTTCCGCGGACTTCGGATCGCTGGATTTCCAGAACATCAGTTTGGACAGGAAGCTTTCGTCCTTTCTGCGACCGCCTTGCGCGTCCCTCTCGGGATCGATGTAGCGGACATAGTAGATTCCCTTCGACCGGTCGCGGTCCTCGACCGTGAAGCCGACGCGATCCAATGCCAGGCCGACCCGCCGCCATGCGCGATCAAACGTCTCGTCGACTTCGAGCAGCGTTGCTCCGTCCTGTGAACGGATCATCTTGGCGCGATCGATGCGCGTATTGGCCGCCACCAGCGTCGCAGCCTGCTTTTCCTCCACACCCAGCCGCACCATGAACCGGCGCAGGAACTCCGCTTCGAGATCGGGGTCGGAGGGGCGCGCCTGCCAGACCGTGTGGTCTCGACCCTCGTCGGTATATACCTCCGCCACGCCCCGATGACTGATGTAGACCTCGGTGGTCCCGGGCTCGGCGCCGCGCTCCAGTCGCGTGCGGAACTTGTCACGCTGCGAAGTCGAATACAACCCTTCGATAAGTTTGCCGAGGGTATTGCGAATGAAATCCTGCGGAATCTTCGCACGGTCCTCCGCCCAGTCGGTCTCCATTACACCCGCTTCGGGAACTTCGGTCTTGATGAGGAAACCGAGTTCCTGCCAGAACTCCTTGACCACCGGCCAGAGCTTTTCCGGCGTCTGCGACACGACCAGCCAGCGCTGCGTACCTGCGCGTTCCATGCGCACCTTGCCCGCCGACACCGCCGGCAGCACGTTCGTGGACCCCGCCTTCGGCGTGCTGGTACGCTCGGAACTGTAGCTTGAAAACGTCGCGCTGCCCGAGGAGCCGACGTCCGGCACCTTGTAACGATTGTCGCGCGCGGGCGCAGTGAGATCGGGCGGCACCTCGAGCGTCGGCAGCTTCGCCGCGGATTTGTAGTCGATCTTATTGCTCTCGAACAGTGAGCCGCCACAGCCCGCAAGAAACAAGGCCAGTGCCGCCGCGAACCTAGTCTTCATCATCCATTCTTTCCCTGGGCTGCGCGCTGGCTGCCCGGTAACGTGATATCAGCATGCCGCATTGCCTCGGCCACCGCCTCCTGAGCCTGCCCCGAGAGCGGCGTAAGCGGCAACCGGATACCCGGCCCGATCAAGCCCATCTGTGCCACTGCCCACTTGACCGGTATGGGATTGGCCTCGATGAACAGCTTTTGGTGAAGCGGCAGAAGCTTGAAATTAAGTTCGCGCGCCTTTCGCACGTCGCCGGCGAGCGCCGCCGCGCACATCTGGTGCATCAGCCGCGGTGCCACATTCGCGGTAACCGATATGGTGCCGTGCGCGCCCAGTAATATCAGCGCAAGCGCCGATGCGTCGTCGCCGCTGTAAACGGCAAACTCTTTCGGCAACCGCCGAAGCAGGTCGGAGCCGCGCTCGATGTTTCCAGTCGCATCCTTCAGCCCGACGATGTTGGGTACCTGCGCAAGACGCAGCACCGTGTCGTTGCCGATATCCGCGACGGTGCGCCCGGGTACGTTGTAGAGGATCTGCGGAATGTTGACCGCTTCGGCGATCGCACGGAAATGCCGATACAGTCCCTCCTGCGTCGGCTTGTTGTAATACGGGACAACCGACAGGGATGCCGTGGCACCGGCCTGCTTCGCCGAAACTGAAAGTTCGACGGCTTCGGCGGTGGAATTGCCACCCGTGCCGGCGATCACCGGGATGCGGCCGGCGGCATGCTCGACCGCGACGCGGATCAGTTCCTTGTGTTCGTCGAAATCCACGGTTGGCGACTCGCCCGTCGTTCCGACCACGACGATAGCGTCCGTGCCCTCGGCGATATGCCAGTCCATGAGCGCCCTGAAGCGCGCAAGGTCGAGCTTGCCGTCCTCCCCCATGGGCGTGACGATGGCGACGAGGCTTCCGGTTAGCATGGGATCGACTCCCGTTGCGAAAGGTACAAAATTCTACCCTAATCCGGCACTGACGCATCCGGCAGCGGTGTTATCCATCCGCGTCGATCCCTGACCGCGCAAATGCGTTGAATCACTGCCGGCACGGGCCGCAAGACACGCCCCTGCTCGAATGCCACCACGGTCAGCTGCGTCATCAGCCACTCGATCAACTCGTTCCGGCGCAGAAGGAAATCCGGGTTCGCCGGCCGCCCGAACTGCTCGTTTCCGACGGCAAAGGTTTCGTAGATCAGGACGCCACCTTCGCGCAGAGCGGCCACCAGGTGCGGCATAAGCGGCCGCCAAAGGTAATTGGTCACCACGACGGCATCGAAAGTTCCCGGCGCGAACAGCCACGGACCGGATTCGATGTCCGCCGCGACCGGCTCGATTCGATCGAGCCCGCACAGCGACTCGAGCGCCTGCAGATCGCGATCGACGGCCACGACGTTGAGTCCGAGATCGCTCAGAAATCGGGCGTTGCGACCGCGGCCGCAGGCAACGTCCACGACTCGCCCCTGCGGAACGATCAGGGGAGCGAAGCGGCGCACCCAATCGGACGGGGACGAGACCGGATGCGCGTGGCCCTGCATCGCTGCAACGACCTAAAAGGACGAGCCCGGCTGCGCGAGAAATTCGACTTCGGCGGGCGTGGACTGACGCCCGAGCACCGCGTTCCGATGCGGAAATCGGCCGAACCGCGCGATGATCACGTAATGTTTGTGCGCGTAGTCGATCGATCCTGCGCTGTCCGCGTCCCATGCGAGGCCGCCGAACAGTGCCAGCGAACGGCGCTGCGCCGCAAGATCCTCCGCGTGTTCGAATGGCAGATAGGCAAACCATCGCTCCACCGGACGCAGCAGACGGTCAAAGCCTTGCTCCGCCATGCGCCTGGCGACGCGCAGCGCAAGCGCGTCGGACGCGAACGCGCGCGCCTGCCCGCGGAACATGTTGCGCGGAAACTGATCCAGCACGAGCGCGAGCGCGAGCGCCGCAAGCGGCGTACTTTCCCACTGGCTGAGTTCCCCGGCGGCAGCACGCTCATGCAGGTCCAGAAAACGGGCCCGTATTTCGGCGTCGAACGCATCGCTTTTCGCGAACCAGCACTTGCGTGGCCGGCCGCGCTCGGGTGACTCCGGCGCCCCGAACCAGAAGTCGAGCACTTCGGCAATATCGGACATGACGACATGATAGCGGCTGCCGGCATCGCCGTTTGGATTTGTCCGCTCGCGCGCAGAAACCGGATGCAGCATACTTCCGGCTCCTCACGACAGGATATCGAGCAAACATGGAACCGATGATTCTTCGGACTACAGTCGCCGGCAGCCTGCCCAAGCCCTCCTGGCTGGCGCCGACCGGCCAGCTTTGGGCACCGTGGCTGCTGCAGGGGGATGCCCTGATTGAAGGCCAGCGGAACGCAGTCGGGATCGCGCTGCTGCCAGGCAAAGATGTGCTCGTCGGCGCGATCGACGTCGCGACCGAACGGATCGAGACACCCGATCAGGTAGCTTCCACGATCCGCGCCGCAATGAATTACGTCGCACCCGAGAGGCTGTTTCCGTGTACCAACTGCGGAATGGTACCGCTGGCGCGCAATGTGGCCGAGGCCAAGTTGCGCGCGCTTGCCGCGGGCGCGGCGATCGTACGGCGCGAAATCGAGCAGCATAAGGGAGGAAAACAGGAAACGCGATCATGAGCACGGAAGAAACACGAGCGGCAGCAAGAGAGCCTGCGTTTGCCGCCGGAGCGATTACCGAGCGCATCATCGCGGAGAAACAGGGTGCGGTCGGCTGGATTACATTCAACAATCCCAAGCGTCGAAACGCCATTTCGGTCGACATGTGGGAGGCGATCCCGGCAGTCTTCGACCAGTTTGAGGCCGATCCTGAGATCCGCGTCATCGTTCTGGCGGGCGCCGGTGACAAGGCATTCGTTTCCGGCGCGGACATTTCCCAGTTCGAGGACCGCCGATCGAGCGCCGAGGACGTGCAGCGGTACGAGAACATTTCGGAGAACGCCCAGCGTCGGATTCAGTCTTCCGACAAGCCCGTGGTCGCGATGATTCGCGGATTCTGCCTGGGTGCGGGCATCAATATCGCGCTCGCTGCCGACTTGCGGCTGGTGGCCGACGATGCCCGCTTCGGCATCCCGGCGGCGCGGATGGGCCTTGGCTACCGGGTGTCTTCGACCAAGAACCTCGTGGATGCGATAGGCGCGGCCAATGCGCGCGAAATGCTGCTGACCGCGCGCCAGTTCAACGCCGAGGAGGCCAGATCCATGGGGCTTGCGCATCACGTGGTCCCGCCGGCCGAACTGCGGGCGCTCGTGTTCGAAACTTGCGCGACGATTGCGGCCAACGCGCCTCTTACCATGCGAACGGCCAAGCGCATCATCCGGGAACTTCTGGAAACGCCTTCAGATTTCGACGCCGCTGCCTGCGACGCACTGATCAGCCAATGCTTCGAGAGTGCCGATTACGTCGAAGGAAGGCGCGCGTTCATGGAGAAGAGAAGACCTGTATTTCGCGGCTGTTAACCGCCAACGTCGGGATCGACCCGCTGCGACGATCGGGCGGACACCGCCAAGGCGGCGTCAAAAGAAGGACTACGGCCGCGCCGCAATCCGGTTCTTGCGTTCACGCGGTTCCGCGGCTAGGTGCGCCGGGTGTTGTCGCGGATGTCGAAGATTTCGTAGCCCGCGGGTCTGCGCTTCTTCACCAGCGTGAGCGTGCCGTCGCGCGCCTGCTACCAGTGGCGCGACGGCGGCTCGTAGGACCAATTGATGATAAGCGAAGCGGGCGGCATTACTCATCGGTCCGGAGGCGGTTGCGCCAAAAGCCGGGACGGCGGCGTTGATGAGCATAGGCCACGATCACTATTTCCTCGGGGTCGGCGCGGTAGATGATCGTATAGGGGAACCGCCGCAGGACGTAGCGGCGCAAGCCCGCGCCGAGCGGATGCCATGCGTCGGGTTGCTCTCCGATGCGCTGCCTCGCCACGCCGACTTCATCGGCCAGGGATCGAACCAGAGTAGCGTGAATCCTGGCGTAATGGACGAGCGCTTCATCGAGGTCCCTAATGGCCCCGCGAAGCTGCCGAAATCTCATTCCAGTCCGTGTTTGCGACGCAGCTCCGCCATCGCAACGTCGAAATCCACGGCGTCCATCTCGCCCCGGTCATAGGCGGCCAGCCGATCATCGCACTCCTTGATCCATGCTGCCTCCCACTCCGGATCGGGCGGGGCATTGAGATCGTATAACGCGTCGATCAGCGCCGCGCGCTCGGTGGGAGTCAACTTCTTCGCCTGCTCCAGCAAGTCGTCTATCGCATGATTCATGACTCACCCTCCAGCGAAATAACCTTCAACGATTCTGTACCGCGGTCATCCAAGATCCTCGCCGCGAACATCCTGTTTTCCCTAGCCTCGAACGCCAGCGACACGGTGCCGTGAAATTTGTCGAGCTGGCCCTAGTCCGGTTAGGCGCGAACGTCGCGCTTGAGCTTCTTCCAGCGCTCGTCCTCGCCGGCCATCGGGAAGAACACCTGGCGCGGAAACCGCTGACGGGCGTGCCATCGGCCGGCACCAAGCCGAGCAAGACTTCGGTTAGGGCGCCTTGTTTGGCAGAATCCATCTTGTCCCCAATGCGTCCTCATTCGAGATGTAACTTGTCCGCAGCCAACCGCCGGCATCCGGAATCGGATTCCGAAGCATAGGCCGATGCCGCGTTCGCGCCAAGGACATCGAAGTGCCTAAGGCAGCCGTACCACGATCTTGCCCACATGCGCGTTCGATTCCATGTAGGCTTTCGCCGCAGGCAACTGGTCGAATGGGAAAACCCGGTCGATCAACGGGCGAAGCCGGCCATCGGCAAACATCGGCAGCAGGTCGGCGACAAATCCGCGCGCGGTCTCGGCGCGCTGCGCCGCATTGCGCAGCTTGTTGGAAACGCCGAACAAGGTCAGCCGCTTTGCGTGCAACGCCTCGATATCGATTTCGGCCTTCAGCACACCATCGACGTAGCCGACCGTTGCAAGCCGCCCTTCGAACCCCAGGCAGCGGACGCACTCCGCGAACACCGAGCCACCAACGTTGTTGACGACGAGGCTGACGCCGCGGCCGTCGGTTGTCTTCATCACCGCGTCGCAAAAATCCCCCGAACGCGTGCGCACGCCGACATCCAGACCGCACATCTGTAACTTGTCCAGCTTGCTCTGCGATCCGGAGGTCCCGATCACGTTTGCGCCGATCGCTTTCGCGGTCTGCAGCGCCGCCACCCCGACGCCTGAGGAAATTGCCGTCACCAGCAGCCATGCGCCGGGCGCAAGCCGCCCCTGCGCGATCAGCATGTCATGGACGGTCATGAACGCGAGCGGCACGGCCGCCGCCGCCTCCCACGAAAGAGTCGACGGCATCGCGACCGCCTCGCGCGCGTCCATGACGGCATACGCGGCGAATGCGCCCGCGCATCGGCCCATGACCCGATCGCCCGGCTTCAGCTTCTCCACTCCTGCGCCTATCGCGACGATCTCTCCCGCTCCCTCCGCACCCGCAGGTTTCGCCGCCCCCTTGGCGTGCAGCCCGTGCGCGGCGATGAATTCGCCACGGTTGAGCGCGGCCGCGTGCAGGCGCACCAGCACCTGACCCGCCGCTGCCTCGGGCACCGGCACCTCGCGCAACGCAAGCACCGTCGCCCTTGATTCCGCGTGTATCGTGTAAGCGTTCATTGTCGCGTTCATGTCGCGATTATCGCACTCGCTGTGAGATCCGGGGAGCCGATTACTCACCTGCAAGTTTGCTGTTGACGATTCTGATGAAGAATCCGGTTATGTATACGTCTCTCGATTTCGAACCGTTGCGCGCGGACCGCGCTCATGCGCGTATCGTCCGAATCGACCTCACCGCCGCACTCGCGCGGCTGGCGTGCATCTGGTACTGATCGGCGCCGATCGGGTCGAAGCGCGATCATGTCCGTGATCACGCAAAAACAAAGCCGGCGCAGGCCGGCTTTGTTCGGCGTCGCTGGACGCGATTAGTTCACAGCGACCCGCCGCGTGACGAGAACGTCACCGCGGCGCGGACACGACATCACTTCTTATGACATTTCTTGCAGCTTGCCGCATCGCTCGTCTTGAATGCCTTCGTCCCGTTGTGGCAGGTGCCGCAGAATTTGCCTGCATTCAAGTCCGCCATTTTCATCTTTGCTTCTTTCTTCATCTGAAAGATCTTGGTATGGCAGTCGGTGCACTTCAGCCCCTTGGCCGCATGGGCTTTTCCGTCAAATACGACCTTGCCCATCGGGCCGCCGGCGTACTCAACGGTCTTGCCCGGCATAGTCGCAATGGCGGATCCGAAAAACAGCGCAAACGCCAGCATACTCATCCATGTCACAACGCGTTTCATCGTTTCTTTCCCCTATTTAAGATAAACACAAGCTCCCTGTCCAACCGCTGTTTCCCCCAACGCGCCAAGCCCGCCCCCCGTTCCTGGCCCGCCCTTTGCGACCTCAACCGCGGTAATCCGAAAATGATACTACGCTTTGCGCCGATTCTTGGGCATAAAAGCCCCTTTTGTGACTTGCGTAACATTTCGCCGGCTGCCACCCCCAGACTTTCCATGTAGCCTGACATAGCTTACAACGCCCGAACCCGGCGTACCGTTGACGGGCCATGCGCAGGGGGCGAAACGCCCCTGACCGCCGAGAGGCGTTGCGGGCGCCGAGACCGCGCAAAATCCAAAACCGACCCGTCGCCGCGGCCGTTTACCCGAGTTCGACAATCTCCTCGGGAAACTTGTGCAGCCATTCCAAAACGCCGTCTTCCCGCAGGAGATAGTTGTCGGTGATGGAATTGAAGAACTTCTTGGTCAGATAGTTCGGATGGCACGCAATGTTCATGTTCTTCTGGATAAGCATCGGCTCGTCGAAACGCACCAGCGGCCGCTCCACCAAATCATATCCCTGTCCGTGGCAATAAAGCCTCTGCTCCTCGGGCCGCCCTCGCTGGCGCATGAACCGGTTGTGCGCATCCCAGATGTCCTTGCACGATGCCCCGGGCTTCAACATGCTCAGTGTATGCTTGCGCGCCTCCAGCACGATTCCAAATTCGTCCATCAATTCCTGCGGTGCCTTGCCGAGCACGCAACTGCGCCCGAGTTCCGTGTACATGGCGCCGGGACCGTTCGTTTCCACCAACAGCGTGAACACGTCCCCTTCGCGCACCACCCGGTTCTGCACGTGGCGGTTTCCCTGCCACGCTGCTTGTCCGAGCGGGTCGGAACCCGGTGTCGAGGAGCATAGATAGATGCCCTGCTCGCCTCCGCCATCATGTATCGCTTGCTCCGCCACGGCGGCGATTTGATACTCGCGCATGCCCGGTTTGATCGCCGCAAAGGCCGCCTTCATCGCTGCGTCCTGCAATGCGGCCGTTCGGCGGATCAGACCTATCTCTTCGGGGCTCTTGATGACCTTGATCCGATCGACCAGGTCCGACGCGTCGACGAACTTGGCCTTGGAGAACTTGCCCCGCCTGAGATGGTCAACCAGCGATACGGGCAGCGTGCCCAGTCCGACCATTCCGATCGTCGCGCTGGCGTAGGGTGCGAGCGCCGTCTCGGCATGTTGCGCATCCAGTACCAGCGAATACGGCGCACTGGCAAAACTCGACGTCGTCATCGCGTTTCTGACTCCGCGCCGCAATCCGTCGCCTTCCGGAGGCAGTTGCACGTTGGCGCCGATCGCACCCTGGCTGATTACGCTCATGCGGTCGTCCGCGGGAAATACGACGGTCACCGGATAGCCGAACATCGCCGGGAGATCGGTGAAATACTTCACGTAACCACCCATATGATCATTGTTGTTCTGCATCAGCAGGACGTCTATACGCTGCTCGGTCATCGCCGCGCGCACCGCCGCCCAGCGCCTCTCGAGTTCCGCGGTTGAAATAGGTGTATTGATACGCTCGGACAGAATATTCATTTCAAGTACCTTTCCCCAATAAATGGCCGATTCGGCCTCAATGCACGACCAGGTTGATCATGTTCTTCGTATCGCCGGCAAGGAAACGGCGCATGTTCTCCTCTATGATCGGAAGCGCACGACGCGGATACTCGTCGAACATGCCTCCCAGATGCGGCGTGATGATGAGGTTCTCGATCGTCCAGAACGGGTGATCCTCCGGCAGCGGCTCCTCGCCAAACACGTCGAGCGCGGCGCCCGCAATGCGATTCTCCTTCAGAATTCTGATCAGCGCCTCGTCGTCGAGTACGTCGCCGCGTCCAAGATTGATCAGGTAGGCAGTGGGTTTCATCGCAGAGAGCAATTCCAAATTGAAGATACCGCGATTGCTGTCCGACGACGGGATGAACAGGACGACGAAATCCAATTCACCGATAACCTGCAGCGCCTTGTCCCAGTGAACCATCGTCTCCACGCCTGGAGCACTGGCCCTGACAGGGTCCACGCCGATCACCCTCATTCCGAGGGCCCTGCATTTCGGCGCCAGCGCGGCGCCGATCAACCCGACGCCAAAAATCCCGACGGTCTTGCCATCCAGCAGCTTCGCCGGCCAGCGTTCCCACGCGCGGCGCTCGCGGTTGCGTACCGCACGCGGGAAGTCACGGTTCAGCGCCAGCATCGCCATGAGTGCCGCCTCGGACATCGGCGCGCCGTGTATCCCCCGCGTGCTCGTCAGCAGCACGTCGGGGCGGAGCGACGGCAGGTCGTCGATGCCATCGGTCCCTGTCGTAATCGCGTGGATCCACCTCAGACGAACCGCCTGGCGCAATACATCGTCGGTCATGCTCATGCCATAGGTCAGCAGAACCTGCGTCGAGGCGATATAGGGACCGGCCTTGCTGGGGTGGTCCACCGTGTTGACCGTCAATCCCGGAAACGCCGCCAGGAGGCCGTCGCAATACTGCTTGCGGACGGGCTCCGGATGCCCCGTCATCACGAGCACGCTTACGTCACGCTCGGCAGCCGATCCGGCCTGCATCGCTTCCGGCAGCTAGCGTTTCGGTGCGAGGGTGGACCAGATGGGCAGGAAGACCCCGGCGCGGATGGTCGAATACTTCATGAAGAAGTCCCCGAAGG
>MEQX01000094.1:2998-6009 GCA_001770415.1 Betaproteobacteria bacterium RIFCSPLOWO2_02_FULL_63_19 | reverse complement strand
TCACCTGCGCGCTGCAGAACATGCGCATGTCCTGCAACAGCACCTATCTGCTCGATCACGAGACCGACCACGGCACCAAGGCGGACGAACTGGCCACCCTGCTCGGCGAGTTGTTCGAGCGGCCCGAGGCCAAGGCGGTGATCTTCAGCCAATGGGTGCGCACCCACGAGTTGATCATCCGCAGGCTGGACGCGGCGCACTTCGAGTACGTGCTGTTTCATGGCGGCGTTCCGGCCCAAAAGCGCGGTGAGCTGGTGGAACGATTCCACCGCGACCCCGCGTGCCGCGTGTTTCTGTCCACCGACGCGGGCGGGGTCGGCCTCAACCTTCAGCACGCGGCTTCCACGGTCATCAACATGGACCTGCCGTGGAACCCGGCGGTGCTGGAGCAGCGCATCGGCCGCGTCCACCGGATGGGGCAGACAAAGAGCGTGCAGGTGGTCAATTTCGTGGCGCAGGGCACCATCGAGGAAGGCATGCTCTCGGTGCTCGCGTTCAAGAAGTCCCTGTTCGCCGGCGTGCTGGACGGCGGCGCGAACGAGGTCTTCCTGCACGGCACGCGCCTGGCGCGATTCATGGAAAGCGTCGATAAGGTGACGGGCAAGATGGGCGTGCCGGAGCCCCAAGTGGAAGAACCGAAACCCGCGGCGGACACGGCGCCGGCCGACGAGGTCGCGTCGCCGGAGCCCTCCGCGCCTGCCGAGGCCCCCGCCGCGGAACCTGTTCCGGAACCTTCGACAACACCCGATCCCTGGGCAAGCCTCGTCGATGCCGGGTTGAAGCTGGTGGAATCGCTCGCCGCTCCCCGGACCGGCGACGAGCGGCAAGCGCGCGCCAGTGCGGAATCCTGGCTGGAGACCGATCCACGGACGGGCAGAACCTACCTCAAGCTGCCCGCCCCGGAACCCGAAACGCTGCAGCGCCTGGCTGGAGCGCTCAGCGCACTGCTCGCGGGACTGCGGCCGCGGTGAAGGACACTCGATAGAAGGCGCCGACACCGGTTCACGGTTACGTGAACGGGTTCAAGACCGTCACCCCGAGGCCGGAAAAGTGCGCCGTATTGCGCGTCACGAGCGTGAGGCCGTGCGTCAGCGCCGTGGCCGCGATCTGTTTGTCGATCGCGTTTTCTGGATGCGGTACACGCAAGCGGCCCCATACCTGGGCCTCGTCATGAGCGAAATCGAGAATGTGGTCAGCGAAGTCATTCAGCACCGTCGTGAGCCATGCGTCGAGTTGATCGGCTTGGATCGAGTCGCCGCGGTGCCGGATCGATTCTATGCCGCGGCGAATTTCACCGACGGTCACCACACTGAGGTAAAGCGCATCGCCCTTTGCGTGCGCGTTCGCGAAGAAGCGCCTGACGCCGGGGTTTGCCCTGCGGCGCTTGCGTACTTCGCTGACGACGTCCGTGTCAACCAAGTACGTCCGGGCTGGCGTCATCTTCGGTTCTCGCGAAATCCGCATCTGTGCCCACGTTCGGCATCGATGCGAGCACCTCGGCAAACGACTTCGCTTTTGGCTTCAGCAATGCGCTTGCGAGAATCTCGCGGTGCTCGGCTTCGGCGCTGCGGCTGTGTTTGCCGGCGCGTGACTTCAGGGCGCGAACAATGCGTTCGTCGACGTTGCGGACGATCAGGTTGGCCATGCCGTTTCCTCATACCTAAAGTATTGCTTGAATGATAGCATTGATATCATCCTGGCGCTTCTCAAGAAGCCGAAATTTCCAAACCTGACACCGCGCTGGTTGGGAAGGCCGCATTGCGGAATGCAACCGGCGCCCGGCGGACGGGCAGGGCGTGCGCAGGTCGCTGCCGCCGCACATGATCGCGACTCTTCGGCGGCATACGATTCCTGGACGACGCTCGTCGATGCCGGACTGAGTAATCGTCCTCCTGCCTACACCATCGCTAATCGTGACCGTCACCTCATCAATTCAGGTGACTACCCTCAGCTCCTCACCCACCCCTGCGCGATCCGGTCGCGTTGAGCGATTCGCCGATGGCCGCAAACGGCCAGGACCGGCCCTCTAGGCTCATTCCTCGATGCGGTCGTTCGCGGTGGCGCCATGACGTGTCCCAAAGGGTCCTATCCCGCTTACCGTAGAGGATCGGGCGAATCCGCGCCCAGCGGCATCCTCATCGGCGCAGAAAGGACAGCCGAACTTCCCGGCCTTCATCGACTATCCAACGCGCCAATCGTCAGGCCACAGCGGCGATCAACGCTCGGGCGGACACAGGATCGGAATCGTCTCGCGCTTGTTCCGGCGGTATACGCGAAAGTCTGTCCGGTCGACGGTAATCACCGAATGCCTGGAAAAGATTTCGCTCATCCGGACGAGGCACAGATCAGCGAGGTCGGGCTTGCGATCGGCATAACGGTCCGCGAGCCGGGTGAGTTGGTCCAGATGATCGCGGCAGTCAAACGCCAGCGAGACCAATCCCTCATTGAGCATCGCAAGCGTGACCGCGGTGTTCTGGAGGTGAAACGCAGTTTCCGCGAGTACCGCCTCGCAGGTCAGAAGCGGCTCCGCGACGTCGGCTGCGATCTGCACAGCCCAGGCGTGATGTTTATCGTTGGCGTTGGCGAACGCGACCAGAAATCCCGTATCGGCGATTCCCTTCACGAGCGCGAAAACCCTTTGCGCGACGACAGATCCCGCGCGCCCCGGACGGCGCCCGCGAGCCGCATGAAGGACTGATCGGCACCGCTGTTTCGAGCCCTTTCAAGCTGCTCACGAATGATTCTGCCACGGGGAATACCGGAGCGCTTCGAGGCATCATCGAGCCAGTTGGCAAGCTGTTTCGTAAGACGAACGGTAATTGTCTGACTCATATGACAATATGGTAGTACGCTCGCCCACGGTAGGCAAGTCCTCGCCTGACAGCTGTCTCAATTCCGTCTTCCGCGGTCGGCCCCCAGAGGTGTAGCATAAACACTCGGTATCCTGGCAATCGTGGTGTGATCTCGGGGAAGACGCCATGTTTATCGAGAATCGTCTGGCACAGCTGGCC
>MEQX01000094.1:0-2965 GCA_001770415.1 Betaproteobacteria bacterium RIFCSPLOWO2_02_FULL_63_19 | reverse complement strand
TCTGATGAAGCTCGGAGAAGCCTATGTCGAGGGCAAGATACGCGTCGAAGGCTCGTTGCGCGACATTTTCGAGGCCAGTGTCCGATTCGTGCACGCCGCGGCGCAGCCCGATCGCATCCAGCGCCTGCTGCGGGCGGTCCGGCATACGCCGCAGGGCGATCGCCGGGCGATCGAGTACCACTACGACGTTTCCAATGACTTCTACCGCATGTTCCTCGACCGCAACATGGTGTATTCATGCGCATACTTTCAAAATGACCACGACACACTGGACCAGGCGCAGGAGCAAAAACTCGATTACGTGCTCACCAAACTGCGCGTACAGCCGGGCCACCGGCTGCTCGACATCGGTTGCGGCTGGGGTGCATTGATCGTTCGCGCGGCGGCCAAATTCGGCTGTTTCGCCACCGGAATCACCCTGTCGCGCAACCAGTACGAACTGGCGCGAGAGCGCATACGAAGCGAAGGACTGCAAGAGCGCTGCGAAGTGCGGCTACAGGACTATCGCGATATCCCGGAAACGGAACGTTATGACCGGATATCCAGTATCGGCATGTTCGAGCATGTCGGACTGAAACACCTGGGCGCCTACTTCCGCAAGATCGAGAGCATGCTCGCAGACGATGGGGTGGTGCTGAACCATGGTATCACCGCAGCCCATCCCGACAACCGGATCGTCGGCATGGGCGTGGGGAAATTCATCGATAGATACGTCTTCCCCGACGGAGAGCTGCCGCACATTTCCCTGGTCATGCGCGAAATGTCCGAGGCGGGGTTTGAGATCGCCGACGTCGAAAGCCTGCGGCGTCATTACGCTCGCACGTGCGAGCACTGGACCGGAAACATCGAGAGGAACCGCGCAAGGGCCGTGGAGATCGGCGGCGAGAAGCGCTACCGAATCTGGTCGATCTACCTCGTAGGCTGCGCGTTCGGATTTGCCCGCAATTGGATGAACGTCTACCAGGTGCTGGCGGTCAAGGCGCGCAGCCCGAGCCCGCTTCCTTCCACCCGCGCCTGGATCTACCGGCACGCATGACGGCTCACTTGACCCGACGGGGCTAACCGGGGGTACAACAGGCAATTCATTTTCCAGCCGCCTCGAACGCGACGTCGATCTGCGCGCCGCATCCGGGGCAAAAATACTCGCGGTAAGCCAGCCAATCATCCCGCACGGTTCTGTGGCCAAGCACGCCCGGCTTGCGCACGCGCGACGACAGATAATCATGATAGTCGGCGCTTTCCGGGCAGATCGCCGTGCCGCATGCGCCGCACGCAAGTACACGTTCCGCTCCGACTTCGCCGGAACACAGCACACCGTAGCGAGGCTCATCCGGGCCGAGACGCGCTTGCTGCTGCATGGAACGGAAGCGCGCCGGCCCGGCTTGCTCAAGCCTCGCCAAGCGCATCTCGGCCCGCAACACCTCCGTCGCGCCCGCGTCGACCTCGCCGTTCCGGGTCAATACGACGCCGTAGGTATCGGCGCAGCGTTGCTCGGAAACCAGGTGCGCCATGACATCCCTCGCCACGCGCGCCGGATCGCGCCTGAGCGGGTCGCCAAACCCACCACCACCACACCAGGCGGTGCAATAGACGTCTCCGGGCGCCAATAGGCGCGGCGGGATCAGCGCCTTCGACCGCTCCGCCCCGTTCGAGGTCAACAATTCTTCAACCGGCCGAAGCAGCCTTCGATATTCGCTGGGAGACATCTTGAACGGATCGACACCCGGCAGAAACCCGGTTCTCGCCGAGTCGGCGGGATATCCGCCTGCCAGCCCCCGCGTCGTCGAAACCTCCGCGCCGATACCGCGAAAGCCGACTCTCCATTTCGACGAATTGTGGATCGCCACCGCGATTTCGCCGCCCACGCCGCCTCGCATCTGTCCATGACCGCAGGAATCGGTGCGCTGACGCCGAAACAGGTATACGACCGGATAATTCGCCTCGTGCATTTCGACGTCTGCCATGATCGATCCAGGCGCGAGCATGAACGCGGCGGTGTCATCACCGTCGTCGAACGGTGTGCCCCCGGTCCCGCCGCCGTTGGTGTCCAGCGTCAGGCCGCCCTGCAACTGGCCATACTGGTCGATTCCGCCCATGTAGACCGCGTTGACGTTGCCGTTCCATGGGGCGATGACGGCGTCGCTCAATCCGGCCGCCATCGCCATTTCGCTCACCAGTTTGGTCACTACGCTCGACAACAGGCACAGTGGCCCGGGCGGGGCCGCAAACAGCGCAGCGGGATAGTGTGGATTGTAGATGCAGCCTTTGGGCACCGAAATCCTGCACGAAGAAACCATCCCGCGGTTGGGAAGCAGGTCCGCGAACAGCGTCAGCACGAGCACGCTGAAGATCGCGCCGATCGTTCCGGGCAGCGCGGCATTGACCGGTCCGGGACACTGGGCCGAGGTGCCGGCGAAATCGAAGCTGATGACCTCGCCGCGTTTCTCCGCGCGCACCTCGGTCCTCAGTAACGCTGGAGCCAGACCGTTGTGGTCGGAGAAGCACACGTTGTGCCACCTGCCATCGGGTATCGCCTGTATCCGCTCGCGCGCCTTGGTTTCCGTTTCGTTGATCATTTTCGCCAGCACGCCGCGCACGAACGCGCCGCCGTCGCGGGCGATCATTTCCTCGATGCGCAGTGCCGCCACATTGTTTCCGGCCACCTTTGAAGCGATGTCCAGCGACACCTGCCCCGGATTTCTCGTCGCCCGCTCGATCAGCCGGTAGACATGATTGATCGGCTCGCCCGCGCCGATCAGCTTCAGGCACGGGATCCGGATGCCTTCCTGAAAAACGTCAGTCGAATCCGCCGTCCCGCCCGGATCTTTCGCTCCCATCTCGATGGTGTGTGTGAGACTGGCGATCCATGCCACGATTTCCGCTCCCGCGAAGACCGGACGCGCGATGAGTATGTCGGGAGTATGGATACCCATCAGATAGGGTTCGTTGACGATGAACTGGTCTC
>MEQX01000093.1 GCA_001770415.1 Betaproteobacteria bacterium RIFCSPLOWO2_02_FULL_63_19 | reverse complement strand
TCGTAGAGGAAGAGGCCCGCGCGAATCATCCATGCCGGACGCAGGTGGCGCTCGTGCGGCAGCACGAATTCAAGCGGCCAGACGATGTGCGGCGCGATCGCGAGCAGCACCTCGCGCTCGGCGAGCGCCTCGGACACCAGGCGGAACTCGAAATATTCCAGATAACGAAGGCCGCCGTGGATCAACTTCGTGGAAGCCGAGGACGTTGCCGAAGCGAGGTCGTCGCTTTCGGCGAGCAACACCTTCAGCCCGCGGCCGGCGGCGTCGCGCGCAATGCCCGTGCCGTTGATGCCGCCGCCGATGATGACCAGGTCGTAGAAGTCGTTGGGCTTCACGGGGAGGGGGATTATAGCAACCGCATTGCCGGCTAGACTCCGGTTGCCCCGTTCACCAGCGAAAGAATCTCCTCGCCGTAGGCCTCGATCCTGCGGGCACCGACACCGGAGATGGCGTGCAGCGCCTCCAGCGATCCCGGGCGCAGATGCGCGATGTCGCGCAGCGTCGCATCGTGGAGAATCACGTAGGCCGGCACGCCGTGGACTCGCGCCGTATCGGCGCGCCAGGCGCGCAGACGCTCGTAGAGTCCGGCTTCCGCTGCCGACAGGCCGTCGAACGCGGCAAGGCGTTTCTTTTTCGCCGGTCGCGCCCTGGGCGCCTGCTTGCGCAGGCTGACTGGCTGTTCTCCCTTGAGCACGGCGCGGCTCGCCTCGGTGAGTTTGAGCGCGCCGTAGGCCTTATGGTCGACCGCGAGCAGGCCCGACGCCACCATCTGCCGCGCCACGCCGCGCCATTCCTGATCCGAGAGTTCCGTGCCGACGCCGAAGGTGCTCAAGCCCGCGTGCCGCCACTGGCTGACCCTGTCGGTCGAGCGGCCCAGCAGCACGTCGATCACGTGGCCGGCGCCGAAGCGCTGGCCGGTACGGTAGACGGCCGAGAGCAGCTTCTGCGCGGCGATCGTGCCGTCCCAGACTTCGGGCGGATCGAGGCAGGTGTCGCAATTGCCGCACGGCCGCAGGGAACCCGTGGCCTCGCCGAAATAGTCGAGCAGGCGCGCGCGCCGGCACCCCGCGGTTTCGCACAGGCCCAGCATGGCATCGAGCTTGGCGGCGCCGACACGCTTGAACTGCTCGTCGGCCTCGGTCCCGGCGATCATCCGCCGCAGCTGGACGACATCGGCCAGGCCGTAGGCCATCCATGCGTCGGCCGGCAGTCCGTCGCGACCGGCGCGGCCGGTCTCCTGGTAGTAGCCCTCAATGCTCTTCGGGAGGTCCAGATGGGCGACGAAGCGCACATCCGGCTTGTCGATGCCCATGCCGAAGGCAATGGTCGCAACCATGACGATGCCATCCTCGCGCTGGAAGCGCGACTGGTTGGCCTCGCGCACCGGCGCATCCATGCCGGCGTGGTAGGGGAGCGCGCGGATGCCCTGCTGGTTGAGAAACACCGCCGTCTCCTCGACCCTGCGGCGCGACAGGCAGTAGACGATGCCCGCCTCGAGCGCGTGCTCCGCGCGGATGAAATCAAGCAGTTGCTCGCGCGCGTTGGCTTTCTCGACGATCTGGTAACGGATATTGGGCCGGTCGAAGCTCGAAACGTAGATCCCGGCGTCGCGAAGCCTGAGCCGCTCGACGATCTCCTCGCGGGTGACTGGGTCCGCGGTGGCGGTGAGTGCGATGCGCGGCACCTGCGGAAAGCGTTCGTGCAGCACCGAGAGCTGGATGTACTCCGGCCGGAAGTCGTGCCCCCACTGCGAGACGCAATGCGCCTCGTCGACTGCAAACAGCGCGATCCGCGTCCGTCCCAGCAGCTCCAGGCAGCGCGGCGTCAGCAGGCGCTCCGGCGCCACATAGAGCAGATCCAGCTCCCCGGCGACGAGCGCGCGTTCGATGGCGCCTGTTTCGCGCGAGGACAGTGTCGAGTTGAGGAACGCCGCGCGCAGGCCCAGTTCCTTCAGCGCCGCTACCTGGTCCTGCATCAGCGAGATCAGCGGCGAGGCGACGACGCCCGTGCCGCTGCGAAGCAGGGCCGGGATCTGGTAGCACAGCGACTTGCCGCCTCCGGTGGGCATCAGCGCGAGGCAGTCGCGCCCGGATACGAGGGCCTCGATGATCTCGGCCTGCCGGCCGCGAAAGGCAGGGTAGCCGAAGATCTCCTTGAGGATTCCCGGGGCGGTGGCAGGACGCGGATCAGGCATCAAACGTTGGATCCGCTCGTCATCCCGGTGCGGGCCGCGCGGGGTTGCGCGCGATGGCACACAGGAACCGCGGGACGCAGGGACAAGTCACGCGACGAATGTACCGCGAGTCCGACAGGAATGCAAAGTTCGATACCGTCAGGTGCGCCCGTCGTGCACCAGCGCCGCATGACGCGGCATCCGCGACTGTCCCGGACGTGACATTGCGTCGCCGCCTTGTGCACGCATCCGGCGGCTTGCGCGTTAGCGGCAGGAAGAACTTCGATGGAAACCCGTCTGACCTTGCGACCCGGCACGCCCGTCACAAGAAAACTGCTCGCCCGTTATGGAGAGCGGCTGGTATGCGTGTACGACCTGTACGACGAAGCGCACGGCCGCCGACTGGAATCGGTCGAGCTGGTGTCCTCCTGTGTTGAACTGTCTTGCGTGTTCAGATCTCAGATGCGATGAGCCGCGCACCCTCTGGAATCACGCCGTCGGTGAGGTAACGCCACAGCGCAATGAGCAATCGGCGCGCCAGCGCCACCATGCCAATGCGGCGCATGCGCAGACCCGCGCCGGCGAAACGTCTCTGGTACCACTGGCTGAGCGCGCTCTTGGGTTGGGCTGGAAGCGCGATCACAGCCAGTCTGCGACTTGTAGCGCCACCACAACCGCCATGCTGCCCGATGCCAACGGATCACGGTTTAGAAACTGAAACACTGGCCTCAACGCCGGGTCTTCAGGCTGGGCGTCGCAAATGAAACGGGCCATGTTCAAATGGAATTCGCGACACTGAATGGCACAACGCCGGTGTTGCCCGCGTTATAGATGGTGGCCCATCGTTCTTCGGACTCGCTGTGCGGCTCATCGTACACCGTCAGCGCCAGCGGATCGTGAAACACCGTGGTAGCGAGACGGGAGGTGATCTCGTGCTCACGGACGTTGGTTTGCGCTTTGACCGGATCCCAGTCGAAATGATACGTCAAGGGACTTCTGGCCATCGTGTTCCCTTAGCCGGTGCTGGCCGAGCTTCTGGCGGCTCGCCCGGGCGAGCATAGCGCAAATTGAAGATCGGAGTCGAATTCGCTCTACCATGTCGCCGCGTGCTACGCGGGCGTTGCTTTATTCGAGTCCAAGCGCCCAAAGCCTGATTTCCCGGTGGCCTGAGTTCGAACAGACCCTATTAGTTTTACCAGCCACGAATGCCCCACTTGCCCCTGCGGCCGCCTGCGCCGCTTGACGCAAGTCAATAATTCGAAATACCGGCCGCGCTGATTCTGGAAATCGCCGCCTCGCGCGCGTAAGCTACAGATCAGGCGTCAGGAACGGCGCGGGTCCGCGCGTTGATGCGCAGACCCGCGGCCGGACGCGGTGTGAAGCCGGTCGAATCACGCCGCTAATACAGTCCGGCCATCCGATCCGCGTCCACAAGCGAGGGCGTGTGAGCATTCAGCGCGGCAGCAAGGCCATGATCCCGATCCGTTCGGCCAAGGTGAACCCGCGGCCGAAAGGCCGTCGGGTCGATCCGGAGGCGCTCGCGGAGATACGCGCGCTGCTTGCCGATTCCCCACGCCGGCGCGATCTGCTGGTCGAACATCTGCACAGGATCCAGGACCGGTACGGCCATCTGTCGGCGGCCCGTCTGGCCGCGCTCGCCGCGGAAATGAAAATGGCGCAGGCGGAGGTGTACGAGGTCGCCACGTTCTATCATCACTTCGACGTCGTGGCCGAAGGCGAGGCGCCGCCGCCGGCGCTCACGGTGCGGGTGTGCGATTCCTTGTCGTGCGAAATGGCCGGCGCGGAGGATTTGCTCGCGCGCCTGCCGGGCATACTCGGCCGGGAGGTTCGAGTGATTCGCGCGCCCTGCGTGGGTCGCTGCGAGGACGCTCCGGTCGCCGTGGTGCACCAGAATCCGGTCGGGCATGCGACGCTTGAGAAAATCCGCCAGGCGGTTGCGAGCAAAGCAACGCGCTGCCCGCTGCCCAAGTATCGGAACTACGCCGCTTACCGAAAAGGGCAAGGCTACCGACTGATTGCCGAGTGCCTTGCAGGCAGGCGGACGCGCGAGGCGATCACGGCCATCATGGACGACGCCGGACTGCGTGGTTTGGGCGGTGCGGGATTCCCGGCCGGACGCAAGTGGAAGATCGTCGCGCAGGAACGCGCTCCGCGGCTGATGGCGGTAAATATCGACGAGGGCGAACCCGGCACGTTCAAAGACCGCTGGTACCTGGAGCGCGATCCGCACCGCTTCATTGAGGGCATGCTGGTCGCGGCGTGGTGTGCCGGCGTCGGCGAGATCTACGTCTACCTGCGCGACGAATATGCGGGCTGCAGGGCGCTGCTCGCGCGCGAACTTGCCGCGCTGGAGCGCGATCCTCCCTGTGCGCTCCCGCCGATCCATTTGCGGCGCGGTGCCGGTTCTTACGTCTGCGGCGAGGAATCGGCGATGATCGAGTCGATTGAGGGCAAGCGCGGCATGCCGCGGCTGCGGCCGCCCTATGTCGCCCAGGTCGGCCTGTTCGGCTATCCCACGCTCGAGCACAATATGGAGACCGTGTACTGGGTGAGGGAGATCGTCGAGCGCGGCGCCGCGTGGTTCGCCGGCCACGGTCGCCACGGGCGCAAGGGCCTGCGGTCATTTTCCGTGAGCGGGCGCGTGAACAAGCCGGGGGTACACCTTGCGCCGGCCGGCATCACCGCGCGCGAACTGATCGACGAATACTGTGGCGGCATGCCGAGCGGCCATACGTTCTACGGCTACTTGCCCGGCGGGGCGTCAGGGGGGATTCTGCCCGCGTCCATGGGTGATATCCCGTTGGACTTCGACACGCTCAACCCGCACGGTTGTTTCATCGGGTCGGCCGCGCTAATGGTTCTGTCGGACAAGGACCGCGCGCGTGCGGCCGCGACGAACATGACGCGGTTTTTTGCCGACGAGTCCTGCGGTCAGTGCACGCCCTGTCGGGTCGGAACGGCCAAGACGTTGATGCTGCTCGACCAGCCGAAATGGGACGAACCGCTGCTCACCGAACTGTCGCGGGCGATGATGGATGCCTCGATCTGCGGACTTGGCCAGGCGGCGCCGAATCCGGTTCTCTCGGTCATCAAGTATTTTCCGCACGAAATCCGCTAAGGTGAACACATGACGGCAGTCATCCAACAGGACCGGGCGCGCGAGGGGAATGCGCGGACGGTTGAATTCAAGTTGAACGGCCGGAGCGTAGTCGGTCGCGCTGACGAAACCATTCTTCAGACGGCGCAACGCAATGGTGTGGAAATTGCGCACCTATGTTACAAGCAGGGGCTGCGGCCCGACGGTAATTGCCGTGCCTGCGTCGTCGAGATCAAAGGCGAGCGAGTGCTTGCACCATCCTGCTGCCGTACACCGAGCGACGGTATCGAAGTGGTGACCGACTCCGAGCGCGCACTGGCCTCGCAGAAAATGGTGCTCGAACTGCTGCTCTCGGATATGCCGGAAGCGCGATATACGCGCGACTCGGAACTCGATCAGTGGGCGCGAAAACTGGGCGTAGGCCGGCCGCGGTTCGCTGCGCGGGCGCAACCGAAAACCGACTTGTCGCACCCCGCGATGGCGGTCAATCTGGACGCCTGCATTCAATGTACGCGTTGCCTGCGCGCCTGCCGCGAGGAGCAGGTCAATGATGTGATCGGACTGGCTTTCCGCGGCGAACACTCGAAGATCGTGTTCGATTTCGACGATCCGATGGGCGTCTCGACCTGCGTCGCCTGCGGGGAGTGCGTTCAGGTCTGTCCCACCGGCGCGCTGATGCCCGCGCGCGGCGCGGGGCTGGTCGAAGTGGACCGCAAGGTCGATTCAGTCTGCCCGTTCTGCGGCGTGGGCTGCCAGTTCACCTACCACGTCAAGAACGACAGGATCGTCCTGATACAGGGCCGGGACGGTCCTTCCAATGAAGGGCGTCTGTGCGTGAAAGGGCGTTACGGTTTTGACTACGCTCATCATCCGCAGCGTCTGACGCGGCCGCTGATCAGGAAGCCCGGAGTTAAGAAGTCGGCCGACTTCGCGATGGACCCGAACAACTGGAGCGATGTGTTTCGCGATGTGGATTGGGAGGAGGCGCTCGATGTTGCCGCCGGCGGCCTCAAGAGGATCCTTGATCAGCCCGGCGGCAAGGAGGCGCTTGCAGGATTCGGCTCGGCCAAGGGAAGCAACGAGGAGGCATACCTGTTCCAGAAGCTGGTACGCACCGGCTTTGGCACGAACAATGTCGATCACTGCACCCGCCTGTGCCACGCATCGAGCGTTGCCGCGCTGATGGAGGGGGTGAATTCGGGCGCGGTATCTAACCAAGTTCGCGATGTCGCCAAGGCCGAGGTTGTTTTGGTCATCGGCGCAAACCCGGCGGCGAATCACCCGGTTGCGGCGACCTGGATCAAGAATGCGGTGAAGAACGGCACCAAGCTGATTCTGGCCGACCCGCGTGAAACGGAGCTCGCACGCCATGCGACTCACGTGCTGCAGTTCAAGCCCGATACCGACGTCGCGCTGCTCAACGCCATGCTGCACGTTATCGTGGATGAAGGACTGGTCGCCGCGGCGTTCATACGTGACCGAACATCGGGTTACGAGGCGTTGCGCGACAATGTTTTGAATTTTTCGCCCGAGCGCATGGCGCCGGTCTGCGGTGTCCCCGCGCAGACCATTCGGGAAGTGGCACGCCTGTACGCGACGTCACGTAGTTCAATGATTTTCTGGGGCATGGGCATTTCGCAGCACGTCCACGGCACCGATAATGCGCGTTGCCTGATCGCGCTCGCAATGGTTACCGGCCAGATCGGCCGGCCGGGGACGGGCCTGCATCCGCTGCGGGGTCAGAACAATGTGCAGGGTGCTTCCGACGCGGGCCTCATACCGATGTTTTATCCGGATTATCAGCGGGTGGCCGCGCCCGAGGCAAAGCACCGGTTCGAGCAGTTCTGGGGTTCGGCCCTTGATCCCAGGCCTGGACTTACCGTCGTCGAGATCGTCAACGCTGCATGCGCGGGCGAGATCCGCGGCATGTACATCATGGGAGAAAACCCTGCACTGTCGGACCCTGACTCCAATCATGCGCGTGCGGGATTGGCCGCGCTTGATCATCTGGTGGTGCAGGACATTTTCCTCACCGAGACGGCGTATCTCGCGGACGTGGTGCTGCCCGCGACCGCCTGGCCGGAAAAGGTCGGTACGGTCACCAATACCGACCGCATTGTGCAGCTGGGAAGGAAAGCGGTGGATGCGCCGGGCGAGGCGAAGCCGGATCTATGGATCATCGTCGAGATGGCCAGGCGTCTCGGACTGCCGTGGACCTACACGCATCCACGCGACGTGTTCAACGAAATGCGGCTGTGTATGGATTCGATCGCGGGTATCACCTGGGAGCGCTTGGAGCGCGATTCGGCGGTGACCTACCCATGTGAGCAGGAAGGCGATCCCGGCCAGCCCGTCATGTTCAGCGAGCGTTTCCCGACGCCCAGCGGCCGCGCGAAACTGGTTCCTGCGGACCTGATCAGAGCTGCGGAACAACCCGATGCGCAATACCCTATGGTGCTGATAACAGGTCGCCAGTTGGAGCACTGGCATACCGGGGCGATGACCCGCCGCGCCGCTGTACTGGACGCGCTGGAGCCCGAGCCGGTTGCCTCGTTGCACCCGCTGGACTTGGCCAGGCTGGGCGTGAAGCCGGGTTCGATCGTGACCGTCGAATCGCGGCGAGGCCGAATCTCGTTATATGCGCGCGCAGACGAAGGCACGCCGGTGGGCGCGCTGTTCATACCGTTCTGCTATTACGAAGCATCGGCCAACAAGCTCACCAATCCGGTGCTCGATCCGTTCGGCAAGATTCCCGAATTCAAGTACTGTGCCGTGAAGGTCACGGCCGGTGGCGCGATGCCGGTACGAGTGAGCTATGGAGGCGGTCAGATTCTCGCGCCGGCCTGAAGCCCGATCCATTTCGCGTTGCGGATTTTGGCGAAGAACGTACTTGTTTCGTAAGTTTCCCGATTTCGGATCGTCGCATAGATGCGACGAAGAAGATTGGGAGAGCAGGGATGTTACGGCAGCAGAAGGGGACGCGATTTTGGTCCGCCCCGCTCAGGAAAGTCCCTTTTCAACCGTCTTGGGCGCGCGTCGGCGCTCTTGACGGCGGTCAATGAGAGCAACGCGACCCGCGCCTATAGTGCGTCCGACCCGATTACGAGGGCGCGAGCCCGCAGGAGATATGCATGCCCAGCGACATTGAAATCGCCCAGAAGGCGAAACTGCAGCGCATTTCGAAAGTGGCCCTGGACAAACTCGGCATCGCCGACGACAACCTGGAGCCCTACGGCCATTACAAAGCCAAAGTCTCACTTGACTATCTCGAGACGTTGAAGGACAGGCCCGAGGGCAAGCTGATCCTGGTCACCGCGATTAGCCCCACCCCTGCGGGCGAGGGCAAGACCACGACTACGGTGGGACTCGGGGACGCGCTCAACCAGATCGGCAAGAAGGCGGCGATATGCCTTCGCGAGCCTTCGCTGGGACCGGTATTCGGCATGAAGGGCGGGGCCGCAGGGGGCGGCTATGCGCAGGTGGTGCCGATGGAGGATATCAACCTTCACTTCACGGGGGACTTCAACGCCATAGGGCTTGCGAACAACCTGCTCGCCGCGATGGTTGATAACCACATTCACCAGGGCAACGAACTCGGATTTGACGTGCGCCGAATCGCTTGGAAGCGGGTCGTGGACATGAACGACCGGGCGTTGCGGGAGATCGTCGTTTCTCTTGGCGGGCCGGGTAACGGATTTCCGCGCCAGGACGGATTCGACATTGTGGTCGCCTCCGAGGTAATGGCGATCTTTTGTCTTGCGACTTCGCTCAAGGATCTGAAAGAGCGTCTGGGTAATATCGTCGCCGGGTATGCACGCGATCAACGGCCCATTCTTGCGCGCGAGCTGGGAGCGCACGGCGCGATGACAGTGCTGCTGAAGGATGCGCTCAAGCCCAACCTGGTGCAGACGCTGGAGAACAACCCGGCATTCATACACGGTGGCCCGTTTGCGAATATCGCCCACGGCTGCAATTCCGTGATCGCCACGCGCACGGCGCTCAAGCTGGCCGATTACGTGGTGACCGAGGCCGGATTCGGCGCGGACCTGGGGGCGGAGAAATTCGTCGACATCAAGTGCCGAAAGTCCGGGTTGCGACCCGATGCCGTGGTCATCGTAGCCACGCTGCGCGCGCTGAAGTACCACGGCGGCGTCGATCCGAAGTCACTCAACGTCGAGAACCTCGACGCACTGGAAAAGGGCATCGCCAACCTTGAGCGCCACGTAAACAATGTGCGCAACCACTACGGACTTCCCTGCGTGGTGTCGATCAACCACTTCACGTTCGATACCGACCGCGAAGTTGATCTCCTGAAAAAGCGCATGGCCCACCATCACGCCCCGGTGGTGCTGGCGCGCCACTGGGCGCAAGGCGGGAAGGGCGCAGAGGAGGTCGCTCGAACAGTGGTAAAAATGATCGAGAGGACGCCCCCGAGCTTCAAGTTTGTCTACGAAGACAGTGCCTCGCTATGGGAAAAGGTTAGCGCCATCGCCACCAAGATCTACGGCGCAAGCGAAGTGACTGCCGACAGCAAGGTGCGCGCGCAGATAAAGCGGTTGCAGGACGAAGGCTACGGACACTACCCGGTGTGCGTCGCGAAGACGCAGTACTCATTTTCCACCGATCCGCAACTGCGCGGCGCTCCGTCGGGTCACGTCATCAACGTGCGCGAGGTGCGCTTGGCTGCCGGGGCTGAGTTCGTTGTCATGGTGTGCGGGGACATCATGACCATGCCGGGCCTGCCCAAAGTCCCCTCCGCGTGCAAGATCGATCTGGACGACGACGGGAAGGTGGTGGGACTGTTTTGAGGCCGCCGAGTTCGAACCGGATGCCGCACATGGTTGACGTACCCATGCCGCCCGTGAAGTAGATCGGCAATATCCATTCCGGCGCGACCGCGACCGGTTTCGGCGAAGCCCCGGTGCGCTGGAAGTGATGTAGAATTCGTGCGGGACCCGTTTCGCGCGCATTCACGCGAATCAGAGCTTTGCCGGGCGTCGAGAGTTCATAATAATGCGCCGTGATCGTGATTGGTAAGGTCGGGTCCGCACCACTTTTTTGGACAAAAGCAGAACGTCGACGTGCAATCATAAGATCGACTCCACCTAACGAGGAGATTATATGAATCCCTTTACTTCTGTATCCCGTTTCGGGACGTTGATTAGCGCCGGAGCGGCGCTGTTGGGCGCCGTGACGGTCCCCGCGTTGGCCCAGGGCTGGCAGCCGACAAAGACGGTTGAATTCATCGTGCCGGCCGGTACCGGCGGCGGCGCTGACCAGATGGCGCGGGCCATCCAGGGGATTGTCGCCAAGTACAACCTGATGAAGCAGCCTATGGTGGTGATCAACAAGAGAGGTGGGTCTGGCGCGGAAGGCTTTCTCGACGTCAAGAGTTCAAAGGGAGATCCGCACAAGATCATTATTACGTTGTCCAACTTGTTTACGACGCCGCTCGCCACCGGGGTACCGTTCAACTGGCGCGATCTGACCCCGGTCAAGATGCTGGCGCTGGACGAGTTCGTGCTTTGGGTCAACGCCGATACTCCGTATAAGAGCGCGAAGGATTACATCGCCGCGGTGAAGAAGGCCGGCCCCGGCAAGATGAACATGGGCGGCACCGGTTCCAAGCAGGAAGACCAGATCATCACGGCCGCGATCGAGAAGCGGACTGGGGTGAAATTCACCTACATCCCGTTCAAGGGCGGCGGCACCGTTGCGGTGCAGCTGGTCGGCAAGCACGTCAATTCCTCGGTCAACAATCCGATCGAAGCGGTTGCGCACTGGCGCGGCGGCAAGCTGCGCCCACTGTGCGTGTTCGACACTCAGCGCATACCGTACAAGGAAAAAATGACGAGCACGATGAGTTGGCACGATATCCCGACCTGTAAGGAAACGGGGCTCGACGTCAACTACCTGATGCTGCGCGGTATCTTTATGGCTGGCGGGGTGACGCCGGATCAAGTCTCCTACTACATCAATCTTCTAAGAAAGGTGCGCGAGACTTCGGAATGGAAGGCGTTGATGGCCAAAGGAGCGTTCAACCAGACCAGCATGGAGGGGCAGGAATACGCCGACTGGGTCGCCAAGGCGGAGGCCGAGCACATCGCGCTCATGAAGGCCGCTGGATTCATGGCCGGGCAGAAGAAGTAGTAGTAGCGAGTAACGGCAGGTATCCGCGGCGCGCCGGCCAGAACGGCGCGCCGCGTTCGCGTCGGGAGGAGGGGGTTCGATGTCTGAAGCGAACGACAAGCGCGCTGCGCTGGGCGAAAAGACCGCGGAACTGGTGATTGCCGGGTTTACTTTCGTGCTTGGCGCGATCGTGGCATTCGACAGCTGGCGCCTCGGGGCGAGATGGGTCGAGGACGGCCCTCAAACGGGCTACTTCCCGTTTTACGTCGGTCTGATCATATGCTTCGCGTCAATTGTCAATTTCGTCACCGCGCTTCTGGCAGGCAAGAAAGGCAGGGCTTTCGTCAAGGTCGGCCAGCTCAAGCTGGTTCTCAGCGTGCTGGTGCCGTCGGCCGTTTATGTTGGACTGGTCGGATGGCTGGGAATCTATGTGCCGTCGATCCTCTACATAGCGTCTTTTATGCTTTGGTTGGGTAAGTACCCATGGTGGAAAGCGCTGCTCGTGAGCGTGGGCACCAGCGTGTTCTTCTACTCGGTGTTTGAGCTATGGTTCCAAGTCCCGTTGCCGAAGGGGCCCATCGAGTCCCTGCTCGGCATTGCGTAGGCACGGCGGGGAACCGGAATGGAGGCGCTCAATTCGCTGCTGCAGGGGTTTTCCGTTGCACTCTCCTTCACCAACATCGCGCTGATGTTCGCCGGCGTGATTCTTGGCGTCATCATCGGGGTGCTCCCCGGTCTGGGCGGGGCCAACGGCGTCGCAATTCTGCTGCCGCTCACTTTTTCGATGGCTCAGACCCCGGGCGGACAGACTTCCGCAATCATCCTGCTGTCATGTATTTACTGGGGGGCGTTGTTCGGCGGAGCAATTACATCGATCCTGTTCAACATCCCCGGCGAGCCGTGGTCCGTTGCGACCACTTTCGACGGCTACCCGCTTGCGCAGAAAGGGCGCGCGGGCACAGCGTTGACCGCGGCCTTCACTTCGTCGTTCGTCGGCGCAGCCGTCGGCGTGATCGTTATCACTTTCCTGTCTCCGATCGTCGCCGAATTCGCACTGGAGTTCGGCCCGCCCGAGTTCTTCGGAGTGTATCTGCTTACTTTTTGCGCCTTTGTCGGCATGAGCAAGGAGGCGCCGTTCAAGACCATTGTCGCGATGATGCTTGGATTCGCGCTTGCTGCGGTTGGAACCGACACCGTGACTGGAACGCTGCGCCTGACGTTCGGTACGGCCACCCTGCTGACGGGTTTCGACTTCTTGGTCGCGGTGATCGGATTGTTCGGCATCGGTGAGATTCTCCTGACTCTTGAAGAAGGGCTCGAGTTCAAGGGCGCATCGGCAAGAATCAACGTCAAGGTGGTGTTCGAGACGTGGAGAGAGTTGCCGAGGTACTGGATTACGTCGCTGCGTTCGGCGACGATAGGCTGTTTTATGGGCATCGTTCCGGGCGGCGCGACGCCGGCGTCGTTCATGAGTTACGGCACGGCAATGCGCTTCTCGAAGGACGGCGAAAAGTTCGGCAGCGGCGTGGTCGAGGGAGTCGTGGCGCCGGAGACAGCCGCGCACGCCGCCGGCACGTCCGCACTGTTGCCGATGCTCACTCTGGGCGTTCCGGGTTCGCCGACGGCGGCCGTGCTGCTTGGGGGCCTGCTGATCTGGGGGCTGGAGCCCGGGCCCCTGCTGTTTGTCGAGCAAAAGAATTTCGTCTGGGGCCTGATCGCCTCGATGTACCTCGGCAACGTGGCCGGGCTGATCGTGGTGCTGACTTGTGTCCCTCTGTTTGCGGCCATCCTGAGGATTCCGTTTTCGGTGATTGCGCCGATCATTATCGTCATTTGTGCGATCGGGTCCTATACGGTGCACAACGCGACCTTCGACATCTACATGATGGTTGTCTTTGGCATCATCGGCTACCTGTTTAAGAAAGTCAGGTATCCGCTCGCGCCGTTGGTACTGGCCGTCGTGCTTGGTGACCGGGCGGAGGCCTCGTTCCGGCAGGCGATGTTGATGTCGCATGGCGACATGTCGATCTTCTTTTCCAACAAGCTGGTTGGTGGCCTCACGAGCCTTGCGCTGATCCTGCTGTTTTGGCCCATGGCGTCGGGCGCAGTTGCGCTACTGAGGAACAGGCTGCGCCGAGAGTGACGAAGAAGGGTACAAAGCGGCCGAGCCGAAAACCCGCCAGAAGCTTTCCTCGCTTCGCTGGCTAGCGTCTAGGAGGTCCCCCACTGGTTCGCTTGAGGCGCGACAGCGTCTCGGGCGTCAGATTGAGGTACGACGCGAGCTCTTTTTTCGGGATCCGATCGAGCAGATCCCGGTGCTTGCGGATGAATCGGGCCAGCCGCCCCGGCGCATCTAGGAGATGCAGCGTGATGGTGTGCGCCATGACTTCGGACATCAGCCGCATAACCTCGTATTCGAACCGCAGTTTCACATCGTTGTGCCGGTCGAGAAATTCCACCCAGTGGGGCATGGAGAGTTTGGCGACGCGGGTTCGCGTGACGGCGACGATGCTGTAGGGAACAGGGGTCTTCAGCCGCCAGGCCGCATAGGAGGTGTCCATGTCGGTTTCCGCCGCGAAACGCAGGATCATCTCCTTGCCTTGGGGATTGCTGACCACGCGCTTGAGTATCCCGTCCAGGACGAAAAACTGCTCCATCCCGGTCGCGCCCTGACGCACCAACGGTTCGCCCTTGCGGAATTCGGCAATTTCCAGTTCCCGCTCAAGTTCCTCGAATGCCCTGACCGGCATTTCGCGCAGGATGAGGTTCTGCTTGAGTTGCAGCCGTATCGTGTTGCGTTGGGGGTGGGTCGCGATCGAAGACATGGTCGGCACGCGTAGTTAGCGCGAAATATTGACCGCAGTCAAGGCCTTATCCACGGACCGTCCGTAGACTCACAGGTCTTGAACCAGGCCTTGGAAATGACATGCAGCCGACGTAAGGAGTTCGCGGGCAGGCGAGGCGTGAATCAAGGGAGCTGTTAGACCGAAGCTCGCCGCAGGAGGTGTCCTTCAGCGAGTAAGCGGCGCGGAATTCGACGCCACGAAACCCATGCGAGACGACGTCAGGCGCAACCAGCGGCTTGGTTCTACGCCGATGTAAGGAAATGCGGTCTTTTGCATTTGACCATGGCGGCTGCTGGGAAAGCGCTCATTCAATCGACGGTAAGATCAGGAGTCATCACGGGTATGACAACCAATGCACAGGAAGTGACCGACGGCTTTCAACTGGTCATCGACGCCCTCAAACTCAACGGTCTCGACACGATATTCGGGCTGCCCGGTATTCCGATCACCGACCTGGCCCGCAGGGCGCAGGCCGAAGGCATGCGCGTGATCTCGTTCCGCCATGAGCAAAACGCCGGCAACGCTGCCGCAATCGCCGGCTTCATGACACAAAAGCCGGGCATTTGCTTGACGGTGTCCGCGCCTGGTTTCCTCAACGGTCTGACCGCCTTGGCGAACGCCACCACCAATTGCTTCCCGATGATTCTGATCAGCGGTTCCAGCGAGCGGGAGATAGTCGATCTGCAGCAGGGCGATTACGAGGAAATGGACCAGCTGGCGGTCGCCAAGCCGTTGTCCAAAGCTTGCTTCCGCGTTTTGCATGCCGAGGACATCGGTGTGGGCATCGCACGTGCGATCCGTGCGGCCGTCTCCGGCCGCCCGGGCGGTGTCTACCTGGACCTGCCGGCGAAGCTGTTCGGACAGACCATGGATGCGGAAGCTGGCAGGAAGTCCCTGATTAAGGTGGTTGATCCGGCACCGCGCCAGATCCCGGCCGAAGACGCAGTGCGGCGCGCCCTTGCCTTGCTCGAGGGCGCCAAGCGTCCGCTCATTATTCTGGGCAAGGGCGCGGCTTATGCCCAAGCCGACGCGGACATTCGCGCGCTGGTTGAGAGGACCGGCATCCCCTATCTGCCCATGTCCATGGCCAAGGGCCTGCTGCCCGACTGGCATCAGCAGTCTGCGGCCGCGGCCCGTTCCTATGTGCTGCCCGCGGCCGATGTGGTGATGCTGGTGGGCGCCCGTCTAAACTGGCTGCTCTCGCACGGCAAGGGCAAGACCTGGGGCGGCAAGGACCGCAAGGCGTGGGGCGGCCAGAAGTTCATACAGGTCGATATTTGGCCGCAGGAGGCAGACAGCAACGTGCGCGTTGATGCGCCGCTGGTCGGCGACATCGGTTCCTGCGCGTCGGCACTGCTCGCCGGGATCGGCGCCAACTGGCGCAAGCCGCCGGCAGAGTGGCTCAGCGCCATCGCGGAGCGCAAAGCCGGGAATGTCGCCAAGATGGCCGAGACGCTGGCGAAGGATCCGAGCCCGATGAACTTTCACAGCGCGCTCAGCGTGGTGCGCGACATCGTCAGGGCCAACCCCGACGCGATCTTGGTCAACGAGGGCGCGAACGCGCTGGATTTCACACGTAGCATCGTCGACATGGCCAAGCCGCGAAAGCGCTTGGACGTCGGCACCTGGGGCATCATGGGCATCGGCATGGGCTTCTCGGTCGCGGCCGCGGTGGTCAGCGGCCAGCCGGTGATTGCCATTGAGGGCGACAGCGCTTTCGGCTTCTCCGGCATGGAAGTCGAGACCATCTGCCGTTACAATCTGCCGGTTTGCGTTGTGGTATTCAACAACAACGGCGTCTATGGCGGCACCGATGTGAATCCGGCAGGCGGCACCGATGTCGCGCCTACCGTGTTCATCAAGGGTGCGCGCTATGACAAGCTGATGGAAGCGTTCGGCGGCGTCGGCGTGCACGCCACGACAACGGCGGACCTTCGTAGAGCAATGGAACAAGCCATCGGCTCGCGCAAACCCACGCTAATCAATGCTGTTATTGATGAATCCGCTGGTACCGAAAGTGGTCGCATCACGAGTCTGAATCCGCAGAGCGCGAAGAAAAAATAGATATCAAGGGGGCATTTCAGAATGACCGAGAGCCCCCGACTTTGGGAAGTCCGAGGGGATACATCCCCTTGCTTTGTAACGAGCTCTACTCAGTCGAGCGAGGGCAGATAAGCGTTTGTCTGCCCTAGAATTATTTGGAGATCGGAATGGAAGCTCTAGAAGGCGTGCGCATACTTGACATGACCCATGTGCAGGCGGGCCCTACTTGCTCGCAGCTGCTCGCCTGGATGGGCGCGGACGTGATCAAGTTGGAGAACCCGCAGGGGGATGCGACGCGCGGCCAGTTGCGCGACCTGCCCAATGCCGACAGTCTGTATTTCACCATGCTCAATTGCAACAAGCGGTCGATTACCGTGAACATGAAATCGGCCGAAGGCAAGGCGGTGTTCGTTGACCTGCTGAAGAAATGCGACATCATCATGGAGAATTTCGGCCCCGGCGTGCTCGATCGATTCGGTTTCAGCTGGGAGAAGATCCACGAAATCAATCCACGCATCGTGATGGGGTCTATCAAGGGGTTCGGCTCTAGCGGGCCCTATGCGGACTTCAAGGCTTACGAAAATGTCGCGCAAGCGATGGGCGGTGCAATGAGCACCACCGGCGTGCCCGATGGCCCCCCATTCGTGACCGGGGCCCAGATCGGCGATACCGGGACGGGCCTGCACTTGGCGATTGGACTGCTCGCTGCACTGCACCAGGCGAATCGTACTGGGCAAGGGCAGTACGTCGAGGTGGCCATGATGGACGGCGTCATGAACCTGTGCCGGGTCAAATTCCGCGACCACCAGCGCCTGACGCGGGGGGACCTTTCGGAATATTCCGTGCCAACGTACAAGGGAATGGGGGATGTCCCCCGCGCGGGCAACGACTCCGGAGGCGGCCAGCTCGGCAACGCGATCCACTGCAAACCGCATGGAGCCAACGACTGGCTCTATGTGGTTGTGCAGGAGGCCGTGTGGACCGGGCTCGCCAAGCGAATCGGCCCGGACATCGGCATGCCCGACTTGGCAACTGATCCGCATTTCGCAACCATTGGTGAGCGGCGCAAGAATCAGCAGCTCATGTGGACGCTGATCAACAAGTTCGCCGAGAATTACACCAAGCGTGAATTCATGGCGATTCTCAATCCGATCGATGTCCCCTGCGGCCCGATCATGTCGACGGATGACCTCGCCAACGACGAACACGTTCGCGGCCGCGACATGTGGGTCGAACTTGACCATCCGCAGCGGGGCAAATGGTGGAACGTAGGCATGCCGATCAAGCTTTCCGCCTCCCCCGCCAAGATCAAGCGTTCGCCGACGCTTGGCGAGCATACCGATGAGGTTCTGAAGCAGGTGCTCGGTTACGATGACCAGAAGGTCTCGGCACTGAAACAGGCGGGCGCATTCAGCACGCCGCCGAAGAAACCGAAGACCGCATAGTTGATCGAGTGAGGCGCAACGAGCCTGTGGTGTATTGGCCTTTGGTGACCTTCGCTATCGGGAGACTGACATGAAGCTTGCTATCGTTGGACAGCAGGATTTTGGCAAAGCCGTACTGGAAGCGTTTCTTGCTCGAGGCGATGAGGTGGCCGGAGTGTTCAGCGCGCCGGAGAAGCAGGGTGCCAAAGCCGACCCGCTGAAAGCGGCAGCCCTGGAGAAAGGACTCAAGGTATTCCAATTCGCATCGTTGCGCGCCCAAGAGGCAGGGGACGCGATGCGCTCCCTCGGTGCAGATCTGGGCATTATGGCGTTCGTGTTGCAGTTTGCGCCGCAAGATTTCGTCACTATTCCGGCGAAGGGGACCATCCAGTATCACCCGTCGCTGCTGCCAAAGTACCGCGGACCCAGCTCGATTAACTGGCCGATCATTCGCGGCGAAACGAAGACCGGCCTAACTATTTTCAGGCCGACCGACGGATTGGATGAAGGCCCCGTGATCCTGCAAAAGGAGACGCCGATCGGCCCTGACGATAGTCTTGGAGGCATTTATTTCGAGCGCCTGTTTCCGATGGGCGTGAAGGCGATGCTGGAGGCGGCGGACCTGGTAATGGCCGGCCGGCATACTGAGACGGTCCAGGACGAATCGGTTGCGAGCTATGAAGGCTGGTGCCGCACGGCCGAGGCGCGGATCAACTGGGCGAACCACGTGGACTTCGTGCACAACCTGATCCGAGGCTGCAACCCGGCGCCGGGCGCGTGGACCACTTTAGGGGGCAAGAAGCTGCAGATATTCGACTGCCGCAAGCATTTGTTTCGCACGTTCGGTGCTGTTAAGGGCAAGATCGGCGAGGTATCCGAGGTCGGTGCGAACAGCTTTTTCGTCACCGCGCAGGGCGGCCGGATCGAGGTACTGAAGGCCAAGCACGAGGACGGAAAAAAGGTTTCGGCCAGCGAACTCGCTGCCGCACTTGGTATCGTTCCTGGCGTCAGCCTAAGTAGCTAAGCCGAAATCCACGAGCCGCCTCCGACACGCCGCACAACGCGCTCGCGCCGCACCCGTCCATGCCCCGTCGTACGGGGCATCGGTGGGTCGCGACGCCGGGACCTCCTGCTCATCGCGAGCGGCGAAAATCCCGTTCCCAGAAAAATTTGACGAATCTGATATGTAACTGCAAGAATGCTGCTTATTGCCCTGTTTCTTCAATGACTTGACGAATCCTGATCGACTTTAAACAAGCCTATCGGCGCCGCAGTTGGTGACCCGAGCGAGGGCGGGCCGTCGCGATCCATTGGCATGACTGTGGCGCAGGTTGGCAACACCGCGGGGCTTGCCTACACGTGCGCGGATCGATTCGAAGGTACGTCCGGAAGATGGCGTAAAATGCGGAGGCGCGCATGCATGGGTATCAGCCAAAAAAACAATAAAAACAAGTGGGAGGCGCTATGAAGTCGAGCTTCTGGAAAAAGGACTGGTTTCTCGGTCTGGTCGTGACGCTGGTACTGTTGGTATCCGGCGGAACCGATGTCATTCAGAGCCTCGAACGCACCGCCTATGACTGGGGCGTGCGAACATCGTCGCGAACTCCCAGCGATAAGGTAGTGGTAATCGCAATCGACGATGCCAGCATACGCAATATTGGCCGCTGGCCGTGGTCGCGGGATGTCCATGCGAAACTCACCGATGCATTGTCAAAGGCGAAGGCGAAGGTCATTGGCAACATCGTGTTTTTCAGCGAACCACAGGTTGACCCGGGCTTTGGTTACATCGGCAAGTTGATCGAGATTTACGACAGACTTGTCGCGTCGACCCCGGCGGGTGCTCAGGCGCCTGCGGCGTCTCCGGAGATCGGTCAGTTGGGCACGATGCTGCGCGAGGCGGAGAACACGCTCAATACCGATCGCCAGCTCGCGGATGCCTACGGCCGGGCCGGAAACGTCGTGCTGCCGATGTTGTTCGAGCTGGGCGAGCCGCGTGGTAGGCCCGACAAGCCACTGCCAGAATTCATTCAAAAGAACCACCTGAGCAGCATCGAAAGGACGGCATCGGAGGAGCCACCGCTTCCAGCGCTGGCGGCGGTATCGCTGCCGATCGAGGCGATCGGAAAGAATGCCGCAGGTATCGGCCACCTAAATGCCAACGCGGACGTCGACGGCGCCATCCGCACTGAGCCGATGGTGCTTCAGTTCTTCGACCAGTATTACCCTTCGATGTCGGTAATGTTGGCCGCCAAGAGCCTGAATCTCGGCGTGTCTGATATCAAAGTTCAGCTCGGCGAAGGCGTGAAGATCGGCAGACTCAAAATTGGCACCGATCCCGCCTTGCAGATGCATACCTATTTCTACAAGGATGGTGACGGCAGACCGGCGTTCCGCGTCGACTCCTTTTTTGACGTTTATTCGGGCAAGATTCCGGTCAATTCATTTCGCGACAAGATCGTGCTGATCGGTCCGACCGCGGCTGGCGTGGGGACAACTTCGGTGACGCCGGTATCGCCGGCAATGCCGCCTGTGCTGACACTCGCGCACTCGGTGTCGTCAATCCTGCAGGAGCATTTCTTCGTCAGGCCGACCTGGGCGGTATGGGTCGAATTTCTGGTATTTGTCTGCGTCGGAGCCTACCTCGTGGCGCTGTTGCCGAGGCTTACGGCAGGCGCAGGCGCCATGGCAAGCGGCGGTCTGGCGGCTGCTCTGCTCGCTGCACATTTCGCGCTCATTGCGGGGCAGGGGATGTGGCTGCAGTTCATGTGGGCGTTGACACTGCTGGTCATCGGTCACGTGTTGCTGGTATCCAAGCGTTTCGTCGTGACCGAGCGCGGCAAGGAGGCATCAGACGCGTCGTCCGCAGCAAACGCGCGCATGCTCGGATTGGCGTTCCAGGGGCAGGGCCAACTCGACATGGCGTTCGATTACTTTCGCAAGTGCCCCATCGACGACACACTGATGGACAACCTGTATAACCTGGGATTGGACTTCGAACGTAAGCGGCAATTTAACAAAGCCGAGTCGGTGTTTCGTTACATGGCAGATTTTGACGCCAAATTCCGTGACTTGGAGCAGAGGCTTTCGCGCGCCAGGCAACTCTCAGAAACAGTCATGCTCGGTGGAGGGACGGCTGGTCGCACCAACGTCAGCATACTCGACGGCGGCAGCGGCGCGGAGAAACCGATGCTGGGCCGCTACCAGGTGGAGAAGGAACTCGGCAAGGGCGCGATGGGTGTCGTCTACCTTGGCAGGGATCCAAAGATCGGACGCGTCGTCGCAATAAAAACCATGGCGCTGGCGCAGGAATTCGAGGCCGACGAACTGGTGGAGGTCAAAGAACGTTTCTTTCGTGAGGCCGAGACCGCAGGCCGCCTATCGCATCCCAACATCGTGACAATATACGACGCTGGCGAAGAGCACGACCTGTGCTACATCGCCATGGAACTGCTCAAGGGTAAAGATTTGGTGCCCTACACCAAGCCGGATAATCTATTGCGAATCGACAAGGTCATATCGATCATCGCACGGGTGGCCGATGCATTGGGGTATGCGCACAAGCAAAATATCGTCCATCGCGACATCAAGCCAGCCAACGTGATGTACGAACCCGAGGCCGATTCTGTAAAGGTGGCTGATTTCGGCATTGCAAGAATCACCGACTCTTCGAAGACCAAGACCGGGATGGTGCTGGGCACTCCGTCATACATGTCTCCCGAGCAGCTTTCGGGCAAGAAGGTCGACGGCAAGAGCGACTTGTTCTCCCTCGCGGTAAGCTTGTATCAACTCGCCTGCGGCAAACTTCCCTTCGAGGGCGATTCAATGGCGCAACTCATGTTTCGGATCGCCAACGAGGACCCACCGGACATACTGACAATTAATCCGAAGCTGCCACACGGGTTCGTTGCATTTCTGAAGCGGGCGCTGGCAAAGAACGCGGAGGAGCGCTACCAGACAGGAGAAGAGTTCGCGGCGGCGCTTCGATCATGCTTTGGCGGTGCGGGCGGCATCGCAGCTCGGAAGACGGACGCCGGCGCCAGTCCTCAGTGAGTAGATTAGGCAAATGAACCTTGAACAAGCTCTCCAGATCGTGACAGAAACCGACCCCGGTATGGTTCGATCGCACAATGAGGACTCGGTCGCCTCGGATTTATCCAGGGGTCTGGTGGTTCTCGCCGACGGTATGGGCGGGTACAACGCCGGCGAGGTTGCCAGCGGTATAGCCACTACCGTTATCGTGACCGAAATGCAGGCCACGCTGGATCAGCACGTTTCGTTTGAGCTCGATCCGAATACCGGGCGGTCGCAGGCCCAGAAATTGCTGCGGGATCATATTGCCAAGGCGAATACCTCGATATACCAGGCATCGCAAAGCCAGCCGCAGTACTCGGGTATGGGAACGACGTTGGTGGTTGCCCTTTTCCACGATAACAAGATGACGGTGGCGCACATCGGTGATTCCAGGCTGTACCGCTTGCGCGGAGAGGAACTGAAGCAGATCACCAAGGATCATTCGCTGTTGCAGGAGCAAATCGACAGCGGTTTGATTACGGCGGAACAGGCCAAAGTGTCGGCCAACAAGAATCTGGTCACGCGCGCGCTGGGCATCGATCCAACTGTCGAGCCCGAGATACACGACTACGATACGACGCCTGGCGACATTTACCTGCTTTGTTCGGATGGCCTTTGTGATATGGTGAGTGATGAGGACATCCGCATAGCGTTGCAGACGCTCGGTGCGAATTTGAAACTTTGTGCGCAGCAACTGGTGCAGATGGCCAACGACAACGGCGGGCGTGACAACGTGTCAGTGATTCTGATAAAGATTTTGCGTGATTACGCCGCACCAACCGGTGTTATCGCCAAAGTCTTCGGCTGGTTAAAATGAACCTCAGATAGCGTGGGGAAAATGCTATGGCGAAGCTGATACTCAGCATGGACGGCCTGATACTGAAGGAGTATGCCCTTACGAAGGAGCGTACGACTATCGGCCGCAAGCCTCATAACGACATTCAGATCGACAACCTGGCGGTCAGCGGCGAGCACGCCGTCGTCGTGAGCATCTTGAACGACTCGTTCCTCGAGGATCTGGGCAGCACAAACGGGACTCTGGTCAACGGGCAGCAGGTCAAGAAGCATTTCCTTCAGAACAACGACGTGATCGAACTGGGCAAGTACAAGCTCAAGTACGTTCACGAGCAAACCGGCCAAGCCAAGGCGGCAGATTTCGAGAAGACCATGGTGTTGCGACCCGGGGCGATGAAGGCCATGCAAGCGCCCCCAGCGACCCCGGCCGCCGCAACCGCAGCTCCGGCCGCTTCGGCAGGCGCGCCTCCCGCTGCCGCGGCCGCATCAGGCGCTGCGCCCGCAGGTAAGAGTTTCGCAGCTACCACCGTCAACCCGACGCCGATTGCAGGTGCGGCTGCGGCCCCGCCGGCCGCTGCCGCGCGGGCTGCGGCTCCTCCGCCCGCGGCGGCGGCTCCGCGCGCCGGCACTCTGAAGCTTCTCAGTGGTGGCAACGCGGGCAAGCAGCTTGACCTCGTGAAACCGCTCACGACTCTGGGTAAGCCCGGAGTCCAGGTGGCGGTTATCACCCGGCGTCCGCAGGGGTACTTTATTACCCACGTTGAGGGCGCTCAATTCCCCGTACTCAACGGCAAGACACTCGATACCCAGGCACACCCGTTGGCCGACCATGACATCGTCGAGCTTGCAGGGGTGAAGATGGAGTTCTTCTTCAAGACCTGAACGCGCCCGAGGCAGGCCGCGATCGACCGGAGAGAACCGCTTGAGGCAACACATCGTTCGGATCGCGATCGGGCTGCTGGTTGTCCTCGCATTCTTGGGACACGTGGCGCGCTTCTACCAGATCGGGTTCATCACCCAGCTGGACAACATCATGTACGACTACCGGCTCCGGCTGACGATGCCCGGTACGGTGGACGAACGCATCGTAATTCTAGATATCGACGAGAAAAGCCTTGCGGTTCCCGAACTGGGGCGTTGGCCATGGGGTCGCGACAAGATATCCGCGCTGATCAACAAGCTGTTCGACAAATATGGCGTAGTGATCATCGGATTCGACGTGGTCTGGGCCGAGCGCGACGAAAGCTCCGGCCTCAAGGTGCTTGACCAATTGATGAAGAATCAACTGCGGAGCGTGCCGCAGTTTGGCGCCGCGCTCGAAAACCTACGACCGCAACTGGATCACGACGCAATGTTCGCGAAGACCATCGCCGGCAGGCCCGTGGTCTTGGGCTATTACTTCAACAGCGACCCCGACGCGCGCGAGTCGGGCGCCCTGCCCCCGCCAGTGCTGCCGGCCGGCGTCTTTGCCGGGCGCAACATAGGGTTCAGCTCGTGGAACGGGTACGGTGGCAATCTGCCGGAGCTGCAGGCTGCCGCCGTCGCAGGTGGTCATTTCAACCCACTCGTTGACTTCGACGGGGTGTCGCGGCGGGTACCGATGCTAATCGAGTACAAGGGCAAGTACTACGAACCGCTGTCGCTCGCGATTGTTCGCCTGCTAATGGGTCTGGAGGAAGCGGGCCGTACCAACAACTCGACGGTCAAGCTCCCGGCGATCGCGCCGTACCTAGCCGAGACTAAATCGAAGGGCTATGGCGGACTGGAGCGGATTGACGTCGGTCCTTTGCAGATTCCTGTGGACGAGCACGTGGCCGCCCTGATCCCCTTCCGGGGTGAGCGCAACAGCTTCAGGTATGTTTCCCTCGCCGACGTGTATTTCGATCGCGTTCCCGTCGATACGCTGCAGGGGAGAATCGCGATAGTTGGTGCAACGGCACCGGGTCTGTTTGACCTGCGATCGACCCCGGTCGGCAGCGTGTATCCCGGGGTGGAAATTCACGCCAACTTGGTCGCCGGAATGCTCGACCACAATAGGGGCGCCATCAAGCAGAAGCCGCCCTACATGATAGGTGCCGAGGTCGTATTGCTGATCATTATCGGCGTGGCGCTGACGCTGCTGCTGCCACTTCTATCGCCGCTGCGTGCGACACTGGTGTCGCTGGTGGTGCTGGTGCTCGTCAGCGGCTTCAACGTCATGATTTGGAGCGGAGCGAACATGGTGCTGCCGCTGGCCTCCAGCGTACTCATGATTGCCGCGCTGTTTGCGCTCAACATGTCCTACGGCTATTTCATTGAATCGCGTTCGAAGCGGCAGTTCACGGAACTGTTTGGGCAGTACGTACCTCCGGAACTCGTGGACAAGATGGCGGAGGATCCGGAGAAATACAGCATGGAGGGCCGCAGCGAGGAACTCACGGTGTTGTTCTCAGACATTCGCGGCTTTACGACGATTTCCGAGGGGCTCGACCCTAAACAGTTGTCGGCATTCATCAACGAATATCTCACGTCGATGAGCCTGGTAATACGGAACAACCGCGGCACTCTCGACAAGTACATCGGAGACGCGATCATGGCGTTTTGGGGCGCACCGGTAATGGATCCGGAACACCCGCGCCAGGGCGTTTTGAGCGCACTGCTGATGCAGGAGGAGATGTATAGACTCAGCGAAGCATTCGTAGCCAGGGGCTGGCCGCCGATCAAGATAGGGGTGGGCCTCAATACCGGCGTGATGAGTGTGGGCGACATGGGATCCAAACTGCGGCGAGCTTATACCGTTATGGGCGATGCCGTGAACCTCGGCTCCCGCCTTGAGGGCATCACCAAGCAATATGGCGTCGGCATCATCTGCGGCCAGCGTACCCGCGAACTCGTAACGGACGTTATCTGGCGCGAACTCGACCGCGTGAGGGTGAAAGGCAAGGACGAGCCGATCGCGATTTTTGAGCCCCTCGGGTTCGACAACCAGGTAAGCAAGGAAAAGATCGAGGAAACTAAGCTATGGAACCAGGCCTTGCGCGCTTATCGGGCCCAGGACTGGGATCAGGCCGACATGCTGCTGCTCAACCTTCAGCGAATGTCGGGGGGTGCATACCTGTACGAGACATACGCTGAGCGCGTTGCGCACTACCGCAAAGATCCGCCCGGCCCCGATTGGGACGGCGTCTGGAAGTTCGAGACTAAATGAAACTGAGAATACTTGGTTGTTCGGGGGGGATAGGTGGTCGGCATTTGCGAACCACCTCGATGCTTATCGACAACGACATTCTCATCGATGCTGGCACCGGCGTCGGGGACCTGTCCCTGACCGAACTGTCTCTGGTCGACGACATCTTTCTCACGCATTCCCATCTTGACCACGTGTCTTCGATTCCGTTCTTGGTCGACACGGTGGGGGCGATGCGCGCCAAGCCCGTAATAGTTCATGCGCTCGCGGCGACGATCGAAATCCTGCGCAACCATATCTTCAACTGGGCAATCTGGCCCGATTTTTCGCAGATCCCGACGCCAGAGAAGCCCTGGTTGAAGTTTCAGCCGATCGAACTTGCCGAGGCAACGGTAATCAACGGGCGAATGATCACGGCGCTGCCCGCAAATCACGTTGTCCCTGCTGTGGGGTACCACGTGGATTCGGCGCATGCGAGTCTGGTCTTTACCGGGGACACGACGACGAATGATCCGCTGTGGGAAATCGTAAACCGAATCGCGAACCTCAAATACCTGATCATTGAAACCGCATTTTCTAACCGCGAGAAACAACTGGCCATCGCAGCCAAGCATTTCTGCCCTTCGATGCTTGCGGACGAATTGACCAAGCTTGAGCGCACCGCAGAGATCTATGTCACGCATCTGAAACCCGGCGAGATCGAGCTCACGATGCAGGAAATCGAGGACTGTGCGGGACAATTCCGCCCGCGCATGCTGCAAACCAACCAGGTATTCGAGTTCTAGCGAAGTCTGCATCCGACGGCGGATCGGGAGAGATTATGGCGTTGGAGAAAGTGGATATCGACGCGCTCAAACGGCTCGAGCCGATTGGCGGCCTCTCCGAACAGAGGCTGCGCGAGTTGGCGGATCTTTGCTACGTTGAAAGCGTCAACAAGAATTTGGACCCGTTCAATTTGCGCTCTATGGCAGGGCAGACGGTCTACCTCGTGCGCGGGGAGATCGCTCTGAACTACCCAGACGGCACCACGGTGACGTTTGGCGAAACGGCCGACGAAGCGCGCCATCCGCTGGGAAGACGCGGTGCAACGTTCAAGAGTGCCAAGGCGGTTACCGACCTTAGACTAGTGCGTATCGACGACGATTTGCTCGATATAATGTTCACATGGGATCAGCTCGCTGCGGCTGACACGCGACGTGCCAAAGAAGGCGACCTCGATGGTTCAGTGCTCGCAAAATGGACCATCATGTCGGGGATGTTCAGCATAAGCAATCTCAAGTTCGGGCCATTTGCCCAGCTTCCCGCTGCGCACATCGAGGAGTTGCTGAAGCAGTTCAAACGTATCGAGGTGAAGGCGGGCGACGTGATCATTCGCGAGGGTGAAGAAGGCGACTACTACTACATCGTCGAGTCGGGCCGGGCGCGCGTCGAGCGATTGGTCGGGGGCGTGTCCATGCACCTCGCGGACCTAAAGAGTGGCGACGCATTCGGTGAGGAGGCGCTTGTGTCGGAATCAAAGCGCAATGCCACGGTTACGATGAAGACCGCCGGTGCGCTGCTACGTCTGGAGAAAACTGCTTTCGTCGAACTTTTGCGGGAGCCGCTGCTGCACAAGGTGTCCATGGAGGAGGCGCAGCGCAAGGTCATTGCAGGTGCGCAATGGATTGATGTGCGCTATCCGTCCGAGTTCCAGTATGACCAGCTTCCGGGAGCTTTTAATATCCCGCTGTCTGAGATACGCAACGCAATCGGATTGCTGGACAAGGACCGCGAATATATTCTTTACTGCCAGAGCGAACGGCGCAGTTCGGCGGCGACGTTCCTTCTTTCGCAGCGAGGCTACCGTGTGTACCTACTGCAGGGAGGGTTATGGGGGGCGGTGGCGAGAAATGGGGAACGCCGTGAGATGCGCCGATAATATCGGGTGCGGCTGCCAGTTGACACTATCCGGGGGGTGTGCCGTACGATACTTCTGTTCAACTAGAGGATTCTTCCTATGAGCGCGGTTTTGAATGCGCCTCCGAGCGCCGCAACCGACATAAATGCACGCCTGGTTTTTCAGAAGAATCTCCAGGTCGTCACAAATAAAATACACGCGACCAGCAACGTCGACGAAATCATGCTCGAGGTGAGCGCGGATATCTGCAGCCTGTTCAACGCGGACCGGCTCACGATCTACACCATTGGGGAAGACAAGCAGGCCATTGTCTCCAAGGTCAAGACCGGGTTGAACTCGTTCAAGGACCTCAAGCTGCCTATAGCGGAGCATTCGATCGCCGGTTACGTCGCTCTATCCAAGAAGATGCTCAATCTAAAGGATGTTTACGACGATGCGGAACTGAAACAGTACAACGCCAACCTGCGGTTTTTGCAGGAGGTGGACAAGCGGACCGGTTATCGCACTAAGCAAATGCTGGTTGCCCCGGTAGTCGAGGCGGGAAGCAATGATCTGATAGGCGTAGTGCAGTTGATCAACAACAAGATCGGCACTCCGTTCGGTTCCCTCGCTGAGGAAGGTGCGCAGGAACTGTGCCAGACGCTGGCGATCGCGTTCCGCCAGCGGCAGAAACCGCAGATCCACAAGACGAAGTACGACTTCCTGGTCAGTGACGCGGTGATTTCGGTTGCGGAATTCGAGCTCGCGGCCCGCTCCGCACGCAAGAAGGCCGTAGATATCGAGACCATTCTGATCGATGAGTTCCAAGTGAAGCTTCCGGCGATCGGGCAGGCTCTGTCTAAATTTTTCGGCGTGCCCTATGAGCCTTTCAAGTCCGATCGCGTCAAGCCGATGGATTTGCTGAAAAACCTTAAGCGCGAGTATGTCGACTCCAATCAGTGGCTGCCGATCGATGACACCAAGGAGGGCTTGGTCGTGATCTGCCCGGACCCGGAGCGGGTGCGGAGTTCGCGAATCGTGAATAACGTGTTTCCCAAGCACCGTCTCGTGTTCCGCGTCACGACGCAAAAGGAATTCAATGAGACGGTCAACCAGTTCTACGGTGCGGAGACGCTCGATGCAGGTGGCGATATTGGCGATTTGCTCTCCGGCATGGGCGACGACGAGATGGATGAGAGCGCTGTCGGTACCGACGACGCTTCGGCGGCTGCCGACAACGAACTGGTGAAGCTGGTCAACAAGATCATCATCGATGCCTACAGTCAGAACGTCTCGGACATCCATATCGAATCCTATCCGGGGAAGGGCAAGACGGAGGTGCGCTTCCGGAAGGACGGGTCGCTAGGGCCGTACATCGAGGTGCCGGCGTCGTACCGCAATGCCATGATTGCCCGGCTCAAGATCATGTGCGACTTGGATATTTCCGAGCGCAGAAGACCGCAGGACGGAAAGATAAAATTCAAGAAATTCGGTCCGCTGGATATCGAGCTTCGCGTGGCGACGATTCCCGTGCAAGGCGGGGTGGAGGACGTCGTGATGCGTATTCTTGCCGCCGGCGAGCCGATTCCACTGGACAAGATGGGCTTTTCGCCAAGCAACCTGCCCAAGCTTCAGGATGCCATAAGCAAGCCCTACGGGCTGTTCTTCGTCTGCGGTCCTACCGGTTCGGGCAAGACCACCACGCTTCACTCGGTGCTCAAGTATCTCAACACCCCAGATACGAAGATCTGGACCGCTGAGGATCCGGTCGAAATTACCCAAAAGGGTTTGCGGCAGGTGCAGATCAATAAGAAGGCCGGCCTTGATTTTCCCATCATCATGAAGGCATTTCTGCGCGCTGACCCCGACATCATAATGGTGGGCGAAATGCGCGACGCGGAAACGACCGGTATCGGCATTGAGGCGTCGCTGACCGGCCACTTGGTCTTCGCCACCCTGCATACCAATAGCGCGCCGGAGTCCATTATTCGGCTTCTCGACATGGGCATGGACCCGTTCAATTTTGCCGATGCGCTCCTCGGAATCTTGGCGCAGCGGCTGGCAAAGCGCCTGTGCGGCAAGTGCAAGCAGGCCTACAATCCGGGCCCGGACGAGATCAAGCTCCTGTTGCAGGAGTACTGTCTGGAGTTGCTCAACACAACGCCGTTCAAGAAGGACGCCAAGAGCGCCTACGAGAACGTCTACAAGGATCTGGTCAAGAGCTACGGGAATGAGAAGGGACAGTTGACCCTATTCCGGAAGGTCGGTTGCGAAGCCTGTGGCGGTTCTGGTTATAAGGGCCGGGTAGGTCTGCACGAGCTGCTGATCGGAACAGATCCAATGAAGAAGCTCATCCAAGAACATGCGCGCGTCGCCGAGATGGTGGCAGTGGCGCTGGAGGAGGGCATGCGTACGTTGAAAATGGACGGCATCGAGAAAGTCTTGCAGGGCATCACGGACATTGGACAGGTGCGCGCTGTTTGCATCAAGTAGCGTGGCCAAGCTGCTGAATTCGTACTGTGCTCAGTGTGTCGTGCTGGTCGTGGGTGCGTCGACCGGTCCGAGGCCATGAAGAGGCAGTCGGGCGCAACGGAATTGATGCCGCCGTCCAGCAAGGAATCGCGAGGAGTTGCCGTGGAATCGGTCGATGACCTGTTTCGGCGTCTGGAGCAGCTGAATGACATCGGCGCGGCGCTTTCGCAGGAAAAGAACCTTGATCGGTTGCTCGAGAAGATTCTGATCGCTGCGCAGACAATTACGCGCGCTGACGGGGGATCGCTTTACCTGATCGAAGAGGGTGCGAGGCTTCGGTTCGCAATCATGCGAAACGACAGTCTCAAGATTGCGTTGGGCGGAACGTCAGGAAACGAAATTCCTTTTTATCCGATCCAGTTGTACAAGGATGGGAAGCCCAACAATTCGATGGTGGCAGCCTATGCGGCGCTCAACCAGTGCACGGTGAATATCGCCGATGCATATTCTGAGGCAGGATTCGACTTCTCAGGCACCCGTCAGTTTGACCACAAGACGGGATATCGGTCGAAGTCGTTTCTTACCGTGCCGATGAAGAACCACCAGGGCGAGATCATTGGCGTATTGCAGTTGATCAACAGCATCGCTCCGGATACCCGAGAGATACTCCCGTTTTCCAATGCTGACCAGAGGCTGGCCGAGTCCATGGCCTCGCAGGCGGCGATTGCGCTTACCAACAGGGCACTGATCACCCAGCTCGAAGAGCTTTTCGAATCCTTTATCGAGCTCATCAACACTGCGATAGACGAAAAGTCGCCCTATACGGGCGGCCACTGTCAGCGTGTGCCCGTGCTAACGATGATGCTGGCCGAAGCGGCTAACCAAACCGGCATTGGGTCGTTGGCGGGCTTTGCCATGACCGATGACGACCGATACGAACTCAAGATCGCAGGCATGCTTCATGACTGCGGTAAGGTGACGACGCCGGTTCATGTCGTGGACAAGGGAACGAAACTCGAGACAATATTCGATCGCATCAATCTGATTGACACTCGCTTCGAAGTGCTCAAACGGGACGCCGAGATAGAAACACTGAAGAAACGCCTCGCACTCGCAGAAGAACCCGGTGCGCAGGATATGGCCCGACGCGAGCGCCAGTATGAAATAGACAGGGAGCTGCGCGAGAAGCTGCGCCAGCTCGATGAGGATCGCGAATTCTTGCGTCGCAGCAATATAGGTGGTGAGTTCATGCCCCCGAAGGCCCAGGAGCGCGTGCGCGAAATCGGCCGGGCGCATCGGTGGACCGATCCCTCAGGCCACGTTGCGGACTTCCTGTCCGACGACGAAATCGACAATCTTACGATTGCACGGGGAACTCTCACGGCGAACGAACGTGAGATCATCAATCATCATATTGTCGCCACGATCAAGATGCTGGAGGCACTGCCGTGGCCCAAACACCTGCGCAACGTCTCGGAGTACGCCGGGGGTCACCACGAACGCATGGATGGCAAAGGCTACCCTCGCGGGCTGATGAAGGAGCAAATGTCCGTTCAGGCGCGGATCATGGGCATCGCGGACATATTTGAGGCGCTCACGGCCAAGGACAGGCCGTACAAGCACGGCAAGACGCTATCTGAGTCGCTGAAAATCTTGGGCCAGTTCAGCCTCAACGGCCACATTGATCCGGAATTGTTCGACATCTTCGTGCGCCGGAAAGTCTATCTGCGCTATGCCGAGGAGTTTCTGGACAAAAGGCAGATTGACGCGGTGGACGAGGCAGCTATCCCCGGGTTCGTCCCGTGAGGGTATTCCGGCAGGCCAACCCCGAGCGCCGCGTCCGCTGCGGCTGTTAAGTCGTAGTGCTCGTCACGAATGAGGTCAAATATTCGGTGGCCGAGTCGATGAATGTTTCGTCATACCCCATTTCCCGCAGCCGCCATCTCAGGTGGCGTTGCAGCTTGATCCGGCCCAAGAATCCGAGCGGCACTTCCCGGCTGAACTGTTTGGCGGGGGAAAAGACGTTCTCGAATATTTCGGAACGCCGCTGCGGTGATACCAGAAAATCCGGATTGTTGGCAATTTCGGCGGGATAGCGCTTGGCGATGTCGGTCGCCAAGTCCTGCACAAGCTTCTGAATATGCTTGTCTGAAAACAGCCCAAATATCACGCGCTCTCCGGAATATCCTGTGTGGCACGAACTGCGGGTCAAACACACGCACCCGGTGAAACCGACGCAGTTGAAGTATAGCATCGGCATGGCGTTGAATTACTGGCCGATGCTTGAGGCGGAGCCCGCAGCGCTCTGGCGGAACCGGCGATTCGGGAGGGTCCTGTAGTGTTTGCCGCGAGCACGCGGGCTGCTGATACAAGGCGGGGCCGGCACAGGTGCGCATGACGGTCCCGTCGCCCCTCGTTTTCGCCCACGCCGGTGTCGGCGAGCCGCTGACAACGGGAGACGCCTGACTGCCGCATCATGGCGATGGCCGATCGCACCAGGCGCGCCACATAGTGCGGTAGGCGTTCTCGACGTCGCGCGCGAAGCGCACTTCGTCCATTAGCGGGGAGGTACGCATCCGGGTACGCATGGATTCTCGCAGCCGGACGATGTTCGCCTTATTGCTTGCGGAATCGACAGCGATCCTCACGTAATCTTCCGAAGTGGCGGCTATCCAGCCCGTCAGGCCTAGGGTCGTAAGTATGCTGGCCGAAGGGCGCGACGCGGAGGTGATCCCAGGGAGGGTGAGCACGGGAACGCCCATCCAGAGCGTGTCACAGGTGGTCGTGGTCCCGCTGTACGGAGCGGAGTCGAACGCAATATCGACCGTTCCAAAACGGCGGTAATACTCATCCAGCGCGACGACGGGCGCGAACGTGATCCGCTCCAACGTAATGCCGGCGCCTTTCAGATCGCGAATCAAGCTGTCTTTGCCCGGACCATCGGAGACGCGCGCAATAACAAGGCGCGCATCGGGGAGCCTCGTAAGGACTGTGATCCACAGTCTGAGGATCGACGGGGAGAGCTTAGTGAACTCGTTGAACGAACCGAAGGTTACAAATCCGTTCCGTGTCATCGGAGGCACAACGTCGCATTCGATCGAAACGAAGGGACGGTAGCACCATTGGCTATGCGGAAGCCGGACCAGCGTTTCCGTGTGGAAACGTTCGGAGTGTCCCGCCGGCTCAGTGATATTGTCGGCGATTCGGTACTGGACGCGTGTCGTTCCGGTTGTGTTCGGGTAGCCGAGCCAGGTTGCCTGAACAGGTGCCGCCTGGCGCGCAAATACGCCAATCCGGAAGTCGCCGGCGTGTCCGGTCAGATCGACCAGGATGTCGATCTCGTCACGAGTGATCGCCTCGAACAGTTCCGGATCCGACATGGAGCCGGCGTCGCGCCAGACATTGGCGCGGGATTGCAGTTGCCGTGTAACGCGATCCTGCGAGGTGCCGGTCGAATAGCAGTAGATTTCGCACGCGGACTGATCGTGCCGCTCGAACAGCGGAATGGCGAACAGCGCAACAGGATGTTCGTAGAAATCAGCCGACACGTAACCCACGCGAAGACGGCGCTCGGGATTCCTTTCGTTGCGGAACGGTTCAGTTCGCCGCGGATACTTTCTTTCCAGCCTTTCACCGAACGCCCTGTGCCGGGCGAAGATTTCCTCGCGCGACAGGTCGTCGATGTAATTGAGGGCGAACAGTTCTGCCGTCTCAAGATCAAACCCTTCCGGGTCAAACGAGCGACCGGAGCGAAACACTTCCAGCGCGTCCGCAATGCGCGACTGGGCAAGAAGGACGCCTCCCAGCCCCCGATACGCAGGCACGAACGCTGGGTCAAGCGCGATCGCCCGTCGATATGCCGCTTCGGAATCGGTCAGCCGCCGCAACTTTTTCAGTACATGCCCGTAATTCATCAGTGCACCGGCCCAGTCGGGTCGTTGCCGCAAGACCTCCTCGACAGCGCTGGCGGCCGCCGCATAGTTTCCCTGCGATTCGTACAGATCGAACAGTGCGGCAAACGCCTGCGTGTGATCGGGTTTACGCTCGAGGGTCGAACAAAAGAGTTTTTCAGCTTCGCCAAACTCGCCTCGCGTGTGGAGTAGGGCGGCAAGTTCGTAGTAGGCGTCGGCGTTGTCCGGATCGACGCCGATCGCCCGGCGCAATGCTGCTTCGGCCTCCATCATCCTGCCCATTTTTTTCAGCACGAGCCCGTAGTTGTACAGGGCACCCGCGTAGTTCGGTCTTTGGTGGAGCGCGGCCTCGAGCGAGGCCGCCGCGGCGGCAAGCTCGCCCTGCGCATCGTACACGTTCGACAAGGCCACATGCGCTTCCGGAAATTCCGGTCTGCTTTCCAGCGCCAAGTGCAGGAGGCTCGCGGCGCCTTGCAGTTCTCCCCGCGCATAAAGCTGAGTCGCGAGGTTATAGTTTGCCGGCGCGTACCCGGGGTCGATGGCGAGCGCGGTCCGGTAGGATTCGATCGCGCCGTCAACGTCGCCCGCGGCCGCAAGACCGATGCCCAGGTTGACGTGCGCCTTCGCGTAATCGGGAGCTACCTCAACGGCCTTTCGGTAGTGCTCGCAGCCCGCACGCGGATCCCCTGCGTCTTCGGACCGGTTACCGGCCGCGATCAGCCGATCCGCCTCGTCACGAGCAGCGGAATAGGCCGACCGGTTATCGGCCGACGTGCGATGCGGTGTACGGCCGAATGGAACGAGCCGTTTCAGAAGTTGGCGCATTGCGATCGTTTTCCGGACGTCCGCGCTATTTTCGAGGCCTCGCGAATTCTAACCTGTTGGTAGTTTCATTACGGTGCGGGAGGCGGCGAGAGCGCGTTTCTGGCTTTGCACGCGGGTATGCCGTTGAGTCTCCCATGCGAGACCTTCAAGCGGGCCGGCATGTACCCGCGAGCGCCCGTGTGGCAGGCCACGACCTGACGCGTGGCGTCACATTGAGACACTTGGTTGTCGTATTGACGTCTATGGTCACCGGGACAGTTCAGAATTATTCAATAAATCAACTTGTTAAAGTCGTAGCCTTGACTGGCATGCGCCTTGCTGACCCTGATGCAGCCGGTGCGCGTCGCGCCGATTTTGAAGGAGAACGTATGAAATCAATCCAGAAAGGCTTTACGCTGATCGAACTGATGATCGTGGTTGCGATCATCGGCATTCTGGCCGCGGTTGCGTTGCCCGCGTATCAGGACTACACGATTCGCGCCAAGATGTCGGAAGTCATACTGGCCGCGAGTTCCTGTCGCGTGACCATCAGCGAAGTGTTCCAGTCCGCGTCATCGGCTCCGGCTGCGAACGCTTGGGGTTGCGAGAGTTCGGCGCCCCAGTCCAAGTATGTCGCGAGCGTGACGACCGATGGTGCTGGTGCGATCACGGTGACCGCGCAGGGCTTCAGCAACACCAATATCGACACCAAGATCGTCACACTGGTCCCGTACAAGACTGCATCTGCCAAGATGACCGCCACCGACATCGGGAGCGGCGTATACAAGTGGGTTTGCGGTTCTACCGCGGACGGCACTACCATTGCATCGAAATACCTGCCGGGTTCCTGCCGCGGCTGATCACTGCGAACATCGATTCACCGCGGGAAAAGGGCATGCGTCGCATGCCCTGTTTCTTTTCCGAACACCGTGCAAATCGCCGCATCTCGCGCAGGCTCTGTTGCCGGTTTCAGGATCACGCGAATGCCGGCCTATCGATGATTATGGTCCGGGGCTGCGCCGCTTGTTCGGGCGAAAGCGCGTCATTCGCGTTGCACACGGTACCGTAGGCGCTTGGGCTGCGCGGGACAGCATCCGCGACCGGGCCGGCATATCCGCGGCTGCGGGTCCCCGGCGGCAGACCATGAACTGACGCGGGGCGTCACTTTGAGACGCCGGGTTGTCGCATTGACGTCGACCGTCACTGGGGCGCATCCTGAATTAGTTTATAAAACATGCTGTTATAATCATGCCCTCGCTTGGCATGGGCCTTGCTCATGTAGGCTGCAGTCGGTGCGTGTCGCGCCGAATATCAAGGAGAACATATGAAATCAATCCAAAAAGGCTTTACGTTGATCGAACTGATGATCGTGGTCGCGATCATCGGCATTCTGGCCGCGGTTGCGTTGCCCGCATATCAGGACTACACGATTCGCGCCAAGATGTCGGAAGTCATACTGGCGGCGAGCGCCTGCCGCTTGACCATTAGCGAAGTGTTCCAGTCCGCGTCGTCGGCTCCGGCTGCGAACGCTTGGGGTTGCGAGAGTTCGGCGCCACAGTCCAAGTACGTCGCGAGCGTGACGACCGATGGCGCTGGCGCGATCACGGTGACCGCACAGGGCTTCAGCAACACCAATATCGACACCAAGGTTGTCACACTGGTCCCGTACAAGACTGCATCTGCCAAGATGACCGCCACCGACCTCGGGAGCGGCGTATTCAAGTGGGTTTGCGGTGCGACGGGGGACGGAACCACCATTGCATCGAAATATCTGCCGGGTTCCTGCCGCGGCTGATCACTACGAACATCGATTCACGGCGGGAAAAGGGCATGCGTCGCATGCCCTTTTTTTTTTGAACACCCTTTTATGCAAACGAGCTGTCTCCGGCCGGGCGGTGGCGTGCGGACCCGAGGATGAAGCGTAGGGCCAATCTCAAATGAAAAACCATCTGCGGGACCCATTGCCGGAAGGACAAGACAGCTTATCCTTGGGCGAACGGGTGCTGAGAGGATTTTCCTGGTTCGCACTCGTCGCGGCCATCTTTATTCTGGCGCATCCGTACACCGGGGTCCGTCACGACGGTATCCTGTACCTTGCCCAGGCACTGGCGCGGCTCAACCCCGAAACCTTCCGGGGTGACGTGTTCTTCCAGTGGGGATCGCAAGACCAGTACACGCTATTTTCGCCGCTCTACAGTTGGCTCATCGTTCGCCTGGGTCTCGGCCACGCCGATGTGACCCTCGTGCTGCTTTCGCAGGCTCTGTTCCTGGCTGCTTCGCTCGTCCTTGTGCGGGGGCTGGTCCAACCGGGCCTGCGCGGCTTCGCGATGGTCTTCATTGCCGGCAGCATGGGTTTGTACGGGGGATTTTTCGTTTTTCGCATGGCCGAGCCGTTCGTGACGCCGCGACCGTTTGTCGAGGCGGCCACGCTTCTCGCGATTCTGCTTGTCGTTTCCGGGCGTCGCGGATGGTCAATCGTGGTACTGGCTACGAGTGCGATCCTGCATCCTCTGATGGCGCTTGGCGGCATGCTGTATTGGTGGATGTACCTGCTGGTTGAGGACAGGCGCTGGTTCTGGCTGCTGCTGATGGGTATTGGTCCCGTAATGGCCGGACTTGCGGGCGTGGCGCCATTTGCACAACTGTTCCAACGTTTCGATCCGCAGTGGCTGGATATCCTGTTGCGAAACAACGGGAATCTCTTCATTACGCGATGGTCGCATTTCGACTTGGGCTTGATTGCCTTCGATCTGTTAGTTCTGAGTCTGGGTATCGTCCTAGCGAAGGGGAAGATCAGGATCGCATTCAAGGCGGCTTTGGCGACTGCCGTCGCCGCCCTTGGGGTCACGTTCGTCGGCGCCGATCTGATTCATATCGTGTTCATTACCAATGTGCAGATCTGGCGCGCGCTGTGGATCGTGCACTGGATGGCGTTGGCCGGGCTTCCAATCGTGGTTCTGCGTCTGTGGGATCAGGGTGTTGCGTGTCGCTTGATCGCCGGCCTGGTGCTATTCAGTTTCCTCGGAAGGGGTCTGCCGACGGCGCTGGCTGCGACCTTGGTTGCCGCAATAGTGTTTCACTATCGAGAGCGAATCGCGCTGAGCTCGAGAGTGGCATGGTTCGCGATTGGCGCGCTTGCCTTGGGTGGCTTCGTTACTTGGGGAATCAGCGCTTATCGGACGCACGGGAATACTGTCTACGATTCCATTGACCCGACGACCGACTTCCTCGTTGGCGCTCTGTCCAAGCCGTTTCCGCTGCTTGTCCTTGCTGCGGCAATTGCGTGGTTCGGTCTCGCGCGGCGCAATGTGCTTCCCGCCGCACTTGTCGTCACGAGCTTGCTGGTGATGTCTTGCTCCCAGTGGGACCAGCGGACTCCGCTTCAAGCCCTCGCCGAATCTGCTCCGCTTGGCTCGCATCCCTTCTCGCGCATCGTGAAGCCAGGTGACAACGTGCTCTGGTACGCCGATTTGCTGGCGCCTTGGGTCCTGATGCAAAGAGCGAGCTATTTTTCGAATGTGCAGCAGAGCGGGCAGATGTTCAACCGCAAAACCGCCATCGAATTGCAGCGGCGCAAACAGGCGGTCGAGGTTCTGGAGTTGCAGGAGTATATTTGCCATTTGATGAACAATGTCAACAAGAAGACGGATACGTGCGCCCCGGACCTGGAACATGTCCAAAGCGTGTGCGAGGACGCCAAGGGCCTGGACTACATCGTGCTCGAAACTCGTATTGGCAATAAGTCTGTAGCAACCTGGACACCCCCGGTGGACGTCGGCGGGCGGAGGCGGTATTACTACCTTTATGATTGCAAGAACCTTGCCGGTGACTGAGACGCGTGCACTAGAGGTGTCCTGCGGCTGGGAACGTCAGTAATCTTGCCCAAAACCGCTCCGACTGGGAGCCTTCGCCGCTTGAGGTGGGCATACATCAGGCCGATGGTGCACAGTGCGGGAAAGGTTCAAGCGCTTGAATACGCCGCGCCAGCGGGTCGCTCACGGATTGATTCTCGTAGGAGCGGCCAGGCGCATCTGACGGGAGCACGCCGACGTGCTGCGATGAACATGGCCGGTAAGATGCGAAGTGCGTAATCCACCTTACGTCAATTGTGCGCTTTTCTCCAAGATGATTAAGCGAAAGTGCAAACCGGAATTAAGCGAACTTCCGGACGAAATAGAACACAGGGGCGTGCTATGTTACGTCGGGTCCCGATCTCGACCGAAGCACAGCCATCACAGCCAGGCTTTTCTCGTCGTGGCAGGTTCTCACCGCAGTCTGGCGTAGACACAGCTCTCGATAGGCATGGATCCTTACTGGCTCAAGTGGCTGCCCCATCCGGTTCGGCGCCGCATTGAGGGCCGCGTGCACCTGCAGGCAATACTGGGCAACACTAGCTGGCTGTTTTTTCACCGCGTAGTCAGGATCGTGGTCGGACTCATCGTTGGTGTGTGGGTCGCCCGCTACCTTGGGCCCGAGCGATATGGAGCCCTCAGCTACGCGATAGCCTTTGTCGCACTGTTCTCGGCCTGCGCAAGCCTCGGGCTGGAAAGTGTCGTCATACGGGATATCAGCAGGAACCCGGCATGCACTGAAGAAAGCCTGGGCACTGCATTAGCGCTCAGGCTGGCGGGAGCCCTGCTGACCCTCGTGCTATCTGTTTTCGTCATCGGCATATTGCGCCCTGGCGACACTAGGGCGCTCGGGATGGTCGCCATTATTGCTGCGGGAACGTTCTTTCAGGCGTTTGACGTCATTGATTTCTGGTACCAGTCCACCGTTCAATCCAAATTTGTGGTGTACGCGCGAAGTGCTGCGCTACTAGCGATCAGTGCCGCGAAGGTCGTGCTCATAGTCCTACATGCCCCGCTGGTGGCGTTTGCCTGGGCCGTTTTGGGGGAAGCTGCGCTTGCGGCGTGCGGACTTGCGCTTGCGTATCGCAGCATGGCCCATCGACCCGCCCGCTGGCATTTCAACTGGGTCCGGGCGCGCGAATTGCTGGGTGCGAGCGGGCCTCTCTTCCTTTCGGGGGCATTCGTGCTGCTGTACATCCGGATCGACAGGATTATGATCGGAGAGATGCTGGGGGAGGAGCAATTGGGCATCTTCTCAGGCGCGGCGCAACTGGCGGAGGTCTGGTATTTCATACCGATGGCAATCATGTCGTCGGTATTCCCGTCCATTGTCGCAGCAAAGGAAGTCGACGAGGCACGCTACTACAGAAGGCTGGGAAAACTCTACTTGGTGATGGTATGGCTTGCACTGGCAGTGGCGATTCCGATGACGCTGTTCGCGGCTCCGATCGTGGAACTCGTCTTCGGGTCGGCATACCGCGCTGGAGCCGGGGTTCTCGCGATCCAGTGCTGGGCGGGCCTGTTCATATTTTCAGGCTTGGTGAGCAACCAGTGGTATCTGCTTGAGAACCTCAGTCGCTACACGCTGTACCGCCACGTGCTCGGCGCCGGGATCAATATTGCGATGAATATCGCCCTCATTCCACGCTATGGCATCAACGGGGCTGCCATCGCGACCATCGTTACCCAGTTCGCGAGTTCGTACTTGTTCGATCTTGTCAACCGGCCTACACGAAAGCTGTTTCGCATCAAGAGTCGGTATTTCTTTCTGTTTCTACCGATCACGATCCACGGATTGAGCAAAGCGACAAATGGCGGCGATGCCCGGTAAAATTCCGTCGCGGTGACAAGGGAAATGGGTTGGCGGCGATGTTCTTGTACGAGGATGGAGACCACCGACCTGCTTACGAGGTCGTCAAACATTGACTTTGGAATTCACGGTGTCGGTGCCGTCAGCGTGATGCGTCCGGTAAAACGCGCGCTGAGAGCGCTGTTCTTCTTCTTGCCGGATCCGGCTTTTAGCGTCATCGTATTCGAGATGCGCGCCTTTCTGGGTAACCTACTTGCATTTCCTTTGGTTCTCGATCGCCAAACCAGGAACTATGTCAACCTGGGTAGTGGTCCCCATTGCAGGAAGGGGTACACCAACATCGACTTCTTCGGCACGCCCGGAATCGACTATGGCGCCGATCTCCGGCGTCCGCTGAAGATCAGCGACGGCACAGTGGACGGTATATTCTGCGAGCATGTCCTTGAACATCTGACCTATGCCGAAGTCAGCCGCCTGCTGGGCGAGTGTTACCGCGTCATGAAACCCGGTAGCGTCCTAAGGGTGATCGTGCCCGACGTTTCGTTGTTCGTTCAACACTACAGCGAAGGGGATAACGGTTGGTTCGAGCGCTGGGAAACGCTCATGTTTATTCAGAGCGCCGATGCAGCGCGCGCATCCCGTCGGCTAGTTTCTCCTATGCAGGCTGTCAGTTTTGTGACGCAGGAATACGGCCATGTTTCCGCCTGGGACTTTGAGACGCTGAGCATCTATGTCACCAACAGCGGATTCGGCCAGGTGAAGCGCGCGGGGTTCATGCAGGGGCAATGCAGTGAACTGTTTCTCGACAAGGACGACGAGGGGCGCAAATTCGTGTCGCTTTATACAGAGGCTGTTAAATGAGTTCCGGCCGGGTCGCCCCTCCAAAGGTGCTCGCGATCATTCCCGCGCGAGGAGGTTCGAAGGGAATCAAGCGCAAGAACCTCCTGCAGTTCAACGGCAAGACTCTCGTGGCGCACTCGATCGTTCATGCCTCGCAGGCGCGGCTCGTCAACCGCGTGATCGTATCCACGGATGACGAGGAAATTCGGCGCGTTGCATTGGACTGCGGTGCCGAGCTTCCGTTTTTGCGCCCGCCAGAGCTCGCTGAGGATCATGTTCTAGATCTTCCGGTTTTCGAACACGCATTGCGTTTCCTGGAAGAGCAGGAAAGTTATCGCCCCGACCTGGTCGTGCATCTTCGTCCGACCGCGCCGTATCGCAAGTCCGAGTGGATCGACGAATGCATCACTCTGCTCCAGAATCGTCCCGACGCCGACTCGGTGCGCTCCGTCTCGCAGCCTGACAAGCATCCCTATCGGATGTTCTACATCGATCGGGATGGATTTCTGGACCCCATCATGAAGGGTGAAAACCCGGTTCCGTATCTGCTAAGGCGTCAGGATCTGCCTCAAGTCTATTATTACAATTGCGTCATCGACGTGACCCGTCCGGTGACGATATTCCGCAAGAAATCGATGACAGGTGATTTTATCCTGCCGTATGTCATGAATCCGGACGATGTCATAGACATCGATACGCCGCGCGATTTGCGGATTGCTGAATGCCTGTTTGGAGGCAAGGCATGAAGGTACTTGTCATCGGGGCGGGCATGTATGTAACCGGAAGGGACGGGACGGGTCCAGGGACGGTGCTTTCGTCGTTAGCGCAGACATCGAAGGCCTTGCCCATCGAAGAGGTCACGGTTGTCGCCACCAGCCCCGCTAACGCTGCGACGGTCGACGCGGCCGCGGCGCGAATTAATGCGACGATTGGATCGGACCTGAAGGTGCGCTATCGCGCCATCGCACGCACGGTGGACGATGAAATAGCCGCGCTGTGCAGTGACGCCCGCTATGACTGCGCGATAGTCTCAGTACCCGATCACCTGCATTTCGCCTACGCTCGGGCGATTCTGCGGCAGGCGATGCATTGCCTGGTGGTCAAGCCGCTAACACCGACGTTGGCTGAAGCCAGAGAGCTCGAGCGCATCCGCGCTGAAAACGGGCTTTACGGCGTAGTGGAGTTCCACAAGCGATGGGATGCGACCAATCTTTGGGTGCGTCGAGAGTTGGAAAGTCGAACACTCGGCAAGCTGCTCTATTTCACCGTGGAGTACAGCCAGAGAATCACGATTCCATGGACCACGTTTCGCAGCTGGTCGAGCCGGACGAATATCTTCCAATATCTTGGCGTGCATTATGTGGACCTGATCTGGTTTCTTACGCGTTGCGTGCCCATCCGGGCCATGGCCGTCGGCACGGAAGGCACGCTTCGTCGGCACGGGATCGACACCTGGGACTCGGTTCACGCCACCGTAATCTGGCAGAACCCGGCGGACAAAGCGGACCGGTTCGTTTCGCAGATTTCCGTCAACTGGATCGATCCGGCCTGCAGCAGCGCGATGTCGGACCAGAAATTCAGCGTGATTGGCACGCGCGGCAGGATTCAGTGCGACCAGAAGAACCGGGGCCTCGAAGTAGTGCACGAAGATCTCGGAATACAGCAGATCAACCCCTATTTTTCGGATTACCTCCCTGACGTGGACGGACAACTTGCATTTCGCGGCTACGGCCACGAGAGCATCGACCAGTTCGTTCGCGACGTTTTCGACGTCGTCTCACGGCGGGTTGACGCCGCTGAGCTTAGGGGCAACCGGCCCACGATGCGTGAGGCGCTGGTATCCACGGCGGTCGTGGACGCCGTGAACCAGAGCCTGGCGGAGAATTCCTCGTGGAAGGACATGCGTGATCCGGTTTGATGCAGCAAAGCTTTCCGAGCTAATGGCCAACGAGTTGGCCAGGCAGAACGTCACATCGGATTCTGCGCGTCACGTAGTTGCGTCTCTTATCCAGACATCCCTGCGCGGGGTCGATTCCCACGGCATCAATCTTTTTCCGCATTATTGCCGGGGCGTAGTCGCCGGAAGGGTAAACCCTCGACCGAATATTCACGTTTCCCGCGGCGGCGCATCGACCGCCATGGTCGATGCGGACCACGCCTTCGGGCACCACGCCGGCGCTGTCGCGATGGAGGAAGCCATGGCCCTTGCCAGGCAAAGCGGCATGGGCGCCGCGAGCGTGAGGAATTCGACCCACTTTGCGGCGGCCGCGTATTTCGGTCTGATGGCCGCCGAGTGCGATTTCCTGGGATTTGCATTTACCAATGCCGACGCCCTGGTCAAGGCGTTTGGTGCCAAAGAGGCCTTCTTTGGTACGAACCCGATCTGTTTCACTGCGCCACTTCACGATGAAGGACCATACTGTCTGGACATGGCGACTTCGCTCGTGTCCTGGAACCGGATAAACAACTTCCGTCGCGAAAAGCGGAACATTCCTGAGCACTGGGGCTTTGATGCGGACGGGCACAGCGTGACCGACCCCGGCAAGGCGACGAGTCTGAATCCTGCCGGCGGATACAAGGGGTATGGACTGGGCATGATGGTCGAGGTCCTGTGCGCAATCCTCGCGGGCGGGCCGATTGGCAAGGATATCCCGCCGATGTACACCCTGCCGCTCGGCAGCAACAAACGGCGCGTGAGCCACTTCTTTGCAGCGCTGGATATTTCCCGCTTCGTTGAACCGGCAGTTTTCCGCAAGAACTTGCAGGCGGTCGTGGATCGCGTACGGTCGATGCCGCCGCTGAGCGACGGCGGAGCGGTTATGGTGGCCGGAGACCCGGAGAAGATCAGTCTGGCTCGGCGCACAAACGAGGGAATTCCGATACACGATGCGCAGTACTCAGAATTTCTGGAACTCAACCGAGAATTTCAAGGCGCGTTGCTCGCATGAAGCAGCTTGTCGATGTGGTGAATTTCAACGCCGACGCCTCTTGCTTGCCGAGCAAGAACTGGATAAAGGCCCTGCAAGGGGGACGCCGTTCCATCCTGTCGCAGTGGCTGCAACTCTATGTCGACCTGAACAAGCGCATGGTTCTCGGTCTTACCGGCGCAACGGTTGCCGACGTTGCGCAGCACAACCCTGAGGCGATCCAGCTCATAAACCGGAATCCGGACATCTTCGAGGTCATCCTGCGTCCCTTCGCCCACGACGTCGCCCTGTTGCGCAGCCAGGACGGGTTCCGCTTGAACTTCGAATACGGCGAAAAGGCCATCACGCGCGAATTCCGAAATGTCCGCCGGTACTTCCTGCCGCCGGAGTTCATGCTGATGAACGAGCAGATTGTCCATCTGAACAAGCACGAGGTGGCAGGCGTATTCATCAACGCGGCCCGATTCTCGTCCGAAATTAGGAAACGGCTTCCGACGAGGCCGTACTGTCTGCGCGGACTGTTCGGCGTCGGGCTGAACTGCATTCCGGTCGAGGGAAGTCTGACTGATGGGTACCTTCACGCATTGCAGATGTTCGACACTTCCGGGTGGAATGAGGGCATCCAGGCAGCGGCGAATGACGTGGTGTTCTCGTGGCGGGACGGCGAGAGCGTGCTTTTGTTGCCGGACGGACTGGCCAGAGAGTCATACTGGCTGAGAAACGAGATGCTGGGAATAAATCGTGCGCACATCGGGGATCTGTCGCTGGTATTTCTTCGGAGCAGCCAATTGGAGGAGCACCAATATCATAGCTATCCTGTGCACTCTTTTTCCGCCTGGATGAAGGAATTCCGCATGCTTGGATTTCTAAACCGCATGCAGTCGATTGAGGAACGTCTGGACCGGCTCAGTCAGGAACAGATTGGCCATTGGCTGATGATCATTAACTCGGACATCCTGTCAGCAATCGAGAAGCGGTCGCCCGTGGTATCGCTCAAGTCAACCCCCGAAAGCGCCGTGACCGTAGATTTTACGATACGGCGGAGCGAGCGCGGCGTCGAAGGCGAGGAGTATCTGGCGATCCTTCAGTCGGCACTCGAAGGGGAATCCTTATACGAGTACCTTCACTCGTCTTCGATGCCACACATCGTGAAATGGCGGAACAGAATCGAATTTCTCGAGAAACTGTAATTCACGGCTAACTCGTCCTCGCATACTGTGGCCTGTTCCTCACCGCCTCTCGTACCCAGAATTGACGCAAGTCACCTTTTTGATGCGCCAAAGGCGAATTCTAGTTGCGGCGCGAATGGCGAAATACGTAGGCGGGATTATGCGAGCCCATGAGATGCTGCTGAAGAACCCGCTCACGGTTTGGATCGCCTGGCTGGTGAGAACATTGGCATTAAAGTTTCGGTGCTTCGGAAGCCATCTCAGGATTGGCTACATGGCAACTGCGAAACGATCCAGGTTCGGGCGTTTCAATACGCTCTACGACCACGTCTATATGGAAGATGTAGAGATCGGCGATATGAGTTATGTATCGCATGGCAGCAGGATCATGAACGCGACGATAGGCAAGTTCACGTGCGTTGGGCCCGAGTGCCTTATCGGGCTAGGACGCCATCCGGCGGAAGCTTTCGTCAGCTCGCACCCTGCGTTTTATTCGACGCTTAAACAGTCGCAGGTATCTTTCGTTGATGAACAAAAATTCGAAGAGTTCCAGAGTATACGTATCGGGAACGATGTCTGGATCGGTGCTAGAGCAATCATCCTCGATGGGGCGTCGATCGGCGATGGCGCAATCGTCGCCGCCGGTGCCGTGGTCGCCGGATCCGTTCCACCATACGCGATCGTAGGCGGCGTGCCCGCAAAAGTGGTTCGTCATCGGTTCGACGAGGCAGTGGTCGCGCAACTCCTCGCGTCGCGATGGTGGGAGCTGAGTCTGGATACGCTTCGCGCGAATGCAGGAGCCTTCGCCAGCGCGGCGGATTTCATGGTCTGGCAGCCACGTCGTTTGTCCGACGCGCAAGCGCGAGAGCCAGACAGGTAACTTGGGGGACGGTTGATCGGGCGGTACCTTATGCAGCGGCGCGTGTTTTGTTGTCGTAGGATCGAACGTAGGTGCATTTGCCTGACAGCGGATGCCGAATGGAGGTCACATGTCAGGAAATTCCTGATCCGATTTTGTCACCTGAACGCAATAGTGGGAGAGGAAAGATGACCTCCGTCAAGAAGGTCATACTTGAGACGGCCGATTGGGTCGTTGGGCCCAATACGCGCGATATTGCCGGCGACGCCTGGAGAAGGCTGTTTGGTTCCGGGGACCCCGAAATGCGACCGCTGAAGAACCGTTTTTCGAATCATAGACGGTGCTTCGTTATTGGCAACGGTCCCTCGCTCAAGGCGATGGATCTGCGGTCGCTCGCGAACGAATTCACAATAGGGGCGAATAGCTTTTACAAGCACCCGCACGCCGCGTCGATCGGGCTCAAGTTTCTCTGTATCTTCGATCCGCACTTCATGTTAGACGAGTCCCGCTCGGTCGAGTGGCACAGGACCATCGAGCGCGAGCTGCCGAATACGTCGCTGGTAATTCATGAACTTGCGCGCCCACTCGTTGCAAAGTATCGGCTGTATACCGGTAGAAGTGTCTACTACGCCCGCGCCGGGTTTCAGACTCGGCGGGCCGCTCTGGTGGATTTCGATTTCTGCAGACCGAGAAACATCGGTATGACGACGGGCAGCGCCATCGCTATTCCGCTTGCGGTCTACCTCGGTTTCAAGGAGATCTGCCTGATCGGTTTCGATTGCAATTGGCTCGCAGATACCGGTGCAAGCTATCACTTCTATGACAAGCATGAACAATTTCCCGAGTTCGACAGTATTGCCAAGGACGGCCGAGGAATTGGTTACGAAGGGTTTCTCAATATTATCCGGCGGGAGTTTGAGAGCCATCGCCTGATCAGAAGCAAGGCCGAATCGCTCGGCGTTCGCATTGTCAACGCGACGGAGGGAGGGCTTCTCGATGCCTATCCAAGGGCGTCGTACGCGAGCTATTTTTCGCCGCAGTCGGAACACGTTTCCTCACTGCCGGAGTCGTAGTAGTCGCGTTGCGCATCACCGTGAACCCGGGCGAAAGCGCGGTTGCTCAAGGATAATCCAGCCCGATAGCAGCTATCTTTCCGGTGCCAACGCGGCAGCAGGGACGGGGGCCGGTCGACTTTGCTCAGGGCGGACAGGAGAGCCACGGTATCGGAATAAAGTGGGCAGATCGATGTGCCGAACGGCGCTAACCGGCGGTTCTTACGAAGAAGGCATTGGCCTGAAGAAGCGCATGCGAATGGGGATCCCTGAAATCGCTGTTGATGGCAAACAGCGTGAATCCCAGTTCCTCAATCTGCCTAATGACGTCGTAGGCGAGCATCTGGGTTTCGTACAACGTGACAAACGATATTTCGGTCTGGATGCCCGTCACCTGATTCAAAATGCCCCGCGCCCCGGCCAACACGTCGGCTTCATAGCCTTGGGCATCGATCTTCAGCATCAGCCTGTCAGACGGACTCCAGTAGCGGCCGGCGATGTCATCCAATCGTTCGAGAGGTGTCGACTCTTGCCTTACGTAAGCGCTTTCCGGGGCAGCGCGCACATGCTCGGGCCGCATTGGAAGCAGCGATGACGACAGCGAATTCGCGGAGACGAATAACCATGCGGACCCCTTGGCGGACCCGAGCGCCATTCGTTCGGCCACCGTCCAGTTCTCGTATCGTCGGGATCTTTCGAGCAAGGCTCCACGAGCCGTTGACAACGGCTCAAACGATACAATACGCAGGTCATTCCTGATGGAAAGCAGTGCTAGCGCGTATTGCCCTTCGTTGGCGCCCACATCAACGACCAGATCGGCCGCGCTCGCGCTGATCAGCCGCCATGCCAGGGCACGTTCGCTGTTGCTGGAGTCCAGCCGGTTGAGTTCCAGCCCTGAACGCGCGAGCAGCCGCTTAAACGTATGAACAATATGGTCTTTCATCTAACAGCTGCTCGGCCAATGAGATTTCGCAAGAACTTAGCATGCCATATTCGCACTGACCGCGTGGTGCGACGTATGTCCGGGACGATGCGCGGCGGCGTTGCTGATCCGACCCGCCCATGAGATTTTCGATCGTCACGATCTCGTTCAACCAGGTGAAGTACCTGGAGCAAGCGCTGCGGTCCGTGATCGACCAGAGTGACGTCGATCTGGAGTATATCGTCGTGGACCCTGGCTCGTCGGACGGCAGTCGCTCCGTGATCGCACGCTTCTCGGAGAGACTGGCGCATATCGTTCTGGAAACGGACTGCGGGCCGGCGGACGGTCTCAACAAGGGGTTTGCCTGCGCGACCGGAGACGTTTTCGGGTTTCTCAATTCCGATGACTACCTGCTCCCGCATGCCTTGCGTATTGTCCAGGACTACCTGGAGTCGCACGGAGACGTCGACGTCGTATCAGGTCACGCAATGATCGTCGACGGGGCGAACCGCGTGCTCAGACGCAGCTACTCTGATCCGTATTCCGCTCGAATGGATGCCCTGGGCGCGGCCGTCCTGATGCAGCCTTCCACGTTTTTTCGGGCGGAGACATTCCATAAAGTGGGTGGGTTTAATCCGCAAAACAATGTTGCCTGGGACGGGGAGCTGTTCTTCCAGATGCACAGGAGTGGGGCCCGATTTTCGCTGCTTGACCGGTTCCTAAGCGCTTACCGCATTCATGAAGGAACAATCACCGGCGGCGCGCGCTTGGATGCGGCTACTCGCAAGTACTTTAAGTGGCGATTCAAGGAGCAATTTGGACGTGAGCCCTCGACTGCGGACTGGACCTGGATTGGTGCGGTACGGGTCGTTAAGCATCTGCGAAACTGGCGTGGATTCAAGGAACGCCTGCTGCATGGACCTATATACGGGCGATTCCGAGGAGAGTAGCAGCGATCGTGCGCGAAAGCCCGAGCGCAACAGGCGAGACGGTTCGCAGGTGTCGGGGAGCGTCGTGGTTTCCGGAATCCGGCAGTTTGGACCGCCTACCATGGCTGATTACTACCGAGGCTCCCGGTCCGATCCGCGAGCAAAGAGAAGATCAAGTTCAATGACCGTTCCATCACGCGGCGAGTGATGCCAGTCGGCGACCAGATCGAGCGAAAAGCCGAGATTTTCCAGAATTCCCGTCATGTGTCCGCAGGGGACCTCTCCGACGTAAAGCGGGCGGATCGCCGTTTCGGTCAGGACATAGTCTACTTTCGGCAGGAACCCGCCGGCACCTTCCAGAATTCGATGCTCATATCCCTGTACATCCAGCTTGAGCAGCACTGGTTGGGCTACGTCCAGATCGGCGAAGAACCGGCTCAGGGTGTCCGTTTTGACGACGATCGTCCCGGTGGTGCGAGCGTTGGGAAAGGCACGCTTGCGCTCTTCCGACGCTGGTAGCAGCGAGCTAACCTGGGCGTCGGTATTGACATGGAATTGGCTCTCTCCGCGCCTGTCGCCGAGCGCCAGTTCGTGCGTATGCACGCGAGAGTACCTTCTCACGTTGCGAGCCAATCGCCGGTAGGTCTTCGGATCTGGTTCGAACGAATGAATGGTCGCATCGGGGAAGACATGCGCCATCGCGATCGCGAATTGCCCCTCGTTGGCGCCTGCGTCTATGATCGTGGTTGGCCTGATGCCGCGCCGTCTGAGTCTGGTCGCGATCAGCAGTGAAGAGAGGGAAAACTTCGGCCAGGCGAGCGCCGCAACGACGGTGGTCGGTGCCTCAAAGGCGCTGAGCATCTTCTGCAGCATGTGAACGAGCAAGGCAGCTTCCCTTTTTATGGTCGGGGATCGGCTATGTCCGCCGCGGGCCGCGGATCCGCGGCGTCCGGTATCGCGACGTGAAAAGAAGCATTCGCGCCATTCTAAGACAATCGCAGTAGATTCAGGGAATAATCCCGGGCGCGCCCTGCGGTTTGTGGTGAAATACATGTTCGCCACACGCGCGTCGCAGGAGCATAGGTTGAGCATAGTTCGGATGCATAAGTGAGTGTGGTCCTTGTTACTGGCGGCTCGGGGTTCATCGGTACCAGCGTGGTGGAATATCACTGCGCGCTGGGCGACGATGTATACAACGTCGATATTGCGGCGCCGAGAAACCCGCAGTTCGGCGCACGCTGGGTCAATACCGATATACGTGATCGCGAGGCGTTGGCGGGCGTTATGCAAAGGACTCAGCCGGATCTTGTCTATCATCTCGCGGCGAGGACGGATCTCGACGGGAAGTCCCTCGCGGAATACGATTCCAACACGCTTGGCGTCGTAAACCTGATAGCGGCGTTGGCGGCTGCGCCCAGACCCGTAAGGCGCATCATATTCGCTTCGACGCGTTTCGTGTGTCCGATTGGGTATACGCCGAAAGACGAGTACGACTATCGTCCCGACACCTATTACGGGGAAAGCAAGGTCGCAGGGGAGAAACTGGTTCGTGAGCGTGCGGCCGATGTCGGACATTGGACAATAGTCCGTCCAACCTCTATCTGGGGGCCGTGGTTTGGCACGCCCTTCCGCGAATTCTTCCAGGCCATAAGGCGAGGAGTCTACGTTCACCCGATGAACAAGGAGGTCTTCAAGTCGCTCGGATACGTCGGCAACACGGTGGTGCAGCTGCATCGCCTAACGACGGCGCAGGTATCGCTCGTTGATCGCCGCATGTTCTATGTCGCAGATTACGATGCGGTCGAAATTGGGATTTTTGCGGACCACATCCGGGACGCTTTCGGTGCCCGACGAGTTTGCCGGGTCCCTATGGCGATTCTGCACCTCATGGCTCTGGCCGGAGACGGATCCAGGTACCTGGGCATCACGCATCCGCCGCTTACCACGTACCGGCTTGGAAACATAACCACGAACGCCCGCTATGACATGTCGCCGCTCAAGGGAGTCGTCGGCGAACTGCCTTACTCGTTGCAAGACGGAATCGAGCGCACCGTGCGCTGGATGCGTGAGCAGGACCGCTAGGGGCGTCGTTGAAGGACCCGAGCGATAGCGAACGGCGCAAATAGACCCAATGAAGCGAAATCGGAGGATCCTGCACGTCATACCCACGATCGGGGGCCAGCACGGTGGCGCTCCAATTGCCTGCTTCGATCTCTGCAGGGAACTCGCTAAAGCGGGGCTCGAGGTTTCCATCTACACCACCACGATCGACGCACCCTACGACTGGCATATGGACCAGGAGGGCCGGACGGTCAGGGACGGCGTGGAGATTCGGTTCTTTCCGGTATTGGGGTACCGCTGGTACTGGATATCGCCGATGATGTATCGGGCGCTGGAAGCGAATATTCCGTCCTGCGATGTTGTGCACGTCCATTCTCTCTACCGGTTTCATCTTCCCGCCGCGGTGCATCTATGTAGGAAATTCGGCGTTCCGTACATCATTAAGCCGCATGGCAGCCTGGACCCGTTCTTGTTCGTCCGGAGGCGTTGGCGAAAGTCGGTTCACGAAATGCTATTCGAGCGGCCAGCGATATGCGGCGCAGCAGCAATTCAGTTTACGACAGACGAGGAGCGGGACCTTGCTCTGCGGACATCGCTTTTCGGGAAGCAGAAATCCAGGGTGGCGGAAGCCGATCGGAAGTATGGCGAGGGCTCCGAACCCACGCAACGGTCAAGAAACGTTGTGATCGCCGAAGGACTCAGCCTGGATAGTGGGAAAGCTGCGTCTGACGGCGGCGAGAAGTTTCTGGACAGGTATCCTCATTTGCGGGGTAGAGAACTCGTTCTCTATCTCGGGCGGATCAACTTCAAGAAAGGACTGGACATACTCGCACGCGCTTTTGCCAAGGTGGCACGCGTTCGGCCCGAGGCCGAACTGGTCATTGCAGGCCCGGACCACGAGGGATACGCAGAGCAGGTCCGGCGGTGGTTGATCCAGGAGGGAGTGGCCGAACGAACAACATTCACGGGTATGCTCTGGAACCAGGAAAAGTGGTCCGCTCTCTGCGCGGCGGACGTATTCGTACTCCCCTCATATACGGAAAATTTTGGCCTTGCCGTCGTAGAGGCCATGATCGCCGGGTGCCCGGTGATCATTTCAGACAAGGTCAACATCTGGCGGGAAATCAGCGGGGTCCGTGCGGGCATAGTTGTTCCGTGCGATGTGCAACAAACGGCCGACGCGATCACCGGGCTTCTTGCGAATCCAGAGCGGGCTAGGGAACTGGCCACGAATGCGCTGCAACTGGTGGAACAGAAGTTCACCTGGGAATCGGTGATCGTGAAGATGACCGAGCTGTACGATACACTTGCCGTGCGGGAAGCGGAAAGGGGCTAAATGGCAGGCGGGCTCGGTACCATCTACCCCGCGGCGATGCGCGCCGTATAACACCAGTCGCGTGTAATCTCAACAGTTCACACGAGCGCGCATCGTCGGCACGAACCTTCATGAAGATCCTCATAGTCGGTCTCAACTTCTGGCCGGAACTGGTCGGCGTGGGTAAGTACACGGGCGAAATGGCGGCTTGGTTTGCCGAGGTCGGGCATGAAGTTCGGATCATCGCGGGCCCGCCGTATTACCCGCGGTGGGAGCGCGAGCAGGGACGGTCGCGATTCAGGTATCACCGCGAATTCATCGATCGTTCGGCATCGAATATTGCCCGAGTCGCGAGCAAGTCGGTCGAAATATGGCGCTGTCCGATCTACGTTCCGAAACGGCCGACAGGCCTTCGCCGGGTTCTGCATCTGATTTCTTTCGCGGCATCAAGTCTTCCCGCAGCCCTTTGCCAGATTGCATGGCGTCCGCAGGTCGTTATCGCGATTGCGCCTACGCTCATATCAGCGCCTGCCGCGCTTGCAACCGCTCGGGCCGCTGCTGCTGCTGCGTGGTTGCACGTTCAGGACTTCGAAATTGACGCTGCATTCGCGGTGGGGCTGCTTCGAGCAGGTTTCCCGCGTGCAATCGTCAATGCCTGCGAGGGATCGCTGCTGCGCCGATTTGACAAGGTATCTACGATTTCATCGGCAATGCGGCAGCGGTTGACGACGAAGGGCGTTGCATTGGAACGCACGCTGCTTCTGCGCAACTGGGTAGACACCGCCGAAATTTACCCAACCAGAGAGCCAAGTATATTCAGGGAGCGGCTGGGCATTGGTGCGGGCCGCGTGGTGGCACTGTACTCGGGAGCGATGGGATCGAAACAAGGTCTCGAACTCATCATTGAGTCGGCGCAGCTTCTGGCAGGCGAGCCGGTAGATTTCGTGTTATGCGGTGATGGACCTGCGAGGGCGAAACTCGAGGCGGCGGCGTCAGAGCTCGCCAACGTCCGCTTCATGCCAATTCAACCTGCTTCCCTTCTCAATCAACTCTTGAATCTCGCCGATATTCATCTTCTTCCTCAGCGACCGGGTATTGCCGATCTGGTAATGCCATCCAAACTCACGGGCATGCTTGCCAGCGGAAGACCAGTTGTGGCTACTGCGAGTGCAGATTCTGAGATATCGCTGGCGCTGGAGGCCTGTGGCAGGGTGGTCGCTCCAGGTGACCTGAACGCGTTTGCCGGCGCAATTATCGAACTGGCGCGGGACGTGCGGTTGCGTTTGGAGCTCGGAGCAACCGGACGCACGAGGGCGGAATCGGAGTGGAATCGAAGCGCGATCCTCGGTGAATTCGTGCGCGAGCTTGAGGGGCTCACCAAGTCCTAGCGGGAACGACGATCGCATCAAGCTAAGGAATTTGTTCTCGTTTGCCGTAATAATGGGCATGCTAGCATTTTGCAAGCGGCATACGGGGTCGCTTTCAACGGAGGGTTCATAAAGAAATGGCATCCGATGCTGGTGGTCTGATCCGACCCCATGCCTCCAAGTTCGCATTCCTGCACCGCCTGCTTGACTCCGCGGTGGTCTTTTTGTCGTTGTTCGGAGCGGTAGCCTTTTACGACCCACAATCGATGGGGCCATATTATTGGCTGGCTGCGGTCCTTGCCGTGCTTGTGTTCGTGACCGCTGGCGAGCTGACACATTTGTATTCATCTTGGCGTGTCTACGCGTTGCGCCAAGAGGTCGCTGAACTTGCTGCTGTCTGTGCTGGCGTTGCCGCGCTGCTGGTCACTATTGCTTATCTGACCAAGACCTCCGAGCACTATTCCCGCGTCATAATGATCCTTTGGTGGAGCCTCTCGTTTTCCATACTGGTAATACTTCGGTTTGCGATACGCCTGTTCTTGCGCGCAAGCCGAGCGAATGGGCGCAACATGCGCTCGCTCGCGATCGCCGGCGCGGGAGATCTTGCGCGCCGCGTCGCCGAACGCGTGTTGGCCGCTGAATGGCTTGGATTGAATCTGATCGGTTTTTACGATGACGATGTGCACCGCGGAGTGGAGCCACTTGCAGGGCACCCTTACAGGGTCGAGGGAAGCCTTGCGACCATGGTTGAGCGCGCTAGGTCAGGCAATTTGGATTACGTGTACGTCGCGCTGCCACTTGTAAATGAGCGGAGAGTCATGGATCTGATCAGGGAGCTTTCCGACACCACCGCGTCGGTCTTTCTCGTGCCCGAATTCTTCATGTTCGAAATGATGAATGCGCGCTGGACAGAAATCGAGGGCATGCCAGTCGTGAGCATATTCGATACGCCGTTTCTGGGCGTAGACGGCTCACTCAAGCGACTTGAAGACATCGCCCTGGCCGGGCTTATTTTGATACCCGCGTTGCCCTTAATGCTGCTGGTCGCATTAGCGATAAAGCTAACCTCGCGTGGCCCGGTGCTATTTGTCCAGCACCGTTACGGAATGAGCGGCAAAGTTGTCGAAGTATGGAAATTCCGTACGATGAAGGTTCTCGAGGACGGCGGGGACGTGCCGCAGGCGCGTAAGGCCGATCCGAGAGTAACGCGTTTCGGCGCCTTTCTGAGACGCACTTCGCTGGATGAACTACCGCAGTTTTTCAACGTGCTCCAAGGGCATATGTCGGTCGTCGGTCCGCGACCACACGCGGTGTCGCACAATGAACAATACCGAAAGCTCGTTACGGGATATATGCTCAGGCATAAAGTAAAGCCGGGCATCACGGGTTGGGCACAGGTGAATGGGTGGCGCGGTGAAACCGACACCGTGGAGAAGATGCGCAAACGGGTCGAGCACGACCTCTACTACATCCGAAACTGGTCGATTTGGCTGGACCTCAAGATTGTCTTCTTGACGGTAGTGCGCGGTTTCACGCAGCCGGCCGCCTATTAGACCGACAGCTTGGGCTGCCTAGGGTTCTGCGCCGAACGACGATTCTTGTTGAGTGGTACGCGCCTTCGGCGGGCTGTCTAATGATTCCGCCGATTCGAAGCGGGAACGACCTAATATGAGGCAAGCGACAAGCGTAGGAGAGTTCCTGTTTCCCGGGAGCGAGAATGATGTTTCACGTTCATTCTTTCTCGGCAGTGTAATCGTCTCCGTCTTTTGTCTGGGCTTTATAGTTCGGCACCGCCTCGGCGTAAACGACCCATACTCGGCGCCAATCTTCTGGAATCTGCTGATCAATCAGGATTACTGGGCTGCACTGCTGATCGTCGGCCTACTGGCTGTGGCGCTTCTTTCAAGGAATAGCGGGCCGACGATCGCAGTGGTGCGCGCAATTGGAAATCATCCGAACATTGTCGCTGGCGTGGCATTCGTCGCCTTTTGCGTCGGCGCAGTATTCGCCTATCACGATTATCCGCTGTCGATGGACGAGTACAGCGTTCGTTTTCAGAGCGAAGTATTCGCCGCGGGACATCTCATAGGCCACTATCCGGTGGAACTCCTGGATTGGCTCATCGCGAAGCCATTTCAGAAATCGTTTCTAATCGTGTCCCGCCCAGGGGGCGAGGTGGTTTCCTATTTCATGCCCGGATTCGCGCTTCTGCTCACGCCCTTTACGTTTCTCGGCATCCCGTGGGCATCCAACCCTGCGATCGGGGCATTGTCGCTCGTGGCTGTGCACCGGCTGGCGCGCGAGCTCTGCGCCAGCGAGGAAGCCGGAGGCTGGGCGATTCTTTTCGCGCTCGCGTCCCCGGCGTTCTCGATCAACGCGATGTCCTACTATTCGATGAGCGCGAACCTTCTGTTCAGTACGGTCTACACGCTGTTGCTGCTGCGGCCTACACCGGGAAAGGCACTCGCCGCGGGAATGGTCGGTGGGTTTGCGCTGGTCATGCACAGCCCGCCACCTCATATGCTCTATGCGGCGCCCTGGATAGTCTGGCTCCTCGTTCGTCGCGAGTTCCGGTGTTTTGTGGCGCTGGCACTCGGTTATATACCTTTCGCGGGTGCCCTTGGCGTCGGGTGGCTGCAATTGCTCGGCGATTTGCGCAGTGCTGGCTCGATTCATACGCCACCGGGCAGCGCTGCGGCGACTGTACCTTATGCAATACGCTGGATGGCGGCGATCGGAAAGATCGCGAACCTCCCGGATGCGCACACCGTACTGGTTCGTGTTGGCGGCTTGGTGAAACTTTGGGTATGGGCAGTGCCCGGACTGCCGATCCTTGCGTGGTTCGGTTTCCTGAAAGCCCGGACGGATCCGCGGTACGGGTTGCTGCTTGCATCAGCGATTACGACGTTCCTAGGGTACTTTCTGATCCCCTTTGACCAGGGCCATGGATGGGGATACCGATATTTCCACTCCGCCTGGGGCGTTCTTGCCGTGCTGGCAGCAGCCGCCATGGTTCGCGTTCCGGTAAGGTCTTCGGGCGGAAGGCGATTCGTTGCGGCGGTCGGAGCACTTGCGCTCGGGAGCCTTCTGTTGTCTACCTCATTACGCGTTATGCAGGTCAACGCGTTCATCGAACGGCACCTTGGCCAGGTTCCATTGGCCGATACGTCCATGGCGCAAGTCGCTTTTATCGACACGAGCTATGGCTACTACACGATCGACATGCTGCACAATTATCCGCCGCTGACGAGGAAGGTCCTTTTCATGATTAGCCATGGTCGCAAGGAAAATGCGGAAATGGCACATCGACTGCACGCGGGCGCTAGGCGAGTTACCGTCGGAGCATGGGGTGAGCTATGGCTGCTCGAATGAGACGAGAACGTGTACAGGACGTTTCCTTTTGCAGGAGCAAAACTGGGCGGATCAATCCATATCTATGATTGGCAGGACTTCGCTGGCGACTGAGATGCGTGCCGCGAGGACGGCCGCCGGCGGCATGCTGAAAGAGGCTCTGCGCTACTTCGTCGCTTCGGCTGTCGCGCTCGCCGTTGATGCCGGTACCTATATCGCAATGATCCGGCTCGCGGACATCCACTACCTCATTGCGGGGCCGAGCGGGTTCATGCTAGGTCTGGTGACAGTCTACATTCTCAGCGTCCGCTGGGTGTTTCACCAGCGGCGCCTCGCCGGACGGCGCTCCGAATTCGTGATATTCGCGCTGATCGGTATTTTCGGTCTACTAGTGAATGAACTGGTGCTCTACGTCGGCGTCGCGTGGTTGTCGCTGTCTCCCGAACTCGCCAAACTGGTTTCGGCCGGTATCGTGTTCTGCTGCAATTTTCTGGGTCGTAAGCTGCTTCTTTTCACCCGTCTCCAGGCATGACATGAATCAACTGAGGGCAGTGATCATCGGCGCTGGGCCGGCCGGTCTTACGGCGGCATACGAGCTGGCGAAAGCCGGTGTCAGAAACATCGTCGTTCTCGAAGCAACGCGGGACATCGGCGGCTTGGCGAAGACCGTCAATTACAAAGGGAATCGCATCGACATCGGCGGACACCGGTTCTTCTCCAAGTCGGATTGGATCATGGACTGGTGGCTGAACATGCTACCACTCGTACGCGAGGTCGATCTGAATGAGAAGGACAGGGTGTTGCTTCTCGCCTACCAGGGAAAGCGGCACGCGCTGGGCACGGCTTCCGAGGCACCGGCCTCGGATGAACGCGTGATGCTGGTACGAAGCCGCCTTTCGCGCATCTATTTCAATGGGCGATTCTTCGACTATCCCGTTAAGGCAAACGTCGAAACGGCACTCAAGCTCGGGTTGTGGCGCAGCGCAACGTTTGCGGCAAGCTATCTGCGTGCAGCGCTTTTCCCGATTCGTCCGGAACGCACGCTCGAGGATTTTTTTGTCAACAGGTTCGGCCGTCGGCTCTATTTGCAGTTCTTTAAGGCCTATACGGAAAAGGTTTGGGGCAAACAGTGTAGTCAAATCAGCGCGGAATGGGGGGCCCAGCGAATCAAGAGCCTTTCGGTAGGCACGGCGCTGCGCCACGCGATTTTGAAACTGATAGGTGGCGACAGCACCGGCATCGGTCAGGCCGAGCAGACATCCCTTATCGAGCGTTTTCTATACCCGAAGTACGGCCCTGGGTTGATGTGGGAGACCACCGCCGAGCGTTTGCGTGAGCTGGGCGTGACCATTGTTGCCGAGGCGCCTGTGATCCGTCTCGAGCACGATGGCACATGCATTAGAGCGGCGTGCGCCCGGATGCCAGGCGGGGAAGAACAGTGTTACGAGGCCGACTTTTTTCTTTCGACCATGCCGATTCGCGATCTTGTTCTTGGGCTCGCGCCTGCGCCGCCGCAGCGCGTCCGGGAAGTTGCGGGCGGGCTCGAGTACCGCGATTTTATTACGGTCGGCCTGCTGTACAGGCGAATGCTGCCGACTTCGGCTGGCCAAGGAGCAACGAACCTCGTCCCCGATAACTGGATTTACGTGCAGGATTCCGGCGTAAAGGTCGGTCGCCTCCAGATCTTCAATAACTGGAGCCCCCACATGGTTCGTGACGCAAACAGCGTTTGGATTGGATTGGAATATTTCTGCCAGGAAGGGGACGAGTTGTGGGAAACGTCTGACCCTGAATTGGTGAAGCTCGGCATCGAGGAGATGCGTCGATTACGTCTTGCTAGTGCCGCAGATTACTTGGATGGGGTCGTGATCCGAATGCCAAAGGCCTACCCCGGTTACTACGGTTCATACGCGTTCTTCGGCGAACTACGCGAATATCTCGACAAGATTCCGAATTTGTTTCTGATCGGGCGCAACGGGATGCACCGCTACAACAACCAGGACCATTCGATGTTGTCCGCCAAGCTTGCAGTGGAAGCGGTACTGTCCGGCAGTGGTGACAAGGCCCCGATCTGGGACGTAAACATAGATGACGAATACCACGAGGAGGCGTCTGGTCCGAAATCCAAAGGCGACTAGACTGTTTGCATTGGCGCCCGACCGGAACACCGCGCGCAGCCAGCTCCACCAAGCGTGTCACGGAACGTGCCTGGAAGCGTGCCTGACGTTTGCGATATAAGAAGGAAGTCCGCCGCCGGCAAGGTCCGCGTTGGATCTGCGAAGACGGGTTCCGCCGCGCGGCGCCGCGAAGCCGATTGGTTGTATCATCAGTGCGGAGTTGACTCGACGGGATTCGTCTATGGGAATTCTTCAGTGGTTTGATACCAGTGAAATGGATGAATTTGGCCGCTCGATTGCTTCCGAACTCACCAAGCGCGTGCCGCCGTCTTCTCTGGACTCGGGAAAGAAGAAAACCGTCGGCCAGCTAAAGAGTTCTCATCACGCGATATTCACCCGTGCCGAACATTTTGCACACAGCCATCGGCTCAATTTTTACAAGAGAGCCCGGATGGGCAACAGTTTCCGATGGGCACTGCGGGACGCTGGGTACCCTCCGGACCTTGTCGAGGCCTGGACATATGAGCTGGTAACCATGATCACGCTCGAATCGAAGGCCGGCCGCAAGAAGGATCGCTGAATTCTCCTGCGTACCGACGCTATTGTCTGCGGGGGGCTGCTGGTCCGGGCTTACTCGTAGCGCAGCGCTTCGATCGGGGACAACCGGGCGGCTTGTCGTGCGGGATAATAGCCGAAGAAGACGCCGACGACTGCGGCGAATCCCGTCGCAAGAACGATCGAGGAAGCGGTAAGCTCGGTACGCCACTCGGCGAAATGGCCAATGGCAAGCGATCCTCCGGCGCCAAGCAGAATGCCGACGATCCCGCCTACGAGCGAAAGAGTCACCGCTTCGACCAGGAATTGCGTGAGGATGTCGCGGCCGCGGGCGCCCACTGCCATTCGTAAGCCGATCTCCCGAGTGCGTTCGGTAACCGAAACCAGCATGATGTTCATAATGCCAATGCCGCCGACCACCAGCGATACAGAGGCGACCGCCGCCAGCAGCAGTGTGAGTATCCTCGAAGAGGCTTCCCGGGCCTGAAGAACCTCGGAGAGGTTACGCAGGTAGAAATCGTCGCCTTGGCCCTGCTGCAGCCGGTGCCGCTGGCGCAGAACGTCGCGAATCTGATCCTCGGCGGCTTTCATATCGTATCCCTGCCGGACTTTCACCCAGATCGTATTCACGGCTCGCTGTTTGGCGTGCAGGCCACCCAACACGCGCTTTCTTGCGCTCGTCAGAGGTACCAAAATGACGTCATCCTGGTCCTGGCCGAACAGGCTCTGGCCTTTGCGTTCGAGCACGCCTATGACTCTAAATGGAACCTTACGGATGCGGATGACCTGATCAAGCGGGTCGGTGTCGCCGAACAGCGAATTCGCCACGGTCTGTCCCAGCACGGCGACCTTGGCCGCGCCGCTCATGTCGCCGGCGTCGAAGCCGCGCCCGGACACAATGCTCCATTGTCGTACTTCGGGGTATTCGGGTGTGACTCCGAACATTCCCGTCGACCAGTTGGTATTTCCGGCGACGATTTGGACGCCGCCGCGCAGCGCCGGTGCGGCGATTACTTCGGGGATCTCACGCATTACGACTTGCGCATCGTCCTCCGATATCGTGAGGCTCGTCCCGGATCCCATCCGCGCGCCCCCCGAGGTCACCGAGCCGGATACGATAATGATCAGGTTGGAGCCAAGACTGTTGATTTGATCCTCGACGCGTGCCTGCGCTCCAGTACCCACAGCAATCATGGTGATCACGGCTCCGACACCGATAATGATCCCGAGCATGGTCAAGCTGGAGCGAAGCCGGTTCGCGGCCAACGCTCGAAGCGCAACGCGAATGGTGAGCCAGAGATTCATGCCGCGTATTCTCCGAGCATGCGCTGCGCGTTGCCCGGCGCCGGGTTTGCTCGATCATCCGCGACAATTCCGTCGCGGAAACTGATGATGCGGCGTGCGAACTGCGCAATGTCACGCTCATGGGTTACCAGCACCACAGTAATGCCTTGGCTGTTCAACTCCTGGAACAGCGCCAGGATTTCCAGACTCGTGCGCGAGTCCAGCGCGCCCGTGGGTTCGTCGGCGAGCAGTAGCACGGGGTCGGTTACCAAGGCTCGAGCAATCGCAACGCGCTGCTGTTGGCCCCCCGAGAGCTGGGAGGGAAGGTGGTGCCCGCGCTCGGCAAGACCCACCTGTTCAATCTTGGCTCGCGCCCGGCGGTGCCTCTCGGCCGACGCAACACCAGCGTAGATCAACGGCAATTCGACGTTTTCCATCGCATTTGCGCGCCCAAGCAGATTGAAGCCCTGGAATACGAAGCCGATGCGACGGTTACGGATTGCAGCGAGTTCGTCGGGAGCGCGGTGCTCGACCGGGTCTCCGGCGAGTTCATAATCACCGGAGGTCGGCACGTCCAGGCAGCCGAGCAGATTCATGAACGTGGATTTCCCCGAACCCGACGGTCCCATGACTGCGACGAATTCACCCGCGTCGATTTCAGTGGACACTCCACGAAGGGCGTGGACTCTGTGCGTGCCCAGGGAGTACTCCTTTCGCAGGTTACGGGTGCGGATCAGCATGCGGTGCCGGAATTCAGAATCGCAGTCGCGGGGCGCCACTTTGCGGTTGCACAGGTCTGCCCGTCTGCGCAAAGCCGACGATAACCTCCTGGCCCGCCGCAAGTTCGCGCGATTGGATTTCGCTCGAACTGCCATCGGAGAGGCCCAGTCTGACGTCGACCGGCTTGGGGTGACCTTCGGCATCTATAATCCAGACGCGGCCGGCGCTGGTTCGTGCTCCAAACAGGTCCGCGACGATGCGCTCGAACCCTGCGCGTTGTTCGGCGCGAAGCACGGAGGCGATTTCGTTTCGCGACTCGGCGCGTATGCGCTCAGCATGTTTGCGGCGCTCCGAAGCATTCTGCATCTCTGCCAAGGTCCGCATTTTGGCGCGCGAATCCGCGAGAATCTGCTCGACCCTTACTTTTTGGGCCTCATCGAGGCCGAGCTCGGCGACGATCCGCTGTCTGAATGCCTGTCCTTCCTGCGCGCCGGGGCGCCTGGTGGCGGAATCCGGCACAGGTGCCTCGCGCGCTGATTCAACCCGGACAGCAGGACGGAAGCGCAGCGCCGCATTGGGAACTTTGAGTACGCTTTCACGCTGGTCTACGACGATGCGCACGTTGGCTGTCATCCCCGGCAGTAGGGAGCGATCCGGGTTTTCCGCCGAAATCACCACCGTGTATGTGACGACGTTTTGCACGATCGTGGGCGCCTTGCGGATCTGGACGATGCTTCCGTTGAAATTCCGGCGCGGGAAGGCGTCCACGGTGAATGTCGCTTGCTGCCCGACCCGTAGTCGCCCGACATCCGCTTCGTCGACCGAGGTATCGACCTGCATTGCCGATAGGTCCTTGGCAATGGTGAACAGGGTCGGTGCCTGAAGGCTGGCCGCGACGGTCTGGCCTGCATCAACGTTTCGCGAAATGACGGTACCGGCGACGGGGGCCCGGATGTAGGTCCGATCAAGGTCTATCGTCGCTTGCCGGAGTGCCGCTTCACGCTGTTTGACCACCGATAGGGCATTACGGACTTGGGCTTCCTGGACGGCAATCTGGGCTTCGGCGGTGCGCACTTGCTCTTTGGCGACTGTAAACACGGTTTGGGCCTTGTCGCGCTCCGATGCGGTGATGAAATTCTTTGCCAGCAGAAGTTGCTTGCGCTCCAGATCACGGGTGGCGTCGGCAAGCATCGCCTGGATTCGCGCACGGTCCGCTGTTGCCGCTCGAACGTTGCTGCGCGCGACCTCCACCGCGCTGCGTGCGGCATCGCGATCGGCCCTGACCTGGGCCACACGCGACTCAAACTGCTCCGGATCGATTCGCGCTATCAGTTGACCGCTTTTCACCTCGGTGTTGAAATCGGCCAGTATTTCCTTGATCTGGCCCGAAATCTGCGAGCCGACCTGAACGGTGATGACGGCGTTCAGGGTGCCCGTGGATGAAACCACTGCGGTAATCGGGCCGCGCTCGATCTTGACGAGCCGATACCCGGCAGTGGCCGACGCCTGTTGGCGCAGATAGAAATATCCGCCGCCAGCAACCAGCGCGACCAATATGATTGCGGAGAAGAACTTCTTCATGGGAGACCTTAGGGTAGCGTTGCGACTCTATCACGTCGCGCGTCCGGCTCCGGTAACAAAGTGTATCCCGCGCGCCCGTGGCAGAACGTCGGTCCGGGAATGTGGGCGCGTCAGGCCTCGGGGTGGCGGAAGCGCCCGGACTTGCCACCCGATTTTTCCAGCAGCTTCACGTCGATGATGGTCATCGCGCGGTCCACGGCCTTGCACATATCGTAGATGGTCAGCAGGCCGACGCTTACCGCGGCGAGAGCCTCCATCTCAACGCCGGTGCGTCCTGTCGTCTCCACCGTTACCGTCAGAGTGACTATCGCGCGGCGCCGATCTACCTTGAACTCAGCGGCGACATGCGTCAGCGAAAGGGGATGACAAAGCGGAATGATGTCGCTCGTGCGCTTTGCGCCCTGAATTGCCGCGATCCTGGCCACGCCCAACACATCGCCCTTCTTGGCCGTTCCAGCGAGGATCATCTTCAGCGTCGCAGGGCGCATGCATATGCCTCCCGATGCGCGCGCCACGCGGTGCGTTTGCGCTTTGGCGGCGACGTCCACCATGTGCGCCGAGCCCTTGTCGTCAAAATGCGTCAATCGTGCTGGCATGCGATAGCTTTCTGGTCGCTCAATTGGCTCAAACCTGGCGCTTCGAGGGCGCGTCCGGCCGGCTCGGGAGCCGGGGCCGGGCCGTCCTTCGACCGCAACGTCGTCTTGCGACCCGGCGGTTGCTGCTCCCGATCACGCGGTGGCGACATCCGTCGACACGCGCATTTTGCCAAGTTCCGGGCTATCCGGCCATACTGCCCGGTTTCTGTCCGCCATGAAGGGTTGAATGTTTCCAGCCCGGTCTTGAGCGGACCAATGCGAGCCGGACAAGCGACAGAAGAGATCGTCTTGCAGTTGAGGGGAACCGGCTGCCCGTTGCCGGTATCATAGGAACGATGGGTCGTGCGTTCATCCTTCTTTGCTTGTTCGTCACCCTGCCTGTTGCCAGCGGGCAGGGTCTGCCGGAGCTTGGTGATGCCTCCGGAACGGTCTTGTCGCCACAGATGGAACGCCGGATCGGCGAGGAAGCCATGCGCGATATCCGTTTCAGGGATCCGAGCTATCTCGACGACCCTGAACTGACCGCCTATATCAATTCAATCGGGCACCGTCTAACGGCAGCGAATCCGGAGGCGCGCCTGGACTTTGAATTCTTCATGGTGCGGGACAGTACCATCAATGCGTTCGCCATGCCGGGGGGATTTGTCGGCGTGCATACCGGGCTTTTGGTCGCCGCGCAGAGCGAGTCCGAGGTCGCGTCGGTGCTAGCGCACGAGATCGCGCATGTGACGCAGCACCATATCGCACGAATGCTTGGGAAACAGCAACAGATGTCCGTGCCGACACTGGCAGCAATGGTTATCGCAGTCCTGGCAGCGCGAGCTAACCCGCAGGTGGCCCAGGGCGCTCTCACGGCGATTAGCGCGAGCGCCATCCAAAGCCAACTCGATTACAGCCGCGATTTCGAGCGTGAAGCCGACCGCGTCGGTTTTCAGACCCTTGAACGATCCGGATTCGATGTCCACGCGATGGACCGGTTTTTCGAGCGGCTGCAGAAGTTCGGACGACTATACGAGAACAATGCACCGGCGTATCTTCGCACCCATCCGATCACCTCGGAGCGCATAGCGGACATGCAAGATCGTGCGCAGAACGCGGCATACAAACAAACACCTGACAGCCTGGAATTCCAACTCGTCAGGGCGAAGATCCGCGTGGAACAGGGTGCGCCGAGCGATGCGCTCGCCGTGTTCGAGGAGCAGATCCGTACTCGCCGATTCTCCAACGAGGCGGCAGCGCGCTACGGGCTTGCGGCGGCGCTCGCTCGGTCGCGCGAATATGCCCGCGCCGAGACTGCGGTCGCCGAACTTCGCGGTATGGTCAGATTTCATCCGATAGTGGAGCTGCTTGCCGCGCGTATCAAGGCGGGAGCCGGTGACACGACGGCAGCGCTGCGTATCGTGATGACGGCAATCGCGCACCACCCGGATTACCGGCCACTGCGATATGCGCAAGTGGACTATCTGCAGACGCTCGGCGAACATCCGAAGGCGATTGCCGCCCTCGACGATTTGCTTAAGATCTACCCGCACGATGCGCGACTCTTCGATTTTCGGGCGAAATCCTTTTCGGCATTGGGGAAAAGGCTCCTTCAACATCAGGCGCTCGCGGAGTCCTACGTGCTGAAGGGTGCGGTTGTGGCGGCGATCGAGCAGCTTCAACTGGCGCGCAAGAGCGGCGACGGCGATTTCTATCAGCTGTCAAGCGTGGAGGCGCGACTGCGCCAGCTGCGTCTGATGCAAGAACGGGATAATAGGAGGGAAGGGACACGCGGAGGTCCCTGAGAAGTTCGTTTTGCCAGAGGGGATGTTTCGTTTCGGCCTCCGCGACTTGCTGCTTGCCGGTATTCAGGCCCTGGGGCGGCAACCCGATGATTGTCTGCGCCGCCGACGAACATTGCGCGGGGTCGTATCGCTCTCTTGGCAAGCGCAGGACCCATGCCGTGTCAAGGTCAAGCCGGGGAGTGGCGCCTTAGTGTCGCGCATCGAGGCTGGCAAGCCGAGGCTTGAGCTTATCGAGCATTGCGCCAAATGCGGCAATGCGCTCACGCTCCTGCGAAACCACCGTCGCAGGAGCGCGTTCGACGAATTTCGGGTTTGCGAGTTTCCCGGTCGCCTTGGCCAGTTCGGACTCCAGGCGCGCGATTTCCTTTCGTAGCCGCTCGCGTTCCGCGTTGTGGTCCACTTCGATATGCAACATCATGCGGGTATCCCCGGCCACAGCTACCGGGGCGTCTGTGTCGGGGAACGCAGTGACCATGGTGGCCTCGGACAGTTTGGCAAGCGCCTTCATGTAAGGGAAGGACTCGTCAACCACGCTCTTGTCACCGATCACGAGTAACGGGATGCGTTGCGCGGGAGACAGCCCCATCTCGCCCCGCAAGGCACGTACCTGTTCGATCATTGCCTTCAAACGCAGGATATTGCTCTCGGCCGCCTCGTCGATGCGCTCGGGTTGAGAACGCGGGTAGGTCTGCACCATGATGCTCGCTTCTTCAGCGGGCTTGCGCCGGCCCGCGAGGACAGATATCGGCTGCCAGAGTTCTTCGGTGATATAGGGAACAATCGGATGCGCTAGTCGAAGCACGCTCTCGAGCACTCGCACCAGGGTTCGTCGGGTGCCTCGCTGTTGCGCGTCATTGCCCGAGGCAAGCTGCACTTTTGCAAACTCGACATACCAGTCGCAGTACTCGTCCCACACGAACTTGTAGATTCCGCCTGCGATGTGATCGAAGCGGTAGTCGGCAAAACCTCTCTCCACTTCGGCCTCGGCGCGCTGCAGAAGGCTTACGATCCAACGGTCCGCTGCCGATAATTCGATAGACTTCGAGTCGTCGAGCCCGCAATCCTTACCCTCGCAGTTCATCATCACGAAGCGCGTGGCATTCCAGAGCTTGTTGCAGAAATTACGGTAGCCTTCGCACCGGCCAAGGTCGAAGTTGAGCGTGCGCGCAAAGCTTGCGAGCGAGGCAAAAGTGAAACGCAATGCGTCCGCGCCAAACGAAGGGATGCCGTTTGGATAGTGCTGTCGCACGTATTTCTGGGCCTTTTGCTTGTGTTCGGCACGCAGCAGACCTTGCGTGGATTTCTCAATCAGCGCGTCGATTGAGATACCGTCGATCAGATCGAGCGGATCGAGCGTGTTGCCCTTGGACTTGGACATCTTCTGCCCTTCCGCGTCGCGAACGAGCGCGTTGATATAGACGTCGCGGAAGGGCACTTTGCCGGTGAAATGCAGGGTCATCATGATCATCCGGGCGACCCAGAAGAAAATGATGTCGAAACCGGTGACCAGCACAGTAGAGGGAAGAAAGGTCTCCAGGTCCTGAGTCCCTTCCGGCCAGCCAAGGGAAGTGAAGGGCACCAGCGCCGATGAGAACCACGTGTCCAGTACGTCCTCGTCGCGCCTTAGCGCACCCGAAACTCCTTTCGCCGTGGCCTGCTCTCTGGCCTCGCCTTCGCTTCGCGCGACGTAGACATTGCCAGCGTCGTCGTACCAGGCGGGAATTTGGTGGCCCCACCAGAGCTGGCGTGAGATACACCAGTCCTGGATACCCTCCAGCCAGTGGTTGTAGGTCGTGGTCCAATGGTCCGGATAGAACCTTACTCTGCCATTGGCGACCGCATCGAGGCCCGATCGCGCCAGACCTTCCATCTTGACGAACCACTGGTCAGTGAGCATCGGCTCGACGATCACTCCCGTGCGTCCGGAGCGTGGCACGCGAAGCTTGTACGGCTTTTCGGATACCAGCAGTCCCTGCGTCTTTAAGTCCGCGAGCACGCGCTTGCGGGCCTCGAAGCGGTCCAGGCCGCGATAAGCTCTCGGCGCGTTGTCGTTGATTGTGGCCGTGAGCGTAAGGATGTTGATTTGTGCCAGGCCGTGGCGCCGTCCGATCTGCCAGTCGTTGAAATCGTGCGCCGGCGTGATCTTTACGCACCCCGTTCCGAACGCGGGATCGACGTATTCGTCCGCCATCACGGGGATGGTCCGGCCCGTCAGCGGCAACGAAACGTTCTTGCCCACAAGTGCCGCATAGCGCTCGTCCCTGGGATTGACGGCAACCGCAGTGTCACCGAGCATCGTTTCAGGGCGCGTGGTTGCGACCACGACGGAACCGTTGCCGTCCTCAAGGGGATAGCGAATTTCCCAAATGTTGCCGTCTTCCTCCTCGCTATCGACTTCCAGATCGGAGACTGCCGTACCAAGAACCGGATCCCAGTTCACCAGGCGTTTGCCCCGGTAGACGAGGCCGTCTTCGTAAAGGCGCACGAATACCTCGGCTACCGCGCGCGACATTCTCGGGTCCATCGTGAAATATCCGGCGTTTTGGCGCTCGGCATCCGCGTAGTTCCAGTTGCACGATGTGCCTAGGCGGCGCATTTGGCGGGTAATCGTCGATCCCGATTCCTGTTTCCACTCCCACACGCGCTCGACAAACTCCTTGCGCCCGAGCTCATCCCGGCTCCGACCCTCGGCCTGAAGCTGGCGCTCGACCACAATCTGAGTGGCGATGCCCGCGTGATCGGTGCCGGCCACCCAGTTCGTATTGTCGCCGCGCATGCGGTGATAGCGGACCAGCGCATCCATCAACGTCTGCTGGAAGGCATGGCCCATGTGCAGCGTGCCAGTGACATTGGGCGGTGGAAGTTGGATACAAAAGGCGGGCTTGCTCCGGTCCGCAGAATGGGCGAAGTAACCGCGCGATTCCCAGATCGGGTACCAGCGGCTCTCTATCGCTCGGGGGTCGAAGCTCTTTTCGAGTTCCATGGGGACAGACGTGTGACGCGAACGCGCCGGAAGGGGCGCGCGAGGGTGTCAATTATAAGGGATCGGGAATCCGCAGCGGCCTGATCATTCGTCGCGCCGCGTTTCCAGCTCGCGTGCGACCGCGCTTCGCACCGCCTCGCGCACGAGCATCAGAATCTCGTCGCGTGCGTCTTGGGCGATACCAGCCGCCAGTCTCCGCGCCAGTTCCTCGAGTCGAAGTTGCAGCGGTTGCTCGATGAATGTGCCAACGTAAGGCTCGACAGTACCGAGCACGCGCAAATACACGCGCTCTTCGAGTGCGCGCATGGATGTGTCGGACGGGGGCTGCGCCGGTTCGGTCCAGGACAGATTCGGGAATTCACCGGCGGGATCGATTTGCGCGAGTGAGGCGTCGACCGCCTCCGGCGCTTGGGCGGCGATTGTCCGGGAGGGAGGGCGCGAATCCGGGACCGCAGTTTCCTTCAACGCTGCGCCAGCGCGCAGCTCCGACAGAGGAACCTGGACATTGGGTGGAGTTCCCTGCTGCGGTGTTGTGGTTTGCCTGGTCGGCGCCTTCACAACCTCAGTGAGCACCGGGTAGTCGGTCGGCGGTCTCGGAACGGCGACTGAAGTGCGCCCTCGCGCGAGCAGTGCGTCGGCCTTGGCAAGCAGTTTGTCGGATTCGGTCACGAGCGAAGCCTTCCGAGATCATGGTGATGAATCTCGTACCCTCGGTCTCGGTAGAACCGAAATCGAACGCGTCCCGCGTTCTTATCCGCCTCGTCGCTTGCCACCAGTTCGATCAGTCGCTGGAAACGGGTAAACGGCACTGGCGCATCGGATGCCAAATTGAGCAATACCTGATCGTGGGGCAGTGCTTCACAGTTCCGCGCGATAAGGACCGGCGTTTCCGCCGCGAGCCGGTCGGAAACCATGCAGTGGGGCAGAAATCCTGTCGCAGGGAAAGTCCAGAGCATCTTGTCGACGGCGCGAGCGATTTCTTCTTCCGGTGCCAATATTAGTACCCGAAATGACCGCTGCACCGCCTTTGCCGCAAGCTGGCACGCGATCCGCAGCTTGGGTTCGGCATTCGAGTAGAAATCGATGCGGGTCATCAGATTCGTTCCGTCGCATTTCCGGCAGGGGCAAGGCTATTCTGCCTGTGCTTAGCCACGGCGCGCACGCTTCATCAGAAAACCGACCAGCAGCGGAACCGGGCGTCCGGTCGATCCCTTGTCCTTCCCTGAACGCCATGCCGTGCCTGCAATGTCCAGATGCGCCCAGTCATATTTTGTCGCGAATCGTGACAGGAAGCAGGCTGCGGTGACACTGCCTGCGGGACGGCCGCCGATGTTGGCGAGGTCGGCGAAGTTGCTCTTGAGCTGTTCCTGATAATCGTCCCAAAGCGGCATGTGCCATACGCGGTCCCATGCTTCGTCACCGGCGCTGAGTAACTCGCGGGCGAGCGCCGGCTTGTTGGCATACAGACCAGAGCAAACGTGCCCGAGCGCGATTACGCACGCTCCCGTCAGCGTCGCGATGTCGACGACTGCCTGTGGCTCGAAGCGTTCGGCGTAGGTGAGAGCATCACAGAGTATGAGGCGACCTTCCGCGTCCGTGTTCAGTATCTCGATGGTCTGGCCTGACATCGACGTAACGATGTCTCCAGGCTTGCTGGCGGAGCCGCTGGGCATGTTTTCCGTGGCCGGAATCAGACCAATGACGTTGAGCTTGAGCTTCAATTGACTTGCCGCGCGCAACGCACCGAGCACACTCGCCGCACCGCACATATCGAACTTCATCTCGTCCATTTCGGCTCCCGGCTTGAGCGAGATGCCGCCCGAGTCAAAGGTTACGCCTTTGCCTACCAGAACGACTGGACGTTCGTTTTTCGGCGCCCCTAGGTAGTGAAGTACTATGAATTTCGGCTGCTGCTGTGAACCTTTGGCGACGGAGAGCAGCGCGCGCATGCCGAGTTTTTCCATTTCGGCGCGTTCCAGGACTTGGACGCCCAGCTTCCACGGCTTGGCGAGCGTGACCGCCTGCTCGGCCAGATAGGATGGCGTGCACACGTTTCCAGGCAGGTTGCCAAGATCGCGTGCCAAGGCCACGCCTGCTCCGATTGCGCTAGCTTGGAATTGCCCGCGCTCCGCCTGTGGCGCCTCCATTCGTGATGCAATCCCGGCCACGATACGTGCGAGCGCCCGCGGGGCGGACTTCTTGCTTTTCATGCCCTCAAACTGATAAACGGCGTCCGCTGCCACCAGCCCGAACTGCCGCGCCTTCCAGGCCATGTCGCGACCGGGGACGGAAACGCCGGCCAGGTACGAACAAAGCTCGGTAATACCCGTATCGAGTATTGCAGCTACGCCAGCACGGGCTGCTTCGCGGTAATCCTTGGGACTGACCTTTGGGGCCTTGCCCATGCCGACAAGCAACACGCGCTCGGCCGCAACGCCGGGCAGATGGTAGAGAAGGCGGGTCGTTCCCACCTTGCCATCCATGTCGCCTGAACTTAGGAGCGCGTGGATAATTCCTCCTGCCGCGCGATCCAGCGATCGGGCGGCAGCGGACAGCTTCTGGGACTCGAACACCGCCACGGCGACGCAGGCGCAGACGAGCTTTTCTGGCGCTGTGACTTTTGTGCTAAATTCCACTATGACCTCGGATTGAGTATAAAGAGGGTGAGCGCCGGAATTATCCCCGTATTGATCCGGCCAAGTCAAAGCAGCTCCGCCGTACATGTTGCGTGTAGTACTGCGGAATTTTCCGAGTTTCTACTGCCACATCTTCCGCGCCCGTGATCTTTAAGCGTGCCTTGTTACGTGAATTCGGCAGTCTGGCGCTGGCCGTTTTTGCGACCTTGTTTGCCGTTACGCTCACGACGCAACTAATTCGCCTACTGGGCCAGGCAGCGAGCGGCAAAGTTGTCTCAGAGGGTGTGCTTGCACTGCTCGGATTTTCTGCCCTCAACTATCTTCCGGTGCTGCTTTCACTGACCTTGTTTGTCACCGTACTAATGGCGCTTTCGCGAAGTTACCGCGATTCGGAAATGGTAATTTGGTTCAGTGCTGGCCAATCTCTGATCGCTTGGGTGAAGCCCGTGCTGACATTTGCGCTGCCGCTCGTGGCATTGATCGGTGTGCTGTCGTTGTTCCTGTCGCCGTGGGCCGTGGACAAGAGCGAGGAGTTCCGCCGGCGCATGGAAAACCGCGATGAACTTTCCCGCGTCGCCCCTGGCGTATTTCGTGAGGCAGGCAACGCAGACCGAATATTCTTTGTCGAGGAGATAGCGGGAGAATTGAACAGGGTCCAGAACGTGTTTATTTCGCAGGTGCACCATGGACGTACCGGGATACTGGTCAGCAAGAGCGGATTCAAGGAAACGGCCGTCAACGGCGATCAGTTCGTTGTGCTCCTTAATGGCCGACGCTACGAGGGGGTTCCCGGTACCGCCGCGTACAGGGTAATGACATTCGAGCGCTATGCCATGCGCGTGGAGACGAAGGAGGCGCGTGCGCAGCAGGTTTCAACGAAATCGATGTCAACGGCGGCGCTGATCGAAAATCGTAGCAATGCCAGTCTGGCCGAGTTGCTTTGGCGCATCAGTTTGCCTACGTCGGCGCTGATACTTGCTCTGCTGGCGATTCCGCTGTCGTTTGTAAATCCCCGCGCGAGTCGTTCGGTTAACTTGGTATTTGCGCTGCTTACATACATGGTCTACAGCAACACGGTTTCCATCGCACAAGCGTGGGTCTCCTCCGGTAGGCTGGAATTCGGGACAGGTTGGTGGATCGTGCACGCCGCCATGTTGGTCCTGCTCCTACTATTGTTCTGGCGTCGCTTGCGCGTGGGATCGGGAGCTGCAAGACGATGATGATTACGATCCGGCGTTACCTCGCCCGAGAAATTTATGGTGCGACGCTGTTCGTGTTCGTAGCGTTCCTCGCACTGTTTGCTTTTTTTGATCTGATTCACGAATTGGGCGACCTTGGCAAGGGGAACTACCGGTTGCAGCACGCGTTGCTGTATGTGCTGTTGTCGGTTCCGAGCCATGTGTACGAACTGTTTCCGATCGCCGTTCTGATTGGCACCCTCTACGCGCTAGCACACCTGGCAGCGAATTCCGAGTACACCGTGATGCGCGGCTCGGGCCTGTCGCCAGCGCAGGCTGCGCTAACGCTCGGGCGGATCGGTATCGTGTTCCTGGTTCTGACCTACGCCGTCGGAGAATTTCTAAGCCCGGTAAGCGAGCGCACCGCGCAAGAACTCAAGCTGCGCGCGACCAGTACGGTAATAGCGCAGGAGTTTCGTAGCGGCTTTTGGGTAAAGGATGAGCGGCGATTTGTAAACGTGCGCGAGGTGCTGCCCGACACCACGCTCTTGGGGATCCGCATCTACGAGTTTGACGGCGACTACAGGCTGGTCTCGATCAGTTCTGCGGAGCGGGGCGAGTACGCGAAGGAGGGGCTGTGGCGCATGCATAAAGTAGTGCGTACGCAGTTTTCCGGTGACGGCTCGAGCGTCCAACATCTCGATCAAATTGCGTGGCCGTCGGTTCTGACCCCGGAAATCCTGTCGGTGCTATTCGTAACGCCGGAACGAATGTCGGCATGGAATCTTTACCAATACACCCAGCACCTGTCCGAAAATCGCCAGCGGACCGAGCGCTACGAAATCGCGATGTGGAAGAAGCTCGTGTACCCCTTCGCGGTGCTGGTCATGATGGCACTCGCATTGCCGTTTGCCTACATTCACACTCGCTCGGGAAGCGTTGGCGCCAAGGTGTTCTCCGGAATAATGCTGGGTATCTTCTTTCACATGCTGAATAGCCTGTTTTCGCATTTGGGGCTGTTGCAGAACTGGTCACCTCCGCTGTCGGCGCTCTTACCGAGCATGGTGTTTTTGGCCGCGGCTACCTTGATGATGTGGTGGACTGAACGGCGATAGCGGGAAAGGTCAGCCGACTACATTCCTGGAGGGGGCAGATGTGGCGTTGGTTCCGCTGTCGCTACTGACAATCCGGGTGCCTGCTAAGCGGTCGTGCAGGAACTGCCGGTCGCGATCGAAAACGGCCCAGACAAGCCCGGCGCCGGCGAATGCGATTGAGAGGCACGCGAGTAGGTAGCGCGCAGTAGCTTGGCGGACGGAAACGGGGCCATCGCCCCCGTTGGTCAGCTTGAGCTTCCAGGTCTTCATGGGTAGCGTCTGGCCGCCCCGGTGCCAGCACCAGACAAAATATATTCCAAGGGTGGCAACAAGATAGATCTGGAACAGAGTACGGAAATGGCCGGAAAGAGGTTCGCTCACTGCGCTTGCGCCGACGACACCAAGGAAGATCAATCCCGCAAAAAAAACGATCGCGAACGCCAGCAGCGACTCGTAGAGCATCGATGCGAGGCGCCGTGCGATGCTAGGTGCGGCAGGTGACTGCTTCATCTGCGTAGTCACGCCACCATCCATGCCAGCCTTCATTCCGTCGTTGCGGATGTCGATGCCGACGTGGGTGGCGCAGACGCGCGCGTGCGCGCTTTCTTCTTTGGCCGGCGTTTCGAGCTTTCCCGCACTTTCTTGGGCGCCTTGCCTGCGGCTTCGAACTGTTTGCGCTCCGCTTCAGGAATCCGCCGGTATTCCTCCCACTTTTCGCTCAGGGACTGTTGTTTTTGCGTAGCAAGCTCTTGCAGTTTCTTGAAGCGTTTCCGAGCTGCGCGTCGTTGTTCGGGCGTGAGCTTCGACCATGGTCGCATTTTCCGCTGCACCTTGGCCTGTTCCAACGGTTCCATCACAGGGTATCGTTCTGCGATACCAAGCCATTTGCGTTTGCGTCTCGCGCTGAAATTGTTCCAGTCTGGCGCGAGAGGAGCGAGAACCTGCTGCTGTTCGCGACTGAGTTCGTCCCAAGACGGTTGCTTCTTTTTCGGCCCAGCGGCAAGGACCGAGGACGAGGCAAAAATTAACGATAGGGCTATTGCGAGGAGCGCTTTAGCCATACGTCAAATCCCTGGTCTAGATACGCGTCAATTGGCAGATCACTGGCCAATACCCGGGTATCGATTTCCACGAGTTCCTGCACCGTTTGAGCCTGGTGCCACGTGTAAATGGCGGCTACGCCAGTCAGGAGTATCGCCGCTGGCAGGAGGATGCGCGAAAACAGCAGTCCCGAGTCGTAGCGCAGGCTTCCGGTCAGATCGGCAGCCCAAGCAAATGCTGCGTTTGGCTCCGCGACCCGTTGGCGACCGATCGCCCATTCGCGCGCGGCTTTGAGCCGCGCGAGCTTTTCTGGGTCCAGAGTCAGATCTTGGTCAAGGTATTGCCGGACCCGGTAACCAAAACGATGCTCGTTCATAGTTCGATTCCCTTCGTCCGCAGTGCGGTCGCAAGGGCATGTGCAGCGCGCGAGCAATGTGTCTTCACGCTGCCTTGCGAACAGCCCATAACCGCGGCCGCTTCGGCAACGTCCAAATCCTCCCAATAACGCAGCAAGAAGGCTTCCCGTTGACGCGGCGGCAGGTGTGCGAGTTCTTTTTCAATAATTTCAATAAGTTGAAAAGTTTGCACTCGCTCTGCGGGGCCCACCCCCAAGCTGGAAGTGTCTTCGTTTTCCAACGTTTCCAGCGCGTCGAACCCCTCTGCGCCGTGGTCTTGGGAGAGCGTCGACAGTAAGGTTGTCCAGCGGAAACGGACCTTCTGCCGCCGATAGTAATCTCTTATCGTATTCTGGAGGATACGTTGGAACAGCATTGGCAGCTCCGCGACCGGCTTGCCGCCATATCGTTCGGCGAGCTTAAGCATGCTGTCTTGCACAATGTCCAGCGCAACCTCCTCGTCGCGCACTGCGAATACCGCTTGCTTGAACGCGCGCCGCTCTACGCCGGAAAGAAAGTCCGACAGTTCCGTGCGGGATGCCAAACGTGTTTCCTCATTGGCTTCGAAAAATTTGTTGCCGCCCGTGCGCGCGAGGGGCTTGGAATACCGCGGGCCAGCCGCACCTGCAGTTCATCGGGTCCGTTATCCGTCAGTTTTCCAATTGCGGAGCGTCGCCTCGAATGTTACCAAAATCGCCCAGATACCAGCGGCTGTGGCGAGAAAATATTGAGTCAAAATACTTGACCAATCAAATGCTAACAATTACGCTGCAAAGTTTTCCGTCGTCACATTTATTGCGGTGCAGAAATCGAGCATGGAACTATCAGGCGCAGAGATTCTTATACGCTGCTTGCAGGAAGAAGGTGTGGAGTGCGTCTTCGGCTATCCGGGTGGCGCGGTGCTGTTCATCTACGATGCGCTGTTCAAGCAGGACAAGGTCAAGCACATCCTGGTTCGGCACGAGCAGGGTGCGTCCCACGCTGCCGACGGCTACTCCCGGGCAAGCAACAAGACCGGGGTGTGTCTTGTCACGTCGGGTCCAGGGGTGACCAACGCCGTAACCGGAATCGCCACTGCGTACATGGATTCGATCCCGATGGTGATCATCACGGGTCAGGTGCCGACGCATGCCATTGGTCAGGATGCATTTCAGGAGGTCGACGCCGTCGGAATTACCAGGCCCTGTGTGAAGCACAACATTTTGGTCAAGGACGTTCGGGAGCTGGCTTCGGCGGTCAAGAAGGCGTTTCATATTGCGCGTAGCGGCCGCCCTGGTCCGGTTTTGATCGACATTCCGAAAGATGTCACGGCGGCGAGCTGCAAGTTCGAGTTTCCCGAGTCAATCAGTATGCGTTCGTACAACCCTGTCATTAAGGGGCACCCGGGGCAGATCAAGAAGGCCGCGCAACTCCTGCTCGAAGCCAAACGCCCCATGATCTACACCGGTGGCGGCGTGATCCTCTCAGAGGCGGCAGCGCAGCTAACCAAGCTTGTGAAAATGCTCGGGTATCCGTGTACCAATACGCTCATGGGCTTGGGCGGATTTCCTGGATCGGACGCGCATTTCCTCGGTATGCTCGGCATGCACGGCACCTATCAGGCCAATATGGCCATGCAGCACTGCGACGTGCTGCTTGCGGTGGGGGCACGATTCGACGACCGCGTAATCGGCAACCCCCAGCATTTTGGCGAGGTCCCACGGAAGATCATTCACATCGATATCGATCCGTCCTCTATTTCCAAGCGCGTCAAGGTAGACGTGCCGATCGTTGGCAACGTTCGGGAGGTCCTCGGCGATCTCGTGAAGGTCCTAGAAACAAACCGTGAAAAGCACGACGCGAAGGCGCTCAAGGCATGGTGGGCGCAGATCGAATTGTGGAAGGCGAAGGATTGCCTTCGCTACGACCGGGCGAGCAAAATCATCAAACCCCAGTTCGTGGTGGAAAAACTCTATGAAGTGACGAAAGGGGATGCGATTATCGTTTCGGACGTCGGCCAGCACCAGATGTGGACTGCGCAGTTTTACAAATTCGACAAGCCGCGCAGATGGATCAATTCTGGCGGCTTGGGCACCATGGGGTTCGGACTGCCCGCGGCGATGGGAGCTCAGATCGCTAATCCCAAAGCAACGGTGACCTGCGTTACGGGTGAAGCCTCGTTCCAAATGTGTCTACAGGAACTGTCTACCTGCAAACAGTACCGACTGCCGATCAAGATCGTATGTCTGAATAACCGTTACATGGGCATGGTGCGCCAGTGGCAGCAATTTTTTCACGGCAACCGGTATTCGGAGTCGTATATGGATGCGCTGCCCGATTTCGTGGCGCTGGTCCAGAGTTATGGACATTCCGGCATTCGGATCGAGAACCCTGCCGACGTAGAGCCCGCGCTGAAAGACGCGTTCAAGCGCAAGGACGAATTAGTCTTTCTGGACTTCATTACCGACCAGAGTGAGAACGTGTTTCCGATGGTCCCGGGTGGCATGGGCATTTCGGAAATGATTCTGGCAGAGGAGCTGTGAGGCAGAACCGTATCGCCCGCCCTCAGCCGCAACTATGAATGCACCATCTTCCATCGCACCTAGTCCTTATTCGATCCTGAGCGACGAGACAAGAGTCATGCGGCATATCATTTCGATCCTGCTGGAAAACGAGTCCGGCGCCCTGTCGCGCGTTTCCGGTCTGTTTTCGGCGCGAGGTTACAACATCGAATCACTAACGGTCGCACCGACCGAGGATCCATCCCTGTCGAGAATGACTATCGTCACTACGGGCTCTGACGATGTGATCGAGCAGATTACCAAGCAGTTGAACAAACTGATCGAAGTGGTCAAGGTTGTGGACCTGTCCGAATCGTCGCACATAGAACGGGAACTCATGCTGATCAAGGTGCGTGCGGTCGGCAAGGACCGCGACGAACTCAAGAGGATGGCCGATATCTTCCGCGGACGCATACTGGACGTAACTGAGCATACCTACACGATTGAACTGACCGGTACCGGCGCGAAGTTGGATGCGTTCATCCAGGCGATAGAGAGGAGCGTGATCCTGGAGACCGTGCGTACGGGAGCATCGGGGATATCGCGCGGCGAACGGGTGCTTAGGGCTTAGGGAAGTGCGAGGAGGGTGGAGTAGGTTCCGTCCCGGCTGACGTGCCGGACCCGCCTACGACGCCCGCTCGTCGCCTCCCCCAACACAAGAGAGGAAGTCATGAAGGTTTATTACGATAAGGATGCGGATTTGTCGCTCGTCAAGGGCCGCAAGGTCGCCATCGCCGGCTACGGTTCTCAGGGTCACGCCCATGCTCTGAACCTGAACGAATCGGGAGTCAAGGTCACAGTCGGCCTCCGGCGCGGCGGCACGTCGTGGGACAAGGCGAAGAAAGCGGGGCTCACCGTCAAGGAAATCGCCGACGCGGCGAAAGGCGCGGATCTGGTGATGATGTTGATGCCCGACGAACATATCGCTGCCGTTTACGCCAGCGAGGTGGCGCCAAACTTGAAGAAGAACGCGACGCTTGGCTTTGCCCACGGTTTCAATATTCACTATGGGCAGGTCGTGCCGCGTACGGATCTGGACGTGGTGATGGTGGCGCCAAAGGCTCCGGGGCATACGGTGCGTTCGACCTACGTTGGCGGCGGTGGGGTACCGATGTTGATTGCGGTTCATCAGGATCAGAGCAAGAAGGCGCGCGATATGGCGCTTTCCTATGCTGCAGCGATTGGCGGTGGCAAGGCCGGTGTGATAGAGACCACATTCCGCGAGGAAACTGAAACCGATCTGTTCGGCGAACAGGCCGTCCTGTGTGGCGGATGCGTTGAACTGGTCAAGGCCGGCTTCGAAACGCTCGTCGAAGCAGGATATGCGCCCGAAATGGCTTACTTCGAGTGCTTGCACGAGCTGAAGCTGATCGTGGACCTCATGTATGAGGGTGGCATCGGTACGATGAACTACTCGGTCTCGAACAATGCGGAATACGGTGAATATCTGACAGGCCCGAAGATCATCACGGAGGAGACAAGATGGGCAATGCGCGAAGCGCTGGCCCGAATACAGTCGGGTGAGTATGCAAAGGATTTCATCCTGGAGAACAGGGCCGGTGCGCCTATGCTGCTGTCACGGCGGCGAATGACGGCTCAGCATCCGATCGAAACGGTTGGTGCCAAGCTTCGCGACATGATGCCCTGGATCAGGAAGAACCGGTTGGTCGATCAGTCGAAGAATTGACGAGGACTGGAACGCAGAGGCGACGCGCACGGGCTGGCGCTTCGCATTTCCAACGCAGATTCGAGATTTCCGTTCGCGAGTGAGCTACCCTCATCCCATTGTTGCTCGCGAGGGCTGGCCGTTTCTGGGCGCTGCCGTTATCGCTGCGATCGTTGTTCAGTGGCTGGCGGGGTGGTGGTCCGCGCCGATCTGGCTCGCGGCCCTATTCATTCTGCAGTTCTTTCGCGATCCGGCCCGCAGCATTCCCGGCGACGAACGTACGGTGGTTTCTCCGGCCGATGGGCGCATCGTGGTGGTAGAGACCACGCGAGATCCGTATCTGGAGCGCGATGCGATCAAGGTAAGCGTGTTCATGAACGTGTTCAATGTCCATTCAAACCGCTCGCCGGTCGACGGTGAGGTTAGGCAGGCTTGGTATAACACGGGCAAGTTTCTAAATGCTGCACTTGACAAGGCTTCGCTCGAAAACGAGCGCAATGCCCTTTGGCTGAAGACAACAAGCGGCGCTGATGTGACGTGCGTGCAGATCGCAGGGCTCATCGCGCGGCGAATCATTTGCCACGTCAAGCCCGGCGACCGACTCTTGCGGGGCGGGCGCTTCGGCTTTATACGTTTCGGATCGCGTGTTGATGTCTATTTGCCACTTTCGGCACGCGTCAAAGCCGCTCTTGGCGACAAGGTTCAGGGCGGCAGTAGTATTCTGGCACTTCTGTAGATTCGTTTATTGAGCAAGGCATCCTGATGCCCGATTTCGATAAGCCACATAGGCCGTTGCTCAATGCGGAGATCCGCCGCCGAGGGATCTATCTACTGCCTAACCTGTTTACAACTGCGGCATTGTTTGCGGGTTTCTACGCCATCGTCCAGGCGATGAACCAGCGCTTTGAGCAGGCGGCGGTGGCGATCTTTGTCGCGATGGTGCTCGACGGCCTCGACGGGCGGGTGGCAAGGCTGACGCGTACGCAGAGCGCCTTTGGCGCGGAGTACGATTCCCTTTCGGATATGGTCTGCTTCGGTGCCGCGCCCGCACTCATCATGTACGAGTGGACGCTGAAGGATCTGGGCCGTTTCGGCTGGATCTCGGCGTTCGTCTTCTGTCTCGGCGCCGCGTTGAGGCTGGCGCGGTTCAACACCAACATCAATGTGGTCGACAAGCGCTATTTTCAAGGACTTCCGAGCCCGGCCGCGGCGGCCCTCTGTGCCGGGCTAGTCTGGGTAATAAATGATTTTGGCATACAACGCGCCGAAATCATCCGCGGCATTGCCGCCGCCTTTACGCTGTTTGCAGGTATTACGATGGTGAGCAATGTTCCCTTTTACAGTTTCAAGGACATCAACCTGCGCAGGAGCGTACCGTTTTGGGCGGTACTGCTGGTTGCGTTCGCGATGATTCTCATATCTAGTAATCCGCCGATGATATTGTTTCTGCTTTTCGTCACCTATTCTTTTTCCGGGTATGCGGTCTGGCTGGTAAAGTGGCGGCGATCGCGGAAGCAAGGGCGGACCTGAGCAGTGTCTGCCGGCGGTTGCATCAGTGGGGGAAACCCGATATATTCCGGTGCATGCTCTGCGATAGCCACTATCTGACCTGTCTCATCGGCGACCTGCTTCCTGTGGGTCCGCTGCTGCGCGTCGCGCGCTAAATATCCAATTTCCCAATTCGGCAGTACCTGAGCGCAGCAGGCCAAGGCGAGGCCACTGCGGAGTGAGTCCATCCATAGCCAATGGAGTGCGAAATGAAAGACCGGCTGATCATATTCGATACCACGATGCGCGACGGAGAACAGAGCCCTGGCGCATCCATGACCCGGGAGGAGAAGATACGGATTGCGCGGCAGCTTGAGCGCATGCGCGTGGATGTGATCGAGGCCGGATTTCCAGCGGCCTCGAACGGTGATTTCGAGGCCGTGCGGGCAGTGGCCAATGCAATCCGCGAATCCACGGTTGCGGGGCTGTGCCGCGCCAACGATCGTGACATCGGTCGCGGCATCGATGCGTTGAAGGGCGCCAGATCCTGGCGAATCCATACGTTTATCGCCACCAGCGCCCTCCACATGGAGAAGAAGTTGCGGATGACACCGGACCAGGTGCTCGAGGACGCCAAGAACGCAGTCCGCTATGCGCGTAAGCACTGCCCCGACATTGAGTTCTCGCCCGAAGACGCGAGCAGGTCCGAGCTCGATTTTCTCTGTCGCGTCCTGGAGGCGGTAATAGTGGAGGGTGCTACGACCATAAATATTCCGGACACCGTCGGCTATGCGGTACCGCAGCAATTCGGCGAATTCATTAGTACCTTGCGCGGGCGTGTGCCCAATTCCGACAAGGCGGTCTGGTCGGTGCACTGCCACAACGACCTTGGCATGGCGGTTGCCAATTCACTCGCGGCGGTTGTAATTGGCGGCGCGAGACAGATCGAGTGCACGGTAAATGGGCTGGGCGAGCGCGCAGGAAATACTTCGCTTGAGGAGGTTGTAATGGCATTGAAGACGCGCGGCGACTTCTTTCCTGTTCAAACCGGCATCGACACTACCCAGATCGTGCCTGCGTCGCGCCTGGTGTCACAGATAACAGGCTTTGTCGTGCAGCCGAACAAGGCTGTGGTCGGGGCCAATGCCTTCGCGCACGCCTCGGGAATTCATCAGGATGGTGTGATCAAGTCACGCCAGACTTACGAAATCATGCGGGCTGAGGACGTGGGCTGGGCCGCGAACAGGATCGTGCTCGGCAAGCTGTCGGGGAGGACCGCTTTCAAGCAACGGCTCAAGGAACTCGGCATTGATCTGGAATCCGAGGAGGCGTACAACAAAGCGTTTCAGCGATTCAAGGACCTTGCCGACAAGAAATCCGAGATTTACGACGAGGACATTCAGGCGCTGCTTTCCGATGGCGTGGTAACTTCCTCCGAGGAACACTGGAAACTGATACATATGAGTCAGGCTAGCGGTATGGGTGAGCGCCCGCAGGCGTCCGTGGTCCTTTCGGAAGCAGGCAGGGAGCATAGCGCTCAGGCGCAGGGCGATGGGCCAGTGGACGCAACGTTCAAGGCGATCGAGAGCGTCGCCAATAGCGGTGCTGGGCTGTTGCTGTATTCGGTCAATGCCATCACTACGGGTACGGAGTCGCAGGGTGAGGTGACGGTGCGCCTGGAACGAGGCGGCCGTATTGTCAACGGACTGGGGGCTGATACCGACATCGTGGTGGCATCTGCTAAGGCGTATCTCGCTGCGCTGAACAAGCTCCACGACAAGACCGAGCGAATAAATCCGCAGATCTGACTGGCTCGATCAAACGGCGATCAACTCTGGCGGGTAACGCGCGCATAGAGGGCCGAGGCGAAGAAAAGACCGAGGGCGAATATCAATTCAAACAGGGCGAGCCAACGTGATATGCCGGACTCCGTAGTTGCCCTTACTACGCCTTCTGCGAGGTAAGCGAGCGCAAGCAGCGAGCACCACTGCATGGTATATCGTCGTGCGTGAAGGACGCCAAATAGTGGCGCGAGCAGCGGGAGCACCTTCAATACCAGCCACGATCCGCCCGGACGTAGCGGCGCGAGCCACAGTTCCCAGACGAGGCAGAGACAGATCATTGCCAGCAGACTAGCAAGGGCTGTTCTTGCGAGCGTCGCAGGGGTCACGGAAAGCACGCTTGTCCGCTCGTTTGCCGGGCAGTCCGTCGCACGCGTCTGGGTCCTAGGATCTCCCTGCGATTATATGCGAGCGCCCCTGGCGCAGGGTCGAAAGTGTGCGGTCCGATCCGGTGCTGGCGATCTTCACCTCGGTTTACCGGAAGTTGCGGAAGCGACGCTTTTCCTATTCCTGTTTTGTCTGGTACACCGCCGAAGCCACTGGCAAGAACATTTTCGGGATCGGCTAAGATGGGCGACGATTGCCGACGCCGCGGGCGGTATCGTACCGGCTCGCGGGAATGTGTCTGCAAAGGAGTTCCTTTTTTCGACGGTGAGACGCTGTCGCAAGGGACCGCTCAGTAGGGGACTAGGAAGCGCCAATGACAACCGAAATGCGCACGAGCAAAGTCATATCCAGGAACGAGAGACTGATCGTAGCTCTGGACGTTCCTAACGCTGAAGAGGCAAAGCGTCTGGTGGACGAACTCGGCGATGCTGCCTGCTTCTATAAGATCGGCCTTGAGTTGCTTACATCGGGCGGGTATTTCGAATTGCTCGATTGGCTCGTGCGGCGCGGAAGCAAGGTGTTCGTCGATCTGAAATTCTTTGACGTTCCGGAAACGGTGCGCTCAGCAGTTCGAGGATTGCGTAACCGGGGCGTTACGTTTGCGACAGTCCACGGCAATCAGGCGATGCTCGAAGCGGCGGGGCGCGACAAGGGTGACGTAAAGATCCTGGCCGTGACCGTGCTTACAAGTCTGGATCGGGGCGATCTCGATGATCTCGGATTTGATTGTGACGTCGAGCGACTCGTGCTGTCGCGCGCGAGACGCGCACTCCTGGCCGGATGCGATGGCGTCATCTCGTCGGGACTCGAAGCCGCGGCTCTCCGGCGGGAACTCGGTCCCCGGCTTGTCGTCGTAACGCCGGGGATTCGACCGGTGGAAAACCGCCCCGTCGACGATCAGAAGCGGACCGTGGATGTTGCCCAAGCGTTCGCGAACGGGGCCGACTACATTGTCGTCGGAAGGCCGATCCGTTCAGCGAGCGATCCGCGAGCAGCGACCCAGGCGATTCAGAAGACCATCGCAACGATTTTTCCGGAATGAGCGCGAAGTTCGGCGAACGAGGGTGGCTCAGCGGCGATCGGAAGCGGGAGGGCTGTTGTAGCGCCATTTTCTCCGCATTGTCCTTAGGACTAGATTCGGGTAGTCAGGTTTTCCCAGGCTACCGTTGTAGCGCCCGAGCGCTCGTGACAGATTGCCGTTTTCGATATCGAGATAGTGCCGCAGAATCACGCATCCGTAGCGCAGATTCGTGCGTAAATTGAACAGATTGTCGCCTTTCTTACCGATCAAGTCGACCCAGAACGGCATGACCTGCATGTAGCCGCGCGCCCCAGCAGAGGAAACGGCATACTTGCGGAAATTGCTTTCCACGTGGACCACGGCGAGTACAAGTTGCGGGTCGAGACCGGCTCGTGAGGCTTCGTAATGAACCGTTCGCAACAGATCCAGTCGGATGCGAAGCGATGGGACCAGCTTTTCCATGCGCACAGCCATGCCCGCGAGCCAATCAACGGCATCAAGCGCGTTTGAAAAGGCGTGGCGCGAGGCTGGTTTGTCGGCGATCGAAGCTTGCAGCCCGGCACGCACGCTGTCGGCGAGAGGCTCATAAATCTGCGCGCCCGCGTGCACCTCAGGTGCGCAGACAATCACCGCGAACGCAAAACAGAACCGCAGCACCTTCAACACGGCAGCTTGGATCGCAGGACCGCCGCGGCATCTCCCAGGGTCACGCGCGTCGCCATTTTGTCGCGGCGTCCCTGGTATTCGACGGTGCCATCCTTTAGCCCACGCTCGCCGATTACGATACGGTGTGGTATCCCGACCAGTTCCATATCGGCGAACATGACCCCTGGGCGTTCGTCGCGGTCATCAAGCAGGACTTCGATCCCCATCGCGGTCAACTCGTCATGTATGGTATCGGCTGCCTCGCGAATCCGGGCATTACGCGCGTAGCCCATCGGTACGAGAGCCACCTGGAAAGGTGCGATCGGCTCCGGGAAAATGATGCCGCGTTCGTCGTGATTTTGCTCGATGGCTGCGCCCACAATGCGCGTGACGCCGATGCCGTAGCAACCCATCTCGAAGACTCTCTTCTTTCCGTTCTCGTCCAGGAACGTTGCGCCCATCGATTCGGAATAACGCGTGCGCAGTTGGAAGATATGACCGACTTCGATGCCTCGAACGATCTCCAGTTTGCCCTTGCCGTCGGGGCTACGGTCGCCGGCGACGACCTTGCGGATATCGGCGACCAACACGGGTATGGACAGATCGCGCCCGAAGTTGACGCCTGTAAGATGGTAACCTGCTTCGTTTGCACCACAGACGAAATCCGACATTACGGCGACACTCAGGTCCGCGATTACCCGTACCCGTTCATGGACCGTGACCGGGCCGATATATCCGGCGCCGCAGTTCAAGGTCTGCTCGATTTCCGTCTCGGTGGCGAAACGGAACGGATCCAGACCGGGGAGCTTTTGCGTTTTGACTTCATTCAATTCGTGGTCGCCACGAAGAAGCAGGAGCGTGAATTCGTCGTCGTGCACCACGGCGATCGCTTTGACGGTGAGCGCTAGGGGCACGCCGAGCAATTCAGCCACGTCCTCGCAGCGGGTCTTCCCCGGAGTGGGAACCTTTTGCAACGGGACTGTCGGTGGAGCGCGGGGTGTTTCCGGAGCGAGCGCTTCCGCGAGTTCGACGTTCGCGGCATATTCCGAGTCGGGGCAGAACGCGATCGCGTCCTCACCCGAATCCGCGAGGACGTGGAACTCGTGCGAGCCCGTGCCGCCGATGGAACCCGTGTCCGCGGCCACTGCGCGGTATTTCAGTCCGAGCCTGCTGAAAATACGCGTGTAGGTATCGTACATGTTGCGGTATTCGCGCTGCAGGTCCGCGTAGTCTGCATGAAATGAATAACCATCCTTCATCAGGAATTCCCGCCCGCGCATCACCCCGAATCGCGGCCGAATTTCGTCGCGAAACTTCGTCTGGATTTGGTAAAAATGAACCGGCAGCTGCCGGTAACTCCTCAATTCGCGCCGCGCTATATCGGTGATTACCTCCTCATGTGTCGGGCCGATACAAAAATCGCGATCATGACGATCCTTTAGGCGTAGCAGCTCAGGTCCGTATTTCTGCCATCGCCCCGATTCCTCCCACAGTTCCCCGGGCTGCACCGCGGGCATAAACAGCTCGACCGCTCCGGCGCGGTTCATTTCCTCGCGCACGATCGCCTCCACCTTTCGCACCACCCGGAGTCCAAGCGGCATCCACGTATAAATGCCTCCGGCAAGGCGTCGAGTCAAGCCGGCACGGATCATCAGGCTGTGGCTGACGATCTCGGCGTCGGCTGGCGCCTCTTTCAGTGTCGACAGAAAGAATTGTTTGACGCGCATGCGGCAATAGCGGGCTAAGGGTTAATTATTTTACTTGATTGGACCCTGGCGACACGCGGGTCCGCGCTTCAAATCCCCCGTAAAATGTGGAACAATGCAAAGTAACTGAACCAATTGCTGGACTATGTATGCTCGATCGAGACGGCTACCGCCCGAACGTCGGCATTATCCTTTGCAACTGGCGCAACGAGGTCTTCTGGGGTAAACGAGTCAAGGAACATTCCTGGCAGTTCCCGCAAGGTGGCATCAAGCACGGCGAAACGCCGGCGCAGGCGATGTACCGTGAGTTGGGCGAGGAAATCGGGTTGCTTCCTTCGCACGTCAGAATTCTGGGACGAACCAGGAACTGGTTGCGCTACGAGGTTCCGCGGCATTGGATAAAGCGCGAGTGGCGCGGCAACTACAAAGGGCAAAAGCAGATCTGGTTCCTGCTGCGACTCATTGGACGCGATAGCGACGTGTGCCTTCGCGCCTTTGAACATCCGGAATTTGATGCATGGCGCTGGAACGATTACTGGATTCCGTTGGAAACCGTTATCGAGTTCAAGCGCGAAGTCTATCAGCAGGCGCTTACGGAACTGGCGCGCTTCATCAACCGCGATCGCAGGCGCGAGCGCGGTTCGACCTCATCGCTCGCGCGCTGACCGCGCGGGCGCGCGGTACGCTGGTCATTGAAATCGGCAGCAAGTCACGGCCGACGCGACAGTCCAATCAATTTCGGACAGGCAGTTGCGCGGCATGGGCGCCGGTGCAGTTTGGGAGATCGGGGATGAACCGAATTTATCAGCCGCTTTCAAACCGGCCGCTAGTCGCGGGGGCGCGTTTTCAGGAACCCGCAATGCAAAGGGAGCGAGTCCGACTTGACGCGCCCGCGCTCGACGTAATGACCGACCTGTGCATGATTCCGGCGGCGACTATAGATGCTGAAGCGCCGCTCGATGCGGCAAATCGCTTCATGATCCGGCGCGGGGTGCGGCTTCTTTTGGTGACCGATGACGGTAGGCAGGTACTTGGCCTGATCACCGCCACCGATGTTCTTGGGGAAAGACCGGTCAAATTCGCCGTCGAGCGTGACGTCAGTCGCCAGGACATACTGGTGCGCGACATCATGACACCCCGAGAGCGCCTTGAGGTGCTTTGGTATAGCGACCTGATCGCCGCGGAGGTAGGGCACGTCGTGGCAACCCTAAGATATGCCGGCCGACAGCACGCATTGGTTGCAGAGCCAGGCCCCAACGGGATCGGTCAGACCGTGCGTGGCATCTTTTCTCTGTCGCAGATTGCGCGGCAACTTGGGGTGTCAATACCATCCACTGAGATCGCGAGTACGTTTGCCGAGATTGAAGCTGCGCTAGGCAGTTAGAATCGCTGGCGCCGTGGCTCGATCGCGCACAGTCGGTCCGGGCTCCAATTTTCGACTGAGTGTGACGCGCACGCGTGTCATAGGGGCGAAATTGGGCTAGCCTAAATTTAGATACCCGCCCATTCAAATCTTGACGAGTGAAAGCACATTGATTTAAACTCATTCTAGCTATTAGAAATAGTCTATATAGCTATTCCGTCAACCCCCCAGATAGGAGCTTGTCATGGAACTCAAAGGCTCGAAAACGCTCGAAAATTTGAAAGCGGCTTTCGCAGGTGAATCGCAGGCCAATCGGCGCTACTTATATTTTGCAAACAAGGCCGATGTGGAGGGACAGAACGATATCGCAGCACTGTTCCGCTCAACGGCCGAGGGTGAAACGGGCCACGCGCACGGCCACCTCGACTACATAGCTCACGTCGGGGACCCTGCGACGGATCTGCCGATCGGATCGAGCCGACAGAACCTGAAGGCTGCTGTTGCCGGGGAAACTCACGAATACACCGATATGTACCCGGGCATGGCGAAGAGCGCTCGCGCGGAAGGGTTTACTGAAATCGCCGATTGGTTCGAGACACTGGCGAAGGCGGAACGCTCGCATGCAAACCGCTTCCAGAAGGCGTTGGACCAGTTGGCTGACTGAAACGCTTTTGGAACGGTAGCGTGCGCTGGGCGAGGCGAAAGTCTCGCCTAGTACGCGTGTGCTTTTCGTGGCTGTACTCCGATAGATTGTGACCTGCAATGACCACCCGAGAAGGAAATCTCGATGCGCCCACTCGGCATCCGCTGGAGTGGAAGTCTGCGGATTTTTTCGATGAAACAAAGCTTCATTCGGAGCTCGAGCGCGTATTCGACATCTGTCACGGATGTCGCCGCTGCGTCAGCTTGTGTACGTCCTTTCCGCGGTTGTTCGACCTGATCGACGAAGGAAAGACAGGAGAAGTCGACGGCGTAGAAAAGACGCGCTTCTGGGAGGTGGTCGACCAGTGCTACCTGTGCGACATGTGTTACGTCGTGAAGTGTCCATACGTGCCACCGCATACCTGGAACGTTGATTTCCCGCACCTTATGCTGCGCGCAAAGGCGGTGAAGTTTCGAAAGGGAGAGACCCGGTTTCGGGACAGGCTTCTATCCTCGACGGACGCGATCGGCAAGTTGGCCGCGATTCCGGTGATTGCGCAGACGGTCAACGCGGCAAACCGCAACCGCGCCGCACGCGCGGTGATGGAACAGACGATCGGTGTGCACCGGGAACGGCGTTTGCCGCCCTACAGCCCGTCCAAGTTCCGTTCGGATGCGCCGGCGAGTGATCCGCATCCAGTAAGGGACGGTGAGCGTACCCCCGGTAAGGTAGCGGTTTTCGCAACATGCTACGTAAACTATAACGAACCGGGTATCGGTCACGACCTGTTGAAGATTCTCGATCACAACGCGATTCCCTACGTGCTCGCCGACAAGGAGGCCTGCTGCGGCATGCCGAAACTCGAACTGGGCGATCTCGAGGGCGTGGCGAAACTCAAGGAAATCAACATCCCGGCACTGGTGCGGCTCGCGCGCGAGGGGTATGCCATTCTCACTGCAGTGCCCTCGTGCACCCTGATGCACAAGCAGGAACTACCATTGATGTTCCCCTCGGATGAAGATGTGAAGCTTGTCGCCGCGGCCATGTTCGATCCATTCGAATATTTCGCGCTTCGCAACCGCGACGGCCTGCTCAGGACCGATTTTACGAAGCCGCTCGGGAGAGTGTCCTATCACAATCCCTGCCACAGTCGCGTGCAGAAAATGGGGCAGAGGACGCGTGAGATCCTGCAGATGGTGCCAGGCACGACAGTGAACTCCGTTGAACGCTGTTCCGGGCATGACGGCACATGGGGCGTCAAGCGCGAGTACTTCGAGAATTCCATGAAGATCGGCGGTCCGGTATTTCAGCAAATGGCCACAGGTGATCCCAACTACATTTGTTCGGATTGTGCGATCGCCGCAAGACACATAGAGCAGGGCATGGGTGAGGTACGGGCGGTGAGGGAGCATCCACTTTCGCTGCTGCGCATTGCCTACGGACTATAGGTGTGCCGCAAGCATGAATCAATCGGTGAAGACCAGACCCAAGATCCGGCGCGACAGCTTGCTGACCCTCGAGGCCTATGCGCGCGAGCGTTCAGACTTCCGCGCGCGAGTCATCGCGCATAAGAAGAATCGCACGGTGCAACTCGGAGACAGCGTGACTCTGATTTTCGAAGACGAGTTGACGATCCGCTACCAGATCCAGGAAATGCTACGCGTCGAGCGAATTTTCGAAGAGCGGGGAATACAGGACGAGCTGGATACCTACGACCCGCTGGTCCCGGACGGTCGCAACTTCAAGGCCACGATGATGATCGAATATCCGGATCCTGAAGAACGCCAAGAAAGACTTGCCAAGCTGATCGGCATAGAGGATCGGGTTTGGATCCAGATTCAGGGTTTCGGGCGCATCGCGGCGGTTGCGGACGAGGATTTGGAACGGGAGAATGACCAGAAGACGTCGGCGGTGCATTTTCTGCGATTCGAACTGACAGAATCGATGGCTCGGACCCTGAAGTCCGGCGCCGGGCTTTCGATGGGTATCGATCATCCCGATTATCAGGCGATTCGGGATATCCCGGTAGCGGTTCGAGATGCGTTGGCGCGGGATCTGGCCTGAGCATCGAGGACATGCGCTGGCTGGTTTTTTCGCTGGCCTTGGTCAGCTCTGCAGCGGCCGCACAAACGCGCCAACAAGAACTCTATATAGCGCAAGACGAGGCCGGCGAGCAGGCATCGGACGAGCAGAAACTGGTGCTGCCGGCATTTCCCAGGGATGAAAACATGGTCAGAATTCAGGTCGACGGTGACGTAAACTTTGATTTTTTCGTCGACCTCGAATCGGTCAGCGTAGGGCGCGACGGGATCGTGCGGTACACGCTTTTGGCCCGTAGCGTCGGAGGCGCGACCAACATCAGTTACGAAGGAATCAAGTGCAAGGGCAGGGAACGTAAGTTCTACGCATTCGGGCGAAAAGATCGTACTTGGGCGATCGCCCGCGATCCGCAATGGACCCCGATTTCCATTGCGCCGCGTGATCTGGCACAGGCGACGCTGCATGACGCTTATTTTTGTCCGGACCGGACGACGGTACGCGACGTCGCCGCGGCGAAAAGAGTGCTCAGGGAAGGCGGCAATCCGCGCGCAGGGTATTCGACGGACAGGTAGGGTCCACAGCATTGCGATGGGCAGTGCGCGAAATCAGCCGTCCCGGCTGAACGTATTTTTCCCGCAACAGGTCACACGTTCTCCAGGAACCGGCGCTGTCATATCAGCACCAGGTTGTCACGATGTATGAGCTCCAGTTCTTCGACGTAGCCGAGCGCGGCCTCGATATCGCCGGAGGGTTTTCCCGCGATGCGTCGCGCTTCTTGAGCACTGTAGTTGACCAACCCGCGTGCAACCTCAATGCCTTGCGGATCGACGCATGCAACGACCGCACCTCGCTCGAATTCGCCATCAACCCGGCGCACGCCAATGGGCAGCAAACTTCTCCCGCCGGAGCGCAGGGCATGTACGGCACCGTCATCGATGCCCAGACGGCCGGCTACCTGCAAATGATCGGCCAGCCATTGTTTGCGCGCGACCAGCGGAGTGGTGGCGGCCTCAAACAGTGTGCCCACCTGTTCGCCGTTTGCAAGCCGCATCAGGATGTCGGGCTCGCGCCCCGATGCAATGATGGTATTCGCTCCGCTGCGCGCTGCGCGCTTGGCGGCGATAACCTTGGTAAGCATTCCCCCTTTTGCAATGGCCGAGGCTGTGCTGCCGGCCATTTCCTCAAGCGCAGGGTCGCCGGCTCTTACCTTGCGGATCAGCGTCGCGGTAGAGACCTTGCGCGGATCGGCAGTGTACAGACCCGCCTGATCGGTGAGAATGATCAGGTAGTCGGCGTCAATGAGATTCGTGACCAGAGCGCCCAGGGTGTCGTTGTCGCCGAATTTGATTTCGTCGGTGACAACGGTGTCGTTTTCGTTGATTATCGGTATCACCCCAAGATCCAGTAGCGTAAGCAACGTGGAGCGCGCATTGAGGTAGCGACGGCGGTCAACGAGATCCGCATGGGTAAGGAGCACTTGAGCCGTGCGCAGGCCGTGGTCCCGGAAGCAGGATTCGTAGACTTGGATCAAGCCCATCTGGCCGACGGCGGCGGCCGCCTGCAGTTGGTGCATGCGGTGGGGTCTGATCTTCCAGCCAAGCCGCTGCATGCCCTCTGCGATGGCGCCGCTGGAGACGAGCACGACCTCCTTGCCGATGGCGCGCAAGTGGGCGATCTGCCGAGCCCACTGAGCCAGAGCTGCGACTTCCAGACCGTCGCTGCGGCCCGTGACCAGCGCGCTTCCCACCTTGACCACGTACCGCCTTGCGTTGTTCATCACGCCTCCTTGGCCCGACTCGTCTCAAGGTGCGTCATGACGGCGCCGACCAGTTCTTTGCAGCCTTCGCCAGTGATCGCTGATATGAGAAAGCTGGGTCCACGCCAACGGAGCCCTTTGAGGACTCTGTGCGCCGCTGCTTCGAGTTCGTCCGGGGGCAGCAGGTCGATCTTGTTAAGTACGAGCCAACGCGGTTTTCGGTAGAGAGCCGCATCATATTTCTTGAGTTCTGTCGCGATCGCGCGCGCGTCGCGCCCTGGATCCGCGTTCGGGTCCGGCGGAACGAGATCGATCAGGTGGAGCAGCAGCCGCGTCCGCGTGAGGTGGCGCAGAAACTGGTGGCCGAGGCCAGCGCCTTCGGCCGCGCCTTTGATCAATCCGGGAGTATCAGCGATTACGAAGCTGCGGTCGATTCCGACCCGCACCACGCCGAGATGCGGATGCAACGTCGTGAACGGGTAATCAGCTACCTTCGGGCGGGCGCTTGACACCGACCGGATAAGTGTCGACTTGCCCGCGTTCGGCATACCGAGCAGACCGACATCCGCCAGCACTTTGAGTTCCAACCTGAGTTCTCTGCTTTCGCCCTCGGCCCCGGGGGTCGCGTTGCGCGGGGCGCGGTTCGTGCTTGACTTGAAATTGACGTTCCCCATGCCCCCACGGCCGCCCTGAGCGAGCAGCGCAATTTGTTCATGCATGGTGAGGTCGGCGATGAGGGCGCCCGTCTCAGCGTCAGTGATCACCGTGCCGACCGGCACGCGCAGTACCACGTCTTCCGCGCTTTTTCCGTTGCACTGCTTGCCCATACCTCCTTGACCGTTCTTCGCGCGGTGAATGCGAGCGTAGCGGTACTCAACGAGGGTGTTTATGTTCCTGTCCGCAGTTGCGTAGACGCTTCCCCCACGACCGCCGTCGCCGCCGTCGGGCCCACCCCGGGGTATGTATTTCTCGCGCCTGAAGCTCACCGCGCCGTTTCCTCCTCTGCCGGCGTGGACTTCTATCTTGGCTTCATCGATGAACTTCATGGACGTCATCGCGGTTTGGCGCGCACAAACAAAAAAGCCCTATCGTGTGGATAGGGCCTTTGTCTCAATCAGCCGGACTATGCCGGAAGGACGTGTACCGTGTTCCTGTTGTCCGGGCCCCTGACATTAAACTCGACTTTGCCGGAAATCTTGGCGAAAAGTGTATGGTCGCGGCCGATGCCGACGTTCTCACCCGGATGCACCTTCGTGCCTCGCTGCCGCACGAGTATGCTTCCGGCAGAGACGATTTGACCGCCAAAACGCTTTACGCCGAGGCGTTTTGCCTGCGAGTCTCGGCCGTTGCGAGAACTGCCGCCTGCCTTTTTGTGTGCCATGGTGTCGGTTCCTTAGCGCGCCTAAGCGGAAATATCCATTATCTCAATTTCAGTATAACCCTGACGGTGACCCTGGTGCTTCATATAGTGCTTACGACGGCGCATTTTGAAAATTTTAACCTTCTCGCCAAGTCCGTGAGCGAGCACCTTGGCCTTAACCGAAGCTCCCGCCACCAGAGGCGTTCCTACCTTTATGTCCTCGCCGGCCCCGACGAGAAGCACTTGATCAATCGAAAGTTCACTACCGATGTCGCCGACGAGCTTTTCCACTCTAAGTTTTGCCCCAGCTCTGACACGGTATTGCTTGCCGCCCGTCTTGATAATCGCGTACATGAAACGCTCCGGTATTCGGGTATTATCGAAAACCCGAAATTATACATGCCCTTAGGCTGCGTGGTCAAAAGCTTTTGTGGTATTCTCTGGCCGCCCGACACCGAGACAATCGGCGCCGCTTCCGCATGTTCCTTCCCGCCTCTAATCTATCGTGCCACTTGAGTCCCTTCGAACGCTGATAGCCACCGATATGGAGGCTGTCGATGAACTCATCCGGCGTCGGTTGAAATCAGACGTCGTCCTTATTCGCCAAATTTCGGAGTACATCATCGGCAGCGGAGGCAAGCGGTTGCGACCGGCTCTAGTGCTGCTTGCGGCCGGGGCGACCGGATACCGTGGACACTATCACCACGATCTCGCGGCCGTGGTGGAGTTCATACACACGGCGACGCTGCTGCACGACGACGTAGTCGATGAGTCTGACCTGAGACGTGGCCGCCGGACCGCGAACGCCGAATTTGGAAATGCGGCCAGCGTTCTGGTAGGTGACTTTCTGTATTCGCGTGCATTCGAGATGATGGTTGACGTGGGCAGTATGCGAGTGATGGAGGTGCTGGCGGAAGCGACCAACACCATCGCCGAAGGCGAAGTGCTGCAACTGTTGAATGCACACAATGCAACGATCGGGGAGAATGTCTATCTTGACGTAGTACGTCGCAAGACGGCCAAACTTTTTGAGGCCGCGGCGCAGATAGGTGCTGTGCTCGGCGAGGCCCCAAGCGAACTGGAACAGGGGCTCGCAGCCTACGGCAGGCATCTGGGCACCGCATTTCAATTGATCGATGACGTGCTCGACTATTCGGGAGACGCGGCCGAGACGGGTAAGAATCTTGGGGATGACTTGAATGAAGGCAAGCCGACGCTCCCACTTATTCGAGTGATTCAGCATGGATCGCGGTCAGACGCCGCGCTGGTGCGTCGCGCGATCGAGGAAGGCGGACGGGAAGGGTTCGAGTCGGTGCTTTCGGCAATACGTAATACCGATGCGCTTGCCTATTCACGCGCGTGTGCCGGCGAGGAAGCCAGGCGGGCATGCGAGGCTCTCGGCGGGATGGACAATTCAAAATACAAGCAATCTTTGCTAGAATTGACGCGATTTGCGGTCGAGCGCGCGTACTAAGGCCAATCACGTGGGTCGGCGATTTGCCGGTGCGCTCAAGTCTTTTGCTTCAATTCCAGTTCGATTCGGGGTGTAGCTCAGCCTGGTAGAGTACTGCGTTCGGGACGCAGGAGTCGGAGGTTCGAATCCTCTCACCCCGACCATTTCTTTCGCGTCGGTTCGTCACCGTTGTGATCGATCAATCTGGCCGCATGAATGGAAGTCGGTCGATGACCCAGCGCATGCTGATCGAGGATTAGATCGCGGTTCAATCGAAAATCGGAACGACGTCCGAGCACCTGCGTCACGCCGACGATTGCGGCCAATACGGAAGCGGCGGCGTCGCCAAATTGATCGCGTCGCCGGGGACCGGATGTAGCATGCAGGGTCAAAGAGATCGGCTCGACGGTTCATCGCGCCGGCAGAAAGAGCGTGAGGCCGTGAATCCGAGCAGATCGATGCAGGGCCTTTGGGGTAAAATTCGGGCCTCGCTCGTTGGCTCGCGCTGCTAATCTGCAGGTCCCCAAGTTCGGGGAGCCACGAGATCAGATAGTTACGGCATGACGCGGGCAAAATCGCTCGAATTCGCCCTTATGCGTATGCGTCGGGTTTGAGCAACACGTAGAAGGCGTATTCACTCCATCAAGCCTTGCCTCGACTTCATCAAGAGCCATTTTCGATATGCATGCAGTCTCAAATACCCAATACTTCAACGCGAGTTCGGCCGAACAGGATGTGACGGGCGTAAGCCGCGCCCGATGGCTGACCTTCTGCGAAGTGTCCGTGGTTTGCCACATCGTCGCGCCTGACCGCGTCGCTGGCGCTCTGCGCGGAGAACCGGCGTGAGCGCGGGGACCACGCGACACCGGATCCGCCTGGCCGCAGATATTGGGGGAACCTTCACCGACATCGCCGCCTTTGACGTCGCAGCCGGCGAACTGCGTTTCGGCAAGGCTCTTTCGACGCCGGCGTCACTCGTGGAGGCCATCGGGGACGGGGTGAAGAAGGCGGGCGTCAATTTCGCCGACGCGGATCTTTTCCTGCATGGCACTACCGTAGCGATCAACACGATGCTGGAACGGACAGGAGCGCGCACCGCGTTGCTTATCACTGACGGCTTCCGCGACGTCTACGAGATCGGGCGAGTCAACCGGCCCGACGCCTACAACCTGTACTTTCGCAAGCACGATCCGCTGGTGAAGCGGGCGATGCGCTTCGAGGTTCGCGAGCGCATGTATGCCGAGGGGGAGATACGAACACCTCTCGACGAAGCGCAGGTACGAGCATTAGCGCGACGGTTGCGGGAAATCAGGGTGGAGGCTGTGGCGGTGCTTCTGCTCCACTCTTACCGGAATCCGGCCCACGAGATCCGTGTGAAGGAGATCTTGCAGGAGGAGGCACCGGGTCTGTTCGTTTCCGTTTCCCACGAACTCAGTCAGGAGTATCGCGAATTCGAGCGATGCTCGACGGTGGTCGCCAATGCGTACATCGGCCCGAGGGTACGGCAATACCTGGGAGAGATCGAGGACCGGTTGGCTGCCGAGCGCTTCGCGGGCGAATTCCTAGTGGTGCAATCCACCGGCGGTCTGTATGAGGCGGGGGAAGCGAAGGAGCAATGCGTGCGAATGCTCGAGTCCGGACCCGCCGCCGGTGTGCTTGGGACCCGCGCGTTATGTGCGGCCACCGGAATCGATAGTGCCATCTCTTTTGACATGGGCGGAACCACCGCGAAAGCGGGAGTCATTTACCAGGGAAAATCACTGACTACCGGTGCCGCCCTCATCGGCGGCTATGATCACGCGTTGCCGGTTCAGGTTGCAATGATGCATATTTTCGAGGTGGGTACCGGAGGCGGGTCCATCGCCCGCATCGCGGACGGTGGGAGCCTGCGGGTGGGGCCGGAAAGTGCGGGCGCCGCGCCGGGGCCGGTCTGCTATGGCCTGGGAGGCACAGAGCCCACCGTCACCGATGTCAACCTCCTCCTCGGTCGGCTCGCACCCGACCGGTTCCTGGGAGGAGAGATGAAACTTGACGTGATGGCTGCGGAGCGGGCGTTTCGGGAGCGCATCGCGGTGCCGCTTGGCATGGACGCGGTGGAGGCTGCGGAAGGCATCCTGCGCATCGCGGCTACGGCCATGTCCTATGCGGTCAAGGGAGTGACGACGGAGCGGGGACTCGACGCGGCGGCCTTTACCATGGTGGCATACGGTGGGGCGGGACCGCTGCATGCGGCCGAGGTCGCGCGGGAGATCGGGATGAAGACCATCATTATTCCCGTTTCACCCGGGCACTTCTCGGCTTTTGGAATGTTGTTTTCGGACCTGCGTTACGACTATGTGCGTACGCACCCGATGCGGCTCTCGGAGGCGGTTTTCGACGAAATCGAGCCCGAATTCGGGGAGTTGGAGGGAACCGGCATTGCGGCGGTCCGCCGGACAGCAGTGGCGGTGGAGGAGATCGTGCTGGCGCGCGCGCTCGACATGCGCTACGTCGGACAGGAGCACGCGGTAACCGTGGATCTGCCCGGTGAGTATTTTGCGGACCACAATCTTGAAGCCATCAAGGAAGCTTTCGACCGAACGCATGAGCTGCGTTATGGAACCTCGGCGCCACAGGAGCGCGCCGAGATCGTCTCGCTGCGATCCACGGTAACCGGTATCCTGAAAAAGCCGCCACTCGCACGGGTCGCCGAGGGCAAGGAAACCCCGGACGCCAGGGCATTCACCGGAACGCGGCCGGTGTTCTTCGGGGGCCGGTTTGTCGATACCCCGTCCTACGCGCGGGTCGCGCTCGTGCCGGGCAACCGCATCCCGGGGCCGGCGGTGGTGGAGGAGCATGCCTCCACTACGGTAGTGCTGCCTAGTGACACGCTCGCCGTCGACGGATTCCGCAACCTCGTCATCACCATCGGGAGCGCTCTACGATGACGCAAATTGATCGTTACCCCGCCACCGATCCGGTTACCACCGAGATCATGCGCAACGGCGTACTTGCGGTGACCGAGGAAATGAAGACGAACCTCATGCGCACCGCGTACAACACCATCATTTATGAGGCTTTGGACTTCACGACGGGTCTGTTCACGGCGGAAGGTGAAACCGTCTCCATCGGCATAGGACTGCCGATGTTCATCCGGGGTATGGCGGAAACGGTGAAGGCGAAACTGCGCCACTTCGGGCGGGACGGTATCCGGCCGGGCGACATTCTGGTTACCAATGACTCCTACATCACCGGGAGTCACCTTAATCACGTCACGTTTTCGCTACCCATCTTTCACCATGGCGTTCTCATCGGCTTCTCCTGTTGCATGGCCCACTGGATCGACATCGGTGGACCCCTCGGCGGCATGACCACGGACATCTACTCCGAAGGACTGCAGATTCCGATTTGCAAGTACCAGGACGAGGGGAAGGTCAACACGCTGCTCGAGGACATCATCCGCATGAACGTTCGGGTGCCGACTCGAGCCATGGGGGATCTGCGCGCTCAACTTACGGCGGTCAAGACCGGCGAGCGGCGCTTCCTCGAACTCGTCAACCGCTATGGTGCGGAAACGGTTCGCCAGTCGATCGCCGCGATCATGGATCAGGCGGAGGCAGCGGCTCGCAAGCGCACGCTTACTATTCCTGATGGCGAATACGAGGCCGAGTCCTTTATGGACGACGACGGGGTCGCGGTGGGCAAACAGATACCGATCCGAGTCAAGGTGATTGTCAAGGGAGACGAGTTCACGGTCGATCTCACCCACGTGTCCGAGCAGGTGAAGGGTTTCTACAACTCGGGCGTCACCGCCGGTTACGCCTGCGCCCAGGTCGCATTCAAGTGCCTGACCTCGCCGACGGATTACCCCATCAATGACGGGGCATTCCGGAACCTGAAGGTGGTGATCCCGATGGGCAAGGTAATCAGCGCCGTGCGACCTGCGGCGATGCGCTGGTGGATGACTTTTCCAATGACCGTGGTGGACACCGTCTTCAAGGCCCTCGCTCCGGTGATTCCGGACCGGGTCATCGCGGGCCATCACGCGGATCTCGTCGTCTGCATGGGCCACGGCATGAATCCGAAGACAGGGGAGTTTTTCCTTGCGAACTTCGGTCCGCTGGGCGGCGGCTGGGGAGCGAAGCTTACAGAAGACGGTGTCAGCGGCACGGTGTGCATCAACGACGGTGACACGCATAACAGTCCCAATGAGCAGACGGAGGTCAAGTCACCGCTGGTGGTGGAGTGCTATCGGTTGATCCCGGATTCCGGGGGCGCCGGGCGTTATCGAGGCGGGCTCGGTGTGGAGCGCGTGGTGCGGGCGCGCTGCGCGCTCACCTTCAACGCCCAGATCGACCGCGCCCACTGCCGTCCGTGGGGACTCGGGGGCGGAGGTGAAGCCCTCGGCAATTCCGTAGCCATCGAAGTCAACGGCGAATGGAAGGACGATTACGTCAACGCGAAGGTCTTGGTGGCTGAACTTAAGGAGGGTGACGCATTCGCGGTGCGGGCCGGTGGCGGCGGCGGATTCGGCGACCCGCACTTGCGCTCAGTAGAGTCCGTCAGAGAGGACGTGTTGCAGGGCTACGTGTCGGCGAAGGCCGCGCGCGAGCTGTACGGGGTCGCTGTGGATCCAGAGACGTTAGCGATCGACACTGCGGAGACAACGCGGCTCAGGGCACGATAACGTGCAGATTCGGACCCGCGGCCTTGCGCGCCGCTGGCCCGTCTCCGTCAATCTGGCCATGCGCCGGGCGGGAACCGGCACCTAGGTGATCGTTGTCACCAGTTCGCCGATCTTTTCGACGGAAATCTTGACCGTATCGCCGCGCTTTAGAAAAACTCCGGTCTCCGCCCCGACCCCCGCGGGGGTACCGGTCAGCACGAGGTCTCCCGGATAGAGTGTAATTCGCGACGAGAGATACGCGATTTGCTCGGCTACGCTGAATATCATGCGCGCGGTGTTGGAATCCTGGCGCAGCGAGTCGTTCACCCAGAGCCTGAGGGCCAACCTCTGCGGATCTGCTATTTCTGCCGCGGGTACCAGCCATGGTCCGATGGGGCAGGCGCCGTCGAAACTCTTCTGTCCGATCCAGTCGTACTTGAACGGGGAGGCGTCTGACACCCCGGGCCGGCGCGATAGATCGCGCGCCGACAGGTCGTTGGCGGCGGTATAGGCGGCGACGACATCCAGGGCCCTGGACTCGGGCACGTTCCGCGCTGTTTCGCCGATGACCACCGCGAGTTCCACCTCCCAGTCCAGTTTCTCGCAAGGGAGTGGAACCTCCGCATCCGGTCCAACGACGCACCGTGACGCCTTGATGAAATGCCAGGGCTTCTTGCCCGGCCCGCGCGGATCGGGATCAACGGGCAGATTGTGTAGCTTGGCCATGTTCGCCGTGTGATCGGAATAGTTGGCACCGGCACAGTAGATTGCGGAGGGGTAGAGCACCGGAGCAAGAATGCGAAGATCGGCTAGCGGCATCCCCGACTTGCCGTCCAACTCACTGGCGAGGGCATCGAGGGCGGTGTGCGCGGTTGACCAGTCAGCGAGCACGCCGAGCATGGATCCGTAGTCCGCGCGACCGGTTGCGCTGGCGAGGTCATGAACCGTGCCGTCAACAGCGACGGCGGATCGCGGACCTGTAGGAGACTGGTAACTAAGCAGGCGATAGCTCACCACGGGTCAAACCTCCTTCCGATTGGTTCTGAGGACGTCGTCGACGATGGTAGCATTTCTTCACGCGAATTCGGCATCGGATGCGAGTTCTGCGGGCGGAAACGAGTTCGAGTTGCGACGGGGTCGTACTATCGGACCTAAATACTGGACATCCAGCGCACTTAGTGGCGCACCAAGTGCGGCTGAGCTTCCGATTGATTTACCACTCGCCATGCGGGTACCATACAGAAGCACTTGGCAGGACCCTCGCTGGCTGGAGTCGTTCGCCTTATTGATCAAAACGCGGAGGAATCGAGCAATGGTCGTCGTTCAGGTACTTTGGCCTCAGCCGCCCCAGACGCCTGACCAGGCGCGGGCGATCGCCGAACGGTCGGCGCCGCGGTTTCGCGGCAAACCGGGTTTGCTAAGCAAGCATTATTTGCGCGAGCGCGAAACCGGGATGGGCGGTGGCATGTACGTCTGGGAATCGCGCGTCGCAGCAGAGGCGCACTATAACGCCGAATGGCGCGCGCGCATGACGGCCGAAAATGGTCATGAACCGCAGGTGCGCTATTTCGATGTCCCGCTGGTGGTGGACAATACGCGCGAGACCGTAAGTTGACCCGTGTTCCGGCCTGTCGGCGGGAGGGGCGCGACACCTTGGCCGCCGCGCAGGAATGTCCGTAGAAATAGAGCAACCCTCCCGAGTGCGCAGTCTTCTCGATCACGCGGCGCAGCGGTCTGCGATGCTGCTTATGCTGATCGCTGGCGCGGCTATCACGCTGATGATGCTGCAGGTCACCGCAGACGTGGCGGGAAAATACCTGTTTCGGCAACCGGTCCCGGCCACTTTCGAAATGGTCGAGGACTATTACATGTTGATGTTGGTTTTTCTACCGTTCGCCTATGTCGCGAGAACGGAACGGCACATCTTTGTCGAACTGTTTACCAGCAAGCTGTCTCCGCGCGCGCTCGCCGCGCTCGAAGCCGCAGTCGGGTTGCTCACGCTTGCGTGGGTAGTACTGCTCGCCTGGTATTCGGGCGAGGAAGCAGTCGCTATGACAGTCGAGCGCGAATTGCGCGAAATTTCAGGTGGCTACCTGTTCATCTGGCCGGCGCGCTGGGCGGTGCCGCTCGGATGTGCCGCGATGGCGTTGGTTGTCCTCAATCAGTTGCTCAAGGATTTCAACGCCGCAATTTGGCGCCGTTAACGGTGCCGCAGGGATCCCGGAAACGCGGGAATGATTCGAAAGGTGATCGCTTGAACGGAAGATCTATTTGTCTCCGGTAGCCATCGGTTTTGCAAGTCTGGGCGCCGTGCTCGTCTTGCTGGCGCTGCGCACGCCCATCGGCGTCGCGCTCGGCCTCACCTCCTTTGTAGGGATCGGGCTGTTGCGAGGATTCCCAGTCGCGGTGGGCACGCTGCGGTCGATGCCCTTCGAATTTGCTGCCAATTGGGAACTGTCCGCAATCCCCATGTTCCTGTTGATGGGCGCGGTCGTCTACCACTCGGGCGTGAGCGAATCGCTGTTTCGCGCAGCGCGGCTTTGGCTTGGCCGCCTGCCTGGCGGTCTCGCGGTGGCGACGAACTTCGCCTGCGCCGGCTTTGCCGCCGCTTCGGGCTCGAGTATCGCAACGTCGGCGGCGATGGGTCGGATCGCCATCCCGGAAATGGTGCGTCAGGGCTACGACAAAGGCCTTGCGACCGGGGTCGTGGCAAGCGCGGGTACGCTGGGCGCGCTGATTCCGCCGAGCATTCTGTTCATTCTGTACGGCATATTCGCCGAACAGTCGATCACCAAGCTCCTGATTGCGGGCATCTTTCCCGGGCTGCTGACTGCCGTTACTTATGCCGGGATGATTCTGCTGCGTTGCTCGCTAGTCCCGGGACTCGCTCCGAAAGCGGCTATAGTCGTCGATCGCGCGGAGAAATTCCGGGCGCTTGCTGCCGTATGGCCGCTGCTGTTGCTGGTCCTGGGCATCATCGGCGGACTTTACAGCGGGGTTGTCACACCGACCGAAGCCGGAGCATTCGGCGCGGTGCTCGCCATCGTGATCGTCTGGCTACAAGGCCGGATGAACTGGAAGGTTTTCCGCGAAAGCGTATTGGAGGCCGCGTCTGCGACTTCGCGGTTGATGTTCGTCGCCGTTGGGGCCATTCTGCTTACCCGCTTCATGGCTCTTTCCGGGGTGCCGATATTCATCGGTGAGCGCATGGCACAGTGGGCGGTCGATCCGCTTCACCTGGTCATCGGTGCTTCGCTGATCTACGTGGTGCTGGGCATGTTCCTCGATCCGCTGGGCATTCTCCTGGTCACATTGCCGATCCTGCTGCCGTTGTTCGCACAGCTCCAGCTTGACCTGATCTGGTTCGGTGTCCTCGTGGTGAAGTACCTCGAGATTGGGATGCTCACGCCGCCGGTGGGATTTCAGGTCTATATCGTCAAGAGCATCGTCGGCGATGAAATCAGCCTGGAGACGATATTCAAGGGCGTCGGCTGGTTTCTTGCCTGTGAAATCCTGGTTATGACGCTGCTTATCGCGTTTCCGCAGATCTCGCTGTTCCTGCCGGCGCAAATGAATTGACGACACGGCGGCGCACGAGCGCCGCCGTCATGAAGAGGACGTTACAACTTCTCGGGATCGAGTTTGTCGTAGATTTCCCGCTTGAGCACCCTGGCGTAGGCATCGGTGTCGTTCTTGATTTCCGTCTGCGACAGCTTGCGCCACTTGGCCAGTGTCTTCGTGAACGCCGCGACGGTTTTCGCGGCCTGCTTGGCACCCTGTTTGCTTATCTCGGCCACCAGCACTTTCTCTGCGCCGCTGCGGATTCCGTCCATGATTTTCGTAAAATCGCTGCCGGCCTTGAAGAACTGTACGCCCTTCGTTGGACCGATGGTCTTGCGGTACTTGGCGTCGAGTTGGATGTAGGAGACGACCACCGAACGAGCCGAGGCCAATGGCGCACGCTGCCAGAGAATCCGGCGCTGCTCACGCGTGAGTTTCTTGCGCCATGTGTCCCTGTTCATGACGATGAGTCCGAGCGCGCGGGACGAGCCAAAATGGTAGTCGACCACGTACTTGGCGACATCCTGGATGCCAAAGCTGATCATCCAGTTCAGCGGCGTAAACGCGCAATCCAGCCCGCCCCGGTCGAGTGCGAGCGCCAGTTCCTGCGGCGGCAGGCTGACCGGCACGCCGCCCAAGGCCTTTGCTACGCGCTGCAGCGGTCCCGGCGCGCGGATCTTCAGCCCCTTCAGTTCGGCGACAGTCTTTACCGGTTTGGTGCACGCGAGCACCTGTTCGGAGCTCGCGTAGGACGCGAGTAAGAACGAGTTATTCTTGCCGAACTCTGCGACGCATTCCGGGCAGTGCAGAACAAGGGTTTCGTGCGCGGCTCCAGCCGAGGCGACAATATCGTCGTCGCCGAAGAACACCGTATCGTAGACCGAATTGATTTCGATCAGATCCTTGCGTACGTAGACCGGTACGACCATTCCCGCATCCACCAGATTGTCGCGCAGGCCCTTAAGCGCCGTTCTGATGGTGACGATTTGGTTGCCAGGCAGGTATTTCCACGTTATCGAGCCGCCGCTGTCCTTGGTGGTCTCGGCCATGAACGGCTCGATGGCGTCGATATTGATGCGGCTCTTGGCGCCGCTGCCGGTCCCATAGACCAGTTCGACTGCCGATGCGTGAGAAGCGGCGAGCACG
>MEQX01000092.1 GCA_001770415.1 Betaproteobacteria bacterium RIFCSPLOWO2_02_FULL_63_19 | reverse complement strand
GAAGAAGATCGACGAAGAAAACCACGACGTTCATGCCGACCAGTTCATACGACTATCGGATCGGCGCTGACATCCGGAGTCGGTGAAGCAACGACCAGCAGGCTCACACCCGGACTCAACAGCATGTCCCCGGTATGAGATGCCAGCCGGCTGACATGGATGACGAAGCCCTTGCCGCGAGGTAGCATCGCGAAGGGAACCATGGAAACGTAGGGTCGGCCCTCATGGAGGGTCCCGAGGGCGGCGACTTCCTGCGTTCGCAGCAGCTCGCGCAGTATCCGGGCGTGCTCGGGGTTCACGTCAGCGCCCTTAACACCCGGACGATCCCCGGGTCATCCTCGTCCCGGCCGCGTTTGAACTTCAGTCTGTCCGCAAGCCTGAGCATCGAGTCGTTTTCGGGCAGCACGCTGCCGGTGATGCTCTTGTAACCCGCTTCGCGCGCCGCGTCCATGAGCCGCTGCATCAGAATCGTCGCGACGCCGCGGCCGTTCCACCGGTCGTCGATCGCTACCGCGAACTCGCAGGACTCACCGTCGGGGTTGGCCCCGAACCGCGCGACACCCACCATCAGTTGCGTATCGTCGTCATCCCCGGCAAGCGCGATCAGCGCGAGTTCACGGTCGTAGTCCACCTGGGTCAGGCGCACCAGCATCGCCGGGGTCAGCCCGCGTCCGGCGCTGAAAAAACGCATGTAGCGCGAGCGCTCCGACATCCGATCGACGAACGCCATTTCCAAAGCGGCATCTTCCGGGCGTATCGGCCTGATGCGCAGCGTCTGTCCGCCGCGCAGCGTTTCGACCCGCTCCAGGCGCACCGGGTAGGGGTGGATCGCCATGTGGCTGAAACGCGGGTCCGGATCCAGTTGATCCGGGTCGACCGTGATTCGTGCATCGACTGCGGTGCATCCGGATTCATCGGCCAGCAGCGGGTTGATCTCCATGTCCACGACCCAGGGCAGCGCACATACCATTTCCGAGACCCGCAGCAGCACCTCCAGTATTGCTTCGCTATCGACGCCGGGGATATGCCGGTATGGGCCGAACAAGCGGTACGCGCGGGTGCGCGAGACGAGTTCCTGCGCCAGACGCCGGTTCAGCGGCGGCAGGCCGATCGCGTTGTCCTGCACCGCTTCGGAGGCGATGCCGCCCGCGCCGAACCGGATCACGCGCCCGAACGTGGCCTGGGACGCGACGCCGATCATCAGGCGCCGCGCGTAGCGCTTTTCGATCATCGGCTGCACGCTCACGCCTTCGATTCGGGCTTCGGGCCGTATGCTTCGAACGCGCTTCATCAACGCTTCGTACTCGCGCTGCAGGGTGTCTTCGCCGCGAATGTTGAGGCATACGCCGTTGACCTCGGAGCGATGTGCAATGTCGCCCGAGAGGATCCTGATGGCCACCGGAAATCCGATCTCCCGCGCGATGGCGCGCGCCTGCTCCGCGGAGCTGCCGATTCGTGTTTGCGCGATCGGTATTCCGAAGCAGCCAAGCAGACGGGCCGCCTGGTCCTCGTTCAACTGCGTCCGCCCGTTCTCGCGCGCCTGCCGTCCTATCGCCAGCGCTGCGTTCAGATCCGGCCGCGCGCTCGAGGCGAGCGGCGAGGGAACCTCGAGCAGCAGATCCTGGGCCATGCGGTACTCGGCCAGCGTGCCGAAGGCCGCTACCGCGTTCTCGGGCGAGCGAAACGCCGGCAGGCGGGACTGCGCGGCCAGAGCGCGGCCGGCGCTTACGTCGCGCTCGCCCAGCCAGCCCGTGAGAACCGGTTTTTGACCGTCTTTGGCGCATTCGATGATGGTCCGGGCCGCCGCGTCGGAATCCAGGATTTGCTGTGGACAGAACAGCGTGAGTACGCCATCGACGCCATCGTCCGCGAGAACGGGTACAAGCGAGCGCGCGAGCCGTTCGGCGCTCGCATCGCCGAGCAGATTGACCGGATTGCCTCGCGACCAGTGCGCCGGCAGGCAGGCATCAAGCGCCGCGAGTGTATGCGCCGACAACTGCGCGATGTCCACGCCGGATTCGGCAGCGTAATCGGCGGCCATCACGCCAGGTCCGCCGCCGTTGCTGATGACGGCGAGCCGGTTGCCCCGCGGGAGTACACGGGAGCCGATCAATTGCTCGGCCGAGAACAGTTCGGCGTAGGTTCTGACGCGAATCGCGCCACATCGGCGCAACACCGCGTCGAATGCGGCGTCCTCGCCGTCCGCAAAATCCGCGTGGTCGGCATCGATCGCTTTGCTCGGTGCGGCTCTGGACGCCAAACCGCTGCGACCGGCCTTGAGCACGATGACGGGTTTGGTGCGCGCCGCGGCGCGCAGACCGGATATGAAGCGTCGCGCGTCGCGGACGCCTTCAAGGTAGATGAGAATACTGCGCGTGTCCGGATCGTGGATCAGGTAGTCCAGTATTTCTCCTACGTCCAGGTCGATCCCGGCCCCCATGGAGATCACATTTGAAAATCCGATCTCGGAGGCCTGCGCGCCATCGACCAGCGCCGCGGCGACCGCGCCGGATTGCGAAACCAGCGCGATCGATCCGGACAGCGCCATGCGGCGCGCAAATGTCGCGTTGAGCCCGATCGGCGGGCGCATGATGCCGAGGCAATTGGGCCCGATCATGCGTACGCCGTGCGCGCGCGCCGCGGCGAGGACTTCCGTTTCGAGCAACCGTCCTTCGGCACCGGTTTCGCCGAAGCCCGCGGAGAGGACCACTGCGCTGCGCGATCCTGCCCGGCCCGCCTCGTCTATGACCGTCGGGACCGTGGCCGCGGGGGTCGTCACCAGGATAAGGTCGATCCGGTGTCCAATATCGGCAATGGAGGCATGGCAGGGCAGGCCGGCGACGCTGCGGTACTTGGGATTGACCGCCACCAGTTCTCCGGTGTATCCGCTCGAGCGCAGGTTGTCGAATGCAATGCGCCCGAGAGAGCCCGCGCGTTCGCTGGCGCCGATTACCGCGACGCTGCGCGGTGCGAAAAGGTGTTCGAGGTAGTGCTTGCTCATGGTTCAAACGATAGCAGCAATCGCACACGGAGCGATAATCGAAACTTCGTGCCATAGTGTTGATCGAGCAAGTTGGTATGATGACGGACCCGTGCAGCAGCGTGCTCGCGGCCCCTGCCGCGGCCACGCGCCTCGTGCCGACTCACTTTTCTGCCAAAAGGCGAACAGATGGAATTTCAGCGACAGACCAGCCGGCGGCTCCATGAGGAGCATGGCGTGACTCTCGAACTCCTGGGGCGCCTTGAGCGCGTGTTCACCGGTCGCTCGGGTATCTATCCGCCGCCGGATGGGGATTCCAACTGGCCCGATTTTGCCCGCCGCTTGCTCGGTGCCATCGAGTACGAGGTCGCGCGCCATTTCGAATTCGAGGAACACGACCTGTTTCCGCATTTGGAGCGCGCCGGGGATGGCGATCTCGCGCAACTGCTTACCGAAGAACACAGGACCATTCGCGAGGCGGCGCAGCCGCTGACCCTGCTGATGCGAAAGGCGCTTGCCGGCGGGGCGCAGCCCGAGGATTGGCAGACAATGAAGGTCTTGGCGCTGGAGTTCAGCGAGCGTTTGGCCTCGCACGCGCAAAAAGAAGAATCGGCGTTGCTGCCGGTGCTCGACGACGTGCTCGACGAACAGACCGATCGCGAGTTGTTCGGTGCCTATGTCGCGGGCTGAGCCCAAAGACCAGTCTGTCCACCGGGTGCTGGGCCTATGCCTAGTCACCTTCGTGCTGCTCACCGTTTCCGCTTTCGCCGCTGCCCAGGAGAGGCGCCCGGTGGTGTACGTGGCGCCGATCGAGGGAATCATCGATCTCGGAATGGCGCCGTTTGTTGAGCGCGTCCTCGACCAGGCAACGCAAGCGGGCGCCGCGGCCGTCATTCTGGACATCAATACTTTCGGCGGGCGCGTGGATGCCGCGGTGCAGATCCGCGACGCGCTGCTCGGTTCCCGGGTGCTGACGGTCGCATTCGTGAACAGGCGGGCCATTTCGGCGGGCGCGCTGATCAGCCTCGCCGCCGAGCGGCTCTTCATGGCGGGTGGCGCAACCATCGGGGCGGCGACGCCGGTGCAAATGGGAGATTCCGGCGCGCAGGTGCTGCCCGTGTCGGAGAAGACGGTGTCCTACGTGAGGAAGGAATTTCGCGCCACCGCCGAGAGCCGCAAACGCCCGCCGTTGCTCGCGGAAGCCATGGTCGATGGGGACGTGGCCATTCGCGGTGTGATTGCGAAGGGAAAACTCCTGACGCTGACGACCGACGAAGCCCTCAAGCATAAACTGGCCGATTCCCGTGCCGACAGCATGGACGACGTCTTGAAGCAACTGGGGTTTGCAGGCGCGGAGGTAAGAAAGACGTCGCCCAACTGGGCGGAAACTCTGGTACGCTGGCTGACCCATCCGGTGGTCAGTTCGCTGCTGATCACGATCGGCATGCTCGGGATCATCGTGGAACTGCGAACGCCCGGCTTCGGGGTCCCGGGCGGTATCGGCATCGCGAGTCTTGCGCTGTTCTTCTGGGGCCACTGGCTGGTGCAACTGGTCGGCTGGGAGGAACTGCTGCTCGCGCTGGGCGGTATCATGCTGCTTGCGCTGGAGGTCTTTCTCATTCCGGGTTTCGGCATTGCAGGAGTGTTGGGGATCGCGGCGATCCTGGCCGGATTGATTCTGAGCGTGGTGGGGGCAGGGGATACGTCCGATGTGCTGATCAGGGCCGCCGGGCGCGTCGTGTTTTCCCTGCTGGCTGCGCTGATCGGGAGCCTGGTGCTGCTGCGGTTCCTGCCGCGCCTGCCGTTCGGGCGAAGGCTGATCCTCGAGACCGGGCTGGGCACGGGGCCCCGGGACGGCTCGGCGCCGGAAAGCGACCTGCGTTGGATGGGAAAGCAGGGACGGGCGTCGTCGCCGTTGCGGCCGGCAGGCATTGCCCAAATCGGAGGCGAGCGCGTGGATGTCGTCTCCGACGGGGAGTTGATCGAGCCGGGAGAGCGCATCGAGGTGACGCGGGTGGATGGCAACCGAATTGTCGTGCGGCGAGTTCCGAACATCGAAACCGAGAGGAGTGACACATGACTGGAATAGAGACTGGAGTGACGGGTGGCTTCGGACTGCTGATACTGATCGTCGCGGGGCTTGCGCTGATCCTGTATCTGGTGCCGATCCCGCTGTGGATCGCCGCCTGGGCCTCGGGCTCCTATGTGGGGCTGTTCACGCTCGTCGCGATGCGCCTGCGCCGCGTTCCGCCTACCACCGTGGTGACGGCGCGCATCAGTGCGGTCAAGGCAGGCCTGGATATTTCCATCAACGATCTGGAGGCCCACTATCTTGCGGGCGGCAATGTCGTGCGGGTCGTCAACGCGATGATTTCGGCCGACAAGGCCAACATCGCGCTGCCGTTCAAGCGCGCCGCGGCGATCGACCTTGCCGGACGCGACGTGCTGGAAGCGGTCAAGATGTCGGTGCTGCCCAAGGTGATCGAGACGCCGAAGATCGCGGCGGTAGCCAAGGACGGCATCCAGCTCATTGCGGTATGCCGCGTCACGGTGCGCACCAACATCGACCGTCTGGTGGGCGGCGCCGGCGAAGAGACGATCATCGCGCGTGTCGGCGAGGGCATGGTGAGCACCATCGGTTCCGCGGTGACCCACAAGAACGTGCTGGAAAACCCCGATCACATCTCCAAGCACGTGCTTTCCAAGGGGCTGGACGCGGGAACCGCCTACGAGATCCTGTCCATCGACATCGCCGACGTCGATGTGGGCCAGAACATCGGCGCCAAGCTGCAGATCGACCAGGCCAATGCCGACAAGCAGATCGCGCAGGCCAAGGCCGAGGAGCGCCGCGCGATGGCTGTCGCACTGGAGCAGGAGATGCGCGCGCGGGTGGTCGAGGCCGAGGCTGAAGTGCCGCGCGCGATGGCCGACGCGTTCCGCCAGGGCAACATGGGCATCATGGACTACTATCGGATGAAGAATCTTCAGGCCGATACGGCCATGCGCGACGAGATCGCCGGCGGCGGCGATGGCGGCCCGTCATCCCCAAGGACCTAGTCCGGATGTGCCGGAAAGCATTCGGCGACCTTGCTCGGGTGCCGTTGATTTCCGAAACAGCGGACCGTTGCAGCTCGACGGCGCACCGGGGCGCGGCAGCCGCATGCGAGACCGGATCCTTTCCCGGTTTGTCGCCACAAGCAAGTGACCACGCCCAAGGAGGATAGGCATGAAGGATCTGCCCGCGGAATTGCTCTACCTTATCGTCTTTGCGGTCATCGTGCTGTTCCAGTTGTTGACCAGGCGACTTGCGCAGCCGCGGCGTCAGGAACCCGAGCCCGATGTTGAAGAGGCGGAGGAGCATTTCGAGGAGGTGAGCACGCCCCAGGCGCCGGTGAATGAAATCCGGGAGCCGGTTCCCGCGCCGACGCCGAGCGTCGGTCACTTCGGTCGAACCGAAGCGCCGAGCGTTCCACCCGCGCGTGCGCTGCGCCGCTTTTCCCGGCGATCACTACTTGGCGACAAGCGCGATGTACAGAATGCGATCGTCATCGCGGCGATCGTGGGTCCCTGTCGCGCTTTCGAGCCGCACGACCCGCGCTGATCGGCAGCGACCGGGACGCGAGGTTTTCGCATCTGCGTTGCCACGGCCGTCGGGCCGGCGCTTGCTTTTACGGCTGCACTGCGCTTAATCCTTTTTCGCGTCGCGGATCGCCCTCCAGACCCGCTGCGGCGTGGCGGGCATGTCGATGTGCGTGATTCCAAGCGGCGAGAGTGCGTCCACCACGGCGTTCATGATCGCGGCCAGTGCACCGACGTTGCCCGCTTCGCCGGCGCCCTTCGCGCCCAGCGGATTGGTCTTGGTCGGCACCGGGTGATTCTCCATGTCGAACGGGCACATGTCGTCCGCGCGCGGCATGCCGTAGTCCATGAACGAACCGGTGAGCAGTTGTCCCGATTCGGGGTCGTAGACGATGTGTTCGCCGAACGCCTGTCCGACGCCCTGGCCGATGCCGCCGTGAATCTGGCCTTCCAGCGTGAGCGCATTGATCACCGTGCCGACGTCGTCGACCACGGTGTAGCGCAGGACCTCCGATGAGCCCGTTTCCGGATCGATTTCCACTTCACAGATGTGGCAACCGGTCGGGAAATTCGGAATCTCGGGAGTATAGGACGCCGATTCCGCCAGCCCGGTCTCCATTTCGGCGGGTATCTTCGGGCGCTGGAACGCGGCCTGCACGACCTCGGTGAGCGTCACGCGGCGGTCCGTGCCGGCCACGCGAAAGGCGGCCTTTTCGAACTCGATGTCGGCCGCGGAGGCTTCCAGCATGTGCGCGGCGATGCGCTTGCCCTTGTCGATGATCTTGTCCACGGCGAGCGTGACTGCCGAGCCGCCGAGCACCGCGGTGCGCGAGGCATAGGTGCCGCCGCCGTCGGCGGCGACATCGGTGTCGTTTCGCGCCACGCGGATCAGGTCGGCGTCGATTCCCAGCCGATGGCTGACCAGGATCTTGTACATGGTTTCATGGCCCTGGCCGTGCGAGATCGATCCAGGCACGACGGTCACTCCACCGGCCGGATCGAACCGCACCTGCACCGTTTCGCCGAAGGACTGCGAAGTCTGCTCGATGATGTTGCCGATGCCGATGCCGCGCAGCTTGCCCCGGCGCGCCACCTCGGCGCGGCGCGCCTCGAACGAGGTATAGCCGGCGAGCTCGAGCCCGCGCTCCAGGTTGGCGGCGAAATCGCCGCAGTCGTAGGTGAACACGAGCCCGGTCCTGAACGGCATCGCGCTCGCCGCGATGGTGTTCCGCCGGCGCAGTTCGGCGCGGTCGATGTTCATTTCGCGCGCCGCGTTGTCGATGACGCGCTCGACGATGTAGGCGGCCTCGGGGCGTCCCGAGCCACGGTAGGGCCCGTTGCAGGACGTATTGGAGAACACACCGGCGACCTCGACGAAAATCGCGGGCGTGGTGTAGGTGCCGGCCAGGCCGCCCAGGTGAGCGGTGGGCGAAATGAGCCCCCCGGGCATCATGTAGGCGCCGATATTGGACACGTTGGAAACGTGCAGCGCGAGGAATTTTCCGTCGCGGTCGAGCGCGAGGGCCGCTTCGCTGATGTGGTCGCGGTCGTGGTCGTCGCTCGCCATCGCCTCGCCGCGCTCGCTGATCCACTTGATCGGGCGCCCCACTTTCTTCGAGGCCCACAGCGCGAGCGGGTATTCCGGGTAGTGTCCGCCTTTCATGCCGAAGCTGCCCCCGACTTCTCCGGCAACGACGCGCAGCCGTGTCTCGGGAATCCGGAGCACGGCGCGGGCGATGTCGTGGCGCGTGCGATGCGGGCGCTGCGTGCCGGTCCACAATGTATAGCGCTCATCGCGCGGGTCGTACTCGCCGATGCAGCCGCGCGGTTCGATGGTCGCCGCGGTGACGCGGTTGATCGCCATGCGCAGCCGGGTCACGTGATGCGCGCGGGCGAACGCGGCCTCCACCGCGGCGCGATCACCCAGCGTGTAATAGAAGCTTTCGTTGTCGGGACAGCCTTCCCACAGTTCCGTCGCACCCGGTTTGCCTATGCGTTCGGTCGCGGTGAGTGGCGGCAGGGTCTCGTACTCGACCCTGATGTGCTCCGCGGCGTCTTTGGCCAGCAGCAGGCTTTCGGCAATCACGAAGGCAACCGGCTCGCCCACGTACATGACGCGCCCGTGAGCGAGCGCAGGCCGCGGTGGAACGACTATCGGCCTGCCGTCGCGCCGTCGGCGCGGAAAGAACGGCTCGAGGTGGCCGAATCCTTCCGCGGCCCAGTCCTCTCCGGTGAAGACCGCCAGCACGCCGGGCATGGCGCAGGCACTGCTCGTGTCGACCGACAGAATGCGCGCGTGGGCGTGGGGCGATCGCAGCACATAGCCATGGCACTGGCCGGGCACGGTAAAGTCGTCGGCATATTTCCCGCGGCCGGTCAGCAGGCGCGGATCTTCGGTGCGCGCCACCGCCTGGCCTATCGCAAACTCTCCCATTTCATTGCCTCCGTTTGCTTTTCTATGCGCTCGCCAGATCCAGCTCCGCGTTGTACTCGGGCCCCGCGCGAGTCAGTTTGAAACCGATCTTGCGCGAAACGCGCTGCATGGCGATGTTGTCGGACAGTATGGTCGCCACGATGCGTTCGAGTTTTTCGTCGCGTCCGATCCGTACCAGCCGCCTCAGCAATTCGGCGCCGAACCCGTGCCCCTGCCAGAAGTCGCTCACCAGAATCGCAAACTCTGCGTCCATACTCTGGTGCAGTTTGCTCAGGCGTCCGATCGCAAGGATGGCATTCTCGCCCGTTTCGGGATCCTTGCGCTCCACCACCAGCGCCATCTCGCGGTCGTAATCGATGAAGCACAGCCGTATCAGGCGCTCGTGCGCGATGCGCTGGTTGTACTGGATGTAGTGGAAGTAGCGCATGTACACGCTTTCCTCCGACAGCGTCGCATGAAACTTCACTATCATCGGCTCGTCTTCAGGCCGTATCGGACGTATGGTGACTGCGACGCCCTCCTTGGAAATCCAGTGGGCGACATATTGCGCGGGATAGGGGCGTATCGCGAGTCTTGGTAGCTGATCGGCGCCCACCTCCGCTCCGTGCAGGACGACCCGCGCGTCGAGCGCCAGCAGTCCCGCAGCCCCCGGATCCCACCCGAGGCGTGCCGACGCGTCCGATTCGGCGGCACGCGAGGGACCCGCCGCAAGCAGCGGGTTGATATCGATTTCGCTGATCCAGGGCTGCTCGATGACAAGCTGGCTGAAGCGCACCAGCAATCGAGCCAGCGCCGCGAGATCCACCGGTGCGCGCCCGCGCACCCCTTTGAGCGCCTTGTGAATGATCGTCTGTTCGATCATGCGCATCGCCAGCGTGGTGTTGAGCGGCGGCAGCGCGAGCGCGCGGTCGCCGAATACCTCGACCAGCTGTCCTCCCGCGCCGAACAGCAGCACCGGGCCGAACTGCGGGTCGATGCTGCAGCCGACGATGAGCTCGTAGCCCTCGATTCTGAGCATCGGCTGCACCGTGACACCGAGAAAGTTGTTGCTTCCGGGCACCGCACCTGCCGCCGTCTCGATCGCGCGGTACGCATTGCGAACCGCCGTCGCATCGGCAAGGTTCAAGCGCACGCCGCCGACGTCTGTCTTGTGCGTCAGGGTCTGCGAATGCAGTTTCAACACCACGGGATAGCCGATCGCCTCGGCGCATCGCACTGCTTCGTCCTCGCCGGAGGCTAAACGCGTTGGCACGGTCGGAATGTGATAAGCCTCCAGGACCTGCTTGGACTCGATCTCCGTCAGCAGTGTGCGGCCGGTTGCGCGCGCTTGCAGAATCAGTTGTTGCGCCCGCGCGTGGGCCGGGGCCGGGTCCGCCTCGACCAGGGTCGGTGTCTCGTACAACCCGCGCAGGTTTTGCGCGTAGCGCGCCATCAGCATGAACGTGCGCGCGGCGGTGTCCGGATAGCCGAATGTCGGTATGTTCGCCTGGTTGAGTATCCCCTCGCCGGCGACGACGTCCTTGCCGCCCATCCAACTGGCCAGTATCGGCCTGCCAGGGATCGCGGCAAACTCCGTCAGTCGCCTCGCAGTTTCGGTCGGATCGGTCATCGCCTGTGGCGTAAGTACGACCAGCAACCCGTCGCTGTTCGGGTCCGCCGCCGCGATCGCCAACGCCTGCGCGTAGCGCTGCGGATCGGCATCGCCCAGTATGTCGATCGGGTTGCCATGGCTCCAGTGCGGCGGCATCAACTTGTTTAGCGCCTCGAGCGACGGCGCGGACAGCTCGGCCAGTTCGCCGCCCAGCGCGATCAGCGTGTCGGTGGCGAGGACGCCCGGGCCGCCGGCGTTGGTGACGATGGAAAGACGCGGGCCCGAAGGGCGCGGTTGCTTCGCCAGCACCTCGGTCATGTAGAACAGATCGCCGATGGAGTTGACTCGCAGCGCGCCGCAGCGGCGCAGCACCGCGTCCAGAACCTCGTCGCTGCCGGCCAGTGCGCCGGTATGCGAGGCGGCAGCTCTTGCCGCGGCCGCGGTGCGCCCGGACTTGATGACGATAATCGGCTTCGTGAGCGCGACTTCGCGGGCAGCGGAGATGAAAGAACGCGCGTCGCCGACCGACTCCATGTAAATGATGATGCTTTGCGTGTGCGGGTCGTCGCCGAAATAATTGATCAGGTCACCCCAACCGACGTCGAGCATCGAACCCACCGAAACGCAGGCGCTGAAGCCGACGTTCTCGCGAAAACTCCAGTCGAGCACGGCGGTCAGGAGCGCGCCGCTCTGGCTGATGAAGCCGACCTTGCCGGGCCGAGCCATCGCGGCTGCGAATGTCGCGTTCAGGTGCGTCGCCGGGCGCATCACGCCGAGACAGTTCGGGCCGATGATGCGCATCCTGCCGCGGGCGAATTCGGCGATTTTCCGCTCCAGCGCCGCGCCTTCGGCGCCCGCCTCCTTGAATCCGGCCGATATGATAATGGCGCTGTTGACGCCCGCCGCTACGCATTCCTTGACAATGCCGGGTACCGTCGCCGCCGGCGTGACGATGATCGCCAGGTCGACGGGCTCGGGCACGCGCGCAATATTCGAGTAGGCCCCGATGCCCAGCACCTGGTCGTGCCGCTTGTTGATCGGATAGACGACGCCGCCGAACGGATGACTGATAAGGTTCGCAAGCACGGTTCGTCCGACCGCGCCCTGCCTTTCGGTCGCGCCGATCACCGCGACGCTGCTCGGGGCGAAGATCGCGCGCAGCGATGTCCGCTCGAAATGCAGCACGTCCGATGCACGATCGGTGCTACGAGCGGGTTTGATGTTCGTCGATTCCACTGCGCTTGTCGGCGGAGCTTCATCCATCCGCCTTCGATATTATATGCTTCGGGTCTGATTCTTCCCGAACCGGCGCCGCCGGAGTCCAAGTGACCGCATTTTGCTGGCGATGCCGCAATCTTGAACTCGATCCGTCGCGCCGGTGCCGGGAACCGTTACCGGGCGAACGAAACATGACGAGACTCGTTTCCTGGATCGTTCGCGGCGGGCAGGCGGCTCCATCGACCGGCTGTCCCGAGTCCCTCAACCGGCGGGCAGGCGCGATGTGAGCGCCATCTCCGAAAGTTCGGCGCTCGCCCCATTCCGGGTTCGAAGTTTCCGTTTCCAGTGGCCGGCCGACCTCGCCACGTCGTGGGCCTTCGAGATGGAGAACCTGATCCTGGCGTGGTACGTTCTCGTCGAGTCGCGCTCGGTGGTGATGTTTACCGTGTTCGCGTCGCTGCAATACATCGGGACGCTGTTCGCACCGATGTTCGGCGTCATGGGCGACCGGTTGGGGCACCGCAACATGCTATGCGGCATGCGGGGCCTGTATACGGTCCTGGCCACGACGCTGATGACGCTGATCGCGACCGGTACGCTGACCCCGGTGCTGGTCATGATCATTGCGGCCATGATGGGTCTGGTGCGGCCATCGGACATCGGCGTGCGCTACGCGCTCATCGGCGCGACCATGCCCGGTCGCTATTTGGTGGGGGCGACGAGCATCCAGCGCACGACGCAGGATTCCGCCCGGGTCGCGGGCGCGCTGTCGGGGGCCGGATTGGTTGCCGCGCTCGGCATGGGCTGGACCTATGCGGTGGTTGCGACGCTGTATCTGACCAGCTTCACGCTGGTGTTCAAGGCGGGCAGCGAACTCGCGTCGTCGCGGACTGCGACGGAGAGCGCACGAGCAGCGGATGCGAGCTCGGCGTGGCGCGATCTCAAGGAAGGCGCCGCGTACATTTGGAACACGCCGGTCCTGCTCGCGACGATGGTGCTCGCGTTTCTGGTCAATGCGACTGCGTTCCCGCAGTTCGTTGCTTTGCTGCCGGTGGTGGCCAAGGAGGTCCATCACGGCGGCCAGCCGCTGCTGGGTGCGTTCGTCGCAAGCGGGGCATTCGGTTCGCTGGTGGGATCGATCGTGATGTCGAAGATCGGCGTTGCTTTTCGCCCGGGGCGCATGATGCTGGTTTGCTGCTCGCTCTGGTTCGCCGCGCTTTTCGTATTCGCGCAGATGTCGAACCCGGTGCTCGGCATGTTCGTGCTCTTTCTCGGCGGAGTCTGTCAGTCCGCGGGGCTGGTTCCGATGTACGCCATCCTGATGCGCGACACGCAGCCACAGTTTCGCGGACGCGTGATGGGCACCCGCGTGATGGCGATCTATGGCAATCTGCCCGGCCTGCTGATCGCCGGTCCGTTGATCGCCCACTTCGGTTACCAGGCGACGGCGAGTCTTTACTGCGTCTTCGGGGTGTCCGCGACGCTGCTTATCGGCGCAATATGGCGCGGCGATCTTTGGCGAGTCTCGGCGCCGTCGAACCGGCGCTGACGCGGCGATGGCAGGCGACCGGTCGGTCCGCTTGCGGTTCCGCGGCGTCCATGCTACGAATGAAGCCGGCTGGTACGCAAGGGTGCGGTGATGATGGCAGGGCGGGAGAGTCTGGCGGAACACGTCGAGAGGCTGCGGTCGCTCACGTTCAAGATCGGGGTCTACCGGCCGCCGAGCGAGGGGGGCAGCGCCTCGCTGCTGCTGAGAGTGACCGAAAATTGCCCATGGAACCGATGCACCTTCTGCGAGATGTACAAGGAACATCGCTTCGTCTATCGGCCGTTGCCGGAAATCAAGGCTGATATCGACACGATCGCCGCGATCCGCGAGGAGATTACCGCCGTCTCGCGCAAGCTCGGGTTGGGTGGGAAAATCGCTCGCGAAGTGGGCGACGCGCTGCTCGCAGAGGGCGGCGATCTGGTGCTGAATTCCAGTTTCGTCACGGTATTCAACTGGCTCGCAACCGGCGCGGCCACGGCTTTCCTGCAGGACGCCGACAGCCTGGTGATGCGCCCCGGGGACGTCGTTTCGGCGCTGGAATACCTCCGTGGAACCCTCGACTCGCTGACCCGGGTGACCACCTACGCCCGTTCGAGGACACTGGCCCGTCGAAAACCGGAGGATCTGCGCAGGATCCGCGAGGCCGGTCTGGACAGGCTCCATATCGGCCTGGAAACGGGGGATGACGAGGTACTGGCGCTGGTCCGCAAGGGGGTGACGAAAGCGCAGCAGATCGAAGCGGGCCGCAAGGCCATCGCAGCGGGATTCCAGGTGTCGTACTACTGGATGCCGGATCTGGGCGGCCGGGAAAGGCGGCGGCAGCACGCGGAGCATACGGCCGAGGTGCTTTCGGCGATCAATCCGCACTATATCCGCTCCCGGCCGCTGGTTCCGCGGCGAGGCACGCCGCTCTTCGACGAGGTTCAGCAGGGCCGCTTGAGTCTTTCCTCACCCCATGAGCGGCTCGAGGAACTGGCATGGATGATCGACCGGCTCGAAGTCACGTCCAGGGTCTGCTTCGATCATTCGATGAACGCCTGGGCCGACCGCAATGGGGGACTCCTGTTCCGGCGGGATTACGAGGGGTATCGGTTCCCCGACGAGAAGCCTCTGGTGATGGATCGGATCCGGGAAGGGTTGGCGGTTCGGGAATCGATGCACGTCCATGTCCGCCAGTTGATGGCCGTGAAGTCGCTTTGAGCCGGCGGAGCGCGCATCGGACCAGGCCCGGCGCCGACGGCGCAACGCGCAGGTCGCGCGCAATTTGCCGTCCGGTCTGAGCGAGAGCAGCGCCGGGAAAGACAGGTTCTCCAATAGTGCACGAGGCCGGGCATGAAAGTCCTCATGATGAGCAACGAGTATCCGCCGTACACCTACGGCGGGGCGGGCGTCCATGTCGAGTACCTGAGCAAGGAGCTGTCCAGACTCATGTCCGTCGAAGTGCGATGCTTTGGCGACCAGCATTTGGACAATAACGGCCTGCGGGTTCGTGGTCTTCCGGTTGACGCCAGCGGCTGGAATTGTCCCGAGTCGCTTCGCTCGGTCTTTGGTTCGATCCAGCGCGGCCTCAACTTCAATGCGGCCGGCATCGACGCCGACGTTGTCCACTGCCACACGTGGTACACGCATCTCGGGGGTATCCTCGCAAAACTGAACTACGGAATTCCACTGGTCGTGACGACGCATTCGCTGGAGCCCCTGCGACCCTGGAAGCGGGAGCAGCTTGGCGGCGGGTACGAGTTTTCGCTCTGGGTCGAGCGAATGGCGCTGGAGATGGCCGATGCGGTCATCGCGGTCTCGTACGAAACAAAACAGGACATCCTGCAGCATTTCCGCGTTGCCGAAGAACGAATTCGGATCATTCACAACGGTATCGATCCTTCCGAATATCGCAACGTGACCTCGACGGACGCCTTGGTCCGCTTCGGCGTCGATGCGTCGAAGCCCTACGTGCTTTTCGTCGGACGGATCACGCGCCAGAAGGGGATCATCTACCTGGTTCGCGCCATCGAATACATGGACGACCAGTACCAGGTCGTGCTGTGCGCGGGCGCGCCGGATACCCCGGAAATCGAACGCGAAATGCAGGCGGCGGTCGCCGAAGTGTCTTTCAAGCGCGACAACGTCATCTGGATCCGGGAAATGCTGGACCGCAAGGACATCATCGAGTTCTACTCGCACGCGGACGTGTTCTGCTGCCCGTCCATTTACGAGCCCTTTGGCATCATCAATCTCGAGGCGATGGCGTGCGAAACGCCCGTGGTGGCATCGGCCGTCGGAGGCATCCCGGAAGTCGTGGTAGACGGCGAGACCGGGTTCCTGGTGCCCCTGCAACGCGTCCAGGGGCCGCCCTACGAACCGGTCAGCGCGACGAAATTCGCCCGCGACCTCGCCGAACCGATCAATCGTCTTATGGCTGATCGGGCGATGCGCACGCGGTTTGGCCAGGCCGGTCGGCAGCGCGCCGAGGAAATCTTCAGCTGGACGGCGATCGCCGAGCGGACCAAGGCTCTCTACGAAAGCGTTTGCGGGAAGCGAGCATGACCGGGGTGAAAACCGCTGCCAATCTTTTCGACCCAGACGGTGCTCCCAATGCCTGAGCGCGCCAGACCGTTCTGGAAGAACCCCACTTTCGTATTGATCTGTGCGACCGGAATCGTGTTCCTGTCGTATGGCAGCCGGCAGAGTTTCGGTGTCTACCTGAAACCGATGAGCGAGAGTTTCGGCTGGGGACGCGAGAGCCTGTCGCTGGTGTTCGGCACGCAGGCGCTGATCTACGGTCTGTCGGCGCCTTTCGTCGGTGCGATCGCCGACCGCTGGGGCGCGATCAGGGTGATCTGGGTCGCAGGGCTGCTGTATTCGGCCGGGGTGCTGCTGATGGCGAATTCTGCGACCCCGGCGGGGATGCTGCTGAGCGCGGGGCTGCTGGGCGGTGTGGGTTCCTCGGGTTGCGCGCTTTCGCTGGTGCTCGCGGTGGCGAGCCGCGTCGCATCGGAAAAGCGGCGCAGCCTTTGGCTCGGCATCATCACCTCGGGCGGCACCGGCGGGCAACTGGTGCTGGTGCCGGCCGGATCGATGATCCTGCAGGCGCACGGCTGGTATACCGCGTTGATGGCGCTGGGCTTGTTCGTGCTGCTGATTCTGCCGCTGGCGCTGATGATCCGGCAGGCCGGCGGCGCGGCGCTGAACGTCGGAAAGGATGGGCAAAGCCTCGGGCAGGCATTGCTCGAGGCGCGCACCCACAAGGGCTACTGGCTTCTGGTGCTGGGCTTTTTCACCTGCGGGTTCCAGGTGCAGTACATCAACAATCACCTGATCGCGTATCTGACCGACATGCACATGAATCCGCTGATCGGAGCTACCGCGATATCGGTGATCGGCCTGTTCAACATGATCGGCACCTGGATTTCCGGGTGGTTGGGCGACCGTTACTCGAAGAAGAATCTGCTCGCGATGCTCTACCTGACGCGCTCGCTGATTTTCATGGTCTTCATCCTGGCGCCGCTGTCGGCTGCTTCGGTCTACATCTTTTCGGCTGCCATCGGACTGTTGTGGCTCGCCACGGTGCCGCTCACCTCGGGCATCGTCCACGGTATGTTCGGCACGCGCTACATGGCGACGCTGTACGGCATCGTGTTTCTGAGCCATCAGGTCGGCAGTTTCACCAGCGTGTGGCTGGGAGGCAAGATCTGGGACATGACCGGGTCCTATGATATTGCCTGGTGGATCGTCATCATCGGCGGTGCGCTGGCCTCACTGTTGCACTGGCCGATCGATGAACGACATGTTTCCGTTCTGCAGGCCGAACGCGCCGCGGCCAGAGCCTGAGGCAAGGACACCGGGGACGTTTCGGCGCCTGCCCGTCAATCGGGAATCATCGCAGTCACCTCGAGTTCGAGTCGTGCTTGGTCGTCCGTGAAGCCGCCCACCTCCAGCGCAGTCATTACCGGAAAGTGCTTGCCGATGATTTCACGGTATGCGGCGCCGACATCTTTCAGGCTCGCGATGTATTCCTTGCGGTCGGCCACGTACCAGTTCAACCGGCAGATGTGCTCAGGTCCGGCGCCGGCCTCGGCGAGGAGCGCGACGATGTTCTTCAATGACTGCCTGGCCTGGCCGGCGAAATCACCCGTGTCGAACCTGCCTTGCGCATTGCAGCCGAACTGACCAGCGAGAAACACGGTCCGGCCACTGGCTACGACGCCGTTGGAATACCCCCTGGGTTTTGCCCAGTCCGGTGGCTGAAGAATCTGCATGGAGTGCCTCCCAATTCGTTGTTGAAGTCCGGATTATCCACCCTGTGCGCGGTTGCAACCGGGACCGCGGCGGCACCGCGACGAGAATGACCGAAGGGCCCGTCACGGTCCGGGTTCGGGACGCATGACGTATGATTCGGCCGACCCGACCCAACTATGACTTCCGCCACACGTCCACCCAAGACTCGCAGGGCGCTTGTTCTTGCCGCGCTCGTGATTGCGATGTTCATGGCGGCGATCGAGGCGACCATCGTCGCCACTGCCTTGCCTACGATCGCAGGCAAGCTCGGTGGCATCGAACTCTACAGTTGGGTGTTTTCCGCATTTCTGCTGATGCAGGCCGTGACCATACCGATCTACGGCAAGCTGTCGGATCTGTTCGGACGCAAGCCGGTCTTGATTATGGGGATTCTGATTTTTCTGGCGGGCTCGATCCTTTGCGGCGTTGCGTGGTCGATGCCGGCGTTGGTTGCATTCCGTTTCATACAAGGCATCGGGGCCGGCGCCGTCCATCCGCTCGCGACGACGCTGATCGGCGATCTGTATACGCTGGAGGAGCGCGGACGCGTCCAGGGATATATGTCCAGCGTATGGGGCGTTTCGGCGATCGTCGGCCCGCTCGCCGGGGCGCTGATCGTGCAGCATACAACCTGGGCATGGGTATTCTGGGTAAATCTTCCCTTCGGCATCGTCGCGATCGCTTTGGTGAGCCTGTATTTGCACGAAGAGATCGAGCGCAAGAAACCCAACATCGATTTTGCCGGCGCCGGATTGATCATCGTCGGCCTGGTGTCGCTGATGCTGGCGCTCACGCAGGGCGGACGCTGGGGAGTCGCCGCAGTCGTGTTGCTGTTGGCGGTTGCCGCGGTTGCAACGTGGCTGTTCCTGCGCCAGCAGCGTCGCGCCGCTGATCCCATCATGCACCTGGAACTCTGGCAGGACCGCCTGATCGCGCTGGCGAACGCGGCGACCTTGTGCTCGGGCATCGCGATGATCGGCGTGATCAGCTTCCTGCCGATGTTCGTCCAACGCGTCCTGGGCGAATCGGCACTGGTGGCCGGATTCACCGTCTGCGCAATGTCGGTGGGATGGCCGATCGCCTCGGTGATCACGGGACACCTGCTCGTGCGCACCGGCACGCAGCGGCTTGCCCGCGTCGGCGCGTGCGCAATATGCGCCGGCAGCCTGATCATCGCGCTGGCGGTCGATCGCGGGCCTCTGGTCGCCGGATTGGGGTCGTTCTTCGTAGGGATAGGTCTCGGTGTGCTGACGACGACCTTCATCGTTGCGATTCAGACGAGCGTCGGCTGGGCGAAGCGAGGCGTCGCGACGGCCTCGAACATGCTGATGCGCATACTCGGCAATGCGCTGGGCGCTGCCGTCTACGGCGGCGCGCTCAATCTGGCACTCGGTCAGACCCTCGGCGGGGGACGCGGCGCGCCGCTGCGCGCAACCCTTCCCGAAGGCGTCGACGCCGCAGCGCCGCTGTATTCGAGTCTGTCATCGGGACTGCATACAGTGTTCTGGACGGTGCTGTTGTTCGCTCTGATCACGGTTGTGGCTTGCTGGCTCGTCCCTGATCAAAACCTGCGTGAACGCGAAAGCCGGAAAATCGACGGCTGAGATCGGATTTCCAGGGCATTGCCGGGATGCCCTAGGGCGCTCGACAGCGTGCCGCCGGTATGACCGGGCGCTCGTGTCATCGGCGGACGGGCATGTTGCGTTAATGTCCCTGCGATCGCAATTCCGGGATCGCAAAAAGGATGGCGCGCGCCGAGGGGCCACGCCGAATTCGCTATTCTCTTGGGGACATGGGCAATGAAGAAAATGATTACGGCACTGTGTTTAATGATGGCAACTTCGCCGCTTGCGCTTGCACAGGGCAAGGGCAAGGACGCGGCAGCCGCACCGGCGGCGACGCAACTCGCGCAAGCCAGGAAGGAGCCAAGCGCCAAGCAAAAGGCGCAGCAACAACGGATGAAGGACTGCAGCAAGAAGGCCAAGGGCATGAAGGGCGACGGCCGCAAGAAATTCATCAAGTCCTGCCTTAAAGGCTGAACCGCCGCGATCGCGTCGGTTCTACCCCGCTTCGGCGGGGTTTTCTTTTCGGGCGGCGTAACACGCGATCGTCTTTGGCGGGTCCGGCGGGCGGAAGACAGGCATCTTCTCTGACGCTGGAATCGGGCGGTTGGCATTAGAATTGGCCCGGACGGACTTGCCGATTCGGTCGTCGTTTGCAAGGGAGTATCTGTCGGCGCGAACGACTTGCTGATCGTTGCGAGCCGGAGGAACGCGGCGAGTTCGGCTTTGGCCAAGCCTGATCGGTGCGCAAATCAGAGGTTTCGAAGCGGCCATCTGAGGGTTGCCTGTGAAATACCTGAAAATCGCCGGCGTCGTCATTGTTGCCACCGTCCTCCTCGCTGCCGGCGCTGTCGCCTACGTGGCGAGCCAGTTCGATGCCGAGCGCATCACGGCCGAGGTCGCGCGGGTAGTTAAGGCGACGACGCACCGCACTCTGAGGATCGATGGAGGCTTGAGGCTTGGCTTCTGGCCCGACGTGGCGCTTGGCGTCGGCAGGGCGTCGCTTTCGGAGCGCGGGAGCGAACAGCCGTTTGCATCCCTCGATTCGGCGCGCCTGTCGATCGCCGTGATGCCGCTGCTCTCGCGGAAGCTCGTCGTTACCGACGTCGAGGTGCGCGGCATAAAGGCGAACCTGATAAGGCGCAAGGACGGAACATTGAATATCGCCGACTTAGTGCCGGTGGGCGGAACGCCGCGCGACCGGTCCAAAGTCAATATAGGGCGCCCATCGGACGGCGAAGCGCTGCAGTTGGACATCGCCGGTGTGCATATCGACGGCGCCGCATTGACTTGGCGCGACGAGCGCTCCGGCGGCGCGGTGACCCTGAGCGGACTGCAGCTGGACACGGGTCGTCTGCGGGCCGACACGAGCACGAAAACCTACAGCGTCGAATCCCTGACGCTTGCAATGAAGGGCAGGACCGGCGCCGACACGTTCGAATTCACGGTCGAGGCGCCGAAGCTCGTCTTGTTGCCGGAGAAGTCAGGCGCCGGGAGCATGAGTCTTTCGGCTACGCTAACCGGGCAGCGGCGCAATGTTGCGGCAAGGCTCGCGTTGTCGGGCGTTGAGGGAATTGCCGATGTCCTGAAGATCGCCCGGCTCACGCTGGACGTCGATGCCAAGGCGGGCGAGGCAAGCGTCAAGGGCAGGCTCGAATCGGCGCTGGTCGCCGAATTGGGAAAGCACGACGTGAAGCTGGAAAGGATTTCGGGTGGTTTCGACATCGAGCATCCGCGGATTCCGACCAGGCAGCTCAAAGTGCCTTTCTCCGGTACGCTGCGTGCGGACCTGGCTAAAGAGTCGGTACAGGGTCGTATTTCATCGCAATTCGATGAGTCCAAGCTCGCGCTGGCATTCGGCGTGACCCGGTTCGCGGCGCCGGCCCTATCGTTCAAACTCGACGTGGACCGCTTCAACTTGGACAGGTACCTGCCGCCGAAAGGCGCGGAACAGAACGCGGGTGAGCGCGGGAAAACGCGGTCCGAGGCCAAGCTCGACTTTTCTCCGCTGCGCGCGCTCAATCTCAATGGAGCCGTGGAAGTGGACCGGTTGCAGGCAGCCAACGTCAAGGCTGCGAACCTGCGGCTGCGAATCCGGGCAGCGGGTGGCAGGCTTGATATCGCGCCGATAACGGCCGGACTGTATCAAGGCACTGCGAACGGCTCGCTCGCACTCGATGCGAACGGCAATTCGGTCGAACTGAAGCAGGATGTCGTCAACGTCCGAATCGGTCCACTGCTCAGGGACATCGCGAACAAGGACATCATCGAAGGCAGTGGAAACGTCCTGGTCGATGTGAGGGCGCACGGCGAAACGGCCGATGCATTGAAGCGCTCACTGGCCGGTTCGGCCAGCGTGGCGCTGCGCAATGGCGCCGTCAAAGGCATCAATCTGGCACAGTCATTCCGGGACCTGAAGGCCAAGTTCTCGCGCCGGCAGGATGCCGTGCAAAAAGCGAAGGCGACTGACAAGACCGATTTTTCGGAATTGACGGCTACGTTTAAGATCGCCGGTGGCGTGGCGCGCAACCGTGATCTTTCGGCGAAGTCGCCGTTTCTGCGGCTCTCCGGCAGCGGCGACATCGACATCGGGGCGAGTCGGCTCGACTATCTGGCCAAGGCGAGCGTCGTGGCGAGCGCAGGCGGGCAGGGGGCGAAGGATCTCGATCATCTCAGGGGCATTACCGTGCCCGTGCGACTGACCGGCTCGTTCGACGATCCTTCCTGGACGATCGAACTGGCCGGCCTGGCAAGCGAGGCTCTCAAGGCGCGCGTCGAGGAGAAATCGAAGGATATTCGTCGCAAGGCTCAGGATCAGATACGCAACAGGCTGAAGGGCCTGTTCGCAAGGTAGCGCGCTTTCGAAATGTCCTCTTGCGCTGTTTCCGTCGCGAGCCGCGATATCGGGTTGTGCCCGTGGCAAGGGGCGTTGAGCGGCAGCCCACTCGAAAGCACCTGCTTAATCGAACCAGGCGGGAGGCCGTGAAGATCTTCTGGGGCTGGCGCATCGTCGCCGCCGGCTGCACCATACAGTTTCTGATTTCCTGGCTGATGTTCCAGGCCTTCGGCGCGTATTTTGCGGTGCTGGCCGAGGAGTTCGGCTGGAGCAAGACCGCGCTCTCGGCGGCTGCGGCACTGCAGCCGATGGAGGCCGCGCTGCTGGGTCCGGTGCTCGGCTGGATCCTGGACCGATTCGGCCCGGCGGGCATGATACGCTCAGGCATCCTCGGATTTGGCGCCGGTTTTTTCATACTCAGCCAGATCGAGACGCTACCCGGTTTCTACTTGGCATTCGTCGTTATCGCTCTGGGCACGTGCTTGTGCGGTTACTTCCCGCTCAACGTGGCCGTTATCCATTGGTTCGAGCGGCGCCGCGCCCGCGCGCTGTCGATGCTGTCGCTCGGCTTTGCGGCAGGCGGCGTGTTTGTTCCGGTAGTCGCCTGGTCGATGCAGAATTTCGGCTGGCGCGCGACCGCGTTGGCCTCGGGCATGATTGCGATACTCGCGGGCTGGCCGCTTTCTAGCGTGTTCAAGTGGCGCCGGCCGGAGGACCGCGGTGAAACGGTGGACGGACTGCCGCCGGCACCCGCGGCTGGCGGACGCGAAGAAGCAGCCGCACAGCGCGATTACACTGCACGCGACGCCCTGCGTACCCGCGCCTTCTGGCTCCTGTCGCTCGGCCATTGCTTCTCGCTGCTGGTGGTCTACGCGGTGATGGTCCACGCAATCACGCACATGAAGGAAACACTCGGCTATTCGCTCGCCGAGGCATCGCTGGTCATCACACTGACGACGGTCGCGCAGGTCGGCGGGGTGATGGTCGGCTGGGCGATCGGTGACCGGTTCGAGAAGCGCTACATCGCGACCGCATGCATGATGATGCACTCGGTAGGTTTGCTCATGCTTACCTATGCCACCGGCGCGGCCATGCTGGTCGGCTTCGCGGTGCTTCACGGCGTCGCGTGGGGTCTGCGCGTTCCAATCATGCAGGCCATGCGTGCCGATTATTTCGGGCGACGCGCGATCGGCATGATCCTGGGGCTCGCGTCACTCGTCATCGTTGTCGGTCAGATCGGCGGGCCGATGGTCGCCGCAGCGCTCGCCGACTGGTCGGGGAACTACCGCACGGGGTTCACGTTTCTCGCGGTACTCGCCGCGCTCGGATCAGTGTTCTTCATGCTCGCGAAGCGGCCGCGCTAGAAGCATTGCTTGATACGGGGTCGGGCCTTCTATGAGTCCAGTTCAGGGTAATGCCGGAAGACGCCGTGCCGATTGAAGGCAATGCGCCGCGGCGACGACAGATACGCCGCGATTCGCGGGCGCACCGAGACCTTGTCATGCAGCGCGACCAGGCGTGGGTACTTGGGCTCCAACCTCGCCATCGCGCGCGGAAACGCGTAGCGCAGGCCGGCGATCATCTGGAACAGCGACAAGTCGACATAGGACGTGGCGCGGCCCACCAATCCGCCGTTCCAGCCCGGATTGCGCACGGCGATCTTTTCAAAATAGCCGAGATACTTCGGCAGACGTTGATCCGTGAAGTGCGCGGCGCGTCGTTTGGCCTCGCGCTTCTGCTCCTCGTAGTAAAGCGCGCCCGCGATGGGGTGGTGTGCATCGTGGACGTCGTCGACCCAGTCGGCGATGGTAAGTTGGAGTTGGTGCGCCCAGAGACGGCTCGCTTCCCTCTTCGGCACCAGCCCGAGGCGCGGTCCGAGGAACAGCAGGATGTTCGCCGTTTGCGCGATCAGATCCTTTGCGCCGTGGATCCTGAGAAACGGCGGGGCGAACGGGGGACATGCTACCGACTCGCCGTTCAGCAAGCGTATCACCTCGGGCACTCCCTGGCGCGCGCGCGCAGGTCGGCGGGCGACGTCCACGTACTCGGCGCCGGCGTCCTCCAGCGCAAGCCTGACGAATTCACCTCGGCCTTGTATCGAGGGCCAGTAGTACAGTTCGTAGCGCATCGAAATCTTCTCCTCGTGAGAAACCAGCACATTCCAATCGTGCCCGGCAACACCGGCACCGATATCGTTTCGCGTGCGATGGGAACGCAGGCGTTACAATCACCATATGCATTCTGACCGATCATGTCGGAACTCGTGGAACATGGCGCGGAATTCGGCGATGCCGACCTGCGCTGCCGGTCGTGTAAAAGGGCGGACCGGCCGCGCCGCACCAGATGCATTCATCCCGCTCGAAGCACCGCAGGAGCCGGATGATGAATGAGAGGAGGGCGCCGGTCCGCCTTACGTCGCTGGCGCATGGTGGCGGGTGCGGCTGCAAGATCGCCCCTGGCGTACTTGAAGAAATCCTGAAATCTTCGCCGATACGCGTGAGTTCGCCCGATCTACTGGTTGGTTCGGACAATAACGAGGACGCCGCGGTGTTCCGGATCAACGAGCATCAGGCCGTCGTTGCGACCACGGATTTTTTCATGCCCATCGTCGATGACCCGTACGAATTCGGCCGCATCGCTGCGACCAACGCCATTTCAGATATCTATGCGATGGGCGCTAAACCGATATTCGCGCTCGCGCTGCTGGGCATGCCGGTCAACGTAGTGTCGAAGGAAGTTATCCGGCAAATCACTTACGGTGGTGAGTCCGTCTGCGCTCGGGCGGGGATCCCGATTGCAGGCGGACACTCCATCGACACCGTCGAGCCGATCTATGGACTGGTCGTTATCGGTCTGGTGGATCCGGCCAGGTTCAAACGCAACAATGGCGCGAGGGCGGGCGACAGCATTATTCTCGGCAAGCCGCTGGGCGTCGGGATACTCAGCGCAGCGCTCAAACAGGAAAGACTGCCCGAATCGGGTTACCGCAAGATGATCGAGTGCACGACGCAACTCAACACGCCCGGCGTCGATCTGGCGGAAATGGCGGGAGTGCACGCTCTTACCGATGTCACCGGATTCGGTCTTGTGGGACACCTGCTCGAGCTTTGCCGCGGCGCGAGTTTGAACGCGCAACTCAAGTGGGGCGACGTGCCGGTCATTCCCGAGGCCGTCCGTTTGGCGAAGGCGGGGGTCGTCACCGGCGCCTCCGGCCGGAACTGGGGTGCTTACAGCGGCGACGTGCGTATCGGTGCCGGATTCGAGGAGTGGCAGAAGATGCTGCTGACCGATCCTCAGACCAGCGGCGGCCTGCTGGTTTCCTGCGCGCAGGAGGCAGAGGCAGACGTGCTTGCGCTGTTCAAACGCGATGGCTTCGCGGATGCGAGAAGAATCGGGCTGATGGTCACCGGCGCCGCGGGCATTTCGGTAACTTGAGATTCGCGCACGGCACGCGTGGAAGATTTGCCCTTGCTCGGTTTTCCGGTATTGTGCGGCTTGACCGTGGAACCATGCCGCACCGCGGCGGCGTGGAAGTCGTTCAACCGATAGAATGTATCGGCGGGGCGGGACGAGTATCGTGCAACAAATCCAGAGGAGGCTACCTAATGAGGTTTTCGATGTTAATCAGGAGCGTGGCTGCCGGCAGCGTTATTGCGGTCGCGGGCTATATAGGCAGCGCGCAGGCCGATGCGGTTGCCGACTTCTATAGCGGCAAGAGCATTTCGCTGATCATCGGCTACAGTCCGGGCGGCGGGTACGACACCTACGCCCGCGTGCTCGCCCGCCACATGGGCAAGCACATCCCCGGCAATCCGAGCATCGTGCCCAAGAACATGCCCGGCGCTGGTGCCGTCGTCGCGGCAAATTACATGTTCGCGTCGACCCCGAAAGACGGTACCAATCTGGGCGTAGTGGCCGCGTCGGCGATTATGGATCCCCTGTTCTCGGGCAAGCGATCCAAGGCCAAATACAGGCCGGACCAGTTTTCAGTGATCGGCAACATGAACAGGGAAACCTGGACCTGCGGTGTGTGGAAGAGTTCCGGGGTCAGCAGTTTTGACGATCTCGTGAAGGGCAAGGCCGTTACATTCGGCTCGACGGGACCGGCGGCGATCACCAGCCAGCACGCGAGGGTGTTCAATTCGCTTGCGGGTACCCGCATCAAAGTCATTTACGGCTACAAGGGAACCAAAGACGTCAACCTCGCCATGCGCAAAGGCGAAGTCGGCGGCTCGTGCGGCATCTCCGAGTCCACGATAAAGTCGCGCTGGTTCAAAGACGTCGAAAAGGGCGATCTCAAGATCATCATCCAGCTGGGTGCCGAGAAGAAGGCCGCTCTCAAGAACGCGGCGTACATATTCGATTATGCGAAAGACGATAACGCGCTGAAGGCGATGAAGGCGATTTTCGGCCGGGATGTGCTCGGCCGTCCGGTCGTCGCGTCGCCGGGCATTCCGGCGGATCGGGCCAAGGCGCTGCGCCAGGCGTTCATCGACACGATGAAGGATCCAGACTACCTGGCGGATGCGAAGAAGGCGCGTCTGGAAACGGACTGGAACAGCGGCGCGGAAGTCGAAAAGATGATCGCCGGGTTCCTCGCTACGCCGCCGAAAGCCATCGCGTTGGCAAGGCAGGCTCTGGCCGTCACGAAGAAGTAGCCGTTGCGGCAGGGTCAAAGGCCGCTCGTCGGGGCGGACGTTGCGCTCGCCCGCCCCGCGCGGCGGCTATCGCACCGCCGTTCGAAACGAGCGCGGGCTCTCGGACCGACGCGCGACCGGCGCCGGCGGCATGTTCCCGAGTGAATTAGCGAGTAGACGCGATGGATAGCGCAACGCTGGAAATGGCGC
>MEQX01000091.1:351-24366 GCA_001770415.1 Betaproteobacteria bacterium RIFCSPLOWO2_02_FULL_63_19 | reverse complement strand
AGACCGCTGTCATTATACGTCCACCTCCCGTTTTGCGACACCATTTGCTATTACTGCGGCTGCAACAAGATCATCACCAAGGACCATGGCCGTTCGGCCAAATACCTGCGGTATTTGAGAAAAGAGGTCGAACTGGTCAGCGGTCTATTGGGGCCGGGCGAGCGGGTGACGCAGTTGCACTGGGGGGGGGGGTCGCCTACTTTCCTCAACCAGACGGAACTTGCCGAGCTGATGCAGATCATCCGCGGCCATTTCAGCCTGGCGCCGGACGGCGAATACTCCATCGAGGTTGACCCGCGCTCGGCGAACCGGGAGACGATTACGCTACTGGGGTCGCTCGGGTTCAACCGCATCAGCGTGGGAGTCCAGGATTTCGATGCCGAAGTGCAGCGGGCGGTCAACCGCATCCAGAGCGAAGACCAGACCCGCGCGGTGATTGCGGCCGCACGTGCCAGCGGCTTTCAATCCGTGAACATGGATCTGATATACGGCCTGCCTAAGCAGAACGCCGAGCGCTTCACCAGGACCCTGGGAAAAGTCCTCGATATCAACCCGGATCGCATCGCGCTGTACAACTACGCCCATCTGCCCACGGTTTTCAAGCCACAGCGGCGCATCAACGAGGCCGAACTGCCGAAGCCCGAAGGCCGGATAGAGTTACTTACCATGGGCATCCGTACCCTCACCAATGCCGGCTACGTCTACATCGGCATGGACCATTTCGCCAAACCCGAAGACGAACTCGCGGTGGCGCAGCGTCGCGGCCACCTGCATCGCAACTTCCAGGGTTACTCGACGCGGGCCGAGTGCGATCTCGTCGGTTTGGGAATTTCAGCCATAGGCAGCGTGGGCCCGGCCTATATCCAGAATTACCGTACGCTTGAGGAGTACTACGATTCCCTTGACCATGGCGTGCTGCCGGTCATGCGGGGACTGGCACTTAATCCGGACGACTTGGTGCGGCGAGCGGTGATCCAGGCGCTGATGTGCCACTTCTCACTGTCGTTCCGCGCCATCGAGATCGCACACCTGATCGATTTCCGCCGCTACTTCGCCACTGAGCTGCGCGAACTCGAGGAATACCGAGCGATGGGCCTGGTCGAAATCGAAGAGGAGTGGATCACCATCACGCCAAGGGGTCGCCTCATGGTGCGCGCAATCTGCATGGTATTCGATCAATACCTGCGCAACGCCGAACAGCGGGCGCGGTACTCGAAAGTCATCTGAGCCCGGCTCTCAAGTACGACCCGTCCAAAGCCGGTCAGGTGGAGTTTCGCCGGGCCGTCGAGGATGCCGGCTTCGAGTGAAATGAATAAGCAGGCATCGTGCGGACCGGTCGAGCACTGGGACCTTTCCGACGGGAAAGTGGCCATGCTGCGCTCGATCGGGCCGCAGGACGCCGAGATCGAGCAGGCATTTGTTCGTGGCTTGTCCGAGGAGTCGAAGTACTTCCGCTTCATGACGCAGATGTGCGAGCTTTCGCCCGAAATGCTGCAGCACTTCATCAATCCGGACCCGATGCGGGAGGCCGCGCTGATCGTCACGGTTCCCCGTGACGGTGGCGGTGCCGAGGAAGAGATCGCAGTCGGCCGCTATGCAATGAACCCCGGCAACGAGAGCTGCGAGTTCGCTATTGTCGTCGCCGACGCGTGGCAGGCACACGGGATCGCCACGCGCCTCATGCAGGCACTGATGAAGCACGCGGCCGGGCGCGGCATCAAGCGTATGGAAGGTTTCGTCATGGCGAGCAACATCAAGATGCTCGAATTCATGTGCTTCCTGGGCTTCGAGGTCAGGTCCAGCGCCAAGGGACCCCAGATCAAGCTTGTGTCGCGGCCGCTGGACGACATGGCGACAATTTGAGCTCCGCAGTCCTCGTTCTCAATTCCGGCTCGTCGAGCGTAAAGTTCGCGCTGTATCGCGCTGCGGACGGCGACTTGCAGCGATTGCTTTCCGGTGAGATCGACAACATCGAGCATGCACCGCACCTTTCACTGCGCGAGACGTCGGGTGAAGCGAGCAAGCGCGAGCTGAGGGCTTGTTCGGATCCAGGGCTCACGCGTGCCGAGGCGCTGTCGTTTCTGATCGACATGCTCTCGCAACGCACGGGAGGGACGGGAGTTCTCGCCGCCGGGCATCGGGTGGTCCACGGCGGCGCACGCTACCGGCAGCCGGTCGTGGTGGACCGCCAGGTGCTGGCCGTGCTCGAAACATTCATTCCGCTCGCGCCGCTGCATCAGCCGCACAATCTTGCCGCGATCCGTGCGCTGCTTGATGCTGCGCCCGGACTTCCGCAGGTCGCCTGCTTCGACACCGCGTTCCACTCTACGCAGCCTCGACTGGCGACGTTGTACGCGCTGCCGCGGGAACTGGAAGCGCGGGGCGTCAGACGTTACGGCTTCCATGGCCTGTCTTACGAGTACATCGCGAATGTGCTCCCGGGCTATCTGGGGGATCACGCCGAGGGGAGGGTGGTTGTCGCGCACCTGGGCAACGGTTCGAGCCTGTGCGCCATGCGCGAACGACGCAGCGTGGCCACCAGCATGGGATTCACAGCGGTGGAAGGCCTGGTAATGGGTACGCGCCCGGGGTCGCTTGATCCGGGCATATTGCTGTATCTAATTCAGGAAATGGGAATGGACGCTGCCGCGGTGAGCGACCTGCTCTACCACCGCTGCGGTCTATTGGGGGTGTCGGGAATCAGCCATGATATGCGGGAGCTGCTTGCCAGCACCGATCCCCGCGCCGCGGAGGCCGTGGATCTGTTCGTGTACCGCGCCGTCACGCAGATTGGCGGCCTGGTGGCTGCGTTGGAGGGGCTGGACGGCCTTGTCTTCACCGCGGGAATTGGCGAGCACGCGGCGCCTGTCCGCGAGCGGATCTGCAAGGGACTCGCGTGGCTGGGGCTGGAACTCGACGGTGAAGCGAATCAACGAAACGGCCCGCGCATCAGCCGCGAGGGCAGTTCCGTGTCAGCCTGGGTGATCCCGACCAACGAGGAACTGATGATCGCGCGGCACACACTACAGGCGATCGGCAAGGCCCGATCTTAGGCCTCAAGCATTGACAGACCCGGCGAAGAATTTGGGTTTTTCATGTTTTGGATGCCAAACCGAACCACCCCGTTCGGTTCCGGCTATACCGACGCAGCTTCGTGCCGGTCTCGGGCGACCGGAGCCGGGGCTTTGGGCGAAATGGTGGCACGGTATCCCTCACATTCCTCCTGAAGACCCGCGCCGCTGCTAGTGCTGCTGAGTCTCTGCGCTGCCTGTTACCCCCAGACCTACCCCCGCGCTCACCTTGCTGTCGCTGCTCGCCACCTGTCGCTGTTCGCCACCTGCCGCTGCTCCTCTCCTGCCGCTGCTCCCTGCCGGCCGCTGCTCGCCGCGTCGCCGTGCCGGTCAGTGTCGGGCTTGAGTGTTGCCGGCGCAGCCCGCCCGCCAATATGCCATTGGAATATTTGACGGGTACCGCTTCTGCTGCACTGCGGGCCGGGCCGGCGACCAGCGCCCATTTTCAATTTTTGATGTTCCCCAAACTTTTCAAGTCGTCGGCTGAATCGCTTGTACTGGCACCCTCACTCCCGTCTAATGCACTATCCCCCATCCAGACACCTTGGCGAGCCGTGAAAAAGAAATCGGCGCTGGCACTGGGAGGGATTGGACCGATAGGAGCTAACGTGCCTAAACAAAGTCTCATCTTGGTTGTTCTGACTGCTTTGCTGGCAAGTTGCGGCCCGCGCGAGGAAGCAACCACGCCGCTTGTATCGCTCAAGGAGCGTGCAGCCGCTACGCAAGCGCGAGAATTGGCAACTACTTTGGAGGGCATCAAGAGGCGAATTGAATCCCTAATTATTGAGAATAAGTTTGATGAAGCAGAAACTTTGGCAGCGCAGCATGTCGTCGTCGCGAAAGATGCCATCGAACCATTGCTTACACAAGCGCGCCTGCAACGCTGGAAAGCGGTTCTGGCAAAACTCGCACCCGCTGATTTGGGTGGGAAGGTAGAGGCTTACACGTGGCTGGTTTATCTTGATCCCGGCGACGTTGAATACAAGGGCGCACTTGATCGCGCTACGAAAGCACTGAATGCCAGAGAAGCAGACGCTCTGCGTGCGCTTCGTCAACGCGAACTGGAAAACCGTAAGCTCGATTCGGCAAATCGTCAACGCGATCTAGCAAAGCGTAAGCGGGAAGGGGTATCAATTGGCATGTCAAAGGAGGAAGTTATTCAAAGTAGTTGGGGGCGTCCACGAAACATTAACCGCACGATTACTGCGCGCGGCGAACATGAACAATGGGTCTACGGCGGTGGATACCTGTACTTTGAAGATGGTGTCTTGAAGACGATTCAGAACTAGCCTTTCGGCTGTCGATCTTCTAAACAACTCAAGCCCGCCAGGCTTGCCAGCATCTTGCCCGCCACGGCCTGCATCTTCAGCAGCAGGCTGCCCAGCGCCACCTTAGCTGGCATGTGCGAAGATGTGGCCGTGTAGTCGCTCAACTGCAACGCCAGCGCCTGCAACCAGATCGCTTGCCCCAACATGCTTTCGAAGATGTACGTCCGATCACCCGCCCTGATCTTCGCGGCCGTCATCCGTATTCCCTGCGCAATGTCCTCCCGCGTGACATTGTCGGTGTCGGGGTCGCTCGCGCCGCACAGCTTCGCCGTTGCGCTGCCGTAAAGCTCTGCCGGGTTGAACAGCAGCCCCGCCCGGCACCCGATCGCACCCCCGTGTTCGTATCGTCCCCCCGCGTACAGGACCGCTTCGACGCTGCGCGCCTCGGAAATGACCCCGGCAATTTCCTTGTTCAATGCCAACAGTTCAGCTTGTTGCGTGCTCATACGTTCGTTTCCTCAGAATGCTTAGGGGGACCGTGGGGACCGGGGACCGTCCCTTCCAACAATTCCCAAGTAATAACCAATAGGGTAGGCAGGTACTCGTATGGCTACCCTAACCATCACACCTCTAAAAGCTAACACGGGGTTAACGGTCCCCTCTGGGCAAGACCCGCGCCAGCGCTGGCGCTGCGGAACGGGGACCATATCGGAGGGACGGTCCCCCACGGTCCCCGACGGTCCCCCACGCGCCGCCTAAGCGTCCAACAACGTCTAAGAGGGAGGGCGTACCCAAACCCAAAATAAAGGGTTGCCGTCGCATTTTCCGGTGCGGAACCCTTTCGCAGACCCTTTCAAAATTTTGGGTCATGGCACCTAATCCCCCGCAGAGGCTCCCCGCGCCGCGCGTATCCACTCGTCGGGAAGGCTCCATCGATTGACCCCCCCATGCGCTTTACGTTTCACGAATCCGGCCCGGGTAAGCGCCCCCGCAAAGCGTTTCTGGTCTTGCTGCGGCCTCTCGTTCAGATCCTGATTCCTGAACGCGAGAGCAAACAATTCCCGCAGACTCCATGCATCATGGAATGCATTTTTCCCTGCTGCCAGATCGTGCACGACCCTGGTCGCTTCTTCGTCCCACGAATCCGTCAATTGCCTGTCGCGCTGCTGCCCCGCCGCCTGCCGCAGGGCTTCCGCGTCCGTGATGTGCCACTGCTCGCCGTCACGATACGCACGCACCGCCTCGCCCCAAAGCTGCGGCGCGTCACGCCGCAGGCGTCCGATGTCAATGCGTCCTACTTTGACCGCCCAGAAGCGCCGCCCCCCTGTTGGGTCGTTGATGTATTCACCCTCATTTGTTGTTCCGCAGAAGCTGACTGTGCGTTTCCATTTTTCGTATCGGCGCCCGTAAGGCTCCCGGCCGTGATCCTCTTGGCGACTCAAAAAGGCTTTGACCTGTTCCGTTGCCATCCTCCCCTGAATGCTAGTAAGTTCTGATAGCTCGACAATATGCGCGCCGCGCAAGGCTCGCGCCGTTTCCTGGCTGTCGCCTATAACGGGAATATTTTCGACAAACCCGCCAGGATAGACCGCTTCGGCCAACACGCGAACGGCTCGCGACTTGCCCGCCCCTTGATCGCCTTCAAACACTAGCACGCCGTCTGCTTTGCATCCCGGCTCGAATGCGCGTGCTACAGATCCAATCACCCAACATCGCCCAACAGCGCAGACGTAGGCTTCAATGCCCTCCGAGTCCACGCCGAAGATGTCCTGTAGCCAACTGTTCAGACGCGCTTTGCCGTCCCACGCGTCGGCGAGCCGCGTCAATGCATCCGTAACCGGGTTGAACGCGACATGTCGTGACCATGACATGACCACGTCAAGGGCGTCATCCTTCCCTAGTTGGATGCCGTACTCCCTAATCAGCCAGGTTCGCAACACCGTAACGTCAACCTCGCGGAAGTCCCCCAGCTCGTCAGACGCAGGCGCCCCGAACACGTCGCGCAACGGTCGCAGAACTTCCACCGCACCGCTGAACAGGTTGAACGCCACGGCCCCCTGTGCACGGTGATCCCTCAGCAATACCTGCACCGCGTTGTAAATGTTGCTCGCCAGCTTCCCCTTCTGCGTAAGGGTTAGCCCCTCAGTGCCGCCGGTAAGCTTGGACGCATACAGTCCCGCCGATGCTGCTGCAACTTCTGCGCTGCCTGCGTTACCGCGCTTGCCCTTGTCCTTGTCCCAGTAGTAGCCCTTGCACGTGGCAAGCGCCTTGTTGATCGTGCACTTACGGTAATCTACCCGCTCCCACTTCTCGCGCTTCGCCAATTCGGAAGTGCCGAAGATCCGCTCAACCTGCTCTGCGCCCGCCGTGTAGTAGGCAATTTCCGCGCAGAGGGCCAAGTCTGCCGCGCTATGGTCCCCGCCGCGGTCCTTCAGGTCGCCGGCAAAGAGGCGTGAAATACTGCCGCGCTTGTTGCGCCGCCTCAACAGACCGAGAATTTCTTCGTCGCTGTGCTCTTCGTCGTCGGTGTCGGGGGTGGTGCCGGTGCCGCTCGGCTCGCCCGGCGTCACGGGCATAAACCCGAAGTGCTCGATAAAACGATCAAGCGCCGCTTGCTCCGCGACAATTCCGGACTCTCTGCTTTCCTCGATGTACTTCTCACCCGTGACGCAGATATACCTGTCGTTGTCTGCACCGTATATTTCGAGCGACTCACCCGCAACGGTTTTCTTTTGTGCACACCCGGCCGGCTTCGTCGCCAACATGAAAAAGTGAAGCCCGCGCCCAGACTGCGACACTTCGCAGAAGCCCGCGAAATTGTTCAGCGCCCATTCAGCAATTTCGTTCGGGGTGCCGTCGGCACTCAGGCAATTATCGATATCGACGCAGACCGCGCCAGGACCGCCCGCCATCAACACGCCAAGCCCTTTATACCTACCGCCTTTCCGCGACGCTTGCGCCGCTTGCGCCTCATCAAAGGTGCCGAAGCTGTCCGGGTCCTTGGTGTTCGCGTGCTTTCCATTGCGCGGATTTATCGGCACCTTCGCCGGCTTGCCGTCGGAGCGCTTCTTGCCGTATATCCAGACGCACCATTTAGAAAACTGCCGCTGTAGATCTTTCATAGCTACTGGGCGCTCGGGCGCCTCTCCTTAGCTTGATGAGGGTGGCGGGCGTGGTGCCCGCCCTATTTACTTTCTGAACATGTGCGCCGGTTTCACTTCCGCGCATGCCCTCGCTTGGAAGCTGAAGGCGCGGCCGGCGCCGGTTCGTTCGGTGCCCCTTCGTCGCACACTTGATTTTGCTCACTGTAGGTCTTTGCCGTGCACAGTGATTCTTGTCCGCTCCAGATAAAACCACGCAAGCCTACGGTTTTCAGAAGCTCCTCTGTAACAGGGTTGCCCCCTAGCCCGACTTCCAACTCGGTCAGTATCTCAGCCCTCCGCTCGGGTATTGTTTTTTCGCGTCTTAGGATCTGCGGATCTGTGCTCAATATCCGCTCGGCTTGCCATTCGATGATTGCAAATGCTAACTTGATCTCACTGTCTGTCTGCTCGTAAGTTTTCCGCTGCGAATTCCGCAGTTCCCGTACTTTCACGATGGCATGGAATCCTGTTGCCAGTACCTGAGCCACCCCCGTGCCAGTCCGCAGCGCTTCAAGAACGCCATCCTCATAATACTGGCTCCGCAGTATCTCCCGCGCTGTGACCTCGCTTACGCGCGAAGCGTCTATATCGGTGACGCAATGCGATGCTAGAACGATCCGCCCGGCCCGCACATCGGCCCGCAGCTTCTCTATTACGGCGATGTATGCCGGAGTACCTTTGCCCTGATTGCCCGTGATCCATAACGCTACCTCGGCAAGGCTCACAGTGCCTTCGCGCATGCTTTGGTCGTAGATGTCCCGTGTCTTGTGAAGGTTTTCCATGTTGCAGATGTCCTTTCTGTAGGTATCGTGGTCAATCCAGCCAGGACGGCCGGAATCATTGTTAGGGGACGGGCAGGGCTACCGAGTATTCAACCCCCGCCCGCGCCCCATGCGACGCGCTTAAGGGCTGTTACGCTTCAGGCTTGCCGCTTTTCGTGATGCGCCCGTTCGCCCAAGCCTCAACGTCGCTACGAAGCCAACCAGAACAACGCTCAGATAGTTTGATGGGGGCGGGAAATGTCCCCTTCTTGGACATTCCATACACAGAAGCCCGGGACAAACCAGAAATTTCCAGGACGCGAGGGAGCCGCAGGAATTGCACAGATTGAGTCATTTTGATGACCTCTTTTTATTGTTGTTGAGGTAGTCACATCCGGCCGTTACTACGTCCAGTTGGATATGCCATTAGCATTATCCCCTTTGGCGGGAATAAACGCAAGCTTGGTGCGCGCCAGTGCTTGGCGCGCGCCGCCTTCGGGCTAGTCAACTCGCAGTCAGTGCCCCCTGCATCTTGCGCAGTTCGCTTATAAGATCCTCGATGCAGGCGCCCACAAGGTCCAGTGGGTCTATGATAATCGGGTCAGATTTCCGGGAGATTCCGCAAATCCATTCGGCCGTACTCAGGCACGCGCGTAGGGCCTCGCGCGCCCCGTCGCTGTAGTCATGTTTCCACCGTCCCCGCGCCGAAATAAGCCCGGCGTGCTTCAAGATAGCGGCTACCCTGGAGGGTACGTCTGCGAAGTCTTCGTGTCTCTGTGCTGCGTTCATTCCGTGGATCTCCTGTTTGTCTCAAATCGTTGAGGGCCCGGCGCGCCCCTTTCGAGACGCGCCGGGTTAGGACTCCACAGTTAGGGTGCAGCTATTGAAACGTCTCTGAAGTTAGCGGCCGTGCTGCTCGAATTACGCGCGCAGCCGGCCGCTGCCGCGCGCTTGTCAGGGGTCGATACCTCAACCCCCGTGTTTGTGCCTATGCGGCTTGGCCGTGTAGCGGTATCACGTTCGCCCCGGCCTTCAACTTATCCAGATAATCCGACCATTGCTGCATCATCTTCCGCCGTTCGGGAAGGTGCGCCGTGCGGTTGTAGGCTCGCCCGTTCGGGTCTTTCACAGCATGGGCTAACTGGTGTTCGATCAGATCAGGGCGCACCCCCATCACTTCATCAAGGATTGTCCTCGCCATCGCACGGAACCCGTGCCCGCTCGCTTCATCCTTGGCGATGCCCATTCTGCGAAGCGCTGCGAGAATCGCGTTATCGCTCATCGGCCGGCCATTCGTGCGCGCCCCTGGAAAGACGTAGCGTCCGCTGCCAGTCAAGGCGTGAAGTTCGCGCAAGATCGCCACGGCTTGCGCTGCTAGGGGAACAATGTGTGGTGCTCCCATCTTCATCCTTTCGCCGGGGATGTTCCACTCGGCAAGGTCTAGGTTGATTTCTGTCCATTCCGCCTTGCGTAGCTCGCCAGGGCGCAGGAACAGCAGAGGGGCAAGCCGTAGGGCGCACTTGGTCACGAACGCCCCATGGTAGCCGTCACATGCCCGCAGCAGCCCGCCTACCGCTTTGGGGTCTGTTATTGCTGCGAAGTGTCCCCCCTCGACCGGAGCTAGCGCCCCGCGTAAGTCGCCCGAAGGGTCACGCTCGGCGCGTCCTGTTGAAACAGCGTAGCGGAACACGCGCCCGCAGTCCTGCAATGCACGGTGCGCAGTATCCCCGGCCCCGCGAGATTCGATGCGCCGCAAACATGCGAGCAGTTCGGGCGCCCTCACGTCGGTAATGGGCCTACCGCCAATCCACGGGAATATGTCGCGTTCAAGTCTGCTGATAATCTTCGAAGAGTGCGTCAGTGCCCATCGTGGCGAGAATTTAGCAAACCACTCTCGCGCTACAGCTTCGAAGCTGTTCGCATTACGGGCGTCCCCCGCTGCCTTGCTCGCCTTGCGCTGCTCGCTCGGGTCAATGCCCTTCGCCAGCATCCCGCGCGCTTCGTCGCGCTGCTCGCGGGCGTCCTTAAGCCCGGTGTCGGGATAAGTGCCAAGTGCGAGCAGCTTTTCCTTACCCCCAAAGCGATACTTGAGGCGCCACCATTTACCGCCCGCAGGCATTACAAGTAGGAAGAGCCCCTTCTCATCAAACACCTTCACGGGCTTACCTGCCGGTTTGGCATTGCGCACGGCTTTATCTGTTAGGGTCATGGGGGGTAGCTCCCTCTGCAGTTGGTTTGCTTACCCCCGAAGCTACCCCTTTCTGGGGGTAGCTGTCAATAGACGACAATGGACGCGGCTAGACACTAACTAGGGAAGCTAGTAGCTAGAAGCCTTGTTTTTATTTGTTCTTCTGGCTTTCCTTGGTCACTATTGGACTACAGAAAATAAGTGTTTGGTGGGCACGGTAGGGATCGAACCTACGACCTCTCCCGTGTGAGGGGAGCGTTCATACCGCTGAACTACGTGCCCGTACAGAGGGGAATTTTACAGGCTGAGCCAGGGGAGGGCAAACGGGCGGGGAGCCCACGCCTGATCACCGCCATTCGTCCTCCGCGGATGGCCGGCGGAGGCTTGGATGGAAATGCCCTACGATCCCTGAAGGAAATCGAAATCGCAGCCCTGGTCGGCCTGAAGAACGTGTTCGGCGTAGAGCCTCACGTACCCGCGCGCCGGGCGGTCCGCCGAAGGCTTCGCTTGCTGCCGTCGGCGGGCGATTTCGGTATCGTCCACCAGCAGATCGTTGCGCCGCCTGGAGACGCTGATTGCGATCCGGTCGCCGTTATGGACGAGGGCGAGAATTCCGCCGGCAGCGGCTTCGGGCGTGACGTGCAGCACGACGGTGCCAAACGCCGTGCCGCTCATGCGTGCATCGGAGATGCGGACCATGTCCTTCACGCCTCCCCGCGCGAGCTTCCCAGGAATAGGAAGGTACCCGGCTTCGGCGGCGCACTGTCGCGGCACGCACTGTCGCTGCCAGATTGACTCGGCAAGCCGCTGCGCGTAGTTTCGAAGAGGCCGGAATTTCGTGGAGAGCGAGATGCGGGTCGGAGTGCCAAGAGAAATCAAGAACCACGAATACCGGGTCGGGCTGACCCCGCAGTCGGCGCGCGAACTGGCTGCACATGGGCACCCGGTGCTCGTCGAGCGAAACGCCGGAGCGGGAATCGGTGCGTCCGACGACGAGTATCGCGCCGCGGGTGCAGCGGTGGTCGACACGGCGGAGGAGATCTACGCGCGTGCCGAACTGGTCGTGAAAGTGAAAGAACCCCAGGAGGCAGAGCGCAGGAAGCTGCGGTCCGGGCAGGTGCTGTTCGCGTATCTGCACCTTGCGCCCGATCCCGAACAGACGAAGGATCTGGTGGCAAGCGGTGCCGTCGCGATTGCCTACGAGACCGTGACCTCGGAGAAAGGAGGGCTGCCGCTGCTTGCGCCGATGTCCGAGGTGGCGGGTCGCATGTCGGTTCAGGTCGCCGCGCATTTCCTGGAGAAGCCGCATGGAGGAAGGGGGGTGCTGATGTCGGGCGTCACCGGCGTCGCGCCGGCGAGCGTGGTCATTTTCGGCGCCGGGGTTGTAGGTTCCAACGCAGCCATGGTGGCGGCGGGAATGGGCGCCGAGGTGACCGTGCTCAACCCATCGGCTGAGCCGCTCCAGCGGCTGGAATCCCAACTCGGCTCGCGGGTTCGAACAAAGGTTTCTACGCCCGCCGCAGTGGAACAGGCTGTGCGAAACGCCGACGCCGTGATCGGCGCGGCGCTCGTGCCGGGCGCACTGGCACCCAAGCTTGTCACCCGCAAGATGCTCGGAACCATGCGCTCCGGCGCGGTCCTCGTCGATGTGTCGATCGACCAGGGCGGGTGCTTCGAGACCTCGCGCGCCACCACGCATGCAGTGCCCACCTTCGTTGTCGATGGCATCGTGCATTACTGCGTCGCCAACATGCCGGGCGCCGTCCCGCGTACCTCCACCTATGCGCTCAACAGCGCAACGCTGCCCTTCGTGCTTGCGCTCGCGGACCAGGGCTGGAGAGCCGCATTGCGACGCGACCGGTACCTGCGCAACGGCCTGAACATCTGCCGCGGGCGCGTCACCAACCGCGAGGTCGCCGAGGCGCTCGGACTATCCTGGAGCAACCCCGACGCGGCAATCGCGTAGAATCTGCGCTCCCTTTCGGTATCCGCACATGATCCGCACACGCTTCGCTCCCAGCCCCACCGGCTATCTGCACATCGGTGGCGCCCGGACGGCGCTGTTTTCGTGGGCGTACGCCAGAAAGCACGCCGGGAAATTTATCCTTCGCATCGAGGACACCGATATGGAGCGCTCGACCGACGCTTCGGTACAGGCCATCCTCGAGGGGATGAGATGGCTGGGCCTGGACTGGGACGAGGGGCCGTTCCACCAGATGCACCGCCTCGATCGTTATCGTGAGGTCGCCGAGCAGCTCATCGGCGAGGGCAAGGCGTATCACTGCTACTGCTCCAAGGAGGACCTGGATGCGATGAGGGAGGCGCAGCGCTCGCGCGGCGAGAAGCCGCGCTACGACGGCCGCTGGCGACCCGAGAACGCAAGATCGCTCGGGCTCACGCCCCCACCCGGCGCAAAGCCGATCGTGCGTTTCCGCAACCCGCTCGAAGGCGAGGTGACATTCCACGACCTCGTGAAGGGAGCGATCACGGTCGCCAATGCCGAACTCGACGATCTGGTCATCCTGCGCGCCGACGGTGTGCCGACCTACAACTTCGGCGTAGTCGTGGACGACCTGGACATGAGAATCACCCATGTCATCCGTGGCGACGACCATGTCAACAATACGCCGCGCCAGGTCAACATCTTCCGCGCCCTCGGCGCCGAACTGCCGCATTTCGCGCATGCGCCGATGATCCTGGGCGCCGACGGCGAGCGGCTCTCGAAGCGCCATGGGGCGGTGAGCGTGATGCAATACGCGGATGACGGCTTTCTGCCGGAGGCGATGCTGAATTACCTCGCCCGGCTCGGCTGGTCGCACGGCGATGCGGAACTGTTTGCGAAGGAGACGTTCATCGACTGGTTCGACCTCGCGCACATCAGCCGCTCGCCCGCGCAGTTCAACCCCGAGAAGCTGCGCTGGCTGAACCAGCAGTATCTCAAGAGTGCGGACGACGGCAGGCTTGCACATGCCGTTGCACCTCTCATCGAGCGCGACGGCGGCACGCTTGCGGGCGGACCGCCTCTGGAGCGCGTCGTGGCACTTCTGAAGGAACGGACCGAGACGCTCGCCCAGCTGGCCGACGAGGCCATGACGTTCTATGGAAATCGCGAGCCCTCGGCGGGGCTGCTGGGCGAGTACATCACGCCCGAAGTGAAGCCCGCGCTTGCCGAGCTCGCTACGCGGCTCGGAGGTTTGGGCGACTGGTCGGCCGACGCGATCAACGCCGAAGTGCAGGTGGTTGCGAAGGCGCGCGGCATGAAGATGCCCCGGCTTGCCGTTCCGCTGCGGGTGCTCGTCTTTGGCGTCACGCAAACGCCTGCGCTTTCCGCCGTCCTGGCGCTCGCAGGAAGAGAGCGCGTGATCGGTCGGCTCAAGCGATATGCCGGGTGAGCAACACGGGTCGAAGCGAGCTTCCAAGTTGCTGAAATGTGCGACGAATTTGGGACGGCTTGGCTTTACAAGGGTAGCCCCCGCGGCTATAATTCGCCGCTCGGTTGTGGGGGTATAGCTCAGCTGGGAGAGCGCTTGCATGGCATGCAAGAGGTCAGCGGTTCGATCCCGCTTACCTCCACCAGAGCCGCCTGATAAGTGTTCCAAAAAAAGGTCCCTGTGTCCCCATCGTCTAGAGGCCTAGGACATCGCCCTTTCACGGCGGTAACACCGGTTCGAATCCGGTTGGGGACGCCATTCGCGTCATGGTTCTGCATGATCGGGTGGCGAGTGCTCTGGAAGTGCAGCTTTTCACGTAATGCTCGGACGGGGTGTTAGCTCAGCTGGTAGAGCAGCGGACTCTTAATCCGTAGGTCGTAGGTTCGACTCCTACACGCCCCACCAAACAAAAACAAAGACTTACAGCGTTTCACGGTTTCAGAGAATTTTCCGTGTCTCCGCTGTGTATCCGACGCGAATACGGGCGCTAGGCTGCGTCCGTCCGCGTCCCGGTGCCCGAGTACCAGCCCCGAGGCGATCGCGCAGCAGCGGCCCGGATCGCAAGCCGGCGGTATGGAATCAGCGCCAAGAAAAGAAAACCCCGCCGAAGCGGGGCCTGTAGAGGCTCGGGGCGGTCAGGTCTTGCCCGCGTTCAGCCACGCGCGAGCATGAGCCTTGCACTCGGCGTCGATCAGCTTGGGACCGTGGACGTGTTTCGGCTTCTGCCACATCGGAAGGTTGGGCAGACCCACTCCGTGCGTGATCTCCATGAAGTCACCGGCATACATCAGAAAGCCGCGCCGTGCCTCCGCGGTTGCGCGGGCATACCCCGCCAGATATGCGGCCAAGGTTTCGCGCGTTCTCTGCAGCCTGCCGGGCTCCCCGTAGTTGCTCCCCTCGGTTTTTCCCAATTCGCGCCAGAGCGCGAGGGCTGCGGCCTTGCCGTGCCGCTTCGTGTTGGGGTTGATCTTCATGCTGCCCTCTTCCTGCTCTTTGGCAGGCCAGTGTTCGAACTGACCTGCTCCCAGGTCATCTTGTCGGCCAACTCGGGCACGAGCTTGCCCCAGGCCAAGGATTGCATGAGCATGAAAAACCAGTTTCGCTCCCATCGCGAAATATAGCGGTACATCATCAACAGCGTTTTTTCTTCCTTCGCGATGGGCGCCTGAAATGGCATGCCGGGGTATTTCGTAACTGCTTTAGGCGCGCTGACTATGATCGTCCGTTTCTCTGCCGGGATTGCAGTCACGTTGACGCGAATGGTCCGCTTCTTGGCCGGAATGGTAGTGGACTTGACGTAAATCGTGCTCTTCTGTTTCATTGCGGCCCCCTATGCTTCGTTCGGAAGCGGGAGGTCAGTTCCGTCAATGACGGCGGCCCCATTGTTCACGATCCACGCTACCGCAGCAGCAGCAGTCAATGCTGTCGCTTCATCCGAGACAACAGGCTTTCCCTTCGGATATTTGACCGTGGTGTGCTCGTGAAGGAAAAAATTTCCCTTCGCGGTTCGGAACACGATGTGCTCGAAGCGCACCTGTTCCGCGCCTATGTGGTCATCGAATTGGTGATCGCGTCCGCCCGGCACGTAGACGCCGCGGGATACTGCTGCTTGGGTGGAGGTGGCCGTATCGAATGATCGACCGTCGAGAACGAACTTCACTACTTCCCTTTCTTCAAGGTGGTTCATGGTGTTTCCTTTCGTTTTGCAGTATGCATGACCGCTTGGCACGGCCGCCGGATCCCGGCGACGAAAGAATGCTACACCCGGCCGCGGAACCCTGCAACAGTGCCGGGCGCCCTCATGCCGTGACTTCCTCCGATTCCCGCGCCGCCGTCCGCTTCTTGTCCAACATGTACGGCGACAGCACGCGCTCGGCGGTCACAGCCAGGCCGTGACATTCAGCGCCATCCCGGCCGGTCCAGCTCGACAGCTTCGCGCGGCCGGCGACGGCCAGGGCGTCGCCCTTCGCATGTGCGAGCAGCGCGTCTACCGCGTCCGTGGCGAAGCAGATCAGCGACACGAGCACGGCATCGGCGCCGTCGCTCGGCACGCGCAGCGAGGCGGTCGCATACGTGGCGCCCTTGGCCGATGTGCGCCGCTGAGGATCAGCAACAAGCGTTCCGGTGGCAAGGATGTTCAGCATGGCGGCAGGCTATCGTCGAGCCTTACTCAAGCGCGGAAAAATGTTGCAGCGTGACGCGCCTATGGATTTCGCGGTCCAATTCCTGAATTTCGCGGCGCAATCGATTCTCTTCCGCACGGCGGGCAGCAGCAGGATCAAGGCGCACCGCCCCGCGGCCGCGCAAGTCTGCCGATCGGATATTGGCGATCGAACAATCTTCGTTCGCGGGAATCGTGACACAGCTCAGCTCGAGCCAACGCCATGAAGTGATTTGCGAGCCCCCATCGATTGGACGCTCTGCCAAAACCCGGAAGCCGATCGAGAGCCCGCGGACCAGACGCGACTTTATCTCTGCCCATGCGGTATCGAGTCGGTCCTTCAATGCCGGCGGTTCCGTCACCGATGCGAGCCGCGCGCGAACCGTGATGCCTTCTCGCGTCACTTCGGCCGCCACGACGCTGCCGACAGGTCGGTTCGCGTCATGTTGCCAAAGCAGCGGCATGGGCAGCGAATAAATTACGCCCTCGGATGAAATTCGGTCGCCCATGTGGTCGAGCGACGGCGTGCTCGCGATTCCTGAAAACTCGCGCAGCTCATCATTTGTCGATTTGATTGTGAAGCGGCTCCACGCGCGGTTATGAATCATAGTTTTTCCCTCGGTAATGGAAATGGAATCGTCGCCGCTATGTCGAAAACCTTCCGCAGCGCGTCGCAGTATTCACCTTCGATATCAGAACCGATCACAGTAAACGGCGCGGCATAGGTTGAGATCACGAGCGCGGCGGCCGTGATCGAAGGCAACGCCGCGCGCTTCAATCTCTTCCCGTTGCAACAGAAAAACACGCACAGGGGCGTCGTTATGCCGATGCCGAACTGCTCACGGAACCATCCGTCCGTGAAAAAGAGGAGATCGGTGATTTCGCCCGCATCATCAAACGCCGGTGCTTGGTTGACGTTCACCGCGCAGCCTTTCCGCGAAGCGAAAGCGCGCGCTCAAGTCGTTCGCAGTGCGCGCGTAAAACGCGCAGCTCAAGACGCAGTTCGCTAAGCTCGTTACGAAGCGCGCTGATGCCGCCAACTACGAGCGCCCCGAAAATTCCCGCGCCGTTTCGGTCGTAACTCTCGCGCAACGTCCCCGCGGTTTGCGCCAGGCCCGCGGCCTGCGCGAGTGCAATGCGACGCGGATTTTTCAGCACGTCGCGCGCGGAGGAGACTTTTTGATCGCGCGCCATCTCGTCGAAAACATGCCTGAACGCATCCAACTCCGCGCGATCTTCGGACGAGGGGGCAGCGATTTTCGGCAACCGAAGCACTGCATCGAGGTCCGCCCTGGTCAACGCGGGTGCGGGACGCGGTGCGGGTGGGGCCCGCTCGGCTTCGCGCAGGCGCTTGACGAGTGCGGCGCTGCGCTGCGAAAACTCGGCAAATTTCAGGCGGCCGGTTCGGCCATTTTCATCGCTCGAAAATTCATCCTCAAGCTGGCGTAACTGCCGCCGGATGCTTTCACAGATGTCAATGTTCATGCTTTATTTTCCGCTTAAAGCCCGGGCGATAAAACGGGCACTGTGAGTTTCGCGGGGTTCCGCGTTGACAATGAACGTCACACCATCACGCGATGCCCCGATTCGGTGAACGTAGAACCCGCTGCACGGCGTTTCGGATTCCATTGCGCGCCGGAGCAATCGCCCGAGCTGCAGGCTGTTCAAGCCGGTTGCATCAAGCGCTGCGCGCAACGATTTCGCTTCGGCTGTGCGCGCGCTGGCGGCAACGTGCAGACTGCGCACCGTAGCGGCTGCTCCGCCCATCGTTGCCACGATCGCCGGCAGTAGATCGGTGAGCATTGCTATGTCGCCAGCGGCCAGCGTGCGCGGCTTTCTCGTTGCCGACTTTCGATCTGCGAGGTCGCGGCGCAATTCGCGAACCTCATTGACGAGCACCGCCAAAAGCACGCAAACGCGTGTGAGCGTGCCCGTGTCGTCGCCGCTCATCCGCTTTTCTTCCGGTCTTCAAGTACCGCGAGCGCGCGATCGAGCCGCCGCATGGCGCGTGCAATGTCGCGCGGTTTGCTCCTTGCGCTTGCGGCGATGTCGACGTGCCTGCGCACGGCCAGGATGAAGTCGTACACGCACCTCTGTGCTTGAGCCGCGGACAGTTTTTTTTGCTCTGTTGAATTGATCATGGTGATCTCCTTCGTTGAAATTGTGGTCAGGATGGCGGCGCGTTCATGCGCTAACCGAGTGCAAAGAACTGGAATTTCGGCTTCGGCGCTTCAGCTTCCACCACAACAGCGCGCGCGATCGCCATCACGATCGCCACGATGCCGTCAATTTTTTGATCCGGTTTTTCTTTCGACGGCACAACGACACCCTTGGCGACAGACTTCGCGGTGACATTGCCGGCCATCCATGCCAGCACGGGGTTTCCGTCGTGGTGAAAGCGGCCCGCCTTCAATGCTGAGAGCAGCTCATCGAATGCCTGCGCCATATTTCGCGCGGTCTGCCCCATCTCGACGACGACGGCGCCATCCTTCGCGAGCTGGTGCGCAAGCTGCGTAGCGCGCCACGGGTCGAAAACGATCTCCTTCGCCTGAACCCGGGAGCGTGCCTCCTTCACGTCCTCGCGGATATTGTCAAAGTCGATTTCCGCGCCTTCGGTGACGATCAAGTGCCCCTCGGCCGCCCATTTTCTGTAGGCGCCCTGATTCGCTCGCGTCTCGGCTACCGTGTCCTCGGGGATGTAGTACTTGCCCAAAGCGTAGTAGTGCAGAGCGCCAGCCTGTTGCCGCGTGAACAGTTGCATGAAGGCGCAAATATCGAGCTTGCTAGCGAGGTCGAGAGAGAAAATCGCCGACTCGCCCTTGAATTGCTCGAGCTTCAATCCGGGATCGCCAGCGCGCTTCCAGTCGGCTGCACTGATACCGGCCACAGATGCCCCGCACCAGACATTGAGATGCTTGGTCTTGAAACGGTTCTGGTATGTGGCATTCATGACTGCCTGCCGCTGCTGTGCGAGCAGGAAAGATTCGTCAACCGATATTCCAAGGTTCGGATTCGCCTTGCGGATAGCCGCGGGCTTCGTCCAGTCGTCGCCCTCGTCCACCCCATAGATGATCGCGAAGAGTTCGTCATTCTCCAGCGTGCCCTGCAGAACCTTTTGCGCTTCCAGGTGCTTGTCCCGGCATGGGCTCGCGAGGTTCGATCCTGCGGTCGTGATGATCAGCAGCATCGGCTGTTCTCTCGATCCCATGCCGCTCACCATCGTGTCGACCAGATCGGCCGTGGCGTGCTCGTGAAATTCATCCACGATGCTGCAGCTCGGCGACGCGCCATCGCCAGGCGAGCCAATCACCGGCCAAAATTTGCTGTTGTCCGCGGGCAACACGATTGCTTTCGCCCAAATCTCGGCGCCGGCCTCTTCCCGGATCTCCGGCGAGCGCTCCAGCATCAGCCGCGCCGGTCCGAACACTTCATGCGCCTGCTTTTCCGTCGTTGCTCCCGTGTAGACTTCCGCGCCGTGTTCGCCCTGGTCCATAAGCATGTCCAAGCCGACGAGCGCCGCCATCGTGCTTTTGGAATTCTTTCTCGGCACCTCGATGTAGATTTCACGGAACCGGCGCAGTCCGTCGCGCTTGCGCAGCCAGCCGAACGGCACGCCCAGCACGAAAAGCTGCCAGGGCTGCAGCACGATCAATTCCTTGCGTTTGGCCCACTGACCCTTGACGTGCGGAAACCGCTCCAGGCGAGCGAGGAATGCCGCCGCGGCCTTCGCGTCGAAACGGTATGAATACCCGGGCTTGGCCTCGCGCTTGCGGTCCGCCAAGTGCCGCTCACAGGCCAGCTTGACCCACTTGCAGGCGGGAATGTGGCCACGCGTGACGTCCAGGGCGTACCGAGCAATCAGGCCGGCGTAATCCCGCTTCCGGGGACTGCGCCGCTTTGCTCCAGCGACCGATTTTTGACCGGCCGGCGCGCGCTTCGGATTCTTCCGGTACGCACCGCGAGCCGCGCGCAGTGCCGGGTCAAGCTTGGGTCTGCCCATCGGTCACCTCAGAGTAATGTGGAAACAAAAATCGTGGTGGCGCACGGTCGCGGAGAAGCGCTCTCAAGCAAGCTGCGCGGCCCCCCCCGGTGTTTTTACGCACGGTGTGCCCTTCCCCAGCCACGGGTGCGCGCGGTGTGTGCATCGTGGTGCGCCTTGCTCATGCTTCTGAGGTTCGACCATTCCAGCCGCAGGTCCGGCCGATCCTCGATGGCGATGCGGTGATCCACTACTTGGGCGACCGTTACCTTGAGCTTGCCGGCCTTGCACTCATCACATTCACATAGCGGATTCGCGTCAAGATAGCGAGCCCGGAGTTTGCGCCATGCCCAATCGTAGCCGCGCTCAGTAGTCGAGCCGCGCACCACGTCCTGAGCGCGCCGATCTGCTACACGATGCAGCGCGCACCGGCCTGTCACCACAAGGGCGCCACAGCCTGGTGCTGCGCATGGCCTCAAGGGTCGCGCCGGCATCAGTGCAAATCCATCCGCATCGCAGCGAATGCTGCATACGCCGCGCGCGCATGAGTATCGACGCCGCGGCCGGTTGCCTTGCGCCATTCGTCAAACTCGTCCGGCCTGATCTCGACCTTGACCGCGTTGACGCCGGCCTCCTTGAGGCGTTCGAAGGTCGTGTCCATCCTTCGCAGCCAATGCTGATAGTCCGGCTGGAAGCCGGGATCCATGGCGAGCCAGCGCGGCCAATCCTCTTGGCGCAGCCAGGCTATTGCAAGCCTTCTAACTTTCATCGTTTTGCTCCTTGGTTTCGATCATGGTCTGCGCGCGCGCCCCCCTATATACCCCCTGCCGAATATGGCAATTCGGCGCAGGAGCGCCTTTGCCATGCGTGCGTCGTATTCGTTTCTCAGAATGTGGCAATGTGGCGCACTCCGTCTGTAGTAATGGCAAGCCGCTCGCCTCTGTGCCCGTTCGTGCGCCGATATTCAGCATCCTCAATCGCGTGTAATTGGCGCAATGCCTCGATTTGGCGCCTGAATCGACGCACGGCAGGCTTGCCGGCGCGCAGTGAATCAGGGAATTCCGGCCGCAACGAAAGGACGTGGTGCGCCGTACGCGGCCCTTGCATTGCGGCCGGTACGATGATGGGTGGTGCGCTCTCGGCGCAGGCTTGCAGGGCGGCCAGGATGCCCTTGCGTTCGATCCTGTCGCGGTGTGCGCGGTCTGATGCTGTCGCCCCGACGATCTCGCGCCCAAGGAATAGGTGCGCGTCCTGGTCCCATGCGAAGCGGATAGACTGGTCAGTGCGGCCCAGGTTCGACTTCTGCAGCTCAAGGATCAGATCTCCGGTCCGCTCGGCGCGCTCGCCGTCCTCGCCCTGGATTGTCTCGGGGTAGAGGTACCAGCGCGCCCTGCAGCTGTTGTGCCATGACGTGCTGCCGCTGTAGCCTTCGCCATTGGCGCCGGCCGTCGAGCCCGGCTTGCTGACGTGTCCGACCACAAGCACCGCGCCGGCATCGGGCGGGATCAACGCCACCAGCCCGTTGACGAAACGCTTTACCTCGCCGCGTGCGTTCTCATTCCCGGCGAACGTGTCGGACACCCCGTCAACCATGAGCACCTCGGTCTGGTACTCGCCCATGCGTTCCTGAAGGCGCGCATATCCCGATGTAATGGTGTAGCCCGTGCGCGGGTCGCGGTCCCATAGCATCGCATCGGCGCCCACGAGGTCGAGGATTTCCAGCCAGCCGCGAAGGCTCGCCAGATCCGCGCCCAGGTGAGAGCAGATACGGGAAAGGCGCCAGTGCAAGACGGGTCGCCGGTCCTCGCAACTCAGGAACAGCACCCGGCGCCGTGAAACTTCCAGGCCGAAAAACGGCACGCCCGCGGCGATGCAGACAGCGAGGTGCAGCGCGATCGCAGACTTGCCTACGCCACCATGCCCGGCGAAAAGGGTCGCGTATCCAACTGGGAACCAATCGCCAATGATGAAATGCGGCAGCTCGGGCTCGAGTTCCGCGAGCACTTCCAAGTCCAGCCCGGGCGGCCACTCGGTGATTGCTGTCTCGCGCGTCGCTGCGTCAAGCTTCGCCTGCCCGCGCTCGGCGCGGTGCGACGAGTTATCTGCCCCCATCAGTTTGCGGTATCGGGTGATCGCCTGCGTGCGCACCGCAGCCGGTAGCGCGTCTTTTTCCTCGTCGGACATGCCACCAACACCCCAGATAGCCATGAAGTGGTTGGCGTCAAATTCCAGAAATGCAGCAGGATCCGAGATCATCGCCGCACCCGTTGCGGTCCGCCGCCGGTAGCGGTAGACTTTGCGTGCTCTGTGCTTTCCCGATCCGCCGCCTCGGTTTGCCCCGGGGCGGTTTCACTTTCAGGATCAAGATCAGGCGGTCGAGCCCAAAGCAGTTGGAGTTCGCGCAGACTTCGGGCGACGGCGGCCGGCGACGGCCGGCGCGATATTCTCGGCGCCACGATCAGGCGGCCTGCTTCGCGCGGGCTTTGGTGCCGACCTTCCCGCCGAACCGGGCACTCTCAACCGTGGTGTTGAGTTCCGCCAGGTCGTACAGGACCGTCTTGCCGACACGGTGGAATGGAAAGAGCTGCGCGCCGATTCGGTCCTTGCGCAACGTGCTCTTTTTGAAACGACCAGCGCTGGCAACTTCGACTTCGTAGTCGCGCAACCAACGTTTTTGATTTTCCGCCATCGTGCCACCTCCGGGTAAGAAGTGTTACGATTGTTCCCGAAGTGTTATTGAAAGTCTCGCTTTGCACGAAATGGCGCGAATTCGTGCAAAACGTCTACTCGATACGGTGCTTCTTTCCTCCGTCCCAGGCGTCCAGAAATGTGGACTGAAGGCGATCCGCCGTGTCAAACATCTCCCGGCATTTTCGCTGCGAGTAGGGAATCTTGAGTTCCTCGCGTGCCTGTTTTATCGCGGCGTCCTTGCTCGACTTCACCATCAACTCACGGACGCGGTGCCAAAGCGGGTGCTTCCATTTCAGGTCCTGGCGAGTGGTCTTCGCGCGTTTGCCGTCTGCAGGAAGCAAGGCTTTCAGTCCGAACAGTTCGTGCAGATTGCTCGGCTCTCGATTCACTTTGGCCTCGATGTCGAGAATCGCATCGCCCAGCCAGTACGGAAGCGGAACGTTTTCCTGAACGCAGAACGTCAACGCCGTGAAGATGGCGATACGCTTTCCGTCGATAAGCTGCCGCCTGTAGACCTCGAGCATTCGATGCACCGTGGCCAGGCCCCTGCCTCGCGTCCCGCGTCGATGCTCAGCGCGAATACAGCGGTTCCCCAGCCGCACGCCGTAAAGGAAATCAACCCATGACTTTTCCAACAATTCGAGCGCTGCCTCAATCTCGTTCAGCGCATACCGATCCAAAGCACGCTTGATGGGTTTCTTCTTCGTCATGCTACCGCCCGCTTATCCGGCAGTTTCGACACGCTCGCGGTCTTGCGTTCGCCGGCTGTCTTTAGAATGAAATCGGTGATCTTCTGCATCGGTTCGCGCAATCGCTCGACGCCGATCACCGTATAGCTTTTCCCGGTCACATCCTGCGCCTTGTGGTTCAGCAGGCGTTTGAGCGCTAGATATGGGATGTCGAGCGATTCCGCGATGCTGGCGAACGTCCTGCGCAATGTGTGTGAGGAAAATTGCACGCCACTTGCCGCGACCACCTTGGCGATGTGCTTCTTCGGTTCGCCAAGCGGCCCCATATCACCGGGGAAGACATACTCGCGCCGCGGGTCTTCGTCGCCCTTGACCCTCGCCGCGTGCCGCCGTTTGAGCATCGCCAGCAGGTAGTCCGACATTGGCAGCGAGTGCACTTCGTAATTCTTCGTCACCGTGATCGTGATCATCTTCGAGCGCAGATCCACGTTCTCCCATTTGAGTGTCGCCGCCTCGTTGCGCCGCAATCCTGTCAGCAGCAGGAAAACGAGAAAGTCGCGAACCGCGTCTGCGTTGCTTTGCAGGGAAGGGGTGCCCTTGATAAAGCGTCCGTCATCGGTGCGCTCGGCTTCG
>MEQX01000091.1:0-269 GCA_001770415.1 Betaproteobacteria bacterium RIFCSPLOWO2_02_FULL_63_19 | reverse complement strand
GCGCTTCGGCTTCTGGTCATGCCAGAGGCGACGCTGCGAGAGCACGTCCACCGGATTGCTTGTGATGATCGGGGCGTCCTGGTCGTCGCGAATGCTGCGCGCATAGTTGAATATCAGGCGCACCAGCCGGAACGTGTAGTTGGCGCGGGATGGCGAATTGATCGAGGTGAACTTGGCAACGACGGCGGCCTCGTCAATGACCTCCAGCGGGCGGTCCTTCCAATCGGCCAGATAGGTATCGACCAGCTTGGTGTAGTCGCTCCGGGTGC
>MEQX01000090.1 GCA_001770415.1 Betaproteobacteria bacterium RIFCSPLOWO2_02_FULL_63_19 | reverse complement strand
CCCCTTTCGCGTTCGACTTGCATGTGTAAAGCATGCCGCCAGCGTTCAATCTGAGCCAGGATCAAACTCTTCAGTTCAATCCGTTTTCAATCGCGTTGCGATTGCTGCTTCCGGTTTGGTATTCATACCTCACCGGTCGCGACTCACTCAAAGTCATTGCAAGGTTGAATTTGCTTTGACTATTAATGTGAGCCTAAGGTATTGCTTCAGTAATGCTTGCGCATCACTTGCATCACCCAATGCCCACACCTATCGGCTGTTCAGTTTTTAAAGAACGGTTGGTTGCGGGGATAGGATTTGAACCTATGACCTTCGGGTTATGAGCCCGACGAGCTGCCAGACTGCTCCACCCCGCGCCCGTCAGCGAAAGATAAGTATGACAGTGCGGCTGATTTGTGTCAACAATTTGTTGCGCTGCACGCGGAGAGTAAGAACCCGTTTTGTGTCAACTTTTTCCGACATCTAGGTAGCCGAGAGGGCGCCGAATTTCAACGGTTCGAATTTGCTCCCAATAACGCCCTTAAATCGCTGAAAAATCCCGCCTGTTTTCAGCCAAATTCGTTCACGTAGGAACCGAATAGCGGTCCGATCGCATACTCACGCATTTGAGACCGGTCGTCGCTCGACTAGGGCCTGCGCGAGCGTTCCGGTATCCACGTATTCGAGTTCTCCGCCCACCGGAATGCCGCGCGCGATCCGTGAAACCTTGATGCCGCGCCCTCGCAGCATCTCCCCGATATAGTGGGCCGTCGCCTCTCCCTCATTCGTGAAATTCGTAGCCACGATGACCTCCCTCGCCGCGCCATCTGTGGCACGCTCCAATAGCACGTCCAGGCCGATTTCCCGCGGACCAATGCCATCCAGCGGCGATAGCCGGCCCATGAGCACGAAGTAAAGTCCGTTGTACGCTAGAGTCTGCTCCAACATAAGCAGATCCGCCGGCGTCTCTACCACACAAAGCAGCGATGGGTCGCGTTTCGCCGACGCGCACAGCGCACATAGTTCCTCTTCGGTAAAACTGTTGCACCTGGCGCAGCGGCGAATAGTCTGCAACGCCCGCCCGAGCGCGCTGGCGAGCCGCTGCGCTCCGGGCCGGTCGTATTGAAGCAGATGGAACGCAGCCCGCTGAGCTGCCTTGGGGCCAACCCCGGGCATGCAGCGCAGCGCATCCATCAATTCTTCGAGGCTCGAAGGGGATTTCAAAATGGAAATTTCATTCCAGGTGGCAGCGGCATGCCTGCAGTGACTCCCGCCATCTTTTCCTGAACCGTGGATTCAACGCGCCGAACAGCGTCGTTGACCGCGGCAGCCACGAGGTCCTCAATCATGTCCTTGTCGTCAGCGAGCAATGTTTGATCGATACTCACTCGCTTGACATCGTGCTTGCAAGTCATGACGACCTTCACCAAACCTGCACCGGCCTGGCCTTCAACTTCGATACCGGCCAGTTGCTCCTGTACCCGGCGCATGTTGTCCTGCATCTGTTGCGCCTGCTTCATCAAACCGGCAAGTTGCCCCTTATTTATCATCTATGCTCCCCATTGCTGAATTAACCGGTCTGATCGACGAGGGAATGATCGTGGCGTCCATATTCTCTACGAGCCCCCGGACAAAGGCGTCCTGTTGAATTGACGCAACGGCATGATCCTGAGCGCTATTACCCGTAGTCACGCCGACATCGACGCTAATTCGGATCGGCCGGCCAAAATGCTGCCGTAACGCTTCTTTAAGCTTGTCCAAATAGCCCTTATCCGTCAAATGCTTCATCGCCGCAGGCACGCACAATTCGAAGACGTCACGATCGAAGCTCTTCAATTCGCTTTGCTGAGCGAGTTGCCGGGTCATGCCGCTCACCCTGAGTGACTTCGCCAGCGCTGGCCAATTGCCGTCAAAAGCTCTTTGCGCCGCGCGACCGTGCTGTTCAGCAGGCATCGGCCGCACATCACCCGGTTGCCCGCTGGTTTCGGCATTCGAGTGCTCCCCGCTTGCTGCGAGATCCTCCGCGGCGCCGCTGGCGCCATCGTCGGGCCGAAACGCTAGCATTCGCAGCAGGCTCATCGTGAAACCGGCGTAGACATCGGGCGCAAACGGGAGATCCTGTCTCCCGTGCAGCGCGATCTGGTAATAGAGCTGCACCTCTTCCGGAGCGAACAAATTCGCGAGTTCCAGAATTGATTCCCTCTTCGGGTCGTCGTCCGGCAACGCCGCCGATTGAGCGAATGCCACCCGGTGCAGCACGGCAGCAAGATCCTGCAGCGCCTCGTCGAACGAAAGGTTTCTCGACTCCATATCGTCCGCCACGGCAAGCGCCGCGCGCGCATCACCTTTTGCAACCGCGCGCAGAATCGCGAACAGGAAGCTGTCGTCGACTGTTCCCAGCATTGCCCGTACCGACGCTTCGGACAAGTCGCCGGCCGAAAACGCAATCGCTTGATCGAGCAATGACAGCGCGTCTCGCATGCTGCCCTTCGCAGCGGCAGCGATGAGCCTGAGCGCGGCTTGATCACCGTCAATCTCCTCCGCCGCGAGGACGCGCGCGAGATGAGACGAAATCGCCGCTGCCGGCATTTGCTTGAGATTGAACTGCAGGCACCTCGACAAGACGGTCACCGGAATCTTCTGCGGATCCGTTGTAGCGAGCACGAATTTGATGTGTTCCGGCGGCTCCTCGAAAGTCTTGAGCATTGAATTGAACGCCGCCTTGCTCAACATGTGCACTTCGTCGATGACAATTACCTTGAACCGCCCCCGCGTCGGCGCATACGCGGCGTTGTCCTGCAGCTCGCGCATGTCGTCGATGCCCGTGTTGGTCGCCGCGTCGATTTCCATGAGGTCGACGAACCGGCCGCTGTCTATCTCGGTACAGGTCGAGCACGTGCCGCAAGGAGTAGCGCTGATCCCGGTCTCGCAGTTAAGCGATTTCGCGAGAATGCGCGCAATCGTAGTCTTTCCCACGCCTCGCGTCCCCGTAAACAGGTACGCGTGGTGCAATCGATTTTGCTCCAGGGCATGAGTGAGCGCCTTGACCACATGTTCCTGCCCCACAACCGCGTCAAAGGTGCGCGGCCGCCACTTCCTTGCAAGAACCTGATAGCTCATTTGGAAATTCTAACAGCTAGGATCAACGACCGATGAAGGACGTCACGTCAACCGTGCCGTGCAAAATTCGGTGCAGAATCCGGGAAGCGGCCATCGCGCTTCCCGGATCGTATCCAGCTGTCGCCGAAGCAGGCGTCATGCATGGGGTGGCGAGCCTAACCCCCGGCACTTGCAGTAAGTAGCTGTGGCTGCTTCCTTCCGGACCTGACCAGATTCACCACGCTGCAATGCGGGGAGGCCCGCCATAGTCGTAGATACCCGCCGCCGTACTCGCGGCGTGCCTCTGTTTTGCGGGGACTATCGCAGTGTAGCACAGTGCAACCTCCGGACATCGTCGGGCGCACTTAACGGTCCTGGCCCGGCGGTATGACAGCAACCTGCAGTGAAATCGGCTTCAGTCTGTCGGGCAGAACACGGCCCATCCGCGCTCGGTGTCCAAAGTGGTGTTTGAGCTTATCGCCTGAAAGCACCAGTTCCCTTTCCTTCCCTCCACGCCCGACTCCGGTCACTACCAACGACTTGCCATCGAATACCGCCGCCGAAAGCAGTTTCTCGCCTTCCTCCAGTCCCATCACGATCACACCGCGACCGCGGGAGACCTGGCGCATCTCGGCGATGTCGAATACCAGCAGCCGGCCGTCCGCCGACAGCGCGGCGATGACATTCCCAAGCGCATCCTCATAGGCGAACGGCGCAACCGGAAGTTCGCGCTCGCCAAGGGTCATGAAATCGCGACCTGCCTTGCGTGCCGACATCATGTCGGAGAGCTTGGTAAGAAAGCCATAGCCTCCTGACGACGCTACGAGAACGTTCGTCTCGGGTTTCCCCGCGAGACAATACATGATCTTCGCCCCTCCCTGCACGTCGACCAGAGAAGATGCGGGTGCGCCGTCGCCTCTCGCCGAGGGCAACTCTCCCGCACTTACCGTGTACGTTCGCCCCAGCGAGTCGAAAAACACGACCGGGTCGACCGTACGGCACGCAAGCAGCGCAAGCAGCCCGTCGCCTTCCTTGAACGACAAATTTCCCGGGTCGACGCCCCAGCCCTGCCGCGCCCTCACCCACCCGTTCCGGGAAAATATGACGCTGACCGGCTCGTCGATGACGGGCGTTTCTACGACCGCCTTTTCCGATTCCTCGATGATTGTGCGCCGCTTGTCGCCAAACGTTTTTGCATCGGCTTCGATCTCCTGAATGACGAGTTCCTCGAGCGCTTTGCGCGTGCCCAGGACCTTGTTGAGAGCCTTGCGGTCCTTGCGCAACTCCTCCAGTTCCTTCTCGACCTTGATGTGCTCGAGCCTGGCCAACTGGCGCAGCCGGATCTCCAGAATGTCATCGGCCTGCCGGTCGGTGAGTTTGAAGGCCTTGATGAGATCAGCTTTAGGATCCTCGGCGTTACGTATGATCTTGATTACTTTGTCGACGTTCAGTAGGACGATCATCCGTCCTTCCAGGACATGGATTCTGTCCATCACTCGCGCGAGCCGGAACTTCGTACGCCTCGTCACCGTGGCGAAACGGAACTGCAGCCATTCGGCAAGAATATCCTTGATGTTTTTTCCGGTGGGCCGCCCGTCGAGTCCTACCATGACCAGATTGATGGAAACGTTGGTCTCCATGCTCGTCTTGGCAAGCAGGAGATTTACGAAATCCTGTTCGTCCATGCGCGACGACTTCGGCTCGAATACCAGCCGCACCGGATGCGTGCGGTCAGACTCGTCGCGAGCCTTGTCGAGCATGGACAGCATCAGCTGTCTTTCCCGCTGCTGCTCCGGCGTAAGCGATTTCTTCCCGGGTCGTGGCTGGGGATTGGTAATTGCCTCAATCGCCTCGAGAACCTTGCGCGAGGACGTTCCGGGCGGTAGTTCATGGACCACCACCTGCCATTGCCCGCGCGCTAACCGCTCGACGGTCCATCGTGCCCGCACCCGCACCGACCCCCGGCCCGATGCATAGGCTTCGCGCATCTCGGTGCGAGGTGTAATGATCTGTCCTCCACCCGGGAAATCCGGGCCCTTGATGTATTTCATCAGCCCCGCGACGGATAGCGCCGGATCGCGGACGAGCGCGATAGCTCCATTCGCCACCTCGTTCAAGTTATGGCTCGGGACCTCGGTGGCCATCCCGACCGCGATACCGGACGCCCCGTTGAGTAATACGACCGGCAGGCGCGCGGGAAGAACCTGCGGCTCCTCGAGGCTGCCGTCGTAATTGGGCGTGAAGTCGACGGTTCCACTGTCAAGCTCGGCGAGCAAGATCTCTGCGAATTTCGTCAGCCTTGCCTCGGTGTATCGCATCGCTGCCGGATCGTCGCCGTCCCGCGAACCGAAATTGCCTTCGCCATCCACCAGCGGATAGCGCATCGTGAATTCCTGCGCGATGCGAACCAGTGCGTCGTATACAGAGGCATCGCCATGCGGATGGAACTTGCCCAGCACATCACCGACCACGCGTGCGGATTTCTTGCGCGGTGTGCTGGAACGCCCGCCCATTTCCCACATTGCGTAGAGAATGCGAGCCTGTACCGGCTTCTGGCCGTCACCGACACGCGGTAGCGCGCGGTCCTTGACGGTGCTGACCGCGTATTGCAGGTATTGCGATGCCGCGTACCTTCCGAGCGGCAGCGTATCCCCGTACTCGGCCGGCATAGGGGCGAAATGCGGCGGCAACCCGCCGGCACCGTTTCCGCCGGTCTGCGGTTTCTCCGGCAGGGTTTCGCCCGCGCTCACCGAGGCATCCGTCGCCGCCTTTTGTGCTTCAGCGACACTGGCTTCGAGGCCATCGAACAAATCCTTCTGGTTGCCCATGATGCAAAGTCCTATGCGTCCGTTATGTGGTGAGGCGACATACCCCTACTGCTCTCCGGATGTTCAGCGTTAGCTCGGGACGGGCAGCAGATCGCCGCACGGCCGCCTCTAGGAAATGTCGGCATCAACGAGATTCCCGTAGATCTCCATCCACTCGCGCCGCAGCGACGCGTTTTCCTTAGACATCATCATGTCGAATATGCCGCGGTCCTGCTCGAGCGCGCCATTCTCAACCCTCACCGGAAGCATTCTTCGCGTATCGGGATTCAGCGTCGTTTCCCAAAGCTGCTCCGGACTCATTTCCCCCAGGCCCTTGAAGCGTGACACCGCCCACTTACCCTCGCCGACGCCTTCGTCGCGGAGTTTCTCCTCGATGCCCTCCAATTCCTGCTTATCGAGCGCATAAAGCTTGCGCGCCGGTTTCCCCTTGCCGAGCGATGGCACATCAATCCTGAACAGCGGCGGCTTGGCGACAAACACGTGCCCGCCTTCGATCAACTTCGGGAAATGGCGAAAGAACAATGTAAGAAGCAGCACCTGAATGTGCGACCCGTCCACGTCCGCGTCGGCAAGGATCACAATCCTCTGATAACGCAGCGCCGAAAGGTCCGTCGCCGCTCCTGCCTGGTGCGGTTCCACGCCGATGGCCAGCGCGATAGCTTCGATTTCCTTGTTCGCGTAAAGCGTATCCTGCGCATCCTGCCAAGTATTCTTCGGCTTGCCCTTGAGCGGCAATACGGCCTGGAACTCCTTGTCGCGAGCCTGCTTTGCCGATCCACCCGCCGAATCTCCTTCGACGATAAACAGCTCGTTGCGTTCCGGATCGTCCGAGGCGCAATCGGTAAGCTTTCCGGGCAGAACGGCAACCCCCGAAGTCTTGCGCCGCTCGACCTTCTGGGCGGCCCGCGTCCGGATCAATGCCTGGCGAATGACCAGTTCCGCGATGCGTTTGCCCTCATCCACGTGGCGTGACAACCACAGCTCGAAGGGATCCCGCACCATCTGCGCCACGAGTTTAACCGCATCGCGCGATATCAATTCGTTCTTGACCTGGCCCTTGAACTGCGGATCGAGCATCTTTACCGATAGTACATACGATGTCCTTGACCAGACATCATCCGGAACCAGCTTCACGCCCCGCTGCCCCATCGCGTGATGTTCGATGAAACTCCGAATGGCGTTGAAGACACCCTCGCGCAGCCCCGAAACGTGGGTGCCGCCGAGCCTAGTGGGGATCATGTTCACGTAGGACTCGGCCACCACGTCACCTTCGGGTGTCCAGGCAACCGCCCAGAGCACCCCTTCCCCCTCGGTAAAGCTATCCGATTCGGACTGCGCGTCGATGTAGCGCTCACCGAAAAACGTTTCGGCCACCGGATTGCGCTCGGCGATGGCATCGGAAAAATAACCTCGGATACCCTGCGGAAAGTGCCAGGTCTGTTTTTCCAGATGGCCATTCTTCTCTATGCCGAGAGTGAAGCGCACTCCTGGTAGAAGCATTGCCTTGGCGCGCAGCAGCGCGCTTACGTCGGCCACAACGATCTTTGGCGAGTCGAAGTAATTCGGATCGGGCCAGAACCGCAGTCGCGTACCGGTTTCTCGAGCGCCCACCGCGCCGACTCTTCTTAGGGTTTCCTTGACCTTGCCGTTGTCCCCGAACACCAGACGGTACTGCGCTCCGTCCCGCTTCACATCGACTTCAAGCCGCTTCGCAAGTGCATTGGTAACGCAGACGCCAACGCCGTGAAGACCGCCAGCGATTCGATAGACCGCATCCTTGTCGGTCTTGCGGAATTTGCCGCCCGAGTGCAACGTGGTAAAGATGACCTGCACCGCCGGGATCTTCCGTTTCGGATGCATGTCGACCGGAATGCCGCGCCCGTCATCCTCGACTGCGGCCGAACCGTCCTCGTACAACGTGACCGAAATGTTCCTCGCGAATCCAGCCAGGCCCTCGTCGGCGGAATTGTCGATCGCCTCGACCAGTGCATGGTTGGGATTCGCGGGATCGGTATACATGCCCGGCCGATGGAGGATCGGCGTAAGATCCTCCAGGATCTCGATATCTTCGGCGTTATAACCCCTAGATTTTGTTGCCATACTCCGTCCAGCCACCATAGATTGGGGTACCTGTTGGCGCCTATCATACCCCGAGCGGGCGCCGCTCGCACACGTCAAACGAGCCAAGGACGACGGCATCCAAAGGCTTTGCGGGACGAAATGCGATAGCGTAAGGACCATGAAAACATGAACTTATGCAATATTATCGGTGGCGGATCTGCCGCCGCACGTGACATCCAAGCACCTTGCGATCCAGACCGCGCCAACAGGCTTGCGTCACCGATGGGCCGCATCACCTGTCCCGTTCCGCTACCATAGGAACGCGAAATCGGAGGTCGAGGCTCCGACGTCTCGCGACACCCAGGGAGATTCAACATGGACTACGGCATTCTCGTTCCGCCCGTAGCGGACTCATGGAAGCTCGTGAAACGCGCCGAAGAGCTCGGCTACAGCCGTGCCTGGTTCTACGACACCCAGATGCTCAATTCGGAGCTGTTCGTGTCGATGACCGCCTCGGCCATGCAGACCTCCAGGATACGGTTGGCCACCGGCGTGCTGATCCCGTCCAACCGAATTGCTCCCGTTGCCGCAAGCGCGCTCGGCAGCCTGAACGCGCTCGCCCCGGGGCGCATCGATTTCGGCGTTTCCACCGGCTTCACGGGGCGTCGAGCAATGGGCCTGGGCCCGGTCAAACTTGCCGACATGGAAGAGTACATCCGCGTTGTGCGCGGACTGCTCGCGGGCGAAACCATCGAATGGACCTGCGAACGAAAACTGCGGAAGATTCGCTTCCTCGATCCCGGCATCGGAGCCGTCAACATCGAGGATCCCATCCCGCTGTACATCTCAGCGTTCGGTCCCAAGGCGCGGCGGCTCACCGCGAAACTGGGCGCCGGCTGGATCAACGGTGTTCCGAATCTCAACCATGGCGAGGCCGGCATTACCGATATGAAGGCAGCATGGAGCGAGGCAGGCCGTGATCCGTCCTCATTGCACGCAAGCGCGACCATCTCCGGCTGCGTTCTCGGTGATGGCGAGGTCGCGGACAGCCCGCGCGCGAAACGGCAAGCCGGCCCACATGCGACCATCGCACTGCACAGCCTGGTGGAGCGCGAGGAATTCGGCGACATTGGGCGTCCGGTGCCACCGCAACTCGCCGCCCTGCTTGAACGCTACCGCAGGATCTATCTCGGTTACCAGCCCGCCGATGCCCGCTACCTCAGCAATCATCGCGGGCACCTGATGTACCTGCGTCCGGAAGAGCACGAGGTGTGCACCCCGGAGCTCATCCGCTCGGTGACGTGGACTGCTTCCAAGGCCGAACTTCGCGAGCGCCTGCGCGAGCTGAAGGCGCTTGGATACGGCCACGTCGCGCTCAACAGCGGCTACAAGTATCCGGAACGGCTGGAAGAGTGGGCGGAGGTATTCGAGGGCGTCTGAGCGGCCGATCCCGGGCCCGGGTCGACGCCGGCCGCCGAGCATGGACCCGCGCGGTGCGCAGCGCGCACCGGAAGATGTTCTTAACCATTGCACTGGGAGAGAAGACTATGCAACGCACCAAGCCACCGTTTCGGGCTGATCATGTCGGGAGTCTGCTGCGCCCCGCCGTGCTGCACGAGGCGCGCGCGCAACGCGCCCGGGGTGAGATCGGCGCGGCCGAACTCAAGGCCATCGAGGACCGTGAGATCGAGCGCATCATCAGGAAGCAGGAGGAGGTGGGACTGCAGTCAATAACCGACGGCGAGTTCCGTCGCTCGTGGTGGCACCTCGATTTTCTCTGGGGCATCGATGGGGTCGAGAAGCACATCATGGATTCCGGCATTCCGTTCTCCGGTGTGACGACGCGCTCCGAGGGCGTCAAGGTCAGCGGCAGGCTTGGGCTGGCGGGGCCGCACCCGATGGTGGAGCATTTCAAATTTGTCGCGGCGCATACCAAACGTACGCCGAAGATCACCATTCCGGCGCCGTCAGCAATCTACGGCCGGCCCTCGCCGACACCGATCGACCGACACGCCTATCCGACGCTCGAGGCGTTCTGGGACGATTTGGGGCGGGTCTACAGCAAGGCCGTGCGCGGCTTCGCCGACGCCGGGTGCCGCTATCTCCAGCTCGACGAGGTGTTCATCGCCATGCTGTGCGATCCGAAATACCGCTTGCAGATGAGCGCGCGCGGTGACGATCCGCAGAAGCTCGGACCACTCTATGGCGACCTGATCAACGCGGCGATGTCGGACATTCCCTCGGACATGACGGTCACCATGCATCTGTGCCGCGGCAACTACAAATCGACGTTCATGGGATCCGGGGGCTACGAGGCCGAGGCCGAAGTCCTGTTCAGCCGCATCAACGTGCACGGGTACTTCATGGAATACGACACCGAGCGCGCCGGCGGCTTCGAGCCGCTGCGGCTGGTGCCCAAGGGCAAGACCGTGGTGCTCGGCCTGGTCACCACCAAGACCGGCGCGCTGGAGTCCAAGGATCTGCTCCGGCGCCGTATCGACGAGGCCGCGAAGTTCATCGACCTGGACCAGCTTGCGCTGTCGGGACAATGCGGCTTCGCTTCCACCGAGGAGGGCAACACGCTCACCGAGGACGAACAATGGGCCAAGCTGCGGCGCATCGTCGAGGTGGCCGAAGAGGTGTGGGGCCGGACATAGAGTCGCGGCAATAAGACGGCCGGACGTGTCTCTTCCCGGACGGTGTTCGCGACCCCACCAAGGTACCGCCAATCTCCGACCATAACGTTCCAGCGGAAGACCGCGAACGTTCCGTTCCCGACAATTCGTAAGGGTCAAATGCCAATTAGGCCTCAAAACGGACATTTGGTCATTTGAATCCCCCCGATATCGGGGGAGACTGATGACATTGACATAGCTGCAGGCGTCCGGCGGTACCGTTTACCGCCCCGATCGATCGGCAAGCGCGAATGGCCATAACGGGAAGTATCAGCGCAATCCAGTGGGTATCGCTTGTCCTGCTGCTGATCGGGATCTGGCTCGCATTCTCCCAAATTCAACTCTCCGGCTGGATCCTCGGGTGGATTCTTCTCAGTGGCGCACTGCTGCTGCAGGGATTCCGCAGCATGCTGAGCTATCTCGCACAGAGCGGCGGCGTGGATGCCGCCACCTACACGATCGCCAACGACTGGATGGGCCTAGGATTTTCGCTGCTGATCGTGGCAGCGATGAAGATGCTGCGCCAGGTATTCGGCCACCACAGACTGGAAGCGGAAAACCTGCGTCTTTTCAGCGCTGCCGCGAACGACGCCATCATCGTCATGGACGAAGCGGGAACAATAGTGATCTGGAACCCGGCCGCAGAAAGAGTGTTCGGCTACGGCGTCGACGAAGCGCGGGGAAACAAGATTGCGGAGCTGATCGTTCCGGAACGCTACCGCATCGAATTCGAGCGGCTGCTCGCCCGTCTCGACGGCGAAGGCCGGAAATCGGGTGGCGCTGGCCCTACCAACGTAATCGGCATGCTCAAGGATGGAACCGAAATCGTCACTGAATACGTCGTATCCAGGACCCAGATAGACGGCAAGTCGCACGCGGTCTGCATCGTCAGGGATATCAGCGCGCGGCAACGCGCGGAGAAGACCCTAGGCCGCATCAAACACCTGGAAGGTTTGTTATCGATCTGCATTCACTGCAAGAAGATTCGTGCCGAGAACAACGACTGGCAGCAGCTCGAAAAATACATTACCGAGCATTCGGACGCGGGTTTCAGCCATGGCCTTTGCCCGGGATGTCTCGCTGAACAAATGAAGAAACTGGGCTGAGTGAATTGGACGCCGAGCGCCGCAGATCGGATGGCTGCTGGCGCCGCGGTGGCTCTCAAATGACGACATCCGTTCGCCTTCCGGATGGTCCTCGATCGTGATCTACACCGCGCGGACCGCGAATGTCAGACGCCACCACTCAAACGCAACTGAACCGGCAGGGACAAACCTCCGGTAGACTTTCCTCGTGCCGCGGATCTCATCCGGCCGTCTATGCAGCAATCGGGACTTCGTGGCACCTGCGCCACCTGCCTTGGGAAGGACATCGTAATGCGCAACTGCATACGCGGGCTGTGTCTGGCATGGCTGTTGTCGCTTCCTTTGACCGTAATCGCCGCGACGCCCATGGTCACCACCGGCGAACAATTCGCGCTGGCGCTCAAATCGGACGGCACCATCGTCTCCTGGGGGCTCAACGCCTACGGCCAGCTGGGAAACGGCCAGGGCGCGCTGCGCCCTTCACCGGGTCGGGTTGAGGGTATCGACCAGGTCACGGCGGTTGCGGCGGGCACCGCATTCACGCTTGCATTGCGCGCGAACCGGACAGTCTGGGCTTGGGGCACCAACCTTTTCGGCCAGCTGGGTAACGGCACCAAGCGCTCCAGCAGTCATCCGGTACAGGTCAAGGGCATAGGCGGAACCGTGACCTCGATCGCTGCAGGCGATAAGTTCGCCCTTGCAGTCACTTCGGACAACAAGGTGTGGGCGTGGGGCGCGGGTGGATCCGGGGCGCTGGCAACCGGCGACCGAAATTCGCGCGCTCACGCCGTTGAGGTGTCGGGACTTCCCGCTGTTGGCGTGAGCACAGTCGCCGCCGGCTCGGTCCATGCGCTCGCACTCGCCAAGGACGGAACGCTCTGGGCGTGGGGCGACAACACGTCCGGCCAACTAGGCACAGGCACGACGGTCGACTCTCTGATCCCCGTCCAGGTGAGCGCGTTGTCGAACATCGTCGCGATCAGCGCTCACCAAAGGGTCAATCTCGCACTCGATTCGTCGGACCGCGTATGGGCATGGGGCCGCGGAATCCGCGGTTCTCTGGGCGATGGCACGACCGACGATCACACCACGCCTTTTATCGTCCCGGGCCTGCCGCCGATCAAGGAAATCCGAGCCGGTCAGGTGATCAGCATGGCCGTCGCCCGCGCCGGCGGCGCGGTGTGGGCGTGGGGTCACAATGAATTCGGACAGTTCGGCGACAGCAGTTACGCCGTCGAGCGTTCGCCGACGCTGGTGAGCAATCTGAATGGGCTTTCCCGGTTCGAGATGGGAAACGTGCACGTGCTTGCGCGCGATTCCGGCGGCACCGTCCTCGCGTGGGGCCGCAACGACAGGGGGCAGCTCGGCGTGGGCGACGCCAATGATCGTGCGGCACCGACGCCGATTCAGGGAGTCGGCTCGATCGTACAGGCTGCCGCCGGAGAGGCTCATAGCGTCGCTGTGGACGGCGACGGGTCGGTGTGGGCGTGGGGAGCCGCCGGCAGCGGTGAACTCGGCGACAACGCCGTGGCGATCAGCAACATTCCGGTCGATGTATCGGGTGCCACCAACATGGTCTCCGTGGCCGCTGGCGTCATTCACAGCCTCGCGCTCGATGCAAACGGATCGGTCTGGGGGTGGGGTGCCAACGATTCGTATCAGCTCGGGGACACGACCCGGCGCGATTCGCTGGTACCGATACCGCTGACCGGCCTGCCGGCAATTGACGCGATCGCCGCCGGCAACGATTCCTCGTTCGCTCTCGACCATGACGGCAACCTCTGGTCCTGGGGAAGCAACGGAGCCTCGGGTAGGCTCGGTCGCGGTGTGGTGTCAGGCGTTCAGCTTCCTGGGAAATTGACGGCGCTTTCCGGGGTGAAGGCGATCGCCGTGACGAATCAGCATGCACTGGCGATCGGAAGCGACAATTCGGTATGGTCGTGGGGAACGAATCGATACGGTGCGCTCGGCGACGGCACGACCGAAGACCGCAGCATGCCCGTGCAGGTGCTCGGACTCGCCGACATCGTCGCCGTGGCCGCAGGTGCTTTTCACAGCCTCGCGCTGGGCAGCGGCGGCGAGGTCTGGGCATGGGGATACAACGCAAGGGGCCAGCTCGGCGACGGCACCCAGATCGACAGCCACGCGCCGGTGAAAGTCTCCGGCCTGGCCAAGGTCGTCGCCATTTCGGCCGGCGGCCACAACAGCTGCGCGCTCTCGTCCGATGGCCGGCTGTGGACCTGGGGTCACGACATTTCAGGTCAGCTGGGCAACGGCCTTCCGCGGTCGTCGTCGTCCATCGCGGCCCCGATTCCTAGCCTCGAGAGCTTCCAGTCCTTCAGCTGCGACGACCGGTTCTCAGTGGCGATGCGCGACGATGGAACAGTCTGGGCATGGGGTCGCAATTTCGAGGGTCAGATCGGCGACGGAACGTTTGCCTGGCGTCCCGAACCGGTGTTGGCGATCAATCCGTCCGCCAACGGACCGCTGGACTTGCTTCCCGGGGAAGCGAACAGCATTCCCGCCGACAAAACGCCACCGTTTCTCGTGAAGGCTTCGCGCCAAGGTGACCTGACCGATATTTCTCTCTCGGTCGACGTCAGGGGAACGAGCGGCGCCGGGGCGTTCGCCTCGGACGTCGGACGCTTCGCGGCCGACTATAACGTCTACGTGGCCGCCAGCGTCCCCGTGGGCGATGCCTCGCTGTACCTGCAGCTTGATTCGGGCCACAACTGGAGCGAGCTGCATTGGCCGATGGCCGAGTTCATGCGCTCGGTGTCGCTGAACAGTCAGAGCGATGTCGTGAGCGCACAGATCCTTCAGAACATCGATCTGTCCTCCCCGGATCTGGCCGGTGCATCGGTGCTCGTTGGATACGGCACCGAACCCGACGAGATGCTGGGAAGCGCGCGCTACAGAGTCATATTCACGGTGCCCGAACCGTAGACGGCCGAACACGGTCGAGGAAATTCTGCGCGTTACAAGACAAGGGATCCAAGAAACGAGCCGAGCCGCAGGTTCGCTGGCGGAGAGAGAGGGATTCGAACCCTCGGTACGGTTTTATCCGTACACACGCTTTCCAGGCGTGCACCTTCGACCGCTCGGTCATCTCTCCGGCGCGACCGGAAGTCTACTGCGGAAACGCGAAGCCGCGCAGCTTAGCCCAGATAACCATGCCCGGCAACGACTGCACGCGCACAAACGGGTTGATGAATGACAACCGGGAGGCGAACCTCCCGGTTGTTTCGCGGTCTCCCGCTCTCGAACTCCGGTTCAGCTCACCTGCTTGAGCTGTTCCAGAATCGCCGGGTTCTCCAGCGTCGAGACGTCCTGCTTGATCTCCTCACCCTTGGCGAGCGAGCGCAGCAGCCGGCGCATGATCTTTCCGGAGCGGGTCTTCGGCAGGTTATCGCCGAAGCGTATGTCTTTGGGCTTCGCGATCGGACCAATTTCCTTGGCGACCCAGTTGCGCAGGTCCTCGGCGATCTTGTGGCCAGCCTCGCCCGTAGGCCGCGCCTGTTTGAGCACCACGAATGCGCTGACGGCTTCGCCGGTCATTTCGTCGGGTCGGCCCACCACCGCTGCCTCGGCCACCAGAGGGTTTGCAACCAGCGCCGATTCGATTTCCATCGTGCCAAGCCGGTGGCCCGAAACGTTCAGAACGTCGTCGATGCGTCCCATGATGGTGTAATAGCCGTTCAGGTCGCGGCTCGCGCCGTCTCCGGCGAGGTAATATTTGCCTTTGAAATCCTCCGGGTAATAGTTCTTCTTGAACCTGTCCGGATCGCCCCAAATCGTTCGAATCATCGAAGGCCAGGGCCGCTTGATGACGAGAATGCCTCCCTTGCCCCGTTCCACCGATTGCCCGGTTTCGTCGACGATGTCGGTCATGATCCCCGGCAGCGGCAGCGTGCACGATCCGGGCTTGAGCGAGGTGACACCCGGCAGTGGCGAAATGAGATGGCCCCCGGTTTCAGTCTGCCACCAGGTGTCAACAATGGGGCAGCGTGAGCCGCCAACGGTGTTGTAATACCACATCCACGCTTCGGGGTTGATCGGTTCGCCCACCGTTCCCAGTATCCTCAGACTCGACAGATCGTATTTCGTCGGCAGATCATGTCCCGCCTTGATCAGCGAGCGGATGGCCGTGGGCGCGGTGTAGAAGACGCTGACGCGGTGATCCTGGATCAGTTTCCAGAATCTGCCCGCGTCGGGATAGGTCGGCACGCCTTCGAACACGATCTCGGTCGCGCCGACCGCAAGCGGCCCATAGGTGATGTAGGTGTGACCCGTCACCCAGCCCACGTCTGCGGTGCACCAGAAGACGTCGCTCGGCTTGTGGTCGAACACCCATTTCATCGTCAGCATCGCGTGCAGCAGGAAGCCACCGCTGGAGTGTTGCACTCCCTTGGGCTTGCCGGTTGAACCCGAGGTGTAGAGGATGAACAACGGATGCTCGGCACTGACCCAGGTGGGCTCGCACAAGTCGGCCTGGCCTCTGACGGCGTCGTGCCACCATTTATCGCGCGGCGAGGCCATGTTCACCGCCGATCCAGTGCGCTTGTAGACGATGACGTTCTTCACTTTCTCGCAGCCGCCCATCGCCAGCGCTTCGTCCACCGCGGGCTTGAGTGGAATCTCCCGCCCGCCGCGGAACTGTCCGTCGGCGGTAATGACCTCTGTCGCGCCGGCGTCGATGATCCGCTCCTGCAGGCTTTTCGCCGAAAAGCCGCCGAACACCACTGAATGTGTGGCTGCAATGCGTGCGCACGCCTGCATGGCGACAACCACTTCGATCGACATCGGCATGTAGATCAGAACGCGATCGCCCTTCTGCACGCCGTGCGCCTTCAGCGCGTTCGCAAACTGGCAGACGCGGTGATAGAGATCCTTGTAATTGATTCTCGTCACGCTCCCGTCGTCTGCCTCGAAAATGATCGCCGTCTTATCAGGCTGGGTCTTGAGGTGGCGATCGAGGCAGTTGTATGAAACGTTCAGCTCGCCGTCGGGAAACCATTTGTAGAACGGCGCATTCGACTCGTCCAGCACGGTGCCGAACGGCTTATGCCAGAGAAGGGTTTCGCGCGCGAGTCGTCCCCAGAAGCCTTCGAAGTCGCTTTGCGCCTCGTCGCACAGGGCCTGATAGGCCGCCATCCCCGATACGTTGGCCTGTTTGACGAAATCGGCGGGAGGCGGAAACAAACGGCTCTCCTGAAGTACCGACTCGATGGTTGCGCTCGTCATACGATGATCCTCCTCTGCGAAATTTCTGACCCTGAGTGCGACGCGAAAAAACGCCACGCGCACACCCTCCAGCTCGTCTCGAGTTTAAGGCGATTGCGCCGGCGACAACCCGATTGCGATGCTTGAAACTCCAACGCGGTGTGGCCCGGGCCGCCAACGCCAAACTTACACGGCGTGGCCGGCCCGCTGCGACAGCCGCTCGCGTCCGCAGTGCCAAATGTACGACATTTGTGCGGGTTCGCGGTGCCGCAATCACACTCCCCGAACCCGCCGCGTGCCGCGCGGCCGCAAGCGGATCGCAGCGTAGCGTGCTTGCGGGCTGGTGAAAAGGGGCGCCGCACGATCGGAGAAGGTATGCGCGAGTGCTAAAATTGGATGGCGAAATTGCCATCTATCGATAAAGGACCACCGATGACCGTGATCAGGCGGGATGATCTCGTCGACAGCGTCGCCGACGCACTGCAGTACATCAGCTATTACCACCCTAAGGATTTTCTCGATCACATGGCGCGCGCCTACGAGCGCGAGCAGTCCGTACCGGCAAAGGACGCCATCGCGCAAATCCTGTCCAACTCGCGCCTGTGCGCCGAGGGGCACAGGCCGCTGTGCCAGGACACGGGAATCGTCAACGTGTTCCTGAAGGTCGGCATGAACATGCGCTTCGAGGGCTTCAAGGGTTCGATCGCCGACGCCGTCAACGAAGGCGTGCGCAGGGCCTATCTACTACCGGAAAACAAGCTGCGCATGTCGGTGCTGGAAGACCCCATCTTTGCACGCAAGAACACGAAAGACAACACGCCGGCCGTGATCCACATGGAGGTCGTGCCCGGCGACAAGCTCGACGTGACCGTCGCATCCAAGGGCGGCGGGTCGGAGAACAAGTCCAAGTTCATCATGCTCAATCCGTCCGACTCGCTACAGGACTGGGTGCTCGCGACGGTTCCGCAAATGGGTTCGGGCTGGTGCCCTCCCGGGATCCTCGGCATCGGTGTCGGCGGCACTGCGGAAAAAGCGATGCTGATGGCCAAGGAATCGCTGATGGAGCCTCTGGACATGCACGAACTGATGGCGCGCGGTCCGAAGACAAAGATCGAAGAACTGCGCATTGAACTGTACGGCAAGATCAACGCCTTGGGGATCGGCGCGCAAGGACTCGGCGGACTATCGGTGGTGCTCGACGTCAAGATCCGCGACTATCCGACACACGCGGCCTCCAAGCCCGTCGCGATGATCCCCAACTGCGCCGCAACGCGCCATTTGCACTTCGTGCTCGACGGGTCCGGCCCTGCCGACCTGCAACCGCCATCGCTGGACGAATGGCCGAAGGTCACGTGGACTCCGCCCACCGACGCTACGCGCGTAAACCTCGACACGCTCACTAGAGAGGAGATCGCCAACTGGAAGCCCGGCAACATTCTGCTGCTCTCGGGCAAGATGCTCACCGGCCGCGATGCGGCCCACAAACGCATCCAGGAAATGATCGAGAAAGGCGAGAAGTTGCCTATCGATCTCACCAACCGGGTCATTTACTACGTCGGACCGGTCGACCCGGTACGCGACGAGGCCGTCGGACCCGCGGGTCCGACAACCTCAAGCCGCATGGACAAATTCACCGAATTGATGCTCGCGCGCACCGGTCTGATCGGCATGATCGGCAAGTCCGAGCGCGGCCCGGTGGCGATCGAAGCCATCAAGCGCCACAAGGCGGTCTATCTGATGGCCGTCGGCGGCGCCGCGTACCTGGTCTCCAAGGCGATCCGGAAATCGCGGGTGCTCGCGTTCGGCGACCTTGGCATGGAAGCCATCTACGAGTTCGAGGTCAAGGATATGCCGGTGACGGTCGCGGTCGACGCAATGGGCACCTCGGTGCACCATACCGGGCCTGCGGAGTGGGAAAAGCGCATCCGCGAATTCAAGATCCCCGTCAACGTAGCCTGACCGCCTGCAGTGGATGCCGACACGACTGGGGGAGATGGCGCTGCGCATGGGCGATACTTCGTTCGCGGAAAAGCATTTCCACGACGCAATCGCGGCAAGCGGACCCGATGGCTTTGTGCTCGCTGCCTACGCCAATTCGCTGAACGACCAGCGGCGGCCCGCCGAAGTCACGGCGCTGCTGCGCGTGGACAGCGGGCGCACGGGTACCCCATCTCGCGAGATGCGATTTGTCTTTCGAGGTTCGAAATGATCCGAAGCCCGGCTTTGCTCCGAACGATTCGACCGGATCGTCATCTAAGCGATACTATCTCGCCACTGATACGGAATTATTGGGAATGCTCTAAGTGAAACGGTCGACTCGAATCATCGTCATTTCTTCGATCGTCGTCGCGGGCCTTTTATGTGCGCTGACCTTCGGGCTGCAGAAATCGGATGCATCGACGATCATAATAGCGAGTGAGGTGGACGCCTTCGTCAAGAGACATTGCAAGGCCACCACGAGAGTTCCGTCGATGCGTGCCCTGGCAGCCCGATTTCCGAGCCTGGGTAAAGCCTCGGGTTGGATCTTCTTCTCTGACGCCAGGCGATACCTGAGAATGCAATACCCTGTGAAGTGGTGGAACGGGCAGGCGATCGGAGTATCGAAACTTTCCGAATTCACGGCCACTCCCTATGCGTATGTCGTCGAGTATCGTTGCGGGAAGTCAAAATAGTCGAACGAATCCAAGCGTGGCTCCTAACGCGATGTACCCAAATTCAGCAATGCCGCGACCGACGAATCTGTGCTTCGTTTGAACCGACACAATGGCTGCTCCTCGTGACCCGAACAAGTTGGACCGCCTGGTGGCCGAGGCGCGCCGCGCCGCCGAAATCCGCGACAAGGGGGACCGCGAGCAGGCTCTCAAGCTCTTTGCCCACATCTGCGCGCGCTGCGGCAGCGAATTCGCCGGGGCGAATCTGCGCATGCTCACCGTGCATCACAAGGACGGCAATCACGACAACAATCCCGCCGATGGAAGCAACTGGGAACTGCTGTGCCTGTATTGCCACGACGCGGAGCATTCGCGGTATCTCGACGCGACCGGGCGCGACGGCGCGAGTTTCGACGCGCAGCCGGCCACACACAAACCATTCGCGGATCTCAGGGCACGTCTCAAACGCATCGGGTAGGCGATCCGGGATCGAGACGCAAACGACTCTCCACAGTCGACTGCGGGCGAAATCCAAAAGCGGTTCGTCACCGGTCAAGCGCGCGGGCCCAACGGAAGTTAGAATTCACCTGTTTCCAGACCGCCCAGAATCGGGCGAATCCGCGTGGAGCGGATCGCCCGATGAGATCAATTGGCCACGTGGCGGCGCCAGAATACACAACGAGAGAGAGGAAGCAGCGACATGCCGAAGTACACCACCGAAGCCATCCGCAGCGTTGCCTTGGTCGGCCATGGGGCCGCGGGGAAGACCACGCTCACCGAGGCATTGCTCGTCAAGGCGGGCGCAATCGGCGCGCCCGGAAGCGTGGAATCGGGCAATACCGTCTGCGATTTTGATCCGCTGGAAAAGACCTATGGGAATTCACTCAACTCGTCGCTCGTCAATTTCGCCTGGCGCGGCGTGCATGTGCACCTGATTGACACGCCCGGGTATCCGGACTTCGCCGGGCAGGCCATCAGTGCGCTGGCCGGCGTGGACACCGCCGTCGTGGTCGTAAACGCGACCTCGGGCATCGAGTTGAGCACGGTGCGGATGATGAACGCGGCGGCGGCGCGCCAGCTGTGCCGCATGATCGTCGTCAACAAGATTGATGCGGATAACGTTGACCTGCCCGGCGTGCTCGCCTCGATCCAGGAATCGTTCGGACGGGAGTGCCTGCCGATCAACTTGCCCGCCAAGGGCGGCACCCAGGTCGTCGACTGTTTCTTCAACCCCGACGGCGAATCGGATTTCTCTTCTGTTTCCCAGGCGCACCAGGCGCTCGTTGACCAGGTGGTCGAGGTGGACGAGAAGCTGATGGAGGTGTATCTAGAAAAAGGCGAAGTCGAGCCCGGCCAGCTCCACGCGCCGTTTGAGAAAGCGCTGCGCGAGGGACACCTGATACCGGTGTGCTTCTGCTCGGCCAAGAACAACGTCGGGCTGGAGGAACTGCTCGACATCTTCGCCAAACTCGCGCCCAGCCCTGCCGAGGGTAATGCGCCGCCCTTCCTCAGGGGCGAAGGTTCGGACGCGGAGGAGTTCCATGCCGAGCCCGATCCGGAAAAACATGCCCTGGCGCACGTGTTCAAGGTGGTGGTCGACCCCTACGTGGGCAAATTGGGGGTATTCCGGGTCCACCAGGGAACGGTAACCAAGGATTCGCAGCTTTTCGTCGGCGACGGCAAGCGCCCGTTCAAGGTCGGCCACCTGTTCGTGCTGCAGGGAAAGGACCATGTCGAAACCGACGCGCTTGTACCCGGTGACATCGGCGCGGTCGCGAAGGTCGATGAGATCGTGTTCGACGCGGTGCTTCACGACTCGCACGACGAGGATCATATCCATCTTCGGCCGCTCGAATTTCCGATGCCGATGCAGGGCCTGGCGGTGGAGCCCAAGAAGAAAGGCGACGAACAGCGCCTGTTCGACGTCCTCCACAAACTGGAACTGGAAGACCCCTGCTTCAAGATCGAGCGCCATCCGTCCACGCACGAGACGGTGGTCCGCGGCCTGGGGGATCTGCATCTGCGCTGGAAACTCGAAAAGATGGCACAGCAGTACAAGCTGGAGGTCGCGACCAAGCCGCCCAAGATCCCGTATAAGGAAACGATCACGAAGAAGGCCGAGGGGCATTGCCGGCACAAGAAGCAGACCGGCGGTGCAGGACAATTCGGCGAAGTCTTCCTGCGCGTGGAGCCGATGCCGCGCGGCGGCGGATTCGAGTTCAAGGACGAGTCGAAGGGCGGCGTGATCCCGAACGTATTCATCCCGGCGGTGGAAAAAGGCGTGCGCCAAGCGCTGGACTCCGGAATCATCGCCGGCTATCCGGTCGAGGACCTGCGCGTGGTGGTGTACGACGGCAAGCACCACCCCGTGGACTCCAAGGAGGTCGCGTTCGTGAGCGCGGGACGCAAGGCCGTGGTGGACGCCGTTATCAAGGCCGGGCCCATCATTCTGGAGCCGATCGTCAACGTGGAGATCCTGACGCCGGAAGACTACATCGGCGATCTGACCTCCGACCTGTCGTCAAAACGCGGACAAATCACCGGCACCCAGGGACGCGGCCGCAACACCGTAGCGATTACCGGGCAGGTTCCGTTGTCGGAGCTGACCGACTACCAGTCGCGCCTGCGTTCGGTCACGGGCGGACACGGGTCCTACTCGACCGAGTACAGCCATTACGCTCCGGTGCCGGCAATGACCCAGCAGCAGATCACCTCGCAGCACAAGGCGGCGCAGGAAGAGGACTGACGCCAGCGAAAGCGGTTGCGGGGCTGTTGTCGCGTGCTCGTCGGCTCAACGAACCGGAACCCCGTCCTCGAACCGTTCCGCGGCCGGTTCCGCGCCGAAGGCGTCCAGCGGATAGAACGTGCGGAAATCTGCGATAACCTTGTCGTACGGAAATTCAGACCAGATGCCGTGGTCCTTGACGTATTCCATGTGTCGCCGGTCGCTCATGTCGAATTCCTGAAACAGCGCATCCGATCTTGCGTCGAATTCGGTCGGCCTCACGCCGAAACGCTCGCACAATTCGATGTTGAACGCGGGCGCAGCCTTGATCCAGCGACCCTGCAGATACATGACCGCGTAGCCGTGGTGCATGAAATAGTTCAGGCCGCCCAGCCGTTCCCTGAGCTTCTCCGTGGTGAGGTGGTTGACCACATCCGACAGGCCGATTCCGGTCTGTATGCCCACTGCCCGCGCTGCCGCGACCAATAGGATCGCCTTGGGAATGCAGTAACCAGCCTTGGCGTTGAGTACGTTGCTCGCGACATAGATCTCCGGAGTCAGGCGCATGGAAAACGGATCGTATCGCCAGCCGTCACGAACGGCGTAGAAGAGCTTGGTCGCCCTGCCGAGTTCAGAGGTCTCAGCGCCGATCGATTTCTCGGCGAAACGCCGCACCGACTCGGTCGTCCAGTCAAAAAAGCGCGTGCTCTCCAGATAACTGGAGCCCGGCACAGGGCTTTGCCCCGGCGGTGTGAAGATCATGCTCATTTCCCCTTGCGTTGTCGGATAACGCACTGCACGGTACGGAGCCGTGGGGCTGCCATGGTGTACATGCGTTTGATCAATCGGCCGTTTACCCCGCCACGATTCAACCGCGCAGCAGCGCGTCGATGCCTGCCTGGGCAATCTGCTCGTCCTCGTGCGACTGCACGCCCGATATGCCGACCGCGCCTATGCACTCGCCTTCGACTACGATGGGCAACCCGCCTTGAACCGGCAGCACAGGCATGTTCAGCATGGCGACGCGCCCTGAGGCGACGCGGTCCTCCCAGCTCTTGGTCGAGCGGCGGGAAACCGCCGCGGTACGCCCTTTCTCCAGCGCAACCTGCGCGTTGAAGGGCGTCGCTCCGTCCATGCGCTGCAAGCACAGCGGGTGCCCACCATCGTCCAATATGGCAATGACCACGTTCCACTTGTTCTTGATCGCCTCTGCCTCGCAGCCGGCGGCGATCTTCTTCACATCGGCCAAGGTCAGGCACGGTCTGTTTTTCACTTCGCCCTCCGTTTGGTTGAATTCATGCTCCTGCCGACGCGGCCATATCGACTACGAAACGACCGCGCATCTGCGCGTTGAGCAACTTCTCGAAACTGGCATCGAGTTCCCCGAATGCGATGGTATGTGCCGTCGCCCCCAGGTGGTCCGGCTTCATGTCGCCGGCCAGACGCTCCCACACCTGTTTTCGCAGCGGCATCGGTGTGTACCCCGAATCGATGCCCAGTAACGCCACGCCTCGCAAAATCAGCGGGAACACCGTCGCCGAAAAGTTGGGGCTCGCGGCGTTGCCGATCGAAGCGATCGTCCCGCTCTGCTGCATCGTACTCATGAGCCAGGAGAGCATCTCGCCGCCGAGATTATCGACGGCGCCGGCCCAAAGCATCTTGTCCACAGGTTTCAATTTGGCAAAATCGATGCTCGATCGCAGCAATACCTGCTTCGCCCCCAGCTCCTTCAAGTACGCCGATTCGCTGTCTTTTCCGGTGAGCGCCGTTACAGCGAAACCGAGCTTCGAGAGCACGTCGATCGCGATAGAACCCACGCCGCCGGTCGCCCCGGTAACCACCACGGGTCCGTTACCGGGTTTGAGTCCGTTTTGCTCCATACGCACGATACCAAGCGCTGCTGTGTATCCTGCAGTGCCAAGCGCCATCGACTCTAACAGGGTCATTCCCTTTGGCAGCGGAACGATCCAGTCGGCAGGCACGCGGGCGTACTGCGCAAAGCCGCCGTCGTGCGAAACGCCCAAGTCGTAACTGGTCGCGATGACGGCGTCGCCGCTCGCGAAGCGCGGATCGCTCGATTCGACGACCGTACCGGACAGGTCTATACCGCCGATGCACGGGAATCGCCTGATCACGCGCCCGGCACCGGTGGCTGCGAGCGCGTCCTTGTAATTGACGCCGGAATACGCGACACGTATCACTACGTCGCCCGCATCAAGCTCGGCAATCGTCATTTCCTCGAAGCGCGCCGAAACCTTTGTTTCCACTTCGTGAATGCGATACGCCGTGAATCTTTCCATGCCCAGCCTCGATCCTCAAATATGCAACGCGCGTTTGTCTACGGCCAGCGCCGCCTCGTGCATGACTTCCGACAGCGACGGATGCGCATGGCAGATCCGCGCGACGTCCTCGGAGCTGGCGCGAAATTCCATTGCCATGACCGCTTCGGCGATCAGTTCCGACGCGTGCGAGGATATGATGTGGACGCCGAGCACACGGTCGGTCTTGGCGTCTGCAAGCACCTTGACGAACCCCGTCGTCTCATCCTGGCCGAGCGCACGCCCGTTGGCAAGGTAGGGCACCTGCCCTATGCGGTAGGCCGTTCCATCGGCCTTGAGTTGCTGCTCCGTCTTACCGACCCAGGCGATTTCCGGCGCCGTGTAGATAACCCAGGGAATGACGTCCAGATTTACGTGCCCGGCCTGGCTGGCAATATGCTCGGCCACCATGACTCCCTCGTCCATCCCCTTATGCGCCAGCATCGGCCCGCGAACCACGTCGCCTATCGCGTAGACGTTGGGCAGATTGGTCTTGCAGTGCGCATCCACATCAATGAATCCGCCCTCGTCGATTTTGAGCCCCACTGACTCCGCACCGACACCGGCACTGTTCGGCACACGGCCAACCGACACGACAAGCTTGTCGAACTCGATTGACCTCTCGCCTTCGCCGTCGGCGAATTCGACCTTCACGCCCTTCTTGTCCGGCGTGACCTTGCCGATCTTGGCGCCCAGGCGTATGGCCAGGCCCTGCTCTTTCGTAAAAAGCTTCCAGGCTTCCTTGGATACTGCATCGTCGCAGGCCGCGAGAAACGTCGGCAACGCCTCCAAAATCGTCACCTTGGCGCCCAATCTGCGCCACACGCTCCCCAGTTCCAGACCAATCACTCCCGCGCCGACGACGCCCAAGCGCCTGGGCACTTCGCGAAATGCGAGCGCCCCGACATTGTCGCAGATAAGAATGTTATCCACCGGCACGCCGGGCAGCTCGCGGGGCGTGGATCCGGTGGCGATGATGACATTTGCCGCGTCGACCGTTTCTTTGCCACTCGCGCCGGCAACCTCGATCCGATAGCGCTCACCCGCAGCGCTCAGGTGGCCGCGCCCTTTCAGCCAGGCAACCTTGTTCTTGCGGAACAGCATCTGGATGCCGCCGGTCAACTGCGCGACGATCGCATCCTTGCGCGCCTGCATCTTCTTTACATCCATTCTCGCGCCTGACACGGAAATGCCGTGCGTCGCGAACCTGTGCGTGACACGTTCGAAATTCTCCGATGAACAAAGCAGCGCCTTGGATGGAATACAGCCGACATTGAGGCAAGTACCACCAAGGGCATATTCGCCCTTCGCGTTCTTCCAATTGTCGATGCATGCGACGGAGAAACCAAGTTGCGCGGCGCGGATCGCGGCGACGTATCCGGCCGGACCAGCGCCAATTACCACGACATCAAATGATTGGGCCATTGTCGAACTCGTGAAAAATAATGAGCAAACCTGGTATCGTCAGAAAAGCATGACGGAAGATCGATCTGAATTTTGCCCGGCTATCGACCGACACACTTACAGCTCGAGCAGCAGTCGCGACGGCTCCTCGAGGGATTCCTTGATCGCCACCAATGACAGGACCGCCTCGCGACCGTCGATGATCCGGTGATCGTATGAAAGCGCCAGATAATTCATCGGTCGAACGACAATCTGTCCGTTTTCGACCACTGCCCTGTCCTTGGTCGCGTGGATTCCCAGGATCGCGCTCTGCGGCGGGTTGATGATGGGCGTGGAAAGCATCGAGCCGAATATGCCGCCGTTGGTTATCGAAAACGTGCCCCCGGTTAGATCTTCGATTCCGAGTCTACCGTCCTGCGCGCTCTTCCCGAACTCCGCGATCTTCTTTTCGATCTGGGCAAAACTCATCCGATCCGCGTCGCGCAGTATCGGCACGACGAGGCCTCGCGGACTGCCGACCGCGATACCGATATCGAAATAGCCGTGATACACGATGTCGTTGCCGTCGACCGAGGCATTGACCACCGGATATTTCTTGAGCGCTGCAATCGCCGCCTTGACGAAAAAGGACATGAAGCCGAGTTTCACCCCGTGCTCTTTCGCGAACCTGTCTCTGTATTTGGTGCGCAGGTCTATGACCGGCTGCATGTTGACTTCGTTGAATGTGGTCAGTATCGCTGCTGTAGCCTGCGACTGAACCAGACGCTCGGCAATGCGCGCCCGCAGGCGAGACATCGGCACGCGCTGCTCGGGGCGATCGCCCATGATCTGCGCAATATTGACCGGTGCCGGCACCCGCTGCAACTCGGGCCGCGGTGGCTCGGCCGTGGTGGCCTGGACCTTCGCCTGTTGCGGCTCACCGCTCCCGGCCGTTTCCAGATGCTGGATGATGTCGCCTTTGGTGATGCGCCCGCCCCGCCCCGTTCCCGGTATGGACTGCGTATCGACGCCAGTCTCCTCGGCAAGCTTGCGCGCCGCAGGCATCAGGCGAGGATCCTCGCGTGGTGCGGTTCTGGGCGCGACCGGAGCCACCGCGACTTCCGCGGAAGCTGGTGCCGGCGCGACCACCGTGGCGGTCCCTTCGGTATCGATCGTCGCGATCACTTCGCCCGAAACGACGGTACCGCCATCGCCTTTCACGATTTTGGTCATGACCCCCGATTGGGGTGCCGGAAGTTCAAGGACGACCTTGTCAGTTTCGATGTCGATGAGATTCTCGTCGCGGACGACCCGTTCGCCTTCCCTCTTGTGCCACGTAAGCAGGGTGGCTTCTGCAACCGATTCCGACAACTGAGGTACTTTGACGTCGATAAGCATGGTCGTTTCCTATTCCAGACTCATCTGCCGCGGCGGGGGCCGGCCTTGCCGGTACCCTGCACCGGAACAACGATGTTGTCCGTTATCTCCCCGAACGCGGCGTCGACGACCGCCTTCTGCTGCTCGTTGTGCAAAGACAGGTAACCCGCGGCCGGCGTTGCCGACGATGGTCTCAATGCATAAGCCAGAACCTGATCGCGGCGCATATGTCGCAGAAGATAGTGCTGAATCCGGTGCCACGCGCCCTGATTGCCGGGCTCTTCCTGGCACCACATGACTTCCCGCGCCTTGCTATAGAGGTTGATTTGCTGCTCGAAATCATCGTGCGGAAACGGATAGAGTTGGGCAATGCGCACGATGGCGATGTCCTTGATGCCGCGCTCGATACGCGCGGCGCGCAGATCGAAAAACACCTTGCCGCTGCAAAAGATCACGCGCTTGACCTTCTTCGGTACAATCTCCGCGTCCCATTCGCCGTTGACCGGCTTGAACTTGCCAACCGCAAACTCCTCCAGCGGCGACGCGGACTCCTTGTGGCGCAGCAGACTCTTGGGTGTGAAGATGATCAGCGGCTTGCGGTAGGGCCGTATCATCTGCCGCCGCAACAAGAAGAACATCTGCACCGGTGTCGCCGGCACGCATACCTGAATGTTGTAATCCGCACATAACTGAAGAAACCGCTCCAGACGTCCGGAAGAATGCTCCGGCCCCTGGCCCTCATAGCCGTGCGGCAGCAGCATCACCAGCCCGCATAAGCGGCCCCACTTCACCTCGCCCGAGGCGATGAATTGATCGATCACCACCTGCGCGCCATTCGCAAAATCGCCGAACTGCGCTTCCCATACCACCAGTTCGTTGGGTTCGGATGTGGCATATCCGTATTCGAACCCGAGCACGGCCTCTTCCGAGAGGACGGAGTCGATGACTACGAAGTCGCCCTGGTTGGGCGAGATGTGTCGCAGTGGAACGTACTCCCCCGAATCCCATCGCTCCCTGTTCTGATCGTGAAGCACGGCATGGCGGTGAAAGAATGTTCCTCGGCCCGAGTCCTGCCCGGATATACGGACCGAAAAACCGTCTCGCAGCAGCGACGCGTAAGCGAGGTTTTCCGCCATGCCCCAGTCGAGCAGCATCTTCCCCTGCCCCATCAGGCGCCGGTCGGCGATGATCTTCTCCACGCGCGGGTGCAGCTTGAAATCCGGCGGGATGGTAGTGAGTCTTTCCGCGAGCATCTGCAGGTCCGCCATTGGCAACATGGTGTCGTCCTTTTCGTTCCACTCGCTGTTCAGGTACGGCGCCCAGTTGACCGCGTACGGAGGCTTGTAGTGCGGAAGTATGGCTTTGTTGGTGTGCTGCCCCGCATCCAAGGCCGCACGGTACGTCGCTACGAAATTATCGGCGTCCCCGTCGCTGATCACATTCTGTGTGCAGAGCTTGTCGGCGTAAAGTTTGCGCGTGCCCGGATGCTTGTTGATGATCTTGTACATCAGCGGCTGCGTCACCATGGGCTCGTCCTGTTCGTTGTGGCCGAGCTTGCGGAAGCAGACCACGTCGATGACCACGTCTTTCTTGAACTGCGTGCGATAGTCCAGCGCCAAGGTGGTCACCAGCAGGACCGCTTCCGGGTCGTCGCCGTTGACGTGGAATATCGGCGCCTCGATCATCTTCGCGACATCCGTGCAATAAAGCGTGGAGCGTGCGTCGCGCGGGTCCGAAGTGGTAAAGCCGATTTGGTTGTTAATCACGATATGCACCGTGCCTCCGGTGCCGTAGCCACGGGTCTGCGACAGATTCAGGGTCTCCATCACCACGCCCTGTCCGGCAAACGCCGCATCACCGTGTATGAGTATCGGCAGGACCTGTTTGCCCTCCTTGTCGCGTCGTCGGTGCTGCCGCGCCCGAACCGAGCCTTCGACGACCGGATTGACGATTTCCAAATGCGAAGGGTTGAACGCGAGCGTCAGATGCACCGCGCCACCGGCCGTCATGATGTCGGAGGAAAATCCCTGATGGTATTTGACGTCGCCGGCCGTGAGATCAGCCGCACGCTTGCCCTCGAATTCGGAGAACAAATCCTTGGGCATCCTTCCAAGCACGTTTACCAGCACCCCCAAACGCCCGCGGTGCGCCATGCCGATCACCGCCTCCTGCACACCCGCCTCACCCGCTTTCTGCAACAGGTGATCCAGGAGCGGAATCAGCGTGTCGCTGCCTTCTCCCGAAAACCGTTTCTGACCCACGTAACGTGTATGCAGATATTTTTCCAGCGTCTCGGCTGCCGTCAGGCGCTCGAGAATGTAGCGTTTGAATTCGGGCGTATAGCCGGGCCGTGAACGGCATGACTCCAGCCGTTGCTGGATCCAGCGTTTTTCGCCTGGATCGCTGATGTACATGTATTCCGCACCGACGGATCCGCAGTAGGTTTCGCGCAATCCCATTATGATTTCGCGCAATGTGAGCCGTTCCGCCCCGAAGAAAAGACTGCCGGCATCGAACACCATGTCCATGTCGATTTCGGTGAGGTCGTAGAAACCCGGCTCAAGTTCGGGAATGTGCGGGCGCTCCTTGCGTTTGAGCGGATCGAGGTCGGCCCAGCGCGCGCCCAGGATCCGGTATGCGGCGATCAGCTGCTGCACAAGCACTTGTCTTCGCGCTACGGTCAGATCTCCCGGTGCGGCACCGGCGCCTAATTGCCCCGCCTTGGCACGCAGCGCGAAAGACTCGACCACGGGCGCGTGCGCCACGTCGCGAACGGCCTTGCCGCCCGGTGCGGGAAGCACCTGCATCCGGTCGAAATATTCGCGCCAGGACTCGGCTACCGACTGTGGATTGTCGAGGTAGGATTCGTACAACTCCTCTATGAACGGAGCGTTGCCACCAAATAGATAGGAGTTGGAGAGAAACTGCTTGATCGCAGTCATTGCACGTAGTCTCCTGAAACGGCCAGACGCCACGAGAACTTGAATCGCCTCGTTCTGCCCGGGTCTCGCCCGTCTGACGATTCGCCGGTCGGAGCCACGGGTCGGCGAGTAGTATAGTCGTAAAGCGTGAAGAAGCCCTTCGACCGAATGGCCGGACACGGGGGTTCCCGCTTCGAGCGCATTAGTAGTACCGGCGAGTCCTCGCGCGGTCGGATCCCGGTATTGTGCGGTCTTCCCGCGACCGCCATTCGATCGGCACAAGCGCTGGCGGCTTGGGAAAACTGCCGCCGCCGATTCCGGGCACCCGGGCGCAACCATTCTCGGCCAACCCCCAAGTCAAGCCTGGGTCGAGCCGAGGAAACAGCGGCGAGCCCCTGGCCGCGGGCCCTGCCTCTCACACGCCGCGCCCTCGCGATAATTCGCTTTCCCGCATTGCCAACGCTTGCATGCGGGCGCTCAAAAGGCGTAGCCTAGTTCACTATCAGGCCGAAACAGGTAGAGCTTCTCAGTGCCACAGCGTTGGTGATGGAACGAGTCTGGGTTTCGCTTCCAAGCACGCCCGCATCCGTCCGGACCGAAATCGGAGGGTTTGGAGAACAATTTGCACGGCACTGTTTCGGCTTGCGCCGGTCTGAAGTTGAAACGTGAATTTGCTTTCGCTAGGACTTTAACCGTGACAACAAGTCAACGGAGCGTTTCCTCTCCCGCAGTACCGGATTACACGGAGGGCATCAAGAAGGACGTCGCTGAAATCAAGTTTCTCATCCACGACCTTCGGGTAGAGGGTTTCATTAATGAAATCCTTCACTACCACGTCACACTGAACACCGACCTCGAAATCTACAACATCGTGCAGGCGCAAATTCTGCACGCTGCGGACGTCCAGGAGTTGAAAGCGAAATTCAGCGTCATGCGCAAGGCGTTGCAGAGCTATTCAAACGCCGTAATGAGTTTCTCGCCGGATCGCACGGTACTGCTCCTTGGTCGCCGCTACGTCGACGCGATTCACCAGGTATGCGAACTCATCCTCAACCCCCTCTGGGGAAGGTCGGACCAGGTGCTGTCCTTCCTCCCGGACGAGGCGCGGTCGGTCCGCTGGCGGCGCCGCTATCGCAACTCCATCAGGTGGCTCTACGGGGTGCACTTCCGCATCGAGGCCTTTCTCGAGGAACAGGAAAAGCCGGGCATCCGCGAGGAGTTCGATATCGCCGAGGACATCCGCAATTTCACGACGGACGTCGTCATGGGGTATGTGGTGGAGAAATCCGAGGCGCGCGTGGAACTGCAACTCCACCAGCTCGACGCCGCGATTTTGATCGGCAGACGTCCGCGTTTCCGCCGCACCTATTTCAATCTCATCATGAACGGCGTCGATGCGATGAGCGGCCGCAAGGCAGGCGTGCTTGCCGTAAGCACCTGCATCGAAGGTGACCGTGTCGCACTGCGCGTGCGTGACGACGGCGTGGGAATGACAGCAGACAAGATCCAGCAGCTTCTCAGCGATCGCCCGACCCTGGACGGCGAGCTCCACTCGCTGGGATTCGTATTCGTACGCCAGACAGTCGCGGAGTTCGGCGGCGACCTCTCGATCGAAAGCACCGTGGGCAAGGGAACGACCATCACGGTCCGCCTGCCTTACCTGCCCGGACGGACGGTTGCGCACCTCGACCCCACGCGCCAGGACAAATACCGCCTTCCGCCGCGATTCCGATCCTCACCCGAGGAAACTGCCGGGCTGAAATCGCTCATGGACGATGCGCTTTTCGCCGGTGCGGGAGCACCGGCTCCCCGCCCGGTGAAGCCTGCACAGCCCGATGCGTCGCGGGCCCGGCAAAGCTCAAACCAGCAGCGCCCTTGCGGCAAACTCGTATTCGAGGCCTACCAGAAATCCCAGGCCCAGTTTCCCGGCAGCATCTTCGGGATCGCCGTCACCGAAAATGACAGGGTCGAGATGTTTACGGTCAAACCCTACGAGCGCGACTGGAACATCTCGCATGAAGACCTCTCTCCCACGTATTTTCAGGCGACTCATCGTGGGCGTATCGAGGAAGACGAATTGAAGAAACCCTTCGTGATCCTCAAGCCCCCACAGAGCATGCAGGAGTATTTCGAATTCAAAGAGGTCCCGGAAGCCGATCGCGGCCCGGAGCTTTTCACGCGTATGGTCCGGGACGAATGCATCCGTATCGCCCGGAAACTCATTGCGACCGGGCTCGAACCGATGATCCCGGTGCACCTGGCGAGCGCGTCGCGGTATTTCACTGCTCCCGCGGAACTGATCGGGTCCGAGCCGTTTCCGCTCGAGCTGATGGCGCGCCAGAAGCTCTCGATCGAGGAAGTCGCGTAACGCTCCGTTGGCGAATCAGTTCAGTGCGCCGAAGCGTTCGGAATTGCGCACTGGCCTCCCGCAACCAATCGCCCATCGGTTTTCGACCGCAGCTGCCCAGGCGTGCCTTCCTTCCTGCCGCGGGCTCCAGCCCGATAAGAGCCTGCGGATACGAAAAACGCGTTTTTCTATTGAGCTAGATCAAGCGGCATAGCCGGCAATCGCGTGAGTATTAAAGGCGGTTAATTCATCGTGTTGAATTCACACTGTGTACTTAACCTCGTCCAAGAGAAAGGAGTTTGGGAACATGACACAGTTGAAAGACAAGCTTTCGGAAAAGATTCAGGCACACCGTCCACGGACCGCAAAACTAACGAAGGAATACTCCGACATCGTCATCGACAAGGTTGATATCGGGCAGTGTATCGGCGGTGCCCGGGACATCCGCTGCCTTGTCACCGATATCTCCTACCTCGATCCGCAGGAAGGAATCCGCTTCAGAGGCAAGACCATCCCCGAGACCTTTGCGGCGCTCCCCAGGGCAGCCGGTTCCGCCTACGCGAGCGTCGAGTCCTTCTGGTACTTCCTGCTGACGGGGGAAATTCCGACGCAGGCGCAGGCCGATGCGGTGGTCGAGGAGTTCAAGACCCGCCGGCAAGTCCCGGAATACGTCTACAGCACGCTCCGCGCGCTTCCGCGGGAAAGTCATCCCATGGTGATGCTCTCGATTGGGATTTTGGCCCTGCAGAAGGACTCAAAGTTCGCGGCCTACTATAACTCGGACAAGTTCAACAAGACGTCAGCCTGGGAATACGTGTACGAGGACGCCGCCGATCTCGTCGCCCGCATTGCGGTAATAGCGGCGTTCATCTACAACCTCAAGTACCGCGGCGACAAACAGATCCCGGCCGACCCGAAGCTCGATATGGGCGCCAACTTCGCCCACATGATTGGGCAGAGCGAACAGTACAAGGATCTGGCGAGGATGTACTTCATCCTGCACTCCGACCACGAGTCCGGAAACGTCTCGGCCCACACCACCCATCTGGTGCACTCGGCCATGTCTGACCCGTACTACGCTTACTCGGCCGGCCTCAACGGGCTGGCCGGCCCGCTGCACGGTCTGGCCAACCAGGAGGTGCTGCGCTGGATCATGGACTTCCAGAAGAAGCTCAAGGGTGCCGCGCCGACCAAGGAGAACGTAACCGCAGCGCTTTGGGATACCCTGAATGCGGGGCAGGTGGTCCCGGGCTTCGGTCACGCCGTGCTCAGAAAGACCGACCCTCGCTACATGGCCCAGCGCGAGTTCTGCCTTAACACCCCGGGCCTGAAAGACGATCCCCTGTTCAAGCTGGTGTCGATGATATTCGAGACCGCCCCGGCCGTGCTATCCGAACATGGCAAGACCAAGAACCCATGGCCAAACGTCGACGCGCAGTCTGGCGTGATCCAGTGGTACTACGGCATCAAGGAGTGGGATTTCTACACCGTGCTGTTCGGCGTCGGCCGCGCCGTAGGATGCATGGCGAACATCACCTGGGACCGCGCGCTCGGCTATGCGCTTGAGCGCCCGAAATCCGTCACCACCGACATGCTCGAAAAATGGGCTGCCGAGGGTGGCAGGAAGATGTAGTTCGAGAAACTCGCTCGAATGCAAAAACGGGGGTGCACACAGCATCCCCTTTTTGCGCGCAGTTCGGCTTCCCTTCGCTGACCGCGGGTTGTTGCCCTATTTCCTCTGGTCGATCGACAAAACCTTCCGGACGGCCGCGCCGAAAAACCACTGACGCGGGCGCCCGATCTTGCACTCGGGATCACTGATCATTTCCTGCCATTGCGCGATCCACGCTACAGTCCGCGCAGGCGGCGAATTCGCCGAGCTTGGCCACCCAGCCTGCTGGTCCTATGTGCGACGCGTCTCATTGCCGCGCCGACAGCTGCGCAGCAGTTCTACTACCCTAAGTAGATCAGGGTCGGCAGGCTCACTGCGCCGGGTTACCAGCTCCCAAAGGGCCTTGTCGCCATAGTCGAGAAGCTTACTAAACGCATCCGTGTCCGGCTCGGACAATTGTGCGCCGTAGCGCTCGAGGAAGCGCTCCAACACGAGATCGTTCTCGAGCAGGCCCCGCCGGCAGCGCCATCGGAGCCGTTTGAATTCCTCGTCATCCATGTAAAAGCAGCATTCGTATCACGCACTCAAGCCCGTCCCTGATGCACCGATCAGAGCGCGGGCGATCATAACAACAGCGAACGATCACCCTGCCGTGCCGCACAAAATCGAGCGGGTTTGACCCAAGTCAATTGCACCTCGCGGCACTAGTGTCCTACTTGTGACCGGGATGCAGATCTGACTCGACAAGCGTGTGATTTTACATCTTTATCAGATACATATCATGGCCGGTCGCGTGTGGTCTGCTAACTGAATCGCAGCGGAATGTGCGCTGCAGCAGACGTGTTTCTAAAGGTGCCTGATCAACTACAAAGTTCGGTTGCGCGCCCCCTATCGAATCGACTTATTTTCAACTGACCAACCCCACGGAGTCCCATATGGCCAAACAAGCTGTTCGTGTCGCAGTTACCGGCGCCGCCGGGCAAATCGGGTATAGCCTTTTGTTCAGAATCGCCACCGGCGAAATGTTGGGCAGAGACCAGCCCGTGATATTGCAGCTGCTCGAGATTCCCGACGACAAGGCCCAGGCCGCGCTCAAGGGCGTGATGATGGAAATGGATGACTGCGCCTTCCCGCTGCTCGCTGGCATGACCGCAGCCTCCGACGCCAACGTGGCTTTCAAAGATGCGGACATCGCCATACTGGTCGGCGCGCGGCCGCGCACCAAGGGCATGGAACGCAAGGATTTGCTCGAAGCCAACGGTGCGATATTCACGGTGCAGGGAAAAGCACTCGACGCAGTGGCGAAACGCGGCGTGAAAGTGCTCGTGGTCGGAAACCCGGCCAACACCAATGCCTATATCGCGATGAAAAGCGCTCCCGGCCTGGCGCCTGAAAACTTCACCGCCATGCTGCGGCTGGACCACAACCGCTCGCTGTCGCAGATTGCGACCAAGACCGGCAAATCGGTCGATTCAATTGAACAGATGATTGTCTGGGGAAATCACTCTCCGACGATGTACCCGGACTACCGTTTCGCGACCATAGGCGGGCAGCCGGCACCGAAGGTGGTCAACGACGACAAATGGTACAAGGAAACGTTCCTGCCGACGGTAGGCAAGCGCGGCGCCGCAATTATCGAAGCGCGCGGACTGTCTTCGGCGGCATCGGCCGCCAACGCCGCAATCGACCACATGCGCGACTGGGTGGCCGGCACCGGCGGCAAATGGGTCACGATGGGGATTCCTTCCGACGGGTCCTATGGCATTCCCGAGGGCACGATGTACGGATTTCCAGTCACGTGCGCGGGCGGAAAGTACCAGATCGTCAAGGGGTTGGAGATCGACGAGTTCAGCCGCGGCAAAATGGACGCCACGCTCAAGGAACTCATGGAAGAGCGCGACGGCGTCAAGCACCTGCTGGCCTGAAACGTCCGACCGTTTGCGCCGCAACTGCCAGCAAGGGGATGCTTCCCCGGCGACAGTTATTGGCTCGCGACTGCTGTAAGATCGTCTGCGCCTGTCGCGAAATGCGGCGGGCGCGGTTATTTCGGGCGGCCTTCAATAGAGCGCTCTGGGGGCCATCGCGTCCGCGCCGGCGAACAACGCCGTCGGCGAAAGTGGATGGTCTTGCGAGGAGAGGCAGATGACTACGATGTCCGCTGGAGCGCTGTTTCGCACTGCAATTGGCGATGAAAAGCCTCTGCAGTGCGTCGGCACGATATCTGCCTACCACGCGCGCATGGCTGAGCGCAGTGGCTACAAGTCGATCTACCTGTCCGGAGGAGGCGTGGCGGCGGGCTCCCTGGGCGTCCCCGACCTGGGGATTTCGAATCTGGACGACGTGCTCACGGACGTGCGCCGTATCACCGATGTATGTGCGCTACCTCTGCTTGTCGACGTGGATACCGGATTCGGCGCCAGTGCGTTCAACATTGCCCGCACGGTGAGGGCGTTGATCAAGTGTGGTGCCGCGGCGCTGCACATCGAAGATCAGGTCGGAGCCAAGCGCTGCGGTCACCGGCCAGGCAAGGAACTCGTGTCCGCGCGCGAAATGGTGGATAGGATCAAGGCAGCGGTCGACGCCCGAACCGACCCCGATTTCGTCATCATGGCCCGGACCGACGCGCTTGCGGTCGAGGGATTCGAGGCGGCAATCGATCGTGCCGTCGCCTGCGTGGAGGCCGGGGCTGATGCAATTTTTCCCGAAGCGGTCACCGAACTCATGATGTACCGCCAATTCGCCGCGGCTGTGAAGGTGCCGATTCTGGCAAACATCACCGAGTTCGGATCCACTCCCCTGTTCACTCTCGAAGAATTGCGTTCAGCCGATGTCTCGATCGCGCTCTACCCGCTTTCCGCGTTCCGCGCCATGAACAGAGCCGCGCTGAACGTCTACCAGATTCTGCGACGCGAGGGGACACAAAAGAGCCTGATCGACACCATGCAGACCCGCGCTGAACTGTACGATTACCTCGACTATCACGCGTTCGAGCAGAAGCTCGACAACCTTTTTGCGAAGGAGAAGCGCAAATGAGCAAGTCCACCGCCACCCCAGCGGCACCCGCCCCCGGTCCCAAGCCCAAGAAATCCGTCGCGCTCTCGGGCACAGCCGCAGGCAACACGGCCCTGTGTACCGTAGGTCGAAGCGGAAACGACTTGCATTACCGAGGCTACGACATTCTCGATTTCGCCGATGCCGCACAATTCGAGGAGATCGCGTACCTTCTGGTGCACGAAAAGTTGCCCAATGCGGCGGAACTCAGCGCTTACAAGAACAAACTTCGCTCTTTGCGCGGGCTCCCCGAAAACCTCAAGGCCGCCCTCGAATGCATCCCGCCTTCGGCCCACCCGATGGACGTGCTGCGCACCGGCTGCTCCGTGCTGGGGACCCTGCTGCCGGAAAAAGACGACCATAACCTGGCCGGCGCGCGTGACATCGCCGACCGCCTCATGGCCTCGTTCGGATCGATGCTGCTCTACTGGTATCACTACAGCCACAACGGTCGGGAAATCGACGTCGAAACCGATGACGATTCCATCGGCGGCCATTTCCTGCACCTGCTGCATGGCAGGGCTCCGTCGCCCGAATGGGTGCACGCGATGCACACGTCCCTCATCCTGTACGCGGAGCACGAGTTCAACGCTTCGACGTTCGCCTGCCGCGTCGTCGCCGGCACCGGGTCGGACATGTACAGTGCGATTTGCGGCGGCATCGGCGCCCTGCGTGGGCCGAAGCACGGCGGCGCGAACGAAGTGGCCTTCGATGTACAGAGCCGCTACGGCAGTGCGGACGAAGCGGAACAGGACGTAGTCAGACGAATTCAGAACAAGGAAATCGTCATCGGCTTCGGGCATCCCGTGTACACCATCGGCGACCCGCGCAATCAGATCATAAAGGACGTGGCGCGCCGGCTTTCGAAATCCGCCGGCAACATGAAGCTGTTCGACATCGCAGAGCGGCTCGAGACAGTGATGTGGCGCGAGAAAAAGATGTTCCCCAACCTGGACTGGTTCAGCGCCGTTTCCTATCACATGATCGGGGTCCCCACGGCGATGTTCACCCCGATCTTCGTAATCTCCCGCACGTCGGGGTGGGCCGCGCACATCATCGAGCAGCGAATCGACGGCAAGATCATCCGCCCGAGCGCAAATTACACGGGGCCCGAGAACCGCAAGTGGGTGCCGATGAAAAACCGGAAATAGAACCAGGGTCGCGGCTCGCCCGTTTGTCGCGGCAAGCGCGCCGATGCGCGACCTTTCGCCAGCCTGCAATTCCGCGCAGCTGCGCAACGTGCTTTTGCGCGGAATCGGGCAACCCGTAGAGAACCGCAACCCTCGCTGATCCTTCAACTCCGGCACCAGGAAGAATGCACGCCATGTCCCCACGCGTTTCGAACGTCCGCCCCCAACCCGACAAAGTCCTCGTCGACATTGCCGACTACGTGGTCAAAACGCCCGTCAAGAGTGCAGAAGCCTACAGCACCGCCCGCCTGTGCCTGATGGACACGCTCGGCTGTGGATTGGAAGCGCTCGCCTACCCGGCCTGCACCAAGCTGATGGGCCCGATCGTGCCCGGCACGCTGGTCCCGAACGGTGCAAAAGTACCGGGTACGCAGTTCCAGCTCGATCCGGTTCAGGCGGCGTTCAATATCGGCACGATGATTCGCTGGCTGGACTTCAACGATACGTGGCTCGCCGCGGAATGGGGACACCCTTCGGACAATCTGGGTGGCATCCTCGCAACCGCGGACTGGCTTTCGCGCCAGGCGATTGCGTGCGGCAAGGCTCCGCTGCTCATGCGCGATGTGCTCACCGGCATGATCAAGGCGCACGAAATCCAGGGCGTGATCGCGCTGGAGAACTCGTTCAACCGCGTCGGACTCGATCACGTGGTGCTGGTGAAAGTTGCATCCACCGCGGTCGTGGCGAATATGCTCGGCTGCAGTCACGACGAGATCGTCAACGCACTGTCGCTGGCCTGGGTGGACGGCCAGTCGCTGCGAACCTACCGGCACGCGCCGAATACCGGTTCGCGCAAGAGCTGGGCCGCCGGGGACGCGACCAGCCGGGCCGTGCGCCTTGCGCTGATCGCCAAGAAGGGCGAGATGGGCTATCCGTCCGTTCTGACCGCTAAGACCTGGGGCTTTTACGACGTGCTGTTCAGGGGCGCCCGGTTCAAATTCCGGCGTCCCTATGGTTCGTACGTGATGGAGAACGTGCTCTTCAAGATCTCGTTCCCGGCCGAGTTTCATGCCCAAACCGCCGTCGAATGCGCGATCGCGCTGCATCCGCAGGTCAAGGACCGGCTGCAGGACATCGCCAGGATCACGATCCGCACGCATGAATCCGCGATCCGCATCATCGACAAGAAGGGCCCCCTCTCCAACCCGGCCGACCGGGATCACTGCATTCAATACATGGTGGCCGTCCCGTTGATTTACGGACGACTGACCGCCGAGGATTACGAAGACAGGATCGCCGCGGATCCGCGCATCGACGCGCTTCGCGACAAGATGCAGTGCGTCGAGGACAAGGGGTTTTCACGCGACTACCTGGACCCGGAAAAACGTTCGATCGCGAACGCGATCACGGTGAAGTTCAGGGACGGCAAGAAGACCGGTGAAGTGGTCGTTGAATACCCTATCGGACACCGCCGCCGGCGCAAAGCCGGCATCCCTTTGTTGGAAAAGAAGTTCGCCATCAACCTTGCCCGGCGCTTCCCCGCGAAACAGCAACAGGCGATCCTCGAGGTCTGCGGCGATCAGCGGCGCCTGGAAGCGATGCCCGTGAGCGAATTCGTGGACCTGTTTGTGATCTGAGATAATTCGAGAAACCGCAATTCGGAGAAACCATGCCGCACAATCTGTTCAACTCCCTTCAAGAATTCAGGATCGCCGGCAAGACCGGCAAGTTCTACTCGCTTGCGGCCCTGGAAAAGGCGGGCCTGGGAAAAATTTCGCGCCTGCCGGTGTCCATTCGCATCGTGCTCGAATCCGTGCTGCGCAATTGCGACGGCAAGAAGGTCAGCGAACACCACATCCGCGAGCTCGCCGGATGGAAACCGAACGCGAATCGCGTGAACGAAATCCCGTTCGTGCTGGCGCGCATCGTCTTGCAGGACCTCACCGGCATCCCGCTGCTTGCGGACCTGGCCGCCATGCGCTCGGTAGCCGACAGAATGGGCAAGAATCCGAAGGTCATTGAACCGCTGGTGCCGGTCGACCTGGTGGTCGACCACTCGGTGCACATCGACAACTACGGCACCAAGAATGCGCTCGATCTGAACATGAAGCTCGAGTTCCAGCGCAACGGCGAGCGCTACCAGTTCATGAAGTGGGCCATGCAGGCCTTCGACACCTTCAAGGTCGTCCCGCCTGGCATTGGCATCGTGCACCAGGTCAACCTCGAGTACCTCGCGCGCGGCGTGCATCGAAAGGATGGAATCTATTATCCCGACACGCTGGTCGGTACCGACAGCCACACCACCATGATCAACGGTATCGGCGTGGTCGGCTGGGGCGTCGGCGGCATCGAGGCCGAGTCGGGAATGCTCGGACAGCCGTTATATCTGCTGACGCCCGATGTAGTGGGCGTGCACCTCAAAGGACAGTTGCGCGGCGGCGTCACGGCCACGGACCTGGTCCTGACCGTTACCGAGGTGCTTCGCAAGGCCAAATGCGTGGGCAAGTTCGTCGAGTTTTTCGGCGAAGGCGTGGAGAAGCTTGCGGTGCCCGATCGCGCGACCATCGGCAACATGGCGCCCGAATACGGCGCGACCATGGGATTCTTTCCGGTGGACCAGAAAACCATCGAATTCTTCCGTGGCACGGGCCGTACCGAGGAGGAAGTTGCCGCGTTCGAGGCCTACTTCCGGGCTCAGGGCATGTTCGGCATCGCCAAGAAAGGCCAGATCGACTTCAGCCAGGTGGTCGAGCTGGACCTCGGCACCGTTGCACCATCACTCGCCGGCCCGAGGCGGCCGCAGGACCGCATCGAGATCGGCCAGGTGAGATCGAAGTTTACGGAGTTGTTTTCCAAGCCGGTGAACGACGGTGGTTTCTCGAAGAAACCCGAGGAACTCGCCAAACCCTACCGCACGGCAGACGGACTGGATCTGCGCAGCGGCGACGTGCTGATCGCCGCCATCACCTCCTGTACCAATACGTCCAACCCGGGCGTACTGCTGGCGGCCGGTCTGCTGGCCAAGAAGGCCGTCGAACGCGGCCTGACCGTGAAACCTCATGTCAAGACCTCGCTTGCGCCCGGATCGCGCGTTGTCACCGACTATCTCACGAAGGCGGGCCTGCTGCCCTACCTGGAGAAACTCGGTTTTTTCCTCGCAGGGTACGGCTGCACCACCTGCATCGGCAATGCCGGCGATCTGCTGCCGACGATCAACGAGGCGATCACCAAGAATGACCTGGTCTGCGCGGCGGTGTTGTCGGGCAACCGCAATTTCGAGGCGCGCATCCACCCAAACCTGCGCGCAAATTTCCTCGCCTCGCCGCCGCTGGTGGTCGCCTACGCGATTGCCGGCACGATGACGCGCGACCTGATGACTGAGCCCCTGGGCAAAGGCAGGAAGGGGGAAGACGTCTTCATCGGTGACGTCTGGCCCACGAGCCAGGAGATCCACGACTGCATGAAATACGCGATGGATCCGAAGACGTTCCGGCGACTCTACGGAAATCTCACCAAGGACCATCCGTTGTGGAACGCCGTGCCCGCACCGGCGGGTCAGGTGTACAGCTGGCCGCCATCGACCTACATCGCCGAACCTCCCTTCTTCGCCGGATTCGAAATGCAACCGGGCGGGACCGGGGACGTAACAGGCGCGCGCGCGCTGGGCATTTTCGGCGACTCGGTTACCACCGATCACATCAGTCCGGCCGGCTCGATCAAACCGACCTCGCCAGCCGGCATCTACCTGCAGGAACACGACGTATCCGTGAGTGAATTCAACAGCTACGGTGCGCGGCGCGGCCACCACGAAGTCATGATGCGCGGCACCTTCGCCAACGTTCGGATCAAGAACCTGATGATTCCGCAAAAAGCGGACGGCACACGCGTTGAAGGCGGCGTCACGCTGCACCAGCCGTCGGGCGAGCAGATGCCGATCTACGATGCGGCCATGAAATACGCGGCCTCGGGAACGCCGACGGTGGTATTAGGCGGCGAGGAATACGGCACCGGCTCGTCGCGCGACTGGGCCGCCAAGGGAACCCAGCTGCTTGGCGCCAAAGCCGTCATCGCACGCAGCTTCGAGCGCATCCACCGCTCGAACCTCGTCGGCATGGGCGTACTGCCGCTGCAGTTCAAGGGCTCCGACAGCGTGCAGTCGCTGGGAATCAAGGGCGACGAAATTTTCGATGTGCTTGGCCTCGAAAACATCAAGCCGCAGCAGGACGTGACTCTCGTCATCAGATCGGCCGATGGAACGCGCCGTGAAGTCAAGGTGCTGCTTCGCATCGATACGCCGATCGAGGTGGATTACTACCGTCATGGCGGCATCATGCCTTACGTACTGCGCGAATTGCTGTCCCAGGCGGATTGACCTGCGCAACTGCGCCCGTCTCCAACAGGACGGGCGCCTTTCGCGCAGTGTGCTCGACCTCACCCGGCTGATTCAATAGACAGAACGACCGCGGAAGCATCGTTTCGTCCAAGATAGGTCTCCTGGACTTCGTCTGCGGAGTTCACGAGAGCATCAGCAGCCGCTTGCGAACCGTCGGATTGCGCGTAGACGGCCCGGAACCTGCGTTCGCCCAGCGTATCCCACACGCCGTCCGATGCGATGATGAAGCTGTCGCCTTCCCTGATATCGCCCTCGACGAAATCGACCACGAGGTATGTATCCAGACCGATCGCACGTTTGAGTACATTGCGCATGTCACGCCGCGGCCAGGTATGGTCGTTCGTCAGCTTCTCGAACACGGAGTCCCGCACTCTGTATACCCGGGTGTTGCCGACATGCGCGATGAAATACTGGCGGCCGTGAAGAACCAGCGCGCTCGCCGCCGCAACGCTTCCGTCGTTATCCGGCTGATTTCGATTGTGCGCAACGATCCAGTCATTGGTTGCGCACATGAGTTTTTCCAGTGCTTGCGCGATGCTCCATGAAGGCGAGGTCGCGTAGTAGTCACTGAGCAGGCTGCGCACGGTTACCTCGGCTGCCATTCGGCCTTTGCCGTGCGCTCCGATACCATCGGCAAGCACAACGACCACACCCTTTTTCTCGGTGGCGGTGTTGCCCGGGACCGCCACGCCATAGAAATCTTCGTGCACTTTGCCGCGTACTGCACGCGTGGCATGACCAAGCATCATCGCAAGTGGCGCAGCGCCTGATGCAACGGCAAGGCCCACCCTGAAATCGGCGTTGGCGGCTCCCGCATGGGAGGACATGATAACGGTACCGTCGTTGTTGGCAGCGGTGGTCATGCATGACGCAGAGCAACTATCGCGCCATGTTGCGCGGGCCCGCTAACGCATCGTTCTTGGGACGGTGATCTCCATCGGGCCACGTATGACCGAGGAAATCCACCATCGCCGTCGCCCGACACTGAGGTTTAGGCCGTTCGCACGCGAAGCGCGCAAAACCGTGCATCGGCACCGATCCATGCACTGGAATCGTGCATCGCGCAAGCGGACACCAAGCTCGCTGGCCAAAAGGACTATTCGGCGCTAGTGCCGACGGGGAAACGAGGACATCGCCATTTGATTTCGACGCCGGTGGTTCAATCTCAGTATTTCTGCATGCGAAGATTTGCCCGGCACCCGGTCGTTTAACGTTTCGGCCGGCGCAGCGAGCTCCGCGTCGCGTCGGCTTGTGCATCGGACTAAAGGTCGCGCATCAAGTTTCAACCACGGCCAGTTGCCATTGTCCCCACCGAGACCGCTGTCCCAGGCAGTCGGCCAAGTCTTGCGGGGCGCGATCGCTGATTAAAGAAAGTGAAGAGCCAGATGCGAGCAAGAATCATTCTGTTCCTGAATCGCACATTGGGCTCGATGACCGGCATGAGACGAACATCCGGCATCAATCGCCTTCGACGTGGATCGTGCAGTATTCACGTGATGAATAGTAATTATTAGGCATCTTCTATATCATTAATTGAACTGGTACGCGATGATTTCGTCGCCCGCCCGATGGACCATCGACTAATAAGAAGTGGCGATAGAAGAAAGCGCCATCGAGGGTGCCCACCTGTCGAAGTGCCGGGGCGTATTTGGCACGCGGGTTGGCTGTGGATCCACTGCTGCAGATTATTGAGGAGACTAATCTATGTCCATTAAGAGGCTTTGCACTGCAATCGTCGCCGCGGCATCCGTGGCTCTGCTGACAGCACCCCAATTCGCGCGAGGCGAGGAAAAAGTCCTCAGGACCGTCTGCGCATTCCCCAAAACCAATCCCCTGTGCCAGAGCTTCATACGTTTCGTCGACAAGGCGAACAAGGCGGGCAAGGGATTGTTCCGCATCAATTACATCGGCGGCCCGGAAATCACGAAGCCGCGCGAGCAGCCCAACGCGATGCGCAACGGCCTGTTTGAGATGATGTACGGGCCGGGGCCGTACTATCTAGGACTGCTGCCGGAAATTGATTTCATTCACTATACCAACCCGGAGGAAGCGCGCGCGAGCGGCGTGTTCGGCATGGTCCGGGACGTGATGAAGCAGAAGATGGACGCCCGTTTCATGGGCTGGTTCGACAGCGGGCTCGGCCTGTATCTCTATACCGTCAAGGCCCCCAAGAGAACGGCCTCGGGCGGGATCGACCTCACTGGCATGAAGATGCGCTCCTCGCCCGCGTATCGCGACTTCATCAAGCGGCTGGGCGGAACGCCGGTCGTGATGGCCACTGGCGAGGTGTATACGGCCCTCGAGCGCGGAACCATCGACGGTATGGGAATCGGCTTGACCGAGGTACTGGACCATAGGCTGGAAAGATTCATCAAGTACCGGATCGAGCCACCGATGACCTATACCGGGCTGTTCATGATCATGAACCAGAAGGTATACGACGGTCTGCCGAAAAAGACCCAGGATCTGCTCGACAAGCTGTCCGTCGAGTGGGAAAAGGAATCGCGCCAGTACTGGAAGATCGCGCAGGATCAGCAGAAGGAGAAACTCGCGGCCGCGGGCCTCAAGACCGTTGCTTTGCCTGACGCGGCGGCGGCCGAATTTGTGAGGACGTTCCGCAAAGACCCGATGACCCGTATGGAAAAAAACAAGAACGTCAAGATCGACCTCGAGAAGCTCAAGAAGCTGGTCCGCTACGAATAGAACCCGGCTCATTCGGTTGATACGCTTGGATTTGGTGTCGGGCGCGGGAGCAAGCTAGATGCGGCTGAGTGATCTTGGCCGCATCTACGACGGTCTGATTTTCGGCTGCGCGGCGGTGGCCGGGGTGATGATCGCGGTGACGCCGTTTGTGAT
>MEQX01000089.1:43037-62644 GCA_001770415.1 Betaproteobacteria bacterium RIFCSPLOWO2_02_FULL_63_19 | reverse complement strand
CAAATGACCGCTCTTCATCCGCCGCTGATCACGTGCGAGCCGGTACTGGCCGAAGCGTGCTATCTGATACAACGCGCGGGCGGTAGACCCGCCGACCTGATTCGCAAGGTCGTGCAAGGCAGCATCGAGATCGGAATCGACTTGGAGGGCGAAGCGTCCGGCATCGAGTCGCTGATGCTGCGCTACGCGGACACGCCGATGTCCCTGGCCGACGCCTGCCTTGTGAGGCTGAGCGAGCGTCTGCCGGACTGCCGTCTGTTCACGCTGGTCGCCGATTTCGAGCATTACCGCCGTAACGGCCGGCAGGTCATCCCGTTGCTGAGTCCGCTCTGCTAACTTCATTCGCGGATCGCCTCGTCGGCGGGCACGGCGCAACCCACGGCTACTCGAAAGCTCAACCGCGCAACGGCTCGGCACCGCCCTTGCCGATCAATACCGTGTCGCCGACGGCGACGGCACCGAGCGTCGCGTCCTCTACGATCAGCCGAATCGACAGGCACATGCCTTCCTTGAGCGCGACGGCTCCTCCCGCCGCAAGGGTTGGTTCCTCGTACGGACCGAGCCCGACGCCCTCGCCCAGGCCGTACTCGGCGACCCATTTCAGCCCGGCCATCGCCGCCACCATTTCCTGGTGAATCTCCCCGGTTTTGCGGCCCGGCCTCAGCGCCTTGCCGAACTGCTGCCAGAGGGGTTCCAGGTCCGCGATAGGCGCGACTTCCAGATGATTGCCCCGCACCACCAGCGTACGAAGCGTCTCGCTCCAATAACGTTCGTTTTCTACCGCCATCAGCACGATGACCGCTGCCCCATCAGTGAGCGCAATCGGCTCGGCGGGCGCGAGGCTCCAGTTGCCCATCCCCGGGATGCCGACGGCGACGCGAATATCCTCGGCGCCATCCATCCTCGCCTCGCGGATCAGTCTGGCCTCGATCGCCTTGGGCGTCATCACTGCGACAGGCTGTTCCAGCAGCACCTTGAAGGCATTGGCGACGATGCGCGAGGCGCGTCGAATCTGGTCTTGTTCGCGGCGCGATTTCACGCTGCGCTGTTTGCGCACAAGGTCGTCCGCGTGCACCACGTTATCAGCGCCCAAGTCTGCGTAGAACTGGCGTGCCTGGTCATGAGGCATCAGGTGGCGCACACCCACCAGCCCGATTTTGCCGGGCAGCAGTTTCTTCTCCTGCAGCACCTTCACGCTTTCCGCGGCCATGTTGCGGCCGGCCCGGATGTCCCCGACCGCGCAGACCTGCTCGGCCATATGAATACCGCGCGGAATGCCCTCGAAGATCAGCGTGGCCTCTGCGCTATGGGTAAGAATCACCACGGCGCCGCGCGACATCCGCAGCAGGTAATTGCTGACGTAGGCGGGATTGCCGTAGTCGTTGACCAGGTTGCCGTAAAGCAGCAGCGCATCGAGCTTGCGCCGGCGCATCGCCGCGGTCAGGCGCTCGATGCGTCCGGCGAATTCCTCGGCCGGCATGTTGACGTGGTCCCAGACATCCCTGCCGAGTTTCAGGTTCGGCTGCAACGTGTACATGGTCAGACCTCCACGGCAAACAGTCCGGACTTGCCTTCGCGATCGGTCAGCCGTTCGCAGCCGGTCTCGGTCACCAGCACCGTCTCGCCGCAGGCCAGGTAACCCACCTCGCTCACGAACTGGTTTGGATGCACCACCAGCACTTGCCCCGCGCGGAAATTTTCCCGGTTCTGCTCGTCGAGCACGCCGCCGGGCTTGATGGAGCCGACTCCGAACCCGTGGCCGCGAGTGCGGATGTGCGGCGGGTAGCACCACTCGCCATAGCCGGCGTCCGAGACGACCTTGTTGATCGCCTTGCACATCCCCGCGACCGGAGCGCCCGCCCGAACTTCGCTCAATCCCGCCTCGAAGGCGCGCTTCAGCATGTCCATCTTTTCCGCGAGCACGGGGTCGGGCCGTCCCAGCTGAATGGTGCGGCAGAGCTGACTGAAATGGCCTTGGTACACAGGCGTGAGCTCCAGGATCACGACGTCCCCGTCGGCAAGCCTGCGATCGCTCGGGGGATGCATCGCGCGGTTGCGCTTGCCGGAACTCATCAGGATGAAGCACTCGTCCGCCCCCTCCTTGAGCATTGCGTACTCGGTTTCCGCGACCAGTTCGATCTCGCGCGCGCCGACCCGGCAGGCGTGCAGCAACGCCTGAAAGCCGATTTCAGCGATTTCGCAGGAGCGGCGGGCGATGGCGCGATCCTCTTCGGTACGCTGCAGCGCAATCTCCTCGAAGCCTTCGTCGAGATTGGCAATGCGGTGCTTGCGCGCGATGCCGTCGTACAGGTCAAGGGTCATTTCGTTTCCGCCCACGACCCCGAGAGGCCCCTTGATGCCCAGTTGCGCCGGCAACCGCGCCACGTCCCGCGTAAAGTCGGCGGTGCCACGCACCTCCTGCACCCGGCCTTGACGGGCCACGCGCGCTGCGTCCCACTCGGGCTGGATCAGCACGGCAGTCTTGCCGGAACGCGACATCAGGAAAGCGTTGTGAGGCCCCACCGGCCGGACCCCAGTGATGTACCGGAAATAATTGGGGCGAAGAATATTGGTGGTGCCGCGGGAATAGACGAGCAAGCCATCCAATTTTTCGCGCTCCAGCATACCTTTGAACCTTTCGAAAGCGGCTTCTTTCCCAGTCATCGGTTCTCCCCGTAGTGTTTTCGCTCGGGCGCGTGGATCGGTCGACGGGCGCGAGGCGCCGGGGGTCAGCCGGCATCGGCCGCGGTGCGGGCGGCGCGCATGCGTTCGCGCAGCCGCCGGGATTCTTCGATATTCACTTGCAGCGTGCCCGGCTCCAGCACGACGCCGTATTCGGAGCGTGCAGCCTGCTGCGAAACATATCCTTCCAGGGCATCCCAGGCGACCAGGGCCGGATCGCGCTCCAGCGGGTCGCCCCAACCGCCGCCGCCCGCCGTGTAGACCATTCCTTCGGAACCTTCGGGCACGGCCTGGCGCACGGCATTGACGCTCTTGAACGCTTCCTCCCCAGGCAGCCGCAGCAGGGCATCCGACGGATCGCCCGGCTTTCCTCCCGCCAGCCCTTCCGGGGGATAGGGGCGGCGGCCGGTCTGGGGAAGCGTCCAGCTCCCCTCCACCTGCGCCTTGACTCGCGTGGAAAGTCCCAGGCCCCCACGATACTTGCCCGGCCCGCCCGAATCGGGGCGCAGTGCGCGGTGCTGGACCAGAATCGGCCAGCGCAGCTCCATCTTTTCGATCGGCGCATTGCGCACATCGCCCTGGCAGACCGACACCGAAGCCGATTCGCCGTCCTCCCAAGGGCGTCCTCCCCAGCCGCCCCCCTCGATGCTCTGTGTGACGAAGCGTTCGCCGGTCCGCGGATTGGCGCCGAAGAAGACCACCGTTCCGCCCAACACCCCCAGGTGTCCGGCCGGCACGCGGTCCGGCATCATGGGTGCGAGTGCCTTGAAGATCGTGTCGATGACCGTCGGCAGCACGGTGCTCCAACTGGCCATCGGAGCAGGGTATTGCGCCATCATGAAGTTGCCCTCCGGGATGATCACCTCGAGCGGCCGGAAGGAACCCTCGTTGACCGGTTCGAGGGGATTGGTGAGCGCCTTGTAGGCGATGACGGGCGCGGCCCTGGTGCGGCCGTTGATCGGCGCGCGGCGCTGTCCCGAGCACCCGCTCAAGTCGATGGTCATGTCGCTGCCCTTGATCGTGACCTTGACCTTGACCTGCACCGGTTCGTGATTGTCGTACGCGCTGCCAGTGAAGAGCGAGGACGCCTCGTAGACGCCATCGGTCATTTTTTCCACCACCTCGCGGCAGCGCGCCTCGGTCTGCTCGAATATGCGTTCCACCGCAGCCCACACGACGTCGCGGCCATAGCGCCGGAACAGCTCCTGCACCCGTTTTTCCGCCAGCCGGCAGGCGGCGATCTGTGATTGCAGGTCGCCCAGCGATGAATCCGGATAGCGTATGTTGTCGCGGATCAGAGACCACACCTTTTCATCGAGCTTGCCCTCGTCATAGAGCTTGATCTGGTCGATTTGCAGCCCTTCCAGCCAGGGGTCCGTGGCGTTGCGGGCGCCAAAGCCCGTGCTTTGCCCGCCTACGTCCACCCAATGAGCGCGGATCGCCGGAAACGCGAGCAGCTCGCCGTCCAGAAACACGGGCGAATAAATCATGATGTTGTTCAGGTGCTGGCCCGCCACCCGCTGGTGGTTGGTGATCACCACATCGCCGGGTTTGAAACCGTCCACGCCGAAGCGCTGCACACCGTCCTTGATCACCTCTCCCAAGTCGGAGACGAAATGAGAAACGCCGCCGGTGTTCTGCGACAGCAGCCTGCCCTCTACGTCCAGCAGCCCGCAGCAGTAATCGCGCACCTCGTAGATCATCATGTTGAACGACGCGCGCTGCAGCACGTAGGACATCTCGTTGGAAATTGCCGGAAGGCTGTTGCGAATGACCTCCAGCGTGACCAGATCCAGCTTTCCTTTAACGGCCATCTGGGTAGCTCCCGACTTGGATCATCAGTTCCCCCGTGCCGGCCACGGTCGCACTGTCACCGGCAAACAGCATGGTGGTGGATGCGTATTCCTGAATCACCGCCGGACCGGCGATGCGCTGGCCCGCGGCAAGCCGTGCACGGTCATGAATGTGGAATGTCACCGGAACGGGGGAGCCCTCGACGAATACCTGCCGGGTCCCTCGCAGCGCTTCCGCCCCTTCTCCCACGGCGATCTGAGGAAAATTCGGCTGCGGCCGTTTGCCGACGGCGTTGAGCCGGACGTTGACGATTTCCACCTCTTTTTCCGGGCTCTGGTAGCCGTAGCGGCGTTCGTGCAAAGCGTCGAAGGCCCGCCGGATGGCCCCCCCGTCGGACTCGAGCACGAACTCCAGCCGGATCGGTACCGGAATGGCGAAGTCCTGGCCCGCGTAGCGGATGTCGAGAAACCACTGAAAGCCCGCCGCCTTTTCCGCGACGGAATCGTCCCGCAACGTTTGCAGACCCGTCGCGGTCAACTCGTCGGCAATTTTCTTGAGTTCCTGGAAATCGGCCTCGCCCAGCTTTCTGTAATAGGTGCGCACGTAATCGTGCTGGACATCGGCCAGCAGCATACCCAGTGCGGAGAACTGGCTCGGGTAATTGGGCACGATCACGGTGGGAATATGCAGCTCCCGCGCCACTTCCACCGCGTGCAGCGGTCCGGCGCCGCCGAAGGCCACCATGACGAAATCGCGCGGGTCGTAGCCGCGCTCCACCGAAACTCCCCGCACCGCGAGCGACATATTCATGATGGCGATCTTGAGCATCGCCTGCGCCGCTTCCACTGCGCCCACCCCCAGCGGCGTGGCGACGTTGCGCTCGATGGCGGCCCGCGCGGCCTCCAGATCAAGCGGCATTTCGCCGCCCAGGAAATCCGCGGCGCCGAGCCGGCCCAGTACCAGGTTGGCGTCGGTAATCGTCGGTTCCCCGCCGCCCTTGCCGTAGCAGACGGGGCCCGGTTCGGCCCCTGCGCTGCGAGGCCCCACCTTCAGCGCGCCCACCTCGTCCACCCAACCGATGCTTCCCCCGCCGGAGCCCACCTCGATGGTGTCGATGACCGGCAGCATCATCGGCTGGCCGGTCGCGTAGCCGCCGATGTAATAACCGTGCGCCAACTGAGGCACCTTGTCGCGGATGAGATTGGTCTTCGCCGTCGTGCCGCCCATGTCGAAGGCGATCACGTTGTCGTATCCCAGCGCCTCTCCCGTGCGCGCGGCGGCGATGAACCCGCCCACCGGACCGGACTCCAGCATCGCCACCGTCACCCGCTTCGCCGTCAGCGGAGACATGACCCCGCCGTTGGACTGCATGATCAGCAGGTTGCCCTCGAAGCCGCGCTTTTCCAGCACCCCCTCGAGGTCGTCCACGTACCCGCTTATCCTGGGGCCGATGTACGAGTTGATCACGGTGGTCGAGGTGCGTTCATACTCGCCGTACTCGCGCAGGATCTCGTGTGAAAGCGAGATATAACAGCCGGGCAGCGCCTCGGCCAGAATCCTGCCCATCTCAGCCTCGTGCGACGGATTGGCCCAGGAATGCAGAAAACAGACCGCCACTGCCGCCACGCTTTCTGCGGCGATCGCTCGCGCCACCTCACGCGCCTGCTGAACGTCGAAGGCAGTCAGCACTTCGCCCGATGGCAACATCCGCTCCTCGATCTCGAAAGTCAGATGGCGCGGGACCAACGGCTGCGGGCGCTTGAAGAAGATGTTGTAGGCCTCCGGCCGGTTGCCGCGACCGATCTTGTAGACGTCCCGGGTTCCCTTCGTCACCACCAGGGCCGTGCGCGCTCCTTTGCGCTCGATGACGGTGTTGATTGCAATGGTCGAGCCATGGACGAACGTGTCCAGGGCATGCACGTCCAGCCCGCCTTTTTCGAAGCACCGCAGAATTCCCTGCGTCAGATCGGTGGGGGTGGTGGAACTCTTGGAGCTGACAACCCGCGCCGCTTCATCGTCGTAACCGATGCAATCGGTGAAGGTTCCACCGATATCGACCGCCACATTCAACGTCATGCACACCTCATCGCATTGATGCCACCGGGTTTCACCTGCGCACGGGGGCTCCGGAGAAGAATTCGCGCCCGGCCCGCATCATCGCCCCGCGGGCCAGTCGCGCCGCCCGTTCGCGGGCGTCTCACTGTTCGTGTCCGACACGCCAGGAGTCGAAGCGATGCTCCAACATGGCGACTCCCTGCGTGAACCCCACCCCCAACACCAGAATCACCACCAGGGATACGAACATGTCAGTGGTCTGCATCAACGCGCCGTAATAGTTGATGGAATATCCCAGGCCGGCCGTGGCCCCGAACAGCTCCGCAACCACCACGCCCAGCAGCGCCCTGCCCACCCCGAGCCGCAGCCCGGCCATCACCATCGGCACCGAAGCGGGCAGTACCACCTTGAAAAACAGGTCCGAGCGCCGCGCGCCGAACGAAATCGCCGCGCGCAACAGCTCCTTGTCCACCGTCTTCACGCCGCTGGCGGTGTTCACCAGGATCGGCGCGTAGGAAAACAGGAAGGTAATCGCGATCACGGTGGGTGCGCCGAGGCCGAGCCAGATGACGAACAAGGGATAGAAGGCGATCAGCGGCGCCGAATAGAGAAACCACACGAACGGCTCCAGGGTATATTCCAGCAGCCTGTACCAACCCATCAGAATGCCCATCAGGATGCCGGCCACCACCGCGCCGCCGAAGCCCAGCGCGAACTCCAGCAGACTCACACCGAGATTGACCGAAAGCTCTCCGGATTGCGTCTGCCGCACGAAATGCACCGCGATATCCGTCGGGCTGGAGGTGAGGAACGGATTGATCCAGCCCAGCCGCACGAGCGACTCCCACAGCACCAGCAGCACCGCAAAGGACAGGGTCCCCAGCCAGAACGATTTGAACCGGGCGAAGATGACCATCAGTCGCCTCTCCACGATTGCAGTCTTTCCTCCACTTTCCCTACAGCAGTGACGGCGGCGAATCCGAATACGGAGACGAGCATGGAGTAGAAGACCAGATGATCGACGCGCATCGCCGCGCCATAGGTGACGATCAGATGACCCACCCCGGCGACGGAGACGTACATCTCGGCGATCACCACGCCGAGGATGCCCCGACCGAGCCCGAGCCTGACACCCGTCAGCACCGCAGGCACCGAGCCGGGCAGCAGCACCTTGACGAACACGTCCAGACGACTCGCCCCGAAGGAGACGGCCGCCCGCGCCCAGTTCGGGTCAACTTCCCGAATACCGGCCATGGTGTTGACAATGATCGGCAGCACCGCGCCGATCAGCACCACCACCACCTTGGACTCCATCCCGATTCCGAGCCACATGATGATCACCGGGAGCAGCGCGAGGCGAGGCATGCAATAAAGCGCCGTCACTAGGGGATCCAACAACGCACGCGCGGTGGCGTTCGTGCCCAGCAACAGCCCCAGTGGAATTCCCGCGAGCAGGGCCAGTGCGAACCCCCAACAGAATTCCACCAGGCTGACGCGGATATTTTCCATCAGCTCGCCCGATTGAAATACCTCGAGGCCGACGGAATACATTCGCGCCGGAGCGCTGGTATAAAACGGGTCGATCCACCCCAGCCTGGGCGCCATTTCCCAAACAGCCAGAAACAGCCCGACCGAGATCAGCCCCACCACCGGCTTATGCCAGCGCGAGTCCGCCGAGAACGACGAGACGTCCCGGCCGGCCTTCGGCGCCGAATCAGCCATGAGAATCCTCCTTGATTCTTTGCAGCTCCTGTACCTCGGTGCTCAACAGATCCCGGATTCGGCGGCGGTACGTGGCGAACTCCGGCTCGTCGCGCAATTCCACTGCGCGCGGCCGGGGAAAATCGATCTTGATGACTACCTTGATTCGGCCCGGGCCCTTCTGCATCACGACGACCCTGTCGCCGAGGAAGATCGCTTCATCGATACTGTGGGTGACGAACAGGGCCGTCTTCTTTTCGCGATCCCAGATTTTCAGTAATTCGTCGCCCATGACGTCCCGTGTCTGGGCGTCCAGCGCGCCAAAGGGCTCGTCCATCAACAGGATTTCCGGGTCCACCGCCAGCGCACGGGCGATGCCGACCCGCTGACGCATACCGCCGGAAAGCTGGTGGGGGTAATAATCCTCGAACCCGGATAACCCGACCAGGTTGACGTAATGACGCGCGCGCTTGATCCGGTCGCCCCCTTTCCAGCGTTGCAGCTCCAGTCCGAACAGCACATTCTGCAATACCGATCGCCACGGCATCAGCGCAAATTCCTGGAAGACCATGGCACGTTCCGGCCCCGGTGCGTTGACCTCGCGGCCGTTGACCAACACACGACCTTCCTTCGCAATCAGGCCGTCAATGGCCATCAACATGCTGCTCTTGCCACAGCCGCTGGAGCCGACAATGGTGACGAACTCGCCCTGATCGATCGTCAGGTTGACCGAATCCACGGCCACGAACGGTTTGCCGTCTTGGGGGCTTTGGTACGTGATGCTCAGGTTTTCAATTTGAATGTGCGCCATAAAACATCATCCGGTGCGACTGAGGTCGGGCAGAGCGCCGCACCGTGGCCGCACAATCCATTACGCCAAATCTTCCCCCTCGCCGATGCCGGGAATCATCGAAACACGAACCATTGCTCAATTTGCGTAGGCGGGAAAAGCCGCCCCCGGGGCGCGACGCGCGGTGTTGCGCCCCGCCACGCGGGGGGCTCGCTTGACGAGGATGCTTCTATGGCTTCCAGCTCTGGTAGGAGTCTAACAGTCCGCGGTAGAGGTACTTCGACTCGGGCCATTGTTCCTTGTACGCCCCGGACATGATGCCCTGATCGAAAAAGACCTTCATGCCCTTGGCGCTGGGCATGCGGCCGTCCTCGTGAATGTCGTCGATGAAATCGTCAATCGTGCGCTTGGTGTACTTGGGATTGACCTTGACCCATTTTTCCAGCGCCGCTCTGGCAGCGGCCGGGTCCGACTTGGCCTTGCGGATACCGCGAATCTGCGCTCTCAGAAACGCCTTGAGGGTGTTGGGATTGGCGGCGATGTAGGATTCCAACGTGAAAAAGGTGTGGAACGGATAGTCATCCGCCAGATCGCGCTGCCGCAGAATCCGGTTGTATCCCTTGTCCGCGGACATGAACTTCTGCGGGGAGGAGAAGATATTGACGTCCAGCTGACCCGCGTCCATCGCCGCCAATCGGGCGCCGGAGGCGCCGCCCTGGATGATCTTGACCTCTGTCCGGGGATTGATGCCGTTGGACGTGAGCGCATAGCGCGTCAGAAAATCGGTCGAGGAGCCGATGGTGGACACGCCGTACCTCGCTCCCCTGGAATCCTTGATGGATTTGATGCGGGGAATCGCCCACCACTCGAATACAGGCATGTTGTATCCACCGTAAAACACCTTGAGCGGCTGCCCGGCCTTGATTCCCACGCTGACGCCGGCAAAGGCGGTCAGACCGATATCTACGGATCCGCCGATCAGTGCTTTCACCATCGCCGTCCCGCCGCGAAAGATCAGCAAGTCCACCTTCAGCCCTTCGTCCTCGAAATACTTCTGCTCTTTGGCGACGTAGATGGGTAGAAACGTGACGGCCGCAACCGGCAGGCCGAGCTTGATGGACGGTTTTTCCGGCGTAAATTTCGCCGCCTGGGCGGAACCGCCTCCCCAGACAAGCGTCCCGACCGCGAGAGCGGGCAGAACCGCTCGCAATCCGCTTCTGAATAATCTTCTGATCATCTCTTCTATCCTCCTTCGCGCTTTGAAAAACCATCGCGCCGTCTCCCCGGCCTCGTTCGCAAAGACGACGAAGGCCCCCTCCGGAACCCTCGCCTTCTTGACGCGACCGTTGATCAGGCCGGTACGTTGTCCCGCAACGGGGCTTCGACTGGATCCTTCAATCCGAGGATGCGCCGCGCGTTGTCGTACATGATTTTCTGCTGGACCGCCTTCGAGAAGCCCGCCTCTTCGAGGGTCCGCAGCGCGCTTTCCGGATTCCAGCACGGGTAGTCGCTGCCATACATCACATGGTCTTCGCCGTAGAACTCGACGGCGAATTTCACGCCGATCGCGTGCGGCGACACGGTATCGGTGACCATGCGACGAAGATAAACGCTCGGCAGCTTCGGCAGTTTCGCGGACTTGGAATTCTTGTCCATTCGTCCGGCCTGGTACGGCAACGCGCCACCGGTATGTGACATGAATACCTTGAGGTCCGGATGGCGCTCCATGATGCCCGAGAGCACCAGCCGGTAGGCACAAACGCTCACGTCGATCACGCGTCCCAGGCTGTTGTACAGCGCACCGTCGTAGCCGTCGAGAATCTCCTCGAACGCGGCGTCGGTCGGGTGCACGAACAGCGGCACGCCAAGTTCCTCGACCCGGTCGTAGAACGGTTCGAGCCGTGGGTCGTCGATCCGCCCCGTCGCCCCTATGCTCCCCGGGATGTTGACGCCGATCAGGCCGAGCTTGTTGATCGAACGGTCCAACTCGTCAATCGCGATCCTGGTGTCCTGCAGCGGCACCACCCCGCTTGCCCACAAATGGCCGGCATGCTTTCTTTGCGCATTGGCCATTTCCTCGTTCCACATCTGCGCCGAAGCCAGTCCCTCGGCCACCGACGTCTCCGAGAAATAGGCGCTGAAAGGTCCCAGCGAGCAGACCACATCCATCTGGTGACCATGGGCGTTCTGATGTGCCAGCAGTTGATCGAGTTCGAACCAGATGGCCCACGAGTAGCTGCGCTGCTTTCCATCCGCTGTATGGACGATGTAACTTCCATTCTTCGGGTTGAGTTCGGCACGCGGATATCCGGTTTTGCGCTTGCAGAGTTCTTCGAAGACGGATCTCGGATACCAATGGAAATGCGAATCGATGACGCGCATGGCTGCCTCCTCTGCTCGAGATTGAACCCGTACGCCTCTGACGGGCGACATCGTGGCGGACCGGGCCATTCTATCCTTCGATGGCGCCTGTGCCAAATCCACCCCGGACCGAAGCGAAGTCGAGCTGGCGGCATCGGCACTGTGCAGCGCCGCACAAACGCAGAACGTGAAGGGCGACATTCAGATTCCCGGGGCCAGATCGCGCAAGGCGCCCCATTCCAGGTGCGATCGACGTTCCACGACCAAGACCCGCACAGTCCTTAATAGGATTCCATTGCACGATCGATGCGTCCTATAATAGGTCCGCACGCGTGCGGCGGCCTGCGCAACTGCCCGACGTCGACAGTCAAGATCGGCGAACCCGCAATCCGGTCGCAATGGTTCGACAAACACGACGGCGAATCTCGGAGGAGAAATGCAAATGCAAAGAAACAGTCTGGGCCAGGGAATTGGACGGTTGATTGCCATCGCGGTGGCAGCGGCGATGCTGCTGATGACGGCGAGCGCCCAGGCGCTGGAAAAGATACGGCTCGGCAAGTCGGTGCCGCACCCATTCACCTTCACGCCGGCGGAGATCGGAACCGAGACCGGTATTTGGAAGAAGCACGGGCTTGAAATCGAGGTCTTCGGTTACGGCGGCGACGCGAAGATGCAGCAGGGCCTGGCGTCAAATGCCATCGACATGAGCCTGGGTTCCGGACCCGGCATGGGATTCATGGCAAAGGGGATTCCGGCGAAGGCTGTTGCGGCGTTCGCCGACGCCCCGCTCAGCATGGGGCTGATCATCGGCTCCAAATCGCCGGTCAAGAAGTTGGCAGACCTTAAGGGCGCCAAGATCGGCGTATCGACCAACGCCTCGCTGACCTACTGGCTGACGCGGGAACTGTCACGGCGCCAGGGATGGGGCCCGGATGGAATTCAGACCGTGCCGCTCGGCCGGCTTCCCGGCAACATCGCGGCAATGAAGCGCGGCCAGGTCGACGGCTTCGTCATGTCCGCCTCCGTCGGCTACCGGCTGGAAAAAACCGGTGACGCACATGTGCTGCTCTCGTTCGGCGATTTCATCAAGGACTTTCACACGCATGTGGTTTTTGCGACGAACAAGATGATCGCTGAGCGGCCCGATCAGATCCGCGCGTTCCTGAAGGCCTGGATCGAGGTCATCGAATTCATGCGCAAGAACAAGGACGAGACGCTGCGCATTTCGAGCAAGATCACCAAACTGCCGCCGGATCTCGCGAGCCGCGAGTACGACGCCATCATGCCGATGATGACGACCGATCTTAAGTTCGATGCGCCGGCGGTCAAGACGCTGCTGAAGTCCTTCGTCGAGCTCGGTATCCTGCCGACCGAGCCCGACCCCAAAGTGCTGTACACGGAGGAGTTCATCCCGGCGTCGCGTTAGCCCGAGGTGAAAGGGCGCGCCGGCCCCGTCCGGCGCGCCGCGTATCTCCTGATACTGTCAGATCTCCGCATCGAGCTCTTGTGGCGGCAGATTCCGATTCCAGACCGGTGACGATCCGAGTCGAGGCGGTCGAGCACACCTTCGGTGGTGACGATCCCGCGCACCATGTGCGAGCGCTCGATCGAATCTCGCTCGAGGTTTTTCACGGCGAAATGCTGTGCCTGATCGGTCCGTCGGGCTGCGGCAAATCGACGCTGCTGAACGTCATCGGTGGCATGTTCACCCCCTCGTCAGGGCGCGCTCTGATCGACGGCGAACCGATTACACGACCGATGCCGGCCAAGATCGCGTACATGTTCCAGGAGAGCACGCTGCTGCCCTGGGCCACCGTGCTCGAGAACATCATGGTCGGCCTCGAATTCCAGGGGGTCGCGAAACCGGAGCGGGAGCCCCGCGCCCGTGTTGCGCTCGCGACGGTCAACCTGCAGGATTTCGCCGCGCATTTTCCGGACCAGCTCTCCGGCGGAATGAAGCAACGCGTCAGTCTGGCGCGAGCGCTGAGTCTGGGGACCGAGATTCTGCTGATGGACGAACCTTTCGCGTCGCTCGACGAGCAGACGCGAATGGTGTTTGGCGAGGACCTGTCCCAGATGCTGGCGACGACGCGCAAGACGATCGTGTTCGTCACCCATAGCCTTGCGGAGGCCGTTTTTCTCGCCGATCGCGTCGCCGTGTTTACCGCGCGTCCGGGATCGATCAAGGAGATCATGACCATCGATGAACCGCACCCGCGCGGCCCCGACTTCATGACCACCGACCGGTTCGCGCGGCTGCGCAACTCGCTATACGCGCAATTGCGCGACGAAATCCGAAAGGCGATGCGCGAACAGCAGGTGCCTTCGACAATCGACTGAACCCGAATGAACCAAACGACAACCAGTCGCCTGATCCAGGCCGGATTTGTTGCAGCCGTGCTCCTCACATGGGTGCTGGTGACGAGCACCGGTCTAATCAATCCGATCTTCCTGCCGAATCCTGTCGATGTCATGGAGGAACTCGGGCAGATGATCGCCGACGGATCGCTTTGGGCCGATCTGACGATCACGCTGTTCGAACTCGTGCTTGCCTACACCGCAGCGGTGGTATCGGGAACGCTGATCGGATTCGCGGTCAGCACGACCCGATGGTCGACCCGCGTTTTCGAACCGCTGTTCGCGGCATTCTTCGCGATCCCGATCATCGTCTTTTACCCGCTGACCGTGCTCTATTTCGGTCTCGGGCCCGAGTCGAAAATCGTTCATGGCGGCATGTTCGGATTCTTTCCGATCGCGTTGAATACGATCACCGGCTTCGCGACTGTCGATCGCCGGCTGCTCCTGCTCGCCGCTTCGATGGGCGCAAGTCCGAAGCAGCGTTTCGTGCGCATCCTTTTTCCGGCGGCGCTGCCGATCATGATCACCGGCTACCGCATGGGTTTCATCCTGACCTTCCTGTCGATCATCGGCAGCGAGTCGATCGCATCGCTCGCCGGTCTGGGACACCGCATCGTCTGGTATGCCGAGGCGCTCGAGACGCCGAAGATGTTCGCGTATATCGTGATCGTCGTGCTGCTGGCGACGCTGCTCAACACCATCGTCGCCGCGCTGGAGCTGCGACGCCGGGGCGCCTGAACGAATGAACGCGACCGCAGCCTCGATCCTGCGATTCCTGGCGCGCCCGGTGGTGTCGCAACTGGCATTCGTGATCCTCGCCATGCTGCTCTGGGAGGTAGCCGCCCGCCATTCGACCGACGAACTGTTTACCAGTCCGCCGTCGGCGGTGTTCGCGGCCGCCGGAGATCTGTTCGATGACAAAGGGGTCATGCGGGCCGTCGTGACGACGCTCTGGGAGCTGGGTCTGTCGTTCCTGCTCGCAGTGGTGTTCGGTCTGGCGGTCGGTGTCGGCGTCGGCGCAAGCGGAATGACCTACCGCAGCCTTTATCCCATCATTCTGCTCGCGTACGCCATTCCACAGATCACGATCCTGCCATTGTTCGTGCTGTATTTCGGCCCGGGTCCCGCGTCCAAGGTTGCCTTCGGCTTCAGCCACGGCATTTTCCCGATCATCGTCAACGTCGTCGCCGGCCTGCGCACGGTGCCGACGGGCCTGCTTCGCAGCGCGTATTCGATGGGCGCCACCAAGCAGCAAGTGTTTCGCCGGATCACCTTCCCCCACCTGGTGCCGAGTTTCTTCACCGGCATGCGGCTTGGCATGACGGCCACCCTGCTGGGGGTGTTGCTTTCCGAGCTTTACGTGTCTTCGGGCGGGATCGGCTATTACACCGAGCTCTACACCGAGAGCTTCGAACCCCACAACCTGTTCGCGCTGACGGGCATGCTGGCGTTGATGGCGGTGTTCCTCAACGAAGTCGTGCGCCGCGCGGAGATTCGCCACAGCCGATGGCGCTGAAAGGAGATTAGCGCATGAGAATATCGATCGGGCGGCGCGAGCGGGTCGCAGAATGGCTCGCCGCGGAGAAATGCGATGCCCTGGTGAGCGTATCGTCGGGCTTTCACTCCTTCCTGGAACCGAACACCGTCTTCGTGCTCAGCGACGTCAAGCCCATGGCGCCTTCGGCGGTGATCGTGCGGCGCGATGCGACAGCCGCGCTGATCATCACCCCGGACTGGGACCGGCGTCGCGCCGAAGCAGCCTCGAGCACGGAAACGACGATCGGCGCTGTTGATCTCGTCGAGGCGCTCGCCGGTGCACTGAAACGCGAAGGGCTCCGTGCCGAACGCATCGCGATCGACGGAGTCTCTCTTCTGCCGCTGGCGCTCTCCGAGCGCCTGCACCAGGTCCTCGGGGCTCGCGCGCGCGTTCACGATGGCCTTATCCGTCATATCGCACGCTGCCGCAGCAACGATGAATTGGAGCGCGCCCAAAAAGCGACCTGGATCGCCGAGCGGGGCTATCGCCGGCTGCTGGAGGTGGCCCGACCCGGGGTGCGCGAGTACGAACTGGCCGGCGACATCTACTGCCATATGAAGGCGCTCGGCGGCGACGACAATTTCCTGTTGATGAGCGCCTCGCAGCACAACCACGCGGTGCGCGCCGCCGGCTCGCGCGTGCTCGAAGAGGGCGACATCATCCTCGCAGAAATCACGCCGAGTTTTGAAGGGCAGTTCGTGCAGATCTGCCGCACGGTCGCGATCGGCTCGGGTCCCCCCGCGTACGACGAGAAGTTCGCGATACTGCAGGACTCGATGCGGCGCGGTCAGAAGGCGGCCGTTCCCGGCGCGACGCTTGCGGAGGTCACCGAGGTCATGAACGGATCGCTGCGCGAAGCGGGTTACGGCGAGTACTGCCGCCCCCCCTACATGAGGGTGCGTGGGCATGGGCTGGGACTGACCTCGAATCTGCCCGGCGACGTCGACGCCAGCAACAAGACGGTGTTGGAGGAAGGCATGGTCTTCGTCATGCATCCGAACCAGTACATTCCGGAAACCGGCTACCTGATGTGCGGCGAGCCGGTCGTCGTCACGCCGGAGGGTGCACGCGCGCTCAGCGCGGAGTCGGCCCGCCCCGACAGGATTGCCCTATGAGCGCGGGCGTGGCGACGATGCATCCGGTCGTGCTGCTGGGTGCCTACGGGCTCGACTCAGACCGGATGCCGGCCGACGAATTTCAGATCCGCATGGCCGCCGCCAATAAGCTGATGGACGAGCGCGGTTGGCGCGCGATATTCGCCTACGGCGATGCCACCGAACACCGCGAGCTCGCGTGGCTGACCAACTTCATTCCACGCCTGCGCTGGGCCCTCGCGCTGCTGCCGCGACAGGGCGCACCGCGGCTGCTGATTTCAATGAGCCCGCGGGACGTCGCGGCGATGAAACTCATGACCTGGATCGGCGATGTGCATTCGGGCTGGAGCTGGTCGGAGGTCTTTGATCCGTGGCTCGACGAGTTCTGTGCGCGAGAAGGTGCGAACCCTGCTCCGGTCGGGCTGCTCGGCCGCGAACTGATGCGGCCCACCTTTCTCGAGACGATGAAAGCGAGCGCCGGCGCGCGCCTCGCCTTGGAACCGGCAACAGGCGTGCTCGATTCGCGGTTGCGGTTCCGACGGCCGCGCGAATTGGTCATGCTGCGCGAGGCCTGCCATAGAGTCGATGCCGCGGCGGATGCAATGCAGCGCGCGTGGCGCGCGGGCGCCGACGGCATGTCCGCAGCCATCGAGGCCGAACGTGCCGCGCGTGCACAGGCCGCGCACGATGTCCGCGTGCTGTTCAGCGTCGACGGCGGCGCGACGCTGCTGCCCTTCTACGGCGTTATTGCGGACCGGAGTGATCCGATGCTCGCCTATATCGCGGTCAAGTACATGGGCTACTGGGCCGATGCGTTCGTCACATTCGCGCAGGCCGCCAGCCCGGCATTGGCGGCCGCGCGGCAGGCGCTCGATGCGCTGCTCGCCGCGGCGCGACCCGGTGCCGACGGCGCCGAACTCGCCCGCGCCGCAACGCCGGCTGGCCTGGCCCCGCATCCCGTGATCGGCGAAGTCGTCGGCCACCGGATCGGCCACTCGCTCGCCGAAGGTGAACCGCTCGCGGCAGCCTCCCCGGCAAGGCTCGAACCGGGCGGGGTATATACGCTGCGCGTGGGCGCCGCTGATCCGGCCGCAGGCTGTGCGCTGCTGTCGGCAATGATCCGGGTTTCGGAAACGGGCGTCGAGGTCATGAGGAAGTCGGGTTGAACACGCCACGTCGAAACCGGCAGCACGCGTTCACCACCGCCGTGCATTTGCACAGCGAGTCCGTCGGCCTCAGTTTCCTTCGGCTGACTTCGGCGCCGCCTCGGGATTCCACTGGCCGCGGCGCATGCGCGAGATCCTTACCGTTCTGAACAGACCGGCCTTGCGGAACGGCTCGTTCTCGGAAAATTCCTCGGCAGCCGCGCGTCCGGAAACGTTGATCACGAGAACACTCCCGGTGCGGGTTGCGCCGTCTTCGTCGAGCAGCGCACCGCCCAGGACCACGATACCGCTGTGGCGCTCCAGGTACGCCAGATGCGCATTGCGCTGTGCGGCGCGGATCGCGGCCCCGTCAGGACGGTCTTCCTGATAAATGATGTAGAGCACGGTGGCGCGTTCGCCGGCTACTCCACGATGAACACCCCGCGATAGCGGCGCTCCCTGAGCATCTCGTCATCGCTGGTGCCGTAGCCAATGTAGACCTCGGTGCCGATCAGCGTGGTGATGTCCGTGTCGCGGACGATTTCGATCAGGATCTGCTGATCCACGCTGCCCAACGCCACATTCTGCAAATAGCTGGCGATCGGCGAGGTCAATTCCTGCCAGTCAGTCGTATCGACGGCTTTCACGCCCACGAACCACAGATCGACTGCTCGGGCGAGCTGGCGACCGGGGACCAGCGCGGCGACGTAAACGTTGTAGCTGGCATCCGCCGCGAACGAGGCTGGTAGGACCTTGCTCAAGTCCAGTTGCACCGTCACCGTGGCATTGCCGAGAGTCCCCTCGACATTGGTCGTAGCAGCATCATCGGCCATCGCCCCACTTGTGACCACGTAGGAGGTTTGCGCCACCGGCGGTTTCGTGAGGGGCTTAGCAGGGTCTCCAACGATCGGGACATCACTACTGAACGTGGCCGATACGGTTTTCGCCGCATCCACGGTCACGATACAGGTTCCCGTGCCTGTACAGGCGTCACTCCAACCGGCAAACGTACTGCCCTCAGACGGGGTCGCCGTCAGCGTCACGCTCCTACCGCCGGCATACGTTTCGGTGCAATCGGGCGCCGCGAAGTAGTTGTAGCCCGGGATTGGCGCGTAACAGGAAATCCCCGAGGGGCTGGAAGCAACGTCACCGAAGCCAGTACCCGTGAGCTTCACCGTGAGCGACGCGGCGGTCGTCTGGCAAGCGAGCCAGTCGCTCCCGGTCGCGGTCGTCCAAGCCGAATCGATGGCCGAGTCACCGCTGGAAACGAGGCTGTTTCCGCACAGTTTGCCTGTTCCGCCAGCAAAGGTGCTCGGCAGCGCGCGAACGGGCCCGGTCAACAGGTTGTTCTCGATCCAGAATTCCTTCAAGGCCGTCAGCCCGCTGAGCGATGGGATCGAGCCGGTCAACTGGTTGTTGCTGGCGCCAAAGTGCTGCAAAGCCGTCAGGCCGTTGAGCGACGGGATCGATCCGGTCAACTGATTGGTGCGGACACTGAAGTGCTGCAAGGTGGTCAAGCCGCCCAGCGATGGGATCGAGCCGGTCAACTGGTTCAGGCCGGCATTGAACATCGACAAGGCCGTCAGCCCGCTGAGCGACGGGATCGATCCGGTCAACTGGTTGTTGTGAACATAGAAGATCTGCAATGACGTCAGCCCGCTGAGCGAGGGAATCGCTCCGGTCAACTGGTTGTCGTGGACAGAAAACACCGTTAAAGCCGTCAGCCCGCTGAGCGACGGGATCGATCCGCTCAATAGGTTGCCGCGGACCCCGAAGTGCGTCAAAGCCGTCACCCCGCTGAGCGACGGAATCGATCCGCTCAACTGGTTGGCGCCGGCCTCGAAGTGCACCATCGCCGTCAGCGCGCCGAGCGAGGGCAAGGTGCCGACAAGGTTGTTTTGCTGCAGATCGATCTGAAATACGTGGCCCTCCGCTGGGTCGCACAGGACGCCATACCACGTGCATTCCGTCCCGGCTTGGCGGTTCCAGTTGGTGCTGTTGGTCCAGCCGGTACCGTTGGTCGAGGTGTAAAGGTCGAGCAGCGCTTGGCGCTCCGACGCGGGGATGGCTGCGCGCGCCGTTGATGCCCA
>MEQX01000089.1:0-43011 GCA_001770415.1 Betaproteobacteria bacterium RIFCSPLOWO2_02_FULL_63_19 | reverse complement strand
TGAATCTAACGTGACGGCCGCCGGTGCGGGAAGGTGGCGCGCGAGCCAGTCGAGGGTGATCTTCTGCAGCGCAGGGTCGCCCGAGGCAAAATGATCGACCGTGTCGATCAGGTGCAGCTCGCAGGGCTCGCCCGCCGCCGCAGCGATATGCTCGGACTCGGAGGCGGGCACCACATCGTCGCCGCGCGGGTGCACCAGCAGCAGCGGCCTCGGCGCGATCCGGCGCACCACGCGTTCGGGCGAGCACTCGAGCATGCTGATCGCTGTCTCGGCGCAAAACTCCATCACCGCTCCGGGAGGCATTCCCGCTCGCCGGCTCTCCGGAATCGCGACGATATCGAACCGGTCGATCATGGTCGCGCGCCCGCGCTCGCGCCGCACACGCTTGGCTTCCTCCAGACGCTCGAGGAACCGCTTCCAGGGCGCCTCGTCGCGGTACTGATAGCGGAAGCGCCGCTCGCCGTCGCCGATCGCGCCGTTGGCCGCGCAGACGCGCACGCGCTGATCGAGCGCCGCGGTGTACAGCGCCACCGATCCGCCGAGGCTCGCGCCGATCAACCCGATCTTCGATCCGTCTACACCCTGCCGAGACTGCAGAAACGTGATCGCCGCACGGACATCCTCGACCTCCTCTTCGCAGATGACGCGGCCTCGCTCGCCGTCGCTCGAACCGCAGCCGCGGAAATCGAAGCGGAGCGTTGCGTAACCTGAACGCGCGAGCAGTTGCGCGAGTTCAGGATGTCCCGCGCCGCTGCTTGAGCCGCCGAATCCGTGGCAAAGGATGATGCCCGGTGCGCCCGGCTCCGTCCCTTGCGGCGGGTGCAGCGTGCCGCGCAACGTCAAGCCCGCGGACTCAAAGCTGATCTGTTTTTCCATTACCTCTTCCCCAATAGCGATCAACCGAACGAGAATCAGATTGTATGGCTTTGTTCTAACGCCGCTGGCCGCGCAGATCGTTCCATATCGTTTGCGGCGTCGCCGGCATAGGCAGGTCTTCGACTTTCGCCTGTGACAGCGCGTCGCATAGCGCGTTGAGCACCACCGCGGCTGCAGGAACAACACCACCCTCGCCGCCACCCTTGACCCGCAACGGGTTGCCCGCCGTGGGGTGCTCCGAGTGTTCTACATGGAAAAAAGGCACGTCATCGGCGTGTCCGATGCCGTAATCCATGAACGAGCCCGAGTGTACCTGTCCGCTTTCACCATCGAGCACCATCCCCTCGAACAGCGCCTGCCCGATGCCCTGAACGATCCCCCCGTGCGTCTGGCCTTCGACGATCATCGGATTGATCGGCTGCCCGACGTCGTCGACGGTGGTATAGCGCATGATCTCTACCGCGCCGGTCTGCGGATCGACTTCAAGCTCGCAAACGGCTGAGCCAGCGGGATACGCGGGAATGCGTCCCTTGAAATCGCGGGTCGCGGCGAGCGATTGTTCCCCCTCTGCGCCGGGTTCGCGGGACTCCAGCGCGCGTGCCAGCTCGAAGAGGCCGATCGCGCGATCGGTTCCGCCGACCCGGTACGCGCCTTCGCGGTAGACGATGTCTTCGGCCGCCGCCTCCAGTGTCGCGCTTGCCGCGGCCCGCCCCTGCTCGATGATATCGCCGCAACTCTGCACGATCAGCGTTCCGGCAAGGCGCGTCGAGCGGTCCGAGTGGGTGCCGCCGCCCAGCGTGACGAAATCGGTATCGCCGTAACGGATGCGCACCGATTCCAGCGGCACACCGAGTTGCTCGGCTACGATCTGCGCAAAGCTCGTTTCATGGCCCTGCCCCGTCGATTGCGTACCGCAGATGACGTCGATCGCGCCGTCACCGAGCACCCGGACGTTGACGCGTTCGACCGGCGCGCCAACCGGGCATTCGAGGTGATTCGCCACCGCGATGCCTGCCAGCCGTCCCCGCGCTTGCGCCTCGGCCCGCCGAGCCGGAAAGCCAGCCCAGTCCGCCGCCACGAGCACACGCTCCATGTAGCCGACGAAATCGCCGCAGTCGTACAGGAGGCCGGTTGCCGTTCGGTAGGGCAGCATGTCCTTGCGCACCAGATTGCGCCTGCGTATCTCCAGCCGATCGATTCCAAGACGCGCCGCTGCGATGTCGAGCAGGCGCTCGATCATATGCGTCGCCTCGGGCCTGCCGGCGCCGCGGAACGGTGCCGTGGGCACGGTGTTGGTGAGCACCGCCTGCACGCGGCAATGCGCCAGCGGCACATGGTAGACGGTCGGCAGCATCCGGCGTCCATTCGACATCGCGACGAAGGTCACCGTGTGTGCGCCCACGTTGCCCAGCCATTCCACGTCGTAGGCGAGAATGCGCCCATCGCGATCGAGCCCCAGCGCGGTACGCATCACGCCGTCGCGCCCCTGGTAGTCGGAAACGAACGATTCGCTGCGATCACTTGTCCACTTCACCGGCCTGCCGAGCCGTCGCGCCGCCCAGACCACCACGACCTGCTCGGGATACAGGTTGGTTCGCGGTCCGAAGCCGCCACCGACATCGGGACAGATCACCCGCACGCGATCGGGATCGACAGCGAAAATGCGGGCGAGCGACAGCTTGTGCAGAAACGCGCCCTGGCTGCCCGAAATTAGCGTATGCATCCCGCTCGCCGCGTCGAAGCTGCCCAGTGCCGCGCGCGGCTCGAGCTGGCAGTTGGCGATGCGATTCTGCACGAACTCATGCCGGATCACATGCGGCGCTTGCGCAACGATGCGGCGCACCTCCTCGGCATCGCCGAACGTCTGCGCGAAGCACAGGTTGCCGGGCGCGTATTCCGACAACTGCGGCGCTCCTTTCATCAGCGCTTCGGGCGGCGACACCACGGCTGCGATCGGCTCGTAATCGACCGCCACGAGTTCGGCCGCGTCGCGCGCCGCCGCGCGCGTCGAGGCGATCACGGCGGCCACCGGTTCCCCGACGTGTCGGGCACGGTCGGTCGCCAGCGGCCAGTGCGGTAGATCAACGATCCTCTCTGCGGGAGGGGCCGTGAACGCGCGCTGAGACACGTCAAGCGCGTCGGCGGGGTTGGGCATGTGCGCGATACCCGACAGTCCGTCCGCAACATAGTCGGCCCCGGTGAGCACGGCGAGCACGCCGGGGGCCGCCGCCGCCTGCGACGTGTCCATGCCGACGATGCGCGCATGCGCGTGCGGCGAGCGCACGAACACGCAGTACGCCTGATCAGCGAGCGAAATATCATCGGTATAGCGCCCGCGACCGACGAGAAAACGCCAGTCCTCGACCCGCGGAATCGCCCGACCGATGTAGCGGTTCATTTCAGGAAATACCTTCCTTCGGCGTCGCGCGCGATACGTCCTTCCTCGTCCATGGTTTCCAATGCACGCACGATATCGCGGCCGTCGCGGCTGCCGGTGGCCGCCATCAGATGTTCGAAAAACATCGGTCCCTCCGCCAGCGCCGACGCGAGCGACGCGTGCCGCTTGCCCTCGTATCGCGGCGGCTCGGGCACGCGCAGTGCGACGGGCCTCGACTGCCCGGCGGGCGCAAAAGCGAGCGTCATGTCGAAGCCCGCTTTTGCCCAGGCGCCCGTGCCGGCTGCCGAGGGATCGAGCGGCATCGAACGCATCCCCGGCTGGATCACCAGGTCGCGGTCGGCCTGGAATCGCGTGGCCAGCGCCCACTCGACCTGCTCGTCGGAATAAATATCGATGTCGGGATCAACGACGAAAACGTGCTTGACGTTGGCCAGGCAACCCATCACCGCGGCGATGGCGTTGCGTGCCTCGCCCGCAACGCGCTGATTCATCGCAATGCGAACGTGAAACGACCCGCCGCTCGCCGGCGTCGCGTAGACGGCCCGCACGTCGCGCACCGCGGTCTGAAGCGCCGACCATGCCACGGTTTCCACGCGCAGCGCGTTCAGCTGCGCGGTGTCGGTGCATGCCAGCGAACGCCCGCTGATCGTGGCCGTCTGGAACAGTGCGTCCTCGCGGCGCGTGATCGCGCTCAACCGAAAATACGGATTTCTCTTCACCTCGCCGTAATAGCCGAGGAATTCGCCATAGGGACCTTCGGGTTCCACCGGCGATACCGTGTCGATAAAGCCCTCGAGCACATATTCCGCGTCGGCAGGCACGCGCAGTTCGTTCGTGATGCACTTCACCACCGGCAGCGGCGCGCCGCGCAGCGAGGCCACCAGACCCAGTTCGTCGACCGGGAGGCGCATCGTCGCAGCGACGTAATCGGTCGGATGCGCGCCGACGACAAAAGCGACCGGGACCGGTTCGCCGCGTCGCGCGTGCGTTTCCATGATGTTTCGCAGATCGGACGGTACGGTGCAGTCCATGCCCGCCTTGCGGCGCCCGCGCAACATCAGCCGCCGGATGCCGACGTTGGTCCACCCGGCGGTCGGATCGGTCGCGTAATCGATCGCCGCCGAGATATAAGGTGCGCCGTCGAGCCGGTGCTGCAGGTGCACCGGCAGTGCTGTCAGATCGGCCGCGTCGCCCTCGAGCACCACGCTCTGCACCGGGGCCATCTCGCGCGATATCTCCACAATACGCGGCGGCTCGGCCAGTCTTCGCAACAGTTCCGGGAGCAGGCCCTCGCGCGTGGTGCCGAAAGCGAGCGCCATGCGGCTGCGGCTCGCGAGCACGTTGCCGCACAGCTGCGCGTTCCGCGATCCGGTTTTGGAAAAGAGAACCGCCCTGGGGTTGCCCTCGAGTACCGAAGCGATGTCGGCGAGTTCGATCGGCTCATCGCGCCGCTCGAGCTCGTCGGAGCCGAGCGAATCGACAAATCGCCGAAGACGAAACCGTTCCAGATCCAGCGGGGCACTGCGATCACCCATTCGTGCATTATCACGGATCGATGAAAAAAGGAGTGGGCCAAGTTTCGCAATTCGCTAGAATGCGGGTTCGATACGCTAGCACGCCGGCGGTGGGTGCGGACATTGTTGCCCGCACCGGCTGGGGCCGGCGGACACGAGAAGGAGAACGGATTGATCGACAAGACTCTTAGCAGTTGCGCGCAGGCGGTCGCACACGTGCATGACGGCGCGACGGTCATGTTCGGCGGCTTCGGCAGCGTAGGGGTGCCCGGACGCCTCGTCGACGCGCTGCGCGACCAGGGCGCGCGCGACCTGACCATCATCAGCAACGGCGCCAGCGACGCGGCGCTGAGCCCGCTGTTCGAAGCGGGCCGCGTGAAGAAGCTCATCGCGTCGTTTCCCTCGCCCACTTCGCACCAGTTCCGCGCGCGTTACCTGAACGGCGAGGTGCAACTCGAACTGGTGCCGCAGGGAACGCTGGTCGAGCGGATCCGCGCCGGCGGCAGCGGCCTCGGAGGCATCTACACGCCGACCGGCGTCGGAACCGAACTTGCCGAGGGCAAGGAAGTCCGCGTCATCGACGGTCGCGAGTACCTGCTGGAACTGCCGCTGAAGGCGGACTTCGCGTTCGTGAAGGCCCACCTGGGAGACCGGCTGGGCAACCTGATGTACCGCGGCACGATGCGTAATTTCAACATGGTGATGGCCACCGCCGGCAGCGTCGTGGCGGCCGAGGTGGAGCGCATCGTCCCGGCGGGCGAGATTCCGCCCGAGCAGGTGCACACGCCCGGGATCTTCATCGATCACGTGGTGCAGGCCGAACGCCATCCAAGGCTGGTTGAACTGCCCAAGGAAGGAGCCCAAGCATGATGCTCACTCGAGACGGCATTGCCTGGCGCATCGCGCGCGACCTGCGCGAAGGCCAATACGTCAACCTCGGCGTCGGCATCCCGGTGCTGGTGGCCAATTACCTCGACCCGGACCAGGAGATCTTTCTGCACAGCGAGAACGGCATCCTCGGCGTCGGGCCGAAACCCAAGCGCGAGAACCTCGACCTCGACCTGGTCAGCGCAGGCAAGGGCTTCTGCACGCTGGTGTCCGGGGCCGCGATCTTCGATCAGCAGCAGTCGTTCATAATGATGCGCGGCGGCCACGTCACGCACGCGATTCTGGGCGCGATCGAGGTCGCGGAGAACGGCGATTTCGCGAACTGGCGCGTACACGGCGAGGCGGTTCCCGGCGTCGGAGGCGCGATGGACCTCGGCGTCGGTGCACAGAATATCTTCGTCGCGATGAGTCACGTGACCAACAAGGGCAAACCGAAGATCGTGAAGACCTGCAGTGCCCCGCTCACGGCCCGCCGCCGCGTCAAGCGCATCTACACCGATCTGGCGATCGTCGATGTCGCGGATGACGGGCTGGTGCTGCGCGAGGTGATGCCCGGCAATTCCACGGCCGACATCCAGGCGAAGACCGGTGCGCCGCTCAAGATTGCTTTGGACTGCCGCGAGATGGACGTGCCCGAAACGGCGTCGAACGGCGCGCGATTGCGCCAGTGAGCCGCACGGCGGCGTAAGGGGGTCCGTACGAACAGAATGCGATGGAGAGGATCGAATTTGTCGACGTGACCCTGCGCGACGGCCACCAGAGCATGTGGGCCGAGCGCATGACCACCGGCATGATGCTGCCGGTCATTCAGAGGATCGACGGGGCGGGTTTTCGCGCGCTCGAGGTGTTCTCGCCTTCGTTCATTGGCAAGTGCGTGCGCGACCTGCGCGAGAACCCGATCGAGCGCATTCGCCTGCTCGCCGCGCGCGGAGGCCGCACGCCGCTGCGGGTCAACGGCGGCGGTCTCAACCTGTTCAGCACCGACCAGCTGGCGATGGTGGAAGCGTTCTGGCGGGTGATGGCTGCCGCGGGCATCCGCGAGACCCGCGTCTCGGACTCCTGGAACGATCCGAAGGTGTGGAAGCGGCGCGCCGGTGCCGCGGTAGCGGCAGGCGTGCGACCCATCATCAACATCACCTATTCGATCTCGCCGCGCCACACCGACGAGTACTACATCCATCGCACGCGCGAGGCGGTCAAGCTCAAGCCGTTTCGCATCTGCCTGAAGGACCCGGGCGGTCTGCTGACGCCGGAGCGCACCCGGGCGCTGGTGCCGTTGATGATGGCCAACGCGAAGGCCACGCCGATCGAGATTCATACGCACTGCTCGACCGGCCTTGGTCCGCTGTGCGTGCTCGAGGCGGTGCAACAGGGCATCCGCATCGTCAACACGTCGATTCCGCCGCTGGCTGACGACTCGTCGCTGCCGTCCGTGTTCAACGTCGCCGCCAACCTGCGCGCGCTGGGCTACGCGACCGGCATCGACGAGGAAAGCCTGCGTCCGGTCGAACGCCACTTCACCACCATCGCCCGGCGCGAAGGCTTTCCGATCGGGAAACCCGCGCCTTACGACTATTCGCAATACGTGCACCAGGTGCCCGGCGGCATGATTTCCAACCTGCGCAACCAGCTGCAGGAGGTCGGCGCCGAGGATCGCGTTCCTGCCGCGCTCGAGGAGGCGGTTCGCGTTCGTGCGGAGTTCGGCTACCCGATCATGGTGACGCCGCTGTCGCAGTACGTCGGCAGCCAGGCCGCGCTGAACGTGATCGCCGGAGGACGTTACGAGCAGGTCACCGATCAGACCATCCGCTACGCGCTCGGACATTTCGGCGGCGACGTGCAAAATCTCATGGACCCCGAGGTGCGCGCGAAAGTCCTCGACCGGCCGCGCGCGCGCGACCTCGCCAAGTTCGATCACGCTCAGCTGTCGCTCGCGCAGATCCGGCGCGATCTGGATGCTTTCGCACTGTCCGAGGAAGAACTGCTGCTTCGCTTCCTGCTGCGCACGGAAGACATCGATCGCATGCGCGCGGCGGGACCGGCGCGCGAGTACATCACCGAAACCAACCCGCTGGTCTCGCTGGTCGAGGAGTTGTCCAAGCGCGCATCGCGCAATACCATCCGCATCAGCAAACCCGGCTTCAACCTGACCCTGGGTCAGCGATCGCCCGACTGAGTCGGGGTCTAAACCAGGCTCGGAATGCGCACGCCGATCACCGCCGGGCAGCCCTTGCGGACCTGTTCGAGACCGCGCGCGAGCGCCGGTCCCACCTGCGCAGATTCGGAGACCGTTTCTCCGCAACCGCCGGCGCTTGCAGTTCCTTGGGCTTGTTCACCGCGTTCTCCTCCGGGGGGAAGCTGTCATTGTGCCAAAGCCGGCGAGTTGGTGCGCGCGGCGCCGGGCGCCGGCGAACTGGTGTAAATTCGTCCCATAAGCGGGGCTGCGCGCCCCTGGAGAAGAAATGCCGGGCGGGCCAGATCGTGGCGACTACCCGGCTTCGATTCACAAAATCGCAAGGAGGCCTCCGTGTCAACGTACCAGTCCAGTCAGGGCCGCTACGGCGTGCATTCAATTGACCATTTCGCGCTCGAGATTCCGGATCTCGCGCAGGGCAAGTTCTTTTTTGACAGTTTCGGCCTGCGGGTGGAGGAAAAACCCGAAGGCCTGGAACTCTATGCCTGCGATACGCCGCATCGCTGGGGACGCCTGTTCAAAGGCGCGCACAAACGCCTGGCGTACCTCGCGCTCAATTGCTACGAGCAGGATCTCGAGCCGCTGCGCGAACAAGTGAAAACCGCGGGTGGGCGCTTCGCGACGCCGCATCCGCTAGGCACCGGCGAAGGCTTCTGGCTGAGGGACGCCGACGACAATCTGGTCCAGGTGCGCGTGGGCGAAAAGACGATGCCGGACAGCAAGAAGCCGGCGAGTTTCAGAAACGCCGCTGCCAATGAGCGTGCGGTGCTCGGGCGCTCCTCCTACGGCAAGATACACCCGCGCCGCCTTTCCCACGTTCTGATGTTCACGCCGGACGTGCTGCGCCAGGTGAAATTCTACGAAGCCGCACTCGGCATGCGCATGTCGGACCGCGCACAGGACCTGATCGCCTTCACCCACGCGCGCCACGGCAGCGACCATCACATGATCGCGCTGGCCAAAAGCGAAGCCAAGGGGTGGCACCACAGCTCCTGGGACGTGCCGGGCATCGACGAGGTCGGCCAGGGCGCGGACCAGATGGAACAAGCGGGATTCAAAGCCGGCTGGGGCACAGGCCGCCATGTGCTGGGTTCGAACTATTTTCACTATGTACAGGATCCGTGGGGATCGTTCGCCGAGTATTCGGCCGACATCGATCACATCCCCAAGGGCGAGATCTGGGACACCGGCGACTGGCCGCCGGAGGATTCGCTGTATCTGTGGGGACCACCAGTGCCGGAAATCTTTCTGGCCAACGCCGAGGCAAACCTGGTGGACAACCCGTCCAGCCCGCCGCCGGGGCGCGCAGTCTAGCCGGGTGGCCCGGGCCCACATCGGGCAATCATCGACGTCGTTCGCACAATAAAGAACCCGCCGCCCCTTGGCGGCGGGAAAAACCGGCACGGGTGACCAGGGAGGGGGATCACTCGGCCGGCCGAGGGAAACGGAACAACTCGGCGGATTACCGGAAGCACCGATGGGCGGGCCATTTTCAAGCGAGGCGGCGCGGGACCCGTTGCGAAACCGGTATGCTCTCCGTCGCTGCGACGTCGCGAGCGGCGCTCGCGAATCCCCGGCCCCACGGATTCACAACGACAGTCGACGAGTTTGTGTGGCCGAAACTCGGCTTGGAGAAAGCCCGTCTGTGACAATGTCATGGTTTGCAACAGTCATCCTGGCGGCGATCGGTCCGAGCGGGGTACCTTGGACATGTGCGATCCGGGCCCAGTTCATGCCTTGGCTACGAAGTTGAAGCACACCCTGAAGCAGCGCGATTTTCGCCTGGCTGCCGATCGCGATCATGCCGCCGCCGAGCGCAGCCTGAAGCTGTTGCGGCGTCGGCGACGTGATGCGAAACGCGGCAAGCCGGTCCGCCGCCATTAGAAGTGACAGGTAGATGCTGCCGTTGCCCAGCGGTTGCGTCGGCGGCGTAAAGGTCGTCACGCACAGTCTGCGACCGCGCATGGCGCCGACGAGCGTAATGCGGCGCCCATTCCGCAGCCCAAATACGAGGCTCTGCGCGTTCGCCTCCGATCCCGCAAATTCCGTGAAATCGGCGATGGCGCGGCTCTGCACTGCAGTTTCGCCGAGAATTTCCGTCAGATGGTCCATCGAACGCAGCTGACTGTCGGCCGCGGATTGCGCGAGCACGGGCGCCGCGAGTTGTCCGGCAAGCGATATGACATTGTCCGTCGTTTTCACGCTCGTTCTCCTTTCGGAACGGCTACTCGCCGATCAGTGAGTTGCCGACCAGGCGCACCTTGTCGCCAGTGGCGACCCCCGGAGGCGTCGGCTGCGAAACCGTGCGGTAGGAGCCGTCGTCCATATGGACCGTCACGCGATACGCCAAACGTTTCTTCGGATCATGTGCGATTTCGTTACCCGGGAACGCGCCGCCGGCGGCGCCAGGGTCGGTCATCGCCGGATTGCCCCGGCCGCGGTCCGACTGACTTCCTGTTGCGGCAGCGGCCGCGCCGCCCGCCACCGCGCCGAGTCCCGAAGCATCACCGCGCAACATCACCACACGCACCGATTCGACGGTACCGCATCGATAACAGGCTCCTGCCTTGCTTCCCGCCGCGGGACCGCCGGAAACCGCGTCGGCACTCTTCTTCGACTCCGCGTACTGGATCAACCCGATGCTCGCTCCGGCACCGAGCAGGCTCAGGACGATGACCGACACCAGCGCACCTGCGGGCAGTGAATTGATGCGGAACGCCACGTTCCGTGCAATGCGGCTGATCTCCATGGCTGCTACTCCTTGGTTCTGTGGAAGTACATAGCAACCGGCGTGCCACCAGCGCTTTCGATAATCGTTTCAGCCGATTATCCTTGCGCGATGGCCTATCGGCAGACCGGCGTCTGTCGCCTACGGGCGACGCCCCGGGCGCGCTGAAGATCGAACCTACTGTCGCAGAATGATATTTTCCGTCGCCTCGCGGCGACAGGGACCGACCGCGGGTCAGTGCTTGCCGGGCTTGAAGAGCCCGGGTTCGAGGCAATGTCGTTCGAGAAGCTTGTAGAACTCGGTGCGGTTGCGCCGGGCGAGCTTTGCCGCCTGCGTCACATTGCCGCCGGAAATGCGCAGAATACGAACGAGATATTCCCGCTCGAACTTGCCGCGCGCTTCCTCCAGCGAGGCGAGCGGCGCGGCTTCGTCGCTCAGGGCCGCCTGCACCAGCGAGGCGGGCACGACGCCCGACGTCGTCAGCGCCACCGCCTGCTCGACAGCGTTCAGCAATTGCCGCACATTTCCCGGCCATGGTGCGGCCATCAGCAGTTCGAGCGCCTCCGGTGCGAATGACGACACGTCTTTGCCATAGCGAGCGGCGGTCGCCGCGAGAAAATGGGTCGCGAGAGGAACGATATCTTCACGACGCTCGGCAAGCGGCGGCAGCGCGAGGGAAACCACGTTGAGACGGTAGTACAGGTCCTCGCGGAAGCTTCCCGTCTTCATCAGCTCTTCGATGTTGCGGTGCGTGGCCGAGACCACGCGCACGTCGACCGCGGTGGACTTCGTTGCGCCGACCGACCGCACCTCATGCTCCTGCAGCACGCGCAGCAGCTTCGCCTGCAGCGCGAGCGGCATGTCGCCGATCTCATCGAGAAACAGAGTGCCGCCGTCCGCCGCGGGAATCAGGCCCTTGTGGTCGTAAGTCGCGCCGGTGAAGGATCCCTTGCGATGGCCGAAGAGTTCCGACTCGAGCAGGTTCTCTGGAATCGCCGCGCAGTTGACCGCAACGAATGGACCATCGCAGCGGGGACTGGCGCGGTGGATGGCGCGGGCGAGCAGTTCCTTGCCGGTTCCGCTTGCGCCCCGGATGCACGCGCTTGCGTCGGACTGCGCGACCAGCCGCGCCCGGCGCAGGATGTCCTCCATGGCCGGACTGCAGGTGATGATTCCGGCATTCCAGCTTTCTTCGCCGGCGGACGCGACTTGTACGCTTCCGGATAGCCGCAGCGCCTGCTCCACCTGTTCAAGCAGCAGCTTAGCGTCGTAAGGCTTGGGCAGAAAGCCGAACGCCCCGCGCCGGGTGGCCGCGACGGCCTCCGGGATGGTGCCATGCGCAGTCAGAATGATCACCGGCAACGTCGGCATCTGCCCGTGGATATGGTCGAACAGCGCCAGACCATCCATTCCGCCCATGCGCAGATCCGTGACCACGAGATCGGGCGGCACGGCGGCAAGCAAGGCCATCGCTCTTTCGCCGCTTTCGGCGGTCCGAACCTCATGTCCGGCCGCAGTGAGGCGCATTGCGACGAGCTTGAGGATGTCCGGATCGTCGTCGACCAGCAGTATCGTGCTCACCGTTGCCGTCCCAACTGGCGGTCCATGATAGTGCGCTCGATCGATTTCAGAGCATCGAGTTGCACCTTCAACTGAGCAGCCCGGTGCCGCTCACGCAGGCGCTCTCCGATGTGTGCATGCAGCAGCCCGGCTAGCTGTCGCAGCGGACCGGACCCGGTGTCGTTCTTGGCGGCCAGCGGATCGAGCAGTCCCACAGCCCGGACGTCGTCATTGAATGCGGTGCCGGGCAGCGCGAGCAGCAGCGCCAATCGCACGCGCGCATAGGCGCCCGAGTCCGAAGCAAACAGCCGGCTCGACGATTCGAACGCGCGCCGCTGCTGTGCCGGATCGAGTTCCGCCACCTTTTGCGTATAGCCGACGAGTTCGACGACCTGGCGCGACTCCTCGATGTCGCCAAACGGTGGAGGAAGACCTGCGCATCCGGCGAGCGCGCAACCGAGTACGAACAATGCGTGGACACGATTCATTTGCGTCACCCAGGTTGGTCGAGAGGAAGCCGGACGCGGAAGTGCGCCCCGCCCGCACCGTCGTTGACGACCTCGATGTTGCCACCATGGGCCACGACGAATACCCGGGCGATGGCGAGCCCAAGTCCGCTCCCCCGGACGCGTCCCTGATGCCCATGTTCGCGCTGGTAAAACCAGTCGAAGATCCGATCGCAGTCGTCGACCGGTATTCCCGGTCCGGTATCGCCGACATCGAGTACCGCGTCGTCCTCGCGCCGCAGCGCCAGCGAAATAATACCGCCGTCGGGCGAGTATTTGACGGCATTGGAAACGAGGTTATCGGCCACGACGCGCAACTTTTCGGCGTCTGCCTGGAGCGTCACCGGTTCGAGGCGCGAATCGGCGCGGATGCCCCGCGCCTGCGCGGCGAGCCGATGATCCTCGAGCGCCTGTTTCACGACGCGGTCCAGGCGAACCGGTGCGATATTGAGGCGCGCAACGCTATCCTGGGCGCTATGGTAATTGAGCAGGTCCTCGATCAGGGACTGCAGCGCGATGCTGTTCTTGCGAACAATGGCGACAACCTCGCGCTGCGCGTCGGAAAGGGGTCCCGGTGTGCCTTCGGCGAGCAATTCCGAGCCTTCCCGGAGCGACGTCAGCGGCGTCTTCAGTTCGTGCGACACATGGCGCAGGAACAAGCGCTCTTGCTGTTCCAGATCGAGCAGACGGCGACGCATCCAGTCCAGCCGCTCGCCCAGGTACTGAAGGTCGGCAGGACCATGGACGCGGATATCGGCGCCGAAATCGCCCGTGCCGAGACGGCGGATCGCCTGGTCCAGTTCGCGTATGGGCCGTGCGATGAGCAGGGTTACGGCCAAGGCCATGATAACGACCGTGGGGATGGTGGCGAGCATCTGCCACCAGAGGATCTCTTGCGCGTGTTGCGCCGTCTGGCGCATACGCCCGAGTTCCCGGTCGATCAGATCGTTGCTGATGTCGAGCACCCCGCGCGCCAGCGCCGAAAGCGCGATGTAACCCTCGATCAGCTTCGGCCTGTCGGCTGGCGTCGCATGCAGCAATTCATAGAGGCTCTGCTCCTTGTCGATGGTGCGATTGAGTTCCCGCAATTGCAGCTCGTCGAGCGGCAGCAGGGATAGTTCGCTCGTTGTCCCCTTGAAATCGGAGCGAAAGCGCTCATAGTCCTGCAGTAGACTGCGATCGCCGAGAATCAGAAACTGGCGCATCACGCGCTCGAGCGCGGTGACCTGCTCCATCAACATGCGGCTGCCGCGCGCCGCCTGCGCCGCCTGCGCAACCGCCGTCTCGCTCTGTTGCGCGAGACGCTGCACATACATCGCTGCATTGATGAACGCGATCACCAGCGGCAGCGCGACGATTGCATAGGCAAGCAGAAGCAACTTCAGGAACGAGCGCGGATAATAGCTTCGCGTGAATTCGGGCCTGTCGTTCATCGTCAGTCCACATCTGCAAATACTCCGGAAATGATATCAGGGCGATGTCGTGAAGTATGCGTAATGCGGCATGGTTCGAATCCGGGGCCCGTCAATTAACCCCGCAACCATGTCGGGTTAACGGCCCAGTTCGCCGGATCACGGGCCCCACGGTCGCCCAATTCCGCATGGGTCCGACGCAGTGCGCGTCGGGACACCACTTCAACGTTTTCGCCGAGCCGGATGGAGGAGAGCAATCGGGCCGGCCATCATCGCGCGCAGCCTCATACCGTCTCACCGAATCTGCCGCCGGTGATCGCAGATCGCGCGTCCGTCGCTCCAGCCCTGGGAGTAGTGCTGATCGTATTTGAATCTCGTTTCATCACGCGCGTAGCGGCCGCCGGCACTTGCGCATCCGTCCGAATAGCCTTCTCTGAACGCCGGTGGGAAGCCGCTCAGATTGACGTTTGCGCGTTGTGACTCCGGCTGCAAGACGCATGCCGCGAGCAACCCCAATACGAGAACAAGGAATCGCCGAGGTCGGAAGAACGTGGTCGGGATGCGGGTCACGTCGCCAGTCCCGTGCCATTCATCATCTTGACTGTCGAGCGGGACCGCGATTCGCCCCGCTCTCAGGACCAGGTTCGACCTGGCGCGTCAACCGCGTTTCAGGGTCCCGTCGATCAGGATCACCTTGTCGCCGGGTGCAAACGGCGGCGGATTCGATTGGGACACGGTCCGAACCGATCCGTCATCCATGCGCACCGTGACGCGGTAGGCGTAATGCTTCTTCATGTTCTTCTCGATCTCGTTGCCCGCTAAGGCGCCGCCCGCCGCGCCCAGCAGGGTCATCACCGTGTTGCCGTGGCCGCGGCCCATCGTATTGCCGAGCACCGCACCCGTCAGCCCACCGGTGACGGCGCCGACGCCAGAGGATTGACCGCCCTTTTCGATGGTCCGTACCGATTCGACCACACCGCACGCGGCACATCGTGACTCGGTCCGCGGCAGGCTGCCCGGCGCATCGGCCATCTTCTGCGACAGCGCGTTCGGGATGATCCCGGTGACTGCGCCAACGCCCACCAGGCTCAACACGATTACGGATGCGGCGGCACCTGCGACCAGAGGATGCGTACGGGTCGCCGCGACTAATCGTTTGGTCATTTCACTCATGTTCTTCTCCTTTATCCAATGTTGTCGTAGTGCCCGATGCGCGGGCTGGCGCCGCTGGGCGCCGGGAAGTCATTTGAGCGAGAGAGCGTCCTTCACCTCGACCACGCCGCGAACCCTGGAGGCCACCTGTACGGCCTTTTCGCGTTGTTTCGCGTCATCGACGAAACCGGAAAGCAGTACATGTCCCTTGTAGGTCTCCACGCTGACGTCGAGCGACCTGAGCTTCGCCTCCGTGAGCAATGCTGCCTTCACCTTGGCGGTAATGACGCTGTCTTCGACGTATCTCGCCGCCTGTATCCGGTCGTAAATGGCTTCGGCCATGTCGAACTCGTCGGGGTCCAGGCGGCCGTCGTGATTCTGGTCGGCCTCGGCGAACGCCTTGTCATAGTCGCGAAGCTTCCGAGCTTCGGTCATCGAGAGGTATCCGTCGCGGTCGATGTCGAGGTTGCGGAATTTCTCCTGTAGGGTCACCGCCGTTGCCGGCGACGAGGAGAGAACTGCGCCGAACAGGACCGCGATTGCTGCGGCGGCAGTGATGCGTTGACGGCGTTTCATAAGTGTCTCCGTTCTCCGATATGTGAGTAGAGGGCTTCCACCTACGAGCGTGCGGACCGGCCGGCCGCTATTTGGTCCGCGTGCCGACCACTTCGACTTCAACGCGACGGTTCGGCGCCAGGCACGCGATCAGCCTCTTCGTGTCAGTCATCCTCGGGCAATCCTTGACCGGCTGCTTTTCGCCCCTGCCTTCGGCGTGGATGCGGTTGGCCGGGATGCCCTTGCCGATCAGGTAGTCCTTCACGCTGTTGGCGCGGCGCAGGGACAGTTTGCTGTTGTAGGCGTCGGTGCCGATGCGGTCGGCATGGCCGATCGCGATCACTACTTCCAGATTGACGCCCTTGATCTTGCCGACGAGGTCGTCGAGCTTGCTCCTGCCTTCCGCCTTGATGACCGACCTGTCGAAATCGAACAGCGTGTCGGCGGACAAGGTCACTTTTACCGTGGTCGGGTGCATGGCGGGCTTGGGCATCGGCTTGGGCATCGGCTTGGGCATGGGCTCGGGCATGGGCATCGGTGCAGGCATCGCGGGCTTCGATGCCGGCTTCGGAACCAGATCCGGGTCGCACTCGGCGATCGCGAGCGCAGGCGACCAGTAACCGGTACGCCAGCACAGGTCGTACTGATTCTTTACGACCTGTCCGCCGGAGTCCACGAGGTAACCGGACGTGCTCATATCGATACCCTGTGCGAACGCGTTTGCCGCAAGCGCGCTCCATGTAATCGCAGAAGCAGTCAAAAGCATCCTCGGCGTACTCGGTCTCATCAGATTCTTGATCATGGTTTCCTCTCCAATATTGATTTCGCGAGCGATCAACGATTACATAACCGGTCTTATGCGACATGGCACACAGCAAATGGCTCCCGTCTCCAATGTGCCAGATCGGAAGGCCCGGCTCGCCTTGTACGTCCGATAGCGGAGCAAGTGCCGTGCCAGCGTTCCAATCGGCAGTCCCGCATGCCCGCTGCAGCATTCGCCAGCGTCGAATGTCAGCCTCAGGCGACGCGTTCGCCCGATCGCGGATGAACGGCCCGACGGACAAGCACTATTCATGTCGCTGCGGGGCGACAGCGCCGGCAGAAAACCGTGGATCGTTCGACTCCGGACATGTATCGCCCGGCATTCGATCCGAATCGCGCCGCCGAGACGGCCGATTGCCGCGGGCGTCGTTGCTTGTGAACGCCACCATGGTTGCATTCCGTGGGGTGATTGAACCCGAACCCCAACTCGCGGCGCTCGTTGGGCTTCAGCTGTCTCGCAATTACTCGATGAGGTTTTCGTCCATGGACAACACGTCTACAACCCGGTGCAGGCGGCAAGAATCCGATTTCCGGATTGAAACGATTGCGAGGGACCGGGCAAGTCGCTTCTTCGCGACACCGTCGAGTCGAGGGAAATCAAACCCTTAGTTCCTCAAGCTCGAGGTTTCGTCGTGATTTGGCAACAAATCGAGCGTGCCCAAGCTGATGGACGTTTCATCATCCTTGCACCAAGCATTGGGTAAGCAACAATTTCGATTGCCCTGGCATGACCCTTGCAACCGCGAGTGGACGCCAGCATACCCGCGCCCCAAGTTCCTGAACCTCTCAGCTCCGTCACCAATCCGGGATCACAAAATGGAATATCGCGCGAAAAGCCCTTTTGAATCCATCGGAATGCTGAAGCACACCCCAATTTCAATCTGGATGCCAAAAACCATGTCGAACGCCTTTGACAGGACCGTAATTCGATTCCTGATTGTCAGCCGGTGTTATTTCAACCTGCCTATCGCGCCGGCGCATACCGAAATGATTTCGACCTACCGCATCGCTGGCGCGCATTCCGCACAAGCGTCACGACAGGAACTGCAGCGCTATCGGGAGCGCGAAGACGTACGCGCCGGATTGGAGAAAGACGGGGTCACGCAAGCGGACGCCAAGGCGCGCGTAGACGCGATCACTGACGACGACGCGACGGCAGTCGCAGACAAGATCGACTCACTTCCCGGGGGTCGCGATTTCATCGGTGCATTGGACTTCGCGTTTCTGCTGCTGACCGATATCCCCGGATTTACCAAGGTCTACAGCTTCACGCGGCTCGTCGGAAAGTAAATCCTCCCTCCTGATGACCGTGCCGGTTTGGTGCCCGCACACTTGTGCCGGCGTTCATGTTCCATTGTCGGGTAATGTGCAATTGGTACGCAGGAATGGCTGCAAGCATTCCCGCCTGCTCGCGCGTTCCGGCTTTTGGGGGATTCCGGTGAGCAATGATGCGCAGTAGCGCCCGACCGCAGGGTCTGCTTGCGAGTCTGCGCCAGATCCTGACGCATGGAACGATCACCATGCTCGCAGTTGCAGTCGCGTTCTCCCTGCCGGAGGCCGCCAGCTATATCCTTTATCAGTGGTGGCCGCTCGTTGAACGCGACCAGAATCTGCTTCTCGCGACGGAAATCTGCACGGCCTCGGTCCTGGTGCTGCTGTTCAACTTTGCCAAGATCATGTGGGGCAACCGGAAAAGCGTCGCAATGGTGGAATTGATCGCGCTGGAATATGCGCGCAACGGTCGCCGCCGCCGGTCTTTGAGTCGCCGCGAACGTGACATGGTCAGGTGGATGTCGACGGCGCGCGATGCCTACATACTTACGCTGACCGGATATGATACTTTCATTGAAAATCGCAGCCTGCTGCGCGATGCGCTCCAATCCGCCTACGAAATTCGCGTCATGCTGATCAATCCGGTAGGAAAGGGGATGCGCCGACGGGTCGCCTCGATGCCGCCGGACATCACGCTGCTGTCTTACCACAAAGAAATCGAAGCCAGCATCGCCTGTCTCGCGGAACTGCGCAAGGCCGGCCGGAACATCACTCTGAAGTTCTATGAGCACGAACCGTTCTGGAAGGTGATTGTTCTCGGGGATCATGTCTGGGTCCAGCATTTCCACGCCGGATTCGAAGTGAAGCATCAGCCCGAATTCGTGTTTGCGCTGCGGCCAAGCAGTCCGCGCGAAGGACTTTACGTCCCCTTTTATATGCATTTCCTCGACCAATGGAGTCAGCCCGGCAATCCGGAATACGATTTCGAATCCAACGAATTGATCTATCGCGATGATGCGGGAAACGAGGTCAGACGTGCAGCGCTCGACCTTCCGCTCAGTGGTGCCGCTTACCCGGCGGATCCGCCCCAGGGGACGAATTTCGTATTGCACCGAGGCAACGGCGGAGCAGGCGCAGCGATGTGATCGCACCGGCTGCGAAGGGGCCGCACTGCCGCACCCCGTTCGATGCGGCCTGCCCGCCACGACAGCGTCGTCCGGAGGCGACCGCTTCAGGCCGTCCGTGGGCGGAGTGTTTGATGCAGGTACATGGTATTCAAGAGGAATGCGGCATTGGCACGCTCATTGCACATGGTGGGCATGTAACCATCGATGCAAATGCGGAGGTGTCAAATGAAAGCGATCAGGAGATGTGCGACCGGCGTCGTGGCGGCAGTGGCCTTGCAGGGATTGACCGGCTGCGCCGGCATGTCGGCGCGCGACCGCGACACGATCACGGGTGCCGCAATCGGCGGCGTCGCCGGATCGATCCTGACCAATGGCAGTGCCATCGGTACCGTTGGCGGCGCGGCGGTCGGTGGAGTGATCGGTGACCAGGTCGGCAAGGGCCGATCGAGGCGGTGACCGGCGCGCAATTCTTACGTGCGTGGTTTGTCCTTCGCGGGCGCGGATCCGCGGCAGGTTTGATCTTCATTCGAATTCAACCGCGACGAGCCCGGACGATCGAGGCGCGAGCTGGAACGTGGCCGCACGTTAGGGGCCACGACGCGCTGTTGCGGCCCGGAGGCGTCCAGGAATGAGCTTTTGCGTGCGGCGCACGTACCCGGCGATGGCGGCGGCCGCCCGATTCCCGCGTCTTCCACCGACCGCTGCCATCGTAAGGCGCTTGTTGTCGGGTTGCGGCGACACTGCAACCCTTTGAGCGGCTGACGATAGTCGCGAACTGCCGCGATTCCTGTCGTTCCGACACGACGGCGCAGGCGACGCAAAGGTTTCACGCATAAGGCCGCCGGCTGCGAAAGTACTGCCGAATTCCAGATTTTGATCAGGATCGCGCAGTGCGCGCTTCCAGGGAGATCATGCCGCGGTGGGCTCGGCGACTCGGCTCGTTCGCCATTCCACGGCAACCAGCAGCACCGCGACCGCAAGTCCCGTCAGGTTGACCCAGATCGCCCACGGCCTGAGATTGACGGGGAGCAGCAGCAGCAGGCCAAAGATGATGAACCCCCATCGCTTCCAGCCTGTGATCGGCCGATAGAGGTATTTTGTCAGCCCGATGGACACGACCCAGATTCCCAGCGCGGCCGTGGCGACGTTGAAAAGAATCATTCCCACGCTGCCTTTCAACAGGAGGGTCGAGGTGCCGACGAACAGGAAGGGCACCACGTAGGCCGTCCAGCCGAATCGCATGGCGGTGAAGGCGGTCTTGACCGCATCGGCTCCCGCAAGTGCCGCGGCGAAGAACGCCGCGATGGCAAGTGGCGGCGTGATCATGGACATCATCCCGAAGTAGAGAATGAACATGTGGGCCGCCATCGGCTGTATTCCGGCTTCTTCCAGCGAAGGTGCCACCAACACTGACAGCAGCAGATAGACGCCGATGGTGGGCAGCCCCATGCCGAACACGATGCAAAGCGCCGCCGCGATCAGCAACAGGAAGAAGACGTGCTTGGCGCCGATTTCCACCAGCATGATCGTCAGGCCAAAACCAAGGCCGGTTATGCCGATGGCGCCGATGATAAAACCTGCTGCCGCGCCGATCATGAATATGTCCAGCACACCCTTGCTCGTTTCGATGACCGCCGAGACAATGTCTTTCCAGGCCATGCGTCTCCCCGCGTACCCGCGAAGCAGGCCGACCCCGATGGCTGTCAACGACCCATACAACGCGGCCACCGCCGGTTGCAGGTTCAGATTGAACAGTCCCACGATGATGACCGCGAAGGGAGCGATCAGCATCCCGCCATCGCGCAGCACCTTCCACACCGATGGAATCTCGGTTGTGCTTACGGCCTTGATGCCGTCCCGCGCGGCCTCCAGATCGGCCTGAATGAACAGCGCCAGGTAATAGAGGACCGCTGGTACCGCAGCCGCAATCGCGACACTCGAATAAGGCACCTGGAGCCGTTCGGCCATGAAAAAGGCCGCCGCACCCATCACCGGCGGCATCAACTGCCCGCCTGTGGACGCGACCGCTTCGATCGCCGCAGCCGACTCGGCCGAATACCCCGAGCGCTTCATCATCGGTATGGTCATCGTCCCGGTGGCCATGATGTTGGAGACCACGACGCCCGAAATCGACCCGAACAGGCTGGAGGCCACAATGGCGATCTTCGCCGAACCGCCCCGATAACGGCCCATCAGCGCCAGCGCCAGATCGTTGAAGAAGTCTCCCCCGCCCGATTTCTGCAAAGCCTGCCCGAAGAAGACGAACCCGATCACGATCGTGGCTACGATCAACATGGGGATGCCGAGCATGGAACTTGTATCCAGTCCCAGGTATATGATCAGTCTTTCCGCCGAAACCTCCTTGGTTTGCAGAACGCCCGGCACGCTGTGGCCGATCATCGCGTAGCCGAACAGCAGGAGCGTCACCACCGCCAACGTCTTGCCTACTGTGCGCCGCAACCCTTCCAGGCATAGAACGATCATGATGCCGGAGACCAGGAGGCCATCCACGGTCAGGTCCATCATCGTATCCACCAGCGTCGGGTAGCGAATGGCGAGGTAACACGATGTTGCCGCGCCCAGCACGGCGGCGGCGATGTCGTACCACGGCACGTGCGTGCGCGGCCCTTTGCGGGCCGGAACCGTCAGGTACAGCAGCGGCACGGCCATGGCCAGCGCGATCGCAATGTGCTGCTCGTTATACAGCACAAGCCCGGCCATCCGATACAGATCAGCCGCCCAGGCCAGCGAGCCCAATGTCAGGGTCACGGCCAAGGTGTTCGAGATGCCGGTCAGCACGGGCCCGAGTTGCACCACCCGGCCCGCGCCGGGCTCAACGGGATCTTCCGTCAATGTTCGCGTCCTGGAAACAGCTTACATGTCTTTCCAGAACCCTTTTTCCTTCAGGAATTTGACAGCGCCCGGATGGGGCTCGATACCCGGGTACTGCTTGCCCATCTTCTTGGGGATGAACGCTCCGAACGGGCGGAAACCCTTGATCAGCTCATCTCGGTATTTGACCATGGTATCGAGCACCTCGATGACCATTTTGTCCGAGACATGCGTGCCGGCTAACAGCACCTGGTCGAAGACCATCAGCGGGGTCGGGCCGTCGATCCCCGCCCGGAACGGCGCCGGCTGCACGACGTCGATGTAATAGGCAGGCCGGACTTTCTTCACCCTTGCATCGGCCTCAGGCGTGTTGGGCAGTCCGATAAAGCGCACGCCGCCAACGGCGCTGTCGGCCTCGGCCACCTTGGGCCCGCCCGCAGCGAAAAAGCCGACGTCGATCTTGCCGGCGATGAAGTCGTCCACCCCGGGGATGAGGCTCTGCACCGGCACTTTGACCACATCGTCATAGGTCATGTTGGCCGCGGCCAGGATCCCTTGCATCAGGGGTACCCCATTGGGGAAGGCTGGATAGTCGGAGGGAAAACGCTTGCCCTTGAGTTGCTCCATCGTCGTGATACCAGAACTCTTGCGGACGAACACCCCGACCGGAACACCCTGAACGTTGGCGGCCAGCCGGAGGCCCTTGATCATGCGGCCTTCGTAAATGAATTTTCCTCCCGTCGCAATCAGGGCACTGTTGATGTCCGCCCAGGCGAACTCGGCCTGGCCTCGACTGAGTGCGGTCATGGTGGCCCGGTCGTTACCGAGCGGCTGAACGAGCATCCGCATCCCCGTTTTCTGCGTCACCACCTTGGCGACCACGGTGCCCATCGTATGGTAGAGGCTCCCCGGTTTGAGGGTCGCGAAACTGACTACCTGAGCGCGTCCCGCGCTCGCGAATGACAGCAGGGCCACCAGCAATATTCCGAGCGATCCCCACACTGTCGCAGGCCGTTGTTTCCTCATTTCCCATTCCTCCTCATAGGTCATATTGATAGCCGAACTCCGGCACGGGAAATACCGCTCCCGACGGTCTTCGCAACCCCGGGGCTAAACAGCATCTCGGACCATACCTGCTTTCATAGTCAGTGGCAATTCAGACGCCCGGTGATCTCCATATGCATTCTTCGTATATCTACTCCGGATAGCCGTATTCCATCCCGTTTTGGCGGCAACGCACACGTGGTTCATCCTGCAACAGGTTCTTAAAGACCCAAGTGCGCTTCTGCATTTCCGTGGAAGAATTTCTCCAGGATCTCGTCCGAATAACCCATTTCCATCCATTCCTTGACGAGTCGCTCATAGGTCAGGCTCGGATAGTCGCTGCCGAACATCATCTTGTCCTGCAGGCGGCCGCGTATATCGCGCTTGATCGAATCCGGTATGAATTTCACCCCCCAACCGGACATTTCCCAGAAAACGTTTGCCTTATGGAGACACACGGCCGTCGCCTCGTCGGTCCAGGGATATCCCGGATGGGCCATGACGATCTTGAGGCGTGGAAAATCGGCGGCGATTTCGTCCACCGCCATCGGATGAGCGTGGCGAAGTTTTAACCCGTTACCCCCGGGCATTCTTCCTCCTACGCCGGTCATCCCGATATCCACACAGATCGGGACGCCCATGTCCTGGATCGCGTCCCACAGTGGGTAGAACGCGCGATCGTCCACGCTATAGCCGCCTCCTATCGGATGAAAGTGAAATCCAAGTACCGTCAATTTCTTGACGGCGTACTCGGCCTGCTCGATCGCTGTTCGCCCCCGGTAGGGGTCCACCGTACCCCACGCCTGAAGGATGCAGTCGTACTTGTCCCGCAACGCGGCTACGTACTCGTTGTCCGTTGGTACGGTGTTGATCTGATGTTCAAAATCGAGGGCCACGATTACGGGTTCGACTTTGTTGCGAGTGAAGTCTGCAACCATCTCTTCCTCGGTCTTGGCCGGCCATTGATGGGCCCAGTACTCGCTCAGCGCCTGCATATAGGGCCGCATGGTTTCATGCCAGCGCTCGGTGCCTGGATGGCAGTGCACGTCAACTATCCGCATGGTTTTCCTCACAGGTATTCAAGAAGCTAGTTCCCGATTCGTACCGAAGAAACGCTTCTAGTTACATCCAATGCGTTGCCAGCACATTGCATTAGTCGGATCGAAGTCCGAAAGGCAGACTGATATAATTCGTCGCAGCCCCGATTCACGCCTCAATCCGAGAGCCGCGATGAGCGCCACCCGTTTTGACCTTTCTCGGTACCTTCCCTACCTGCTGAATCGCGCCGGCGTCCGAGTCGCGCTCGCCTTTACCGATGAAATCCGGCGATTCGGGATAAGCTTGCCCATGTGGCGTGTCCTCGCACAACTTTGGCACGCTGATTTCCAGCGCCAGAGCGATATATCGGAGCGAACCACGATTGAACCCGCGACGCTGTCCAGACTCCTCCGATCCATCGAAGCCAAGGGGCTGATCGTACGCACGCGCTCGCCGACCAATGGCCGTGAAGTAGGCGTGGCCCTGACGAAGGAGGGTCGCGCACTGACAAAGCGCATACTTCCCATTGCGGTCCGGTACGAGGCTCTTGCCGCAGGAACGATACCGTCCGACAAGATCAACATGGTCAAGGACGTCCTCATCGAGATTTATCGGAACATTGCCTCGTATCACGATGCACTCAAGGGCAGGCAGGAAAATACCGTTGCCGCCACCCAGAACAAGCGATTGCGCCACAAGACCGAAAAGCGGCGCCACGGTACCCGCGCAATCAGGATCAGTGCTCCCTAGCCTTCGATTGATCCGGAACAGTTCTGTCCGCCCACGAACTTCCTGATTACCACTTGGCGGCTTTTGCCATGTTGCGCATCGCAACGAAGTGGTCTTCGACGATGTTCTTATGCCTCGGAAGCGGATAGATGATCGGATAGCAGGCTTCGGCCTTCATCCACTTCAGATAGTTCCGGGCCGTCTCTTCGTCACCCGTGATGCTGAACTTCTTCATGAAGTCATCGGGAATATTGGCGGCGGCCTTCTTGAAATCGCCCTTCTGCCAGATGTCATAGATTTTGCGAGCCACGTCCCCGAACCCTGCCGCGTCGGCGATGGGATGGTAATGTTTGGAGGCGCAATAGAAGGCGAGGCCGCGCTTTTGTGCCATCAAGGCCTCTGCGTCCTTGTAGTCGATAGTCACCTGGGTCAGTGCCGCGATGGTGACCTCGGAGAGCGCGCGGTTTGCTTGCTCGGTGCCCTTCCTGACCTGTGAGCGATAGATGGCGAGCGACTCGGGCACGAGCCAGTTTGCGATCATGCCGTCGGCTACTTTGCCCGACATTTCGGCCATCTGCGGCCCGAGCGCCGCGAGCCAGATAGGAATCGTCTTGTCGATCGGGCCTTCGCGAAGATGGAAGTCCTGGGGGCGGAACCACTTGCCATCCGGATACGAAAATCGCCTCTGGCTCAGCAGCCCACGAACTATTTCGACCGTCTCCCGTGCGCGCCCCACGGGCCGCTCAATCACGATCCCGTGGCCGCGTTCCATGAAGCCAACTCCGCCGGTACCTACACCGAAGGGGCCGAACCGGCCATGGGAAAGATCGTGGATGGACCGTGCAGCCATAGCGAGGGTGGTCGGGGATCGCGAGTAGAAATTGACGATTCCGGTGCACAAATTGATGCGCCTGGTTTCGCGCGCGAGTACGCCAAGGAGTGAGAAGGCCTCCTTGCCGGACTCCTCGGTGAGCCAGAAGCCGTGATATCCAAGCGCTTCGGCCTCCTGTGCAAAACGAATAATGTCGTCGTAGGGCATGTCGCCCGTATGCAACATCACTCCCATGTCCAGCTTCATCTGATCACTCCTTCTGTATAACGCGCGCCACGCGGGTGATACGAATAACGTCCGGTCCCTGCCGCGTCAGCCTTTCTTGCCAATGGCTTCTCGTTCCTTCGTAACGAGTCGCGTGATCGCGTCAACGAGATCCTTCTTCGATACCTTTCCGAACGGCGACAGCGGAAATTCCGATACGACTTCGAGGCGTTCGGGGAGTTTGAATTTGGCGAGGCCGAGGCCCGCGAGGTAACTGGTGAGTTGCTCGAGCGTCGGATGTGTCCCTGGTCGGGGAATTACGTATGCGCAAGTCCGTTCACCCAGTACCGGATCGGGCATCGGGATGCACGCGACGTTCCGTACGTCCGGATGACCAAGGAGCATGTTCTCCACCTCTTCGGCGCTGATCTTCTCGCCGCCCCGGTTGATCAAATCTTTCTTTCGCCCCTCGACCACGTATCCGCCGGAAGGATGGCTGCGCATCAAATCGCCTGTCAGGTAGAAGCCTTCGGCCGTGAATGCGCGCGCGTTGACCTCGGGCGCGTTGAAGTAGCCGCGCAGCGTATAGGGACCGCGGCACGCGAGTTCGCCGACGACGCCCGGCGGAACCTCGCGGCCTTCATCATCCAGGATCCGGATTTCGTCGTCCTCGCACCAGGGCGGACCCACCGTTTCGTAACGCACCTCCGGAGGGTCGGACAGGCGATTGAACGTGACCAGCCCCTCGGCCATTCCAAACACTTCTTGCACTTTGCATGACGGAATGAGCTTTTCGGCGAGCGCAGATGTCTCCGGCTGAAGCCGTTGGCCACCGGTATTGATGATACGGACCGAGGAAAGATCGTAATTGGCCAGATTGGAATCGTGTAGCAGCCGTATCAGGACCGCGGGCACGAGTTCCAGGTGCGTTACACGTTCTTGTTGAATGAGAGGAAATACGCTTGACGCGCGCGGGGAATCGGCGAGCACGACACATCCGCCACGGATGAACATCCCCTGCAATCCCGGGGAAGCTAGCGGGAAGTTATGGCCAATCGGCAGGCACACGAGAAGGCAATCCCCCTCGCGCATGTCGTTGGCCGCCGAGCAGCCCACGGAATTGAATGTGTAGTCGTTGTGAGTACGCGGGATTATCTTCGGAATACCGGTGGTTCCTCCTGAGAGCTGAAACACTGCAGGCTCGTCGGGATTGAGTGCCAGCGACGCGAGTCGCGATCGAGGCGTCACAGGAGCCGTTCTCATCAACTCCCCGATGCGATGGCAGGCTCCGGGCAGGTCTTCCCCAAGCATGAAAAGGTGGCGCAGCGACGGAACCTGCTTCTGAATTTCCAGCGCCATGTCGAGGAAGCTGAAGTCGCCTTCGCGCGCGGCGGCCGCGTAGCCAACGGCCTGAGTGAACCTGATGAAGTGTCCGATTTCGTAGGTGCGATGGGGAGGCAGCGCAAGAAGGGGTATGGCGCCGACCCGAAGCAACGCGAAATAAAGGTAGATGAATTCAATCCTGTTCGGCAGTTGCACGACGAACCTGTCGAGCGGGGCGATTCCCATGTCGAGCAGGTGACAGGCGACGTGGTCGATGCGGTCGCTCAGGTCCTTGTACGTGATGCGCTCCGTACCGGCTACGACCGCAATTCTGTCTCCCCATGTGCCGAATATGTCGTGGAAGTATTCCCCCATGGGGCGGTCGAGCCAGTAGCCCTTGGCACGATAACGGGCAGCGAATTCGGCGGGTATCGGGGTAAAGCCCTGTAGCATCGGTTCTCCTCCAGAAGTGACGCGTCACCGACTGCTCTAGATCGAGACCGGGCAAATCTTTGCGCTTGCGCCCCGGCAGTACGCAGTATAGGAGGCGATAGTTGTAATTGCAACAGTTGCCTTGGCAACTTAAGGAAGGACGGTTTGAGCACCGACGAACCGGCGCGATACCGACCTGCGGAACTTTGGCATAGTGATCCCGAAAAGCAAAACCTCCGATCGGGTGTGCAGAGCTGAATGCACGGACTGCTTAGGTTACCTTTCGCCGTCAATCCACGCCGGCAGAGGCCGCAGGGCCGCACCCCTGAAGAACACGCTAATACACTGGTGCAAGCATTATTGAAGGCCGGCTACTTGAGAAGCGCATCGAACGCATTACTGATCGCGTCGAAACCATCGGACCGGGCGATCCCCGCTACGTAGCGGTCCGGTCGGATGATGGCGATCTGAGCAGCATACTTGGCCAATGCGGTTTTCGTCGCAGCGTCGGCGAAATGACAAATATGGACCCCTTCAGTCGAGCCGACATATCGAGGTTCGCTTGACAGGCTGATCAAGGTTGGCCGCAGCTTGTGCCATAGTGGATGACGCGCTGCCTCAACGATGGCGTCTGGACTTACGTTGACACCGACGAGCGCGAAACGGTTTCCAACAAGTGCGTCGAATGAAGCACTTTCCGCACCGTCATATACCAGAACCGGCCGCGGAAATATGCGTCCGACGGGCGACGCATCATCTTGTTCATGAGCGACTATGAGGCCCGCTTTCAGCCGAGGCCTGGGCATGTAACGCATCTCGCGAAAATATCGCCGGACCGAGGGGAACAGGTTGGCGGCGGCAAAAAACGCATCACGCAAGAGTGCCGCTGGCCAGAAGCGAATATTCGCCAGTCTTCCGATACGGACCGAATAATCGACGGTTTCCTTCACGTTGCTGCGCCGCTCTTCATCGTAGCTTTCCAGAGCTTTCAGGCCCATTTGTCCGCGCAACGCGGCAGCGATCTTCCAGGCAATGTTCGCAGAATCCCGCGCACCGCTATTGAGGCCTTGCGCACCGAAGGGCGGCACGACGTGCGCAGCGTCGCCAAGCAGGAAGATCCGCCCCACCTGCATGCGCTCAGCAATTCGCGCGGAGAATCCGTAGACCGCCGCCCGGACGATTTTCAGGTCGTAGTTCTTGTATGGTGTGTGGCGCGTTACCAAGGCCTTGATCGTCTCCGGCGACTTGATCTGCTCCTTGTCCTCGCCAGGATTGAGCATGAACTCGATGCGGCGGCCGCCATAAGGCACCAGAATCGAATTGAACGGCCGCGTCGGGTGGCAGAAGAACCGCGAAAACGGTGACTGGTCCGGAAATTCAGCGAAATCGACAACGAGGTGCGGCTCGTCGATGCGCTTGCCCTCGGCTGCAATCCCGAGCAGCTTGCGCACGGAACTGTTCGCGCCGTCGCACGCCAACACGAATTTGGCGCGCAGCGTCTTTTCGGAGCCATCGTGGTTGCGGAGTTCCAATTCGACGCAATCGGTCCGTTGCGACAGTCCGATCAGCGGGCATCGGAAACGCACGCAAACCGTGGGATAACGATGCGCACCTTCAAGCAACAGCTTTTCGAGCATGGGCTGCGAAACGGAATTGCGATTGCCGAAGCCATTTGGCGTTAGAAATCCCTCAGCTTTCACAAGCTCGAAACCAAGCGGAAATAGAAGTGGATACCGAAATAGGTCGCGGTGAGATGGGCGCGTGCTGCCTCCATCAGACCCATGCGGTCGATCAGCCGCATGTGCTCGTCGTCGACAATGACGGCCTTCGGTTGGTCGGACGTGAGCGCGTTCTGCTCGATGATGAGGGCGGATATGCCTTCCGCACCCAGCAAGTTCGCGGCCATCAGCCCGACGGGCCCCGCGCCGATAATGGCGGCATCGACCGTGTCGGGCAGTTCGCCGACCGGTCCCGCGACAGGCCGATTGGTCTCATTCACCTCGTCGAGGGAAAGCGTTCTGCTCGCCGCCATGTTTGACCGAAATCCGTCCGATTAAACCGAGTCCCACGCAGATAGTAGCGACTATCCGGCTACGGTAGGCGTCTGTCCGAGTTGGGTCGTTATCACCCTTTAGATTTCAAAGCGGGGCGCCAGGCCGCTTTCGACTACGTAGCGGTCACGCATCTTTTGGTTCCTGCTGATGCTGCTCTTGGCGCGCACCGTGGAACCGGAAGTTCCGCGCGGTTCGGGCAAGAGCATCCTCGGCGATTTCGTAGACGGGCGAAAGTACGCGCGCGGCCATTTCGGCATCTTCAATGTCCTGATCTTCACCGCCTTGATGGGGTTGTTGCTCCGACCGCTGCCCGCCCCTTTCGGCGGAGGCGGAACGAGATTCGACCGCCCGGCGCTGGCCGCGCCATGCGGCCCTAAACGCGGACGCTGTCCGCGTGTGTGCGCTTGACGCCTGCGGCGTTCATCTCCTTCCACGCCGCATCGAGCGAGCCATTCAGATCGATGGCGCGGCAGGCATCCTCGATCACGGTCGCCTCGAAACCCGTGGCGCGCGCATCGAGCGCCGACCACAGCACGCAGAAGTCGGTCGCCAGCCCGGCGAACCACAGCCGGCGGATGCCGACCTCGCGCAGCCAGCCGACAAGGCCGGTCGAGGTCTTGCGGTCGGCTTCGACGAAGACCGAGTAACTGTCGACCCCCCGCCGATAGCCCTTGCGCACGACGAGCTGCGCGGGGGCGAGCGACAGGTCGTGGTGAAACGCCGCGCCCTCGCTTCCCTGCACGCAGTGGTCGGGCCACAGCACTTGGTCACCATAGGACAGCCGCACCGTCTCGAAAGGCTTCTTGCCGGGGTGCGCGGAGGCGAACGATGCGTGGCCCGGGGGATGCCAGTCCTGCGCCGCCACGATCCAGTGGAACTGCGGCGCGACACGGTTCACCAGCGGCACGATCTCGTCGCCTCGCGGCACAGCGAGCGCGCCGCCGGGCATGAAATCGTTCTGAATGTCGACCATGATCAGGCAGGCATCGCGCATGGCCATCTCCCTCGTTCGCCCATTCATCCTATTCTAGCGCTCGGGTCGCGGCCCGCGTGCATATTGCTCGCTCCGCGCTCCGCAGACCGGAGTACCGACATGCATTGCATTCTTGGTTTTAGCCCTTTATCCGGCACTGACGTCTGTAACTTGCTTGTCGGCAGGTTTGCTGCGCTCACAAACGTCCACCCAAAGCGTCGCCAGTGGATTGCGGCAACGACATGACCAGTCTTGCCGGAGCTCTTGTTCGTCACGCCTTGGGTTGGACTAGACTGCGAACTCCTCGGAGCGTTTCGGCGCCTCAGGGATTTGCAACGCAAGGAGCCAATATGATTGACGCGCGTACCGGCAAACCTCTCACTACTGACAGTCCGGAAGCTGCAGAACAGTATCAGCGGGCTGTTGATCGCGTCCTTGGTTCCGAGACAGGCGCCGCGGAAACCCTCGATCACGCTTTGGCGCTCGACGGCAATTTCGCCATGGCCCTGGCTGCGCGCTATATGCTTGCCAACGACGCTAAGTCGGCGGACGCCGACCTTTTCAAAGAGCGTGCACTACTGGCGGCAGAAGTTGCGCTGCCCTGGGAGCGTGCGCATATCTCCGCGCTCTTTGCACTGCTTGCAGACCCCTACACCAACCTTGCAGCTACCGAGGCCTACATCGCTGCCAATCCCTGTGACCTGCTGGTTATCTCGCAACTTTGTGGATATCTGATCTTTTATGGAGGTGCGCGCAAGCTCGAACGCGTTCTGAATATCATGGAATCGGTCGATCCCAGTTTGCATGATGATTGGGCCTGTCTCGCACGCCTGGGGTTTGCAGCCAGTGAGGCCGGTGATCGGAACCGTGGTCGTGTGCTTATCGAGCGAGCACTGCAGCAGCGACCACAGGCTCTCTACGCTATCCATAGTTATGCCCATGTGCTGCACGATCAGTGTAAGCCCGAGGAGTCGCTGGATCTTCTGGGTAACTGGCTAGACGAACACCGCCGGTCGGCCGAGGGCGGCGCTATGTATGGTCATGTGCAGTGGCACCTGGCATTGGCGGAATGGCAGCTGGGGTTGACCGATCAGGCATGGCAGCGCTATGCGCGTTACTGTGCACCCGAGACCACTCGATGTGGTCCGGTACTGACTCTGGCCGATTGTGGCGGTTTTCTGTTGCGTGAATATCTGCGCACAGTAACTCCGCGTCCGGTCTCGGCTGCGGTTTCTGCGTTGTCGGAGCGCTTCAGTTCTATGCTTTCGCACCCGTTTATCGCGCTGCATCTTGCCGGTATTCAGGCATCGGCCGGCGACATCGCCGCGCTTGAGCAGAGCAGCGCGGCTATCGTGGCCAGGGAATCCAGCGACCAGACGCGACTCTCACTCAGGCTGGTTGATGCTGTCAGTCAGTTTGCCAGGGGGCAGTACGCTGGCGCCGCCGAAGCATTGAAGTTGGTATCAGCAGATCAGCGCATTGGCGTGGGTGGAAGTTATGTTGAGCGCGCGCTGATTGATCTGCTCGAGGCCAGAGCAGTTGAACTCGCTGACTAGCTTGCACAATCCGCTGTTTGCAACTTCGCCCCTGTTCGAATGCCTTCTGGCGAAACAACCGGTTTAGTTACGCGAAGCATCAGTGGCGATCGACCATGCGGTTTGGCGCGGCAACCGGGAGAGCGTGCATCGTAGGCAGGTCGATCAGCAGCCAAGGCAATGCGAATCCGCTGCGCCGTGTGCGCCCGAGCGGAAGTGATCCAAGCGCGTTAGTGGTAAATTGGCGGCACATGCGAGCTTGCATCGTCAGGCGCGATTTCGGTCGGGCGCGGCAGGCAAACCGGGCGTTGTGTACCAGCTCGCATTGTCCGAATCCGTTACACGCATCACGCTGTCATTCGAGAATCAGACCTTGAACACGAAACCGAACGATCCCGGCGCGCTGATCGGAAAGCCGATGACGCGCAAGGAGGACCTGCGCCTGCTGACCGGACGAGGCCGTTACAGCGACGACGTCAGCCTGCCGCAGCAGGCTTACGCCGCGATCGTGCGCTCGCCGCACGCCCACGCCGAGATCCTGTCCATCGATGCGGGCGCAGCGCTCGCACTGCCGGGCGTGCTCGCGGTGTACACCTTTGCCGACCTCGAAGCCGACGGCGTGAAGCCGATCGCCCCGGACTACACCTTCATGGGACCCGTCGAGGTCCAGCGAACGATGCCCGACGTGGTGCTCGAGAACATCGACGGGTCGCCGATGTACGACTCGCCCTACCACCTGCTCGCGCGCGACCGAGCGCGCTTCGCGGGACAGTCGGTCGCGATGCTGGTCGCGGAGTCGGCGATGATCGCGAAGGACGGCGCCGAACTGGTCGCGGTCGATTATGCAACGCTGCCTGCGGTCACCGACACGAGGCGGGCCGCGAAACCCGACGCTCCACGGTTGTGGGAGCACGCCGCATCGAACATCTGCCTGGATTCGGAGCACGGCGACAAGGCAGGCACCGATGCCGCCTTCGAGAAGGCTGCGCATGTGGTGCGCTTCGAAACCTGGATCTCGCGCGTCACCGGCGTGCCCATGGAGCCGCGTACGGCGGTCGGCGTCTACGATGCGGCCAGCGGGCGCTACACGCTGTACGCGGGCAGCGGTGGCACCAACCGCCAGAAGATGGAGATCGCAGGCATTCTCGGCGTAACACCGGACAAGGTGCGTGTCGTCGCGTGGGACATCGGCGGCAACTTCGGCACGAAGAATTCGCTCTACCCGGAGTTTCCGCTGCTGTGCTGGGCGTCGCGCAAGCTCGGCCGACCGGTCAAGTGGACCTGCGAGCGCAGCGAGGGCTTCGTCTCGGACTACCAGGGGCGTGATCTTGCGGTCGACGCGGAACTCGCGCTCGACGCCGAGGGACGGTTCCTCGCGCTGCGGCTGTCGAACCTGTCGAATCTCGGCGCGCACGTGGCTTCCATCATCCCGCTGCGCAAGGGCGTGACCATGATGACCGGGCAGTACCGCATCCCGGTCGCGTACGTGCGCGCGCGCGGCGTGCTCAGCAACACGCCGGCAACCATACCGTATCGCAGCGCAGGACGGCCCGAGGCGATCTACATCCTGGAACGGCTGATCGAACTGGCCGCACGCCGCACCGGCATCGACGCCAACGAACTGCGGCGACGCAATCTCGTGACGCAGCACGAACAACCCTACCGCAACGCCGCCGGCGTCACCTACGACGGCGGCGACTACGTGCGCTCGATGGACATTGCGCTCTCGATCTCCGACTGGGCGGGATTCCCCGCGCGGCGCGAGCAATCCCGGCGGCGCGGGATGCTGCGCGGCATCGGGGCCGCCAACTACATCGAGATCACGATGGGATTTCCGCGCGAATGGAGCCAGATCACCGTCCGCCCCGAATCGCGCGACGAAGGAGAAATCGAGGTCGTGGTCGGCACGCTCTCCAGCGGCCAGGGCCACGAGACCAGCTTCACCCAATGCGTGAGCGACTGGATGGGCGTCCCGTTCGAGCGCGTGCGCCTGGTCCAGGGCGACACCGACCGTGTCCCCGTCGGCGGTGGATCGCATTCGGGCCGGTCGATGCGCATGGCCGGCTTCGTGATGGGCAAGGCGAGCCAGGCCGTCATCGAACGGGGGCGCAGCGTCGCCGCGCATCTGTTGGAAGCGGCTGCAGCGGACATCGAGTTCGCGAACGGACGCTTTGCCGTCAAGGGCACCGACCGATCGATCGGCCTGTTCGAAGTGGCGGTCGCAGCGGTTTCGAGTCCCGACATGCCGGAGGCGCTGCAGGGACCACTCGGCGCGCAGCACGAGGAACTGTTCAAAGTCGGCGGGTTTCCGTACGGCACGCAGATCTGCGAGGTCGAGATCGACCCGGAGACCGGTGTGGTGCAGATCGTCCGCTACACGGCGGTCGACGACGTGGGGCGGGCGATCAACCCGCTCATCCTCGATGGCCAGACGCACGGCGCGATGGTCCAGGGCGCGGGACAGATCCTCGGCGAGCACTGCCATTACGACCCCGAAAGCGGGCAACTGCTCGCCGGGTCGCTGCTCGACTACCCGCTCTCGCGCGCGGACCAGTTCCCGTCGTTCGTGACCGAACTGATGGAGATTCCCTCGCCCAGCAATCCGCTCGGCGTGCGCGCCGGGGGCGAAGGCGGCACCACGCCGGCGCTTGCCGTCGTCACCAACGCGATCGTCGACGCGCTGTCTGGGCTGGGCATCGAGCACATCGAGATGCCGGCGACACCCGACCGGGTGTGGAGAACGATCCGGCAGGCACGGGCGCGATGAGGATCAAAGGAGACTGCGAATGGACATGAAAGCCGTCGATCCGGAGCAATTCCGGCTGCGCCGTTTCGTGGATCGCCTGGCGGCGATGGGCGAGGTCGACGTGCGCGCCGAGCCGATTGCGCTGCCGGAGGTCACCGGCGCGATCGAATCCAACGCGAAGGCCGTGCTGTTCAAGCAGGCGGGACCCGAGAAATACGAAATGATCGGCGGCGTGCTCGGCAGCAGGCGGCGCCTCGCTGCCGCGTTCGGCACCGACGAAAAGGGACTGTTGTCCGAGTTCATCCGGCGCGTGCAGTCCCCGCACGAACCGGTCGCGGTGTCGTCTTCGGATGCGCCGGTGCACCAGGTGGTGCTGACCGGCGCGGACATCGACCTCGCCCGCCTGCCGTTTCACCTGCAGCACGAGTTCGACGGTGCACCTTACATCTCCGCGGCGATGGATTTCACGATCGATCCGAAAACGGGCAAGCCCAACGTCGGCTGCCGCCGCCTGATGCTGCGCGGCCGGCGCGAGCTGCGCACCAATATCACGCAGATGTCCGACCTGAAGCGCATCTATCTGGAATGCATCGAGCGCAAGCAGCGCCTGCCGCTGTCATTCGTGATCGGCTCGCACCCGACCGACTTCGTCTCGGCATCGATGAAGGTGCCGATGAACGAATTCGCATGCATCGGCGCGCTGCGCGGTGCCCCGCTGCCGATGGTCAAGGGCGTCTCGAACGGCATTCCGGTGCCGGCCGACGCGGAGATCGTGATCGAAGGCTATCTCGACGAACTGGGATACTCGGAGATGGAGGGGCCCTACGGCGAACTCTACGGCTATTACGGCCCGATGCACATCGACCCGGTGTTCCATGCAACCGCGGTGACCATGCGCCGCGACCCCATCTACCACACGGTGTTGCACGGCGGCCGCCGCGTCGCGCGCAACGATGCGGCCCAGGCCGCGTGCCTGCAGACCGAGGCTGCCACCCTGCGGACGCTCAGGGCCGAAGGCATCGAAGTGACCGCCGTACGGGCCATGCCGAGCGCGACCGGCCTGCACCACGTGCGCGTGGCGATCCGCCAGAGCGCCGCGGGACAGGCGCGCGCGGCGATCGCGGCGCTGTTCAAGCTGCCGCTGCTGCGGCTGGTGTTCGTGGCGGACGACGACGTGGACATCTGGTCCGAGGAGGATTTCGAGTGGGCGCTGTGCACGCGCTTTCGCCTGGACCGCGACCTGGTGACCGAGGCTGGCCATTTTGCACTGACGATGGACCCGGTCATCGACGAGAACGGCAAGATGACCAAGGGCGGCTTCGACATGACCGCTCCTTTCGGTGCCACCGAACGCATCGTCGATCGCCTCTCGTTCGCGCCGAAACTCGCGGGCGCCGCGACCCACAAGACCGCCCGGGACGTTCTCGCTGCCGGGCCGAAATACTTCGTCGAGATCATGCGCTCGCTCGGCAGCCGCGACGGACGCGAGGTGACCCTGGAACTCGACTTGCTGCGCGAGCAGGGTGCGATCGAGCGCCTGTCCAACGGCGAGTGGGCGCTGCGCAAGGCCTGAACGGCGCGGTCGCGGCGATCCGCATTCGAGGCCGCCTGCGGCCGGAACGCTGTCAGAGCCTGTCGAGATTCGACCGCAGCCACAGCGCGAGCGCGAGAAATCCGGCGGCGAATGCGATCAGCGACGCCGGCAGGCCGAACAGGCTCACGCAGACTCCCATGACCGCGACGCCGAGCGCCTGCCCGAGCGCCCAGGCGCCGGAGAACATCGACAGGCCGATGCCGCGCGCCTGAGGCGCCATCTCGGTCGCCTTGGTCTGCATCGTGTTGTGCACCAGGTAGAAGCTGAAGCCCACGGCGACCACGCACGGAATCACCGCGGCCCAGAGCGGAGTCAGCGTGATGCCCGCGTAGCTGGCGAAACACAGCACGCCTCCCCAGAGAACCATTCGCCGCTGCCCCATCGCCGCGAGAAGCTGGCGCACCACGAGCGTATAGAGCACCGCGCCCGCACCGTAGCTCGCCATGACCACGCCGATCAGCGACAGCCGCATGCCGAAGCGCTGGCTCAGGAAGGCGCCGAGGAACGAGAACATGCTCCAGAACAGGAACGTCTCGACGAACGTGGACGCCAGCACATAGCGGACGCGCCTGAGCTGGCTGACCTGCGCGTAAAGCGCCAGCACATTGCCGGCCGGGCTGCGCGCGCGTTCTTCCTCCCATTGCGAACGGGTTCGCACCCACATCAGCACCGCGACCACCATGAACAGCGATCCCACCAGCACGAACGTTCCCTTCCAGCCGATCAAGTCGGTCACCACGCCGCCGACGACGGGCCCCAGCGACTGCCCGCAGATCGTTCCGATGACGAAGCGCGCGACGACGGGCTGGCGCTCCGCCATCGGGACGCGGTTGCCGATATAGGCCAGTCCCAGCATGAACGGCGCCGATGCGGTGAATCCCGACAACAAGCGCATGACCGCCAATGAGGGCACATCCCACGCCAGCGCGCAGCCGAACGAGGCGAGCGCGGCGACGATCGAGGAGATAGCCACGACGCGCGTGCTTCCGAAGCGGTCGCCGAGCGGGCCGTGAATGAACGGCGAGCACGCATAGGTCAGCGCATAGGCGGCGATCACGCTCGAGGCGACGGAAACGCTGACGCCGAACTCGGTCGCAAGGTGGGGCAGCATCGGCTCGACCACCCGCAGCGAAATGCCGGCGATGAAGCTCGTGATCGAAAAGAGGAAAATCGTTTCGCGCATCGTGGTTTCGGGGGTCTATGAGCCACCGCGTAACGCGCGCAATTGTTCCATCGCGCGGCCGGGCACGCATCCGCTGTCGATCCGGACCGGCGAGCGGACGATGGCGGACATCGCTGCGGGCCGGAGCGGTCCGGCGCGCGTCCGGCCGAGGGTCACGAGAATGGCGCGCCGCGCGCCGGCGCTACTTGCGCAACTGCGCCTCGCGGAATTCGATCACCTTGATCACATCCGCGGCGTCGATGCGTCCGATCGGGCCGTCGCTGTAGCTCGATGCGATGATCTTTCCGGCTGAATCGACAAGGAACTCGGAGGGCTGAATGATGCTTCGCCGTTCCTCCCACCAGGAATCGAGCTTCTCGGCGACCTCGCGGGTCACGCCAAATCCGACCGGGAACGACAATGCCGCTGCGACCTCGCCGGCCTTGTCCGCGGAGTCCACGCTGGCGGCAAAAATGCCGGCGCCGAGCGCTTCCAGCTCGCGCTTCAACTTCTCGAAGCCGGCCAACTGCCGGCGGCAGTAGGGTCACCAGTGACCGCGATAGAACAGGATGACTCCGTACTTCGGGCCTATCCCGTCCGGCAGTTCCATGGTTCCGCCCGCGACGAGGGGAATCGTAAGTTTCGGGAACGGATCGCCGATTCCCAGCTTCTTGGACATAGGTTCTCCTTTTTCTTGGCAGGATCGATCGGCCTCAGCATAGACGCGTCCGTCCGCAGACGCAACCGCGGCAGTTTCTCACCGCAGTCACACACCCCCACCCCCCCGCTTGCCTCGCGCCGCCGCAACGGCGTAGACTCCGCGGGTCGGGATCGAGGCAGTCTCCCGGCATTTCCAAGGCGCGAGCCCAAGCACTGCCGATGCTTCACGCTGAAGTGGAGACGTCGGCCATGGGCAGCGTATCGCAGCACACCCCGGAGAGCGTGCCAGGCGGCGGATTCGCACGTCGTGAGCGGCAATGACTGCACGTTCGAGACCGCCGGCGCACACGGATTTCGCCGTCATGTGCGCGGTCGGCGTGTGCGCACGCCTGAGTTACGCCATGGCACGGACTCCGGTGCTGGCGCTATTCGCGGTCGCGCTCGGCGCAGCACCGGAAATGATCGGGCTGATCGTCGGCATCAGCACCGTCACCGGGATCATCTTCAAGCTTCCATCGGGCGCGTTGAGCGACCTCGTCGGACGCCGCGTCATGCTGATCGCGGGCCTGGCCGTGTTCGCGTTGGTGCCGTTCGCCTATCTGCTCGTAAGCGGTACCGGGGGCCTGCTTGTGGTGCGTTTCGTCCATGGGTTCGCGACCGCGATCTACGGGCCGGTCGCCATGGCCGCAGTCGCCGACATCGCCGGCGCGCGCAAGGGCGAGCTGATGTCCTGGTTCAGCTCGCTCAACATCGCCGGCACCTTGTGCGGCGCGCTGCTGGGCGGGTACCTGTTGTGGCGGCTTCCCGAAGGCGGCGCAGCCGCAATCGCCGATTTCCATACCATCTATGCCGTTGTCGGCGGGTTCGGTGTTCTGGCCCTGGCGCTGGCGTCGACACGCCTGGGCGCACTTGCGCCGGGCGATTTGGCGCCCGAAGCGCGGCGCTCGTTGCGCGCGATCGCCAGGCGGTTCGCCGAGGGCGTGCGCACGATCGCCTCGGACTACCGAGTCATCGTAACCAGCTCGATGGAAGGGCTGCAAAACATGGCGCTGGGCGCGCTCGAGGCGTTCCTCCCGGTCTATGCGGTCTCGGTGGTCGGACTCAATGCGTTCCAGGCGGGCGCGCTGTGGGCGGTACAGATCGTGGCCACGCTTGCCGCCAAACCGCTGATGGGCCGGATCGCCGATCGAGCCGGGCGCAAGCCTTTGATCGTAGCCGGAATGGCGCTGTGCGCCGGGGCATTCGTCACCATCCCTACGAGCGACTCTTTCGCGCCGTTGATCGCGCTCGCGCTGGCGTTCGGGCTGGGCGAGGCCCTGGTTACCAGCAGCGCCGCCGCGATGGTCGCAGACATGTGCGAAAGGCGCCATTACGGCGCGGCGATGGGCGTGTTCGGCACTTATTTCGACATCGGCCACGCGGCCGGCCCGATCGTCGCCGGATTGCTGTTGGCAGCATCTTCCGGAAACTATTTCGCGGCGTTTCTTCCGTTGGCCGTGCTGCTGGCGGCGGGGACCGCGCTGTTCGCATTCACCGTGAAGGAGACCGGAAATGGCACTGATTCCATTCGGTAGCGACGCCAGGCGCCACTTCAAACTCGATGACGCGGTCGAGTTCAGGGAAGATTCCTTCCTGCGCAAGCGTCTGTTCGAGACATCGGACATGCACTTCAACATGTACTGCATTGCGCCGGGCCAGGAGAACCCGCTTCACCGCCATCCCGAGAGCGACGAAATCCTGTTTTTCGTGGCCGGGAGCGGCGAATGCGAATGCGGAACGGAAACCTTTGCGGTATCGCAGGGCGAACTGGTGCTGGTGCCCAAAGACGTTCCCCACGCCATACGCAACACGCACGCGCAGGACAACATGGTGTGCATCCTGGTGCAATCGCCGTTGCCGTGCGTCCACGTGCCGGTTCCGAGAGCCGAAGGCGCCGCATCGAAGGGCTAACCGCGGCCGAACCGGGGGAAAAGTCCGAGCGCGTTGTTGCGCTCGATCGCCGCCCGGTCGGCAACGGTCAGCGCATAGCTCGCCAACTGCTCCAGCGTCGGCGCGGCTCGGCGGAACGGATAGTCGGTACCGAACAACACCTGCGTCGTCGCCACCAGTTGCAGCAGCGACGCGAGCGCCATCGGGCTGGTCGCCGAGGCGATCTCGTAGTACAGGCGCTTCAGTTCATGCATCGCGCCGTTGGGCACGCTCGCGGCGAGCGCAGGCTCCATGACCGGCGCCCGCGAGATGCGCTCGGCGACGAACGGCAGCATGCCGCCGCCGTGGGAGAAGATGAAACGGATGTCCGCGCAGCGCACGAAGGTCCCGCTGTAGAGCAGGCTGACGATCGCGCGCGTGGTGTCCATCGGGAATTCGATGGTCGCCGGCGCCACGCCGACGGACAGGTTGCGGCAGCACTCGGGCACCGTCGGGTGCACGTAGACCACCGCCTTGCGCCGGTTCAACTCGTCGAACACCGGCGCGAACGCCTTGTCGCCGGGCCAGCGGTCGCGCAGGCTGGTCATCAGTACCACGCCATCGGCATCGAGCGTATCGAGCGCGAACTCGATTTCGCGCAGGCTCGCATCGACGTCCGGGAGCGGCAGCGAAGCGAAGACGCCGAAGCGCCCCGGATGATCGACGGCCATGCGCGCGGCATATTCGTTGCACTCGCGCGCGATGCGCCGCGCGGCCGCGTCGTCGCCGAACCACACGCCGGGTGTCGCGATCGAGGTGATCGAGGTCGCGATGCCGCAGCGGTCCATCTCCTCGATCGACCGCTCGGGTGTCCATTCGAGCGGCCCGCGCAGCTGCCCCGGGGAGTCGCGGAAGATCCGCTCCGGTGTGGCGTCCTTCACGTACGCGGGCGGCATCAGGTGATGGTGCACGTCGATGCGCCGCGGGTTGATTTCGTTGGCTGGCATTGTCTTCTTCCTGCGTGGTGGTGGGACGGCCCGCACAGCGTATAGCACGGCCGGACGCGGAAGAGAATAAAGCGTTGCCCGGCCGCATTCGCACGGGGTAGAACTGGACCACCCGCAGTGCGAGAGGCCGGTTACGAGCCCAACTGTGAATTCACCCTAACCGCCAGAACCGGTCCCAAGCGCGGATCATGTCCAAGGTCTGCCGCTCGGCCGAGAACTAAACCGCTCGCGCGGTAGGGATCTCCCTACAGACACTCTCCTAGAAGTCGCGCACTATTTCACGGGTCCAACATGCCTGCTGGGCTTGAAGCTAGATTGGATGTCGCTTCTGGCCAAGACCGGAAGCTCATGCAGTCCAGCACGGAGCTGGCAATCGGAAGAAGCGAACCTCCCAGCGGGTGAAAGATTTCGACAGGGTTCGAGCCCGGGCCGGGAGCGTCCGGACGCCGATATGGGCAAGCATTCGAGTAGTGGCGTCCGGTGTTCTGGGGTCACCTTGGTTGCCCCCAATTGCGTCAAAGAGTAGCTTTGTATCCGCAGGCCCCCGTGACACCAGGCCGGCTAATGGGTGTCACTACGATGGGGACCGTTGAAACAATGTCACGAGATCCAAGATAGTTGACACTTTGTCAACCAATTCGGTGGCACGTTGGCAACACCGTCAATGTCAATGTCCTGAGAGCGCATGATTTTGGCAACTCACAGGAAGCCAATACCGATAGCTGCTTGCGGCCCAGCGGCCACTCGCACTGAAGGAGCGCAACATGGTGCATCTTGAGCCGATGAGCGAGACGCAATTCCAGTCCTACCTCGACACGGCCGTGGAGGACTACGCTCAGGCCCATCTCAAGTCGGGTGATTGTGCGCCGGAAGATGCATTGAGGTTGGCGCAAAAGGATTACCAGGAACTGCTGCCCAATGGCTTGCAGTCGAAAGACCAGTTTCTGTTTGCGATTCGCGATGACGCGCTCGATAAGAATGAGATCATCGGCATGGTCTGGTTTGGGGTGACAACCGCGCGCGTAGGCAGGTCGGCGTTCATCTATGACCTCAAAATTCGCGAAGATCTGCGGCGCAAGGGGTATGGCGTGAAGCTGTTGGAGAGGGTCGAGGGACTGGTGCAGGAAATGGGCATCGACACCGTCGGGCTTCACGTAATGGGGTACAACCACGCGGCGCGGGCGCTGTACGAGAAAATGGGCTATCAGATCACCGGCATCGGCATGACCAAGACCTTGGGCAAGCGATAGCGATACGGGCTTTAAACTCGACTGCTGAACGCCGGCGGCGCGATCGGTGGGAGTGCTGTAACTTTCGAACCGTGCGAAGGCAGAATGACGGTTACTGGTCGTGTGCAGCCTTTCAAGATATTGCACTTCAAGTGCGCGTGCCACCGAACAGCGGCTAGCAGAGCGACGCGCCGCAAGCGGCGCGCGCCTGAAGCCGGACGTTGGGCGGCAGAATAGGCAAAGGGGCTTCGGTTGAAGTTCGAATGGGATCCCGCAAAGTCCGCCGAAAATCTTGCGAAGCATGGCGTCTCCTTTGAAGAAGCATCCACTGCTTTCCGCGATCCACTTTCGGCCACCGGTCCGGACCCAGATCACTCGGTCGGCGAAGAGCGGTTTGTTACGTTCGGCGTCTCGACAAGCGGGCGCTTGCTGATCGTCGCACACACCGAGCATGGCGATACAATCCGAATCATTAGCGCGCGTCCCGTGAAACCGGGCGAAAGGAAAATCTATGAAGAAGGTTAGTCGCAAACCGTCGGACGACCTCCGTCCCGAGTACAAGCGTTCGGACTTTACTTCCTTGGTTCGCGGGAAGTATGCCGCGCGGGTGTCTCAAGCAACAAACGTCGTCCTTCTTGATCCGCTGGTAGCCCGTGCATTTCCGAATGACCGCGCAGTGAATGAAGCCTTGCGCGGGCTGCTCCG
>MEQX01000088.1 GCA_001770415.1 Betaproteobacteria bacterium RIFCSPLOWO2_02_FULL_63_19 | reverse complement strand
CGCGCGTAGGCGAGCCATTCCCCGTTCGGATCGAGGCCGGTTGCGGCGACGCCCGCGTCGCGCGCGAAGCGCCGCGTGAAGTAGCCAGTGCCGCAGCCGACGTCGAGCAGCGTCTCGCCCGCGCGCGGCGCAAGCATCGCTTTCAGCAGCCGGAACTCGGTCTCGCCGATCCACGCGCCGCGCCGCGCGCGGTACCACGCATCGTACTGTTCAGCCGACGGTTGCTGCTGCATGCGCCCCGGCCCTGAGCCGAAGAGCCAATCGACCGCTCCTGTAGATCCGGACCTCCGCTGCGGCGAAGCGCCGCCACGCGTCCTCCTTTGCGGTATAGCGCCCGCGCTCGACCTGCTCGAAACGGTCGCTGCGCGAGAGCGTGATGTTGACGATCTTGCGGAATTCTGGGGAAGCGCTGCGGTAGCCCGCCGCGAGCACCGCGTTTGTCGCCTCGTCCACCGAAAGGGGCTTGCCGGAAAGCGCTCGTGCGAGCGCCTCGACAAGACTCGTCTCGTTTCGCGCGCGAGTATCGGATGATCCGCGAATCGCACCACCGGCTGCCTGAATCTCGGCGCGAAGCGCAGCGGCGCGTTCCATGAGACGCTCGTAACGTCGCACTAGCGCCGTCGCGCGCTGTTCGCGCTGGCGCAGTTCGTCGCGCAACAGCGCCGCCGGAATTTGCGCCAAGTCGCCTGTGGCCCGTTTCCCGGCCTTTGCTTTCGCCACTCTCCGAATCCCTTAACGTTCGCCCGGTACCATCCGTTTACGCCATTTCGCCCAGCGGTTCAGACCCTGGCGTGAGGCCGTCACGGTGCTTTTGCGCGCGTTGCAGGCGGGATGGGATGCCAGGACGCCATCGCGCCGAGCGGCGGGGCCTACCGTCCGTGCAACGCTCGGGCGAGCCCGCTTTACCAATGTGTCGTGCGCCACGCCGGGGAATTGCACGCTGCGGGCCGGCTCGAGCGTTCGGTCGAAGGGCAAACGATCGATCGGTTCGTCGAATGCGGCGATCCCCATCACGGCTTCGTCCGCATCCGGTGCGAGGCCTGCGGGCACGACTACCTGCTGGCCTATTCGTGCAAGACCAGATACTTCTGTCCGAGCTGCCACCAGAAACGGGTGCTCCTCTACGGCGAGTGGGTGGAGGAAAACATCCTCGCCCCGGTCGCGCACCGCCAGTACGTGTTTACCGTGCCGCGGCTGCTGCGGCCACTCTTTTCTCGCCATCGCGTTTGGCTCGGCGAACTTTGCCGGATCGCGGCGCGCTTGCTCGGCAAAGCCTGCCGCGCCGCGCTCCCGGCCGCGCGGCCCGCGTTCATCGAGTTCGTGCAGACGTTCGGCGATCTGGTGAACTTTCACCCGCACGTGCACGTGCTCGCCGCCGACGGCGTGTTTCGGGGCGACGGGACGTTCGTGCCCCTGCCGCCGATTTCCGAGGCGTTGCTCGAGCGCGGGTTTCGCCGCGCGGTGCTGGATTTTCTGGTCGGGGAGGGCGCGATTTCGGACGCGCTGCGGGTGCGCATGCTCGGCTGGCGCTATAGCGGGTTTTCCGTTCACAACCAAGTGCGCGTGGCGGCCGATGACGCCGAAGGCAGAAAGAAGCTCGCCGGCTACATGCTGCGCGCGCCGCTCTCGCTTGCCAAGATGACCTACGAGCCGGCGAGCGGCACGGTGATTTACCGCTCGAAGATGCACACCTTGGATTGAAGCGGAACTTTCAGATCATGCCGGGCGCCGAGTGGCTGGAGCTGCTCTGTAAGCATATTCCCGACCGCTACGAGCAGCTCGTCAGGTACTGCGGTTGGTATTCGAGCCGCGGCCGCGGGGTGCGCAAGGCAAAGGGCGCCTGTGCGGCGGCGAATGTCTCCAGCGACGTAACCGAAGTCCTTGGCGAGTACGCGAGCCGCGCGAAGGCCGCTTGGCGCGGCTGATCCGCAAGGTGTACGAAGCCGATCCGCTCGAATGCCCGAAGTGCAAAGGCCCGATGCGCGTCATCGCGCTTGAATCGAGCACCCCGCGGTGGTGCAGGCGATTCTCACGCACCTGGGCCGCTGGCGGCCTGAGGCGCTCGAGCGCGCGCCGCCCGTGCCTGCGAGTGGTTGGCCCGAGCACGCCAATCTGCCGCTCACGTACCACCCTGTACCCGACTTCGCTTGCCTGCTCGCGGTCCGCGCGGGCAAGATGCGTCATAACGCCCATTGCGCAACCGTCGAATCCCCGGAGAAGAGCTCATGACCAGCCAGTCCCGCAGCATACCGTCAATTCGCACCCGTACCTCGCAACGCGTGGCCGCCACGGGCGCGGGCGGGGCGGATGAGTTTTACTATCGTTTATCGTTTTATCGTTTCGTTAGTCGAACGGCAGCGGCGTCTTCGTCAGGTGCGGCACCAGCACGTGCGAGTTGCCGGGCAGCAGCAGCGTGTGCCCGTCGGCGCCCGACCTGAGCAGCGCATCCGAGGCGATCACGGTGTCGCCGCCCGGGCGGTTGTCGACGATCACGGGCTGCGCGAACGCTTCGCCGAGCCTGGGCGCGAGCAGGCGCGCGAGGATGTCGTTGGTGCCGCCGGCGGTGAACGGCACGATGATGCGCATCGGCTTCGAGGGGAACGGCTGCGCCGGCGCGGTCGCGCAGCATGCCGCGAGAAGCGCGGCGAGCAGCGACTTGAGAATCGGATTTGCGGACATGAGGGAGTGCCTTTCAGCTCAGGAATTTTCGATGCCGGGAAACGAGGCTGGACTCAGTTCATGCGCGTGGCGCCCGAAAAGATCGTTGGCGCTCCACGCCTGCCACGAATCCTCCGCCGCGGCCTGCACCCGGTCGCGCAACGCGCCGATGTCGAAGCCCTCGATGCGGCCTTCCTTCACCCGCACCACGCCATCGACGATCACGGTGGCGACGTCGTCGCCGATGCCGCACTCGACCAGTGTCTTCACCGGATCGAAGCTCGGCGTGTGCCGGAGCACGTCGCGTCGCGCGAGATCGACGACGACGATGTCGGCGAGCGCGCCGGGCGCGAGCCGGCCGATATCCGTGCGGCCGAGCGCGCGGCTGCCGCCGAGCGTCGCCGCCTCGAAAACCTGCCCGGCGCTCGCGGCGCGCAGGTTGCGGCTCGTCACCTTTCCGAGGTAGGAGGCCGTGCGCATGTTCATGATCATGTCGCGCGGATAGGTGTCGGTGCCGAGCGCGAGGTTGACGCCGGCGGCGCGATAGCGCTCCCAGGTGTCGAGCGTGCGGGCGCGGCGAATGATGTTGAGCGCACAGTGCGAGACGGTCACGCCCGCGCGGCCCATCAGCTCGAGGTCGCGGCCGCCCGAGTAGTTCAGGTTCGGGTTGTCGGCGATGAAGTTGCCGTGGCCGATGTTGAGCGTCGGCCGCAGCATTCCGGCATCCTCGAGCATCTCGATGGGCGTGCGGTGGTAGCGCTGCATGACGTCGTGGAATTCCAGCACGCTGTAGGCCGCGTGCGTCGCCATCGGCAGCTTCAGCTCGTCGGCCGCCTCGCGCGCGCGGCGCAGGAGCGCCGGCGTGCACGATTCGACAGAGCGCGGCACGACGATGCCGCGCACGCGCCCTTCGGCGCGGCCTTCGATGCTTGCGATGAAATCGAGCGCGGTGCGGAAGGTTCGCTCGCCCGTCGCCTCGTCGAGATCGCGCACCAGGCGCCCCCCGGCGTCGGCTTCCCATTCCCCGCACCAGAATCCCGGGCCGAGATAGGCACGCACCCCGAATTTCTCCACCTGCGCGAGGATCGCCTTCTGCATTCCCGGGTGCGCGCCGTATTCGACGAACGTGGTGATGCCGTTGCGCAGCAGTTCCGCCACCGTGAACGTCGCCTCGAGTTCCAGCCGCGCCGCCGCTTGCACGGCACTCGGCGCCGCCGCGGCATGCGTCCGGTGCCGCACACCGGCATCGAGTATCGGGGTGCCGAAATACTCGGGCCTGCCGCCATCCGAGATCAGGCGGTGGCCCGCACGATCGCCGGAATGCACGTGCACGTCGACGAATCCCGGCATGACGAGCATGCCCGGGGCGTCGATGACCGCGTCGGCTGCGCCCTCGTATGGCGCGCCGACATGGACGATGCGGTTGCCCTCGTAGACCACGGCGCCGTTGCGGATCAGCACGTGCGTCGCGCCGCCGAAACCCACCACCCAGCCGCCACGAATCAGCGTCCGCACTGTCGGCACCGCCTGCTCAGGACGCCGACGCGGTTTCAGACGCCATAGGACGCTTCGCGCGAACGCGCCTGCAGGTTCTGCGCGCGCACGGCCTCGGCCGATGCGGCGAGATCGCGCACGTACTCCCCGGCGTGGGCGACGTGGGCGAGCGTCAGCATGCCGAGATGGATGCCCGGCGGATCGGTCATGGTGGAGACGAACCAGCCGCGGCGCCCCAGCTCCTCGGCGACGGCGAAGATATCGAGGCCGCGCCCGCCGACCCCGAGCACCGAGAGGTCCGGCGCGCCGACGATATAGAGGCCCGGGATCGCGCCGATCTCGCGCACCAGGCGGTCGCGCGTCTCCATGATGGATTTCGCCAGCCGCAGGTAGCCCTCGACACCGAGGTAGCGCATCACCGCCCAAGCGGCGGCAATCGCGCCTCCCGGCCGCGAGCCGGCGAAAGTGGCCACCGCATACTTGCCACGCGGCCAGTTGTCGAACTCGAACGTCAGGAACGGCCGCAATGACTGCTCGGCAAGCAGCAGTACCGATGCGCCTTTCGCGGTAAAGCCGTACTTGTGCAGGTCCGCCGACATCGAACGCACGCCTTGCACCGAGAAATCGAAAGGCGGGATCGGATAGCCGAGGCGGCGAACGAACGGCGCGAGGAACCCGCCGACGCAGGCATCCACGTGCAGCCAGAGCCCGCGCTCGCGCGCGAGCGCGCCGAGCGCAGGGATGCCCTCGATGACGCCGTAGGGAAACGAAGGCGCCGAGCCGACGAGCATGACCGTGTCCGGCGTGATGGCCGCCGCCATCGCCGGCACGTCGGCGCGGAAATCGGCGCCGACCGGAATGCGGCGCACCCTCATGCAAAGGTAGTGCGCCGCCTTGTCGAACGCCGGGTGCGCGCTCACTGGCGCCACGACTTCGGGTTGCTTCACCTGCGGGCGCTCCACCCTCGCCCAGTCGCGCGCCGTCTTCATCGCGAGGAAGATGCTCTCCGTGCCGCCGGAGGTCACCACGCCGGTCGCGTCAGGGCCTGCGCCGAGCAGGTCCGCCGTCCAGGCAATGATGTCCTCCTCGAACTTGCGCAGGCTCGGGAACGCCTTCAGGCCGAGCCCGTTCTCCGAAAAGAAGCGCCGGTAGGCTTCCTTCGCCACCTCGAGCACGTCCTCGCCCGCGTAGTGCACGTAAAGCGCGACGCGGCCGCGGCGCCAGTCGACGTCGTTCGCGCGCGCCGCCTCCATTTCCTCGTACAGCGCGGTTGGCGCGAGGCCCGATTGCGGAAAGCGGGTAGGTGTCATGGCCTCATGCTCCTCCTGTGCCGGTGATGCTGGTTCCGCCGCAGACGAAGAGCGCCTGCCCGGTGACGTAGCCGCATTCGCGGTCGAGGAAGAAAAGCACCGCGCGCGAAACGTCGCGCGGCGTGCCGACGCGCTTCACCAGGATGCTGTCGATGACGGTCTTGCGCTTCGCGCTGCCCACCGGGTGGCCGCGCGTGAAGAGCGCGGTCTCGACCGGGCCGGGAACGACGGCGTTCACCGTAACGCCGTCGCCGCCCACTTCGACGGCGACGCTGCGGGTCATGCCGATGAGGCCGGCTTTCGCGCTGGCGTAGACGATGCGCTCGATCTTGCCGAGGATGGCGCGCGACGAAATGCTGACGATGCGGCCGAAGCCGGCCGCGCGCATGCCCGGAACGAACGCCTGGATCAGCAGCATCGCCGCGCCGAGCGTCACCGCCGTGACGTGCCGCAGGTCGTCAATGCTCGCGTCCGCGATCGCCGCGGGCCGGTTGGCGCCCGCGTTGTTGACGAGATAACGCACCGGGAATTGCGCCACGACATCCGCCGCCACCGCCTTGGTGGCCCCGAGATCGCTCAGGTCGACCGTCCGGAAATGCAGCTGCGCATGCGAAAACTGGGGCGGCGTGCGCTGCAGCGTGACGACCGTGTGCCCAAGCGCGAGCAGGTCCCTGGCGATCGCTTCGCCAAGGCTCGAACTCGCGCCGGTGACCACCGCGACTTCAGGCGCCGCCATCACCGCCTCCCGCGGGCGCCAGCCGCCGGTAGCCTATGCGCACTAGAACTTGAACGGCCCGGACACGTAGATGCGCTTGCCCCAGTCCGGCGTGTCGTTCCATTCCCAGACCGGCGCACCGCCGTTGATCACGATCGAGCCGTAGAGCTTGGTCTCGCCGCGGAACCCCTTCCTCATGTCGCCGACCGCAACTTTCGGGTCGCTCGATTCCCAGGCGCGCTTCTGCACCGCGGCCGACTTGGTGAGGATCGGCTTCAACCCGTCCCAGGTGAGCGGCTTGTCGCGCACCTTCATGAAGGTGAGGTACTCGGAAGCCTTGATCAGCGTCATCACGTCCCACTCGAGGACCGCCGGCGTGGTGCGCACGCCCGAGGTCTCGGCGTAGGTCTGCAGCGTCGTCTCCGCGATGACCTCGGGCTGCTTCCAGGTCGCGTTGGCGAGCGCCACGACCCCGGCCTTGTCCTTCACCGCCGCCGCCGTCGCTTCCATGTGCGCGCGGATGAAGGCGAGAACCACGTCGGGATGGTCGGCGAGGAACTTCTCGCGCGCAAAGGCGTAGAGCCGGTCGGTGTTGTAGCCCTCCGGATAGGCCCAGCTCTTCTTCACTTCCGGCAGACGCGTTCCCGGACTCTTGTGCCCCTTGCCCGTGTTGCCGTTGGCGTCGACCAGCAGCTCGGAGATGCCGAGTTGCGGCCCGATGAAGCGCACCGGGACCCACACCACCGCCACGTCGATTCCCGAGGGCATCTTGATCGCCTCGGGGACCGGCATGTTCACCAGCTTGATCCCCATCTCGTCGATCGACTTGCTGAAATGCGTCTGCACGATGCTTGCGAGCACGTAGTGGGCCGAGGTGCCGAGCGGCAGCCCGATCGTCTTGCCCGGCAGCATCGACACGTCGTTGATCGGCGACTTCGGCGCCACCATCAGCGCGTTGGCGATGTTGCTCCCCACGATCGCGATCGGCACGACGGGAACGCCGGTGGCGATGCGCGCCACGGTCGGCAGCGCCGAGAGGTGCATGTCGATGTCGAGCTGGCCCGAGATCATCGCCTCGTTCGAGGGCGGGCCCGCCGCGAAGGTCTTCCACTCCGGCGTGATGGTGTAGCCGAGCTTCGCCGCCTGCTTCTCGAACATCTTCTCGCGGATCATGTACATCGCGATGGCGGCACTGCCGCCGGAAAGCGGCTGCCAGCCCAGGCGCACATCCACCTTCTTCTGTGCCATCGCCGGAGCGCAGAGCAGAGCCGCCGACAGCGCCACTGTCCCGCGGCGAAGGAACGTCTTGAGCAGAGTCATCGCTGCACCTTTCTAGTTGGGTTTGATGTGGGATTTCAGGGTACTCCAGATCTCCCCGGCAAGCTGCTGAAACTCCGGGGCAAGCCGGGTGGCGTCGTTGCGCGGCCTGGCGAAAGGAACGCCAACGACTTCGAGGATGCGCCCGGGCCTCGGCGTCATGACGACGATCCGGTCCGAGAGGAAAATCGCTTCCTCGATGGAGTGCGTGACGTAGAGCACGGACTTGCGCGGCCGCCCATCGCGCGCGTCGCAGACCTTGAGGATCTCCTCCTGAAGCGCGTTGCGCGTCAGCGCGTCGATGGCTGCGAGCGGCTCGTCCATCAGCAGCACTTCAGGGTTGTTCGCCACCGAGCGCGCCAGCGCGGAGCGCTGCCGCATTCCGCCGGAAAGCTGGTGCGGGAAGCGGTTCTCGAAGCCGGCGAGGCCGACCAGTGCGATGTGCTCGCGCGCGATCCTCTCGCATTCCCGCTGCGGCAGGTTCTTGATGCGCAGGCCGAAGGTGACGTTCTGCATCACGGTCATCCAGGGGAACAGCGCGTAGTCCTGGAACACCATGCCCCGGTCGGCGCCCGGCCCGGCGACGGGCTTTCCATTGACGCGCACCGTCCCCTGCGTCGCATCCTCGAAGCCCGCCACGATGTGCAGCAGCGTCGACTTCCCGCAACCGCTCGGACCGAGCAGGCTGACGAACTCGCCGTCGTCCAGCGCGAAGGAGACGTCGTCGAGCGCGAGGACGAAATGCGCGTCGCCCTCCCCGCCGTACTGCTTCGTCACGCGCTCGATGCCGACCTTGACCGCCATTGCGGGGCTATAGCTCCAAGCGCACGCGCCACGGCAGCAGGCGCTGCTCCAGCCACAGGAGACCCCGGTCCATCAGGAAGCCGATGATGCCGATGCTGAGCATGCCCACCAGGATCAGGTCGGAGCGCAGCAGCTCGCGGTAGTAGCTGATCATAAAGCCGAGGCCGCTGGACGAGGCGATGAGCTCCGCGGCGACGATGCTCATCCACGACACGCCGAGCGCGATGCGAAACCCGGTGAAGAGGGACGGCAGCGTCCCCGGCAGGACGACCTGGAGAATCAGCACGCGCCGCGTCGCCCCCAGCGACAGCGCCGCGCGCACCAGGGACTTGTCGACGCCGCGCACCCCGGCGATGGTGTTCAGCAGGATGGCGAAGAACGCCGAGATCAGCGTGATGAAGACGACCGACTTTTCGCCCAGTCCGAACCAGAGGATGGCGAGCGGGATCCAGGCGAGCGGCGGGATCGGGCGCAGGATGTTGAGGAACCCGTCGATCACCTCCTCGAACGGGCGGTAAAGGCCCATGAAGAAACCCAGCGGCACGGCGACGGAAATCGCGATCACGTTGGCGATGGCGATGCGACGCAGGCTGTCCGCGAAATGGCGGAACAGCTCTCCGGACAGGAGCAGTTGCTGCGCGGCCGAGAAGATCCGGCTCGGCGGCGGCAGGAATATCGGGTTGAACAGCTCCATGCGGGCGCCGATCTCCCACAGCACGAGCACGATGACCGGCAGCACGACGAGCCGGAACGCGCGCGGCAGCTTGCCACGCAGCGCCGATCCGCTGCGCGCTACCGGAGCCATCTTTCGCGCTGCAGCTCGAGCAATGTCGCATCGAATGCCGCGACCATCCGGTCCACCTCCGGCTCGCCCATCGGCGTCGACAGACAGCCCATGCCGCGCGAGGCGAGCTGGATGCCGCGGTTCATCATGCCGAGGTAGGTGAGAAACGCGAGATCCGCGTTCGCGCTTTTCGCGCTGCGATAGTCGGTGATCGGCGTGGCGGTGAAATGGAACTGGAACAGGGACCCCGCGCCCGTCACCTGGCCGGTCACGCCGCGCGCCTTCAGCGTGGCGCGCAAGCCGCTGCGCGCCGATTCGCCGAGCGCGTTGAGCCGCGCGAACGCCGCCGCATCCAGCTGCTCAAGCGTGGCGAGCCCGGCGCGCGACGACACCGGGTTGGCGTTGAACGTCCCCAGGTGCAGGGCCCTCGGACCGGGACCACCGACCGCGAACACCTCCATCACATCGCGGCGTCCGCCGAAAGCGCCGATCGGAAATCCGCCGCCGATGATTTTCGCCATCGTGGTCAGGTCCGGTTTCACGCCGTATTCGCCCTGCCCGCCACCCATCCCCAGGCGCAACGCAATGACCTCGTCGCAGATCATGAGGACGCCTCGCTTCTCGGTTTCGCGGCGCAGCGCGGCGACGAAATCCGGCTGCGCGGGAATCATCCCGCCCGAGCCGCAGATCGGCTCGATCAGCACCGCCGCCAGTTCCTTGCCGCAGCGCTCGAGCGTGCGCTCCACGGACGCGATGCTGTTGTAGCGCATCACCACGGCGTCGGCGAGCGCGCTCGGGTGAAGTCCCTGGCTGTCGAGGGTCGGTGCCGGCGAATCGGGGTCGGACCCGGATCCCGGCAGCGACTTCCCGCTGATCGCCACGTAATCATAGGAGCCGTGGTAGGCGCCCTCGAACTTGGCGATCTTCGTTCGCCCCGTGAAGGCCCTCGCAGCGCGCACGGCCCCCATCACCGCCTCGCTGCCGGAGTTGTTGAAGAGCATCGTCTCCACCGACGGAATGCGCCGCTTGATCTCCTCGGCGAGCAGCACCTCGGACTGCGTCGGCGATGCGTAGGCCGTGCCGCGAGGCAGCTGGTCCATGACCGCCGCGACGACGTTCGGGTTAGCATGCCCGTGGATCAGCGAGGTGAAGTTGTTGATGAAGTCGATGCGCGAATTTCCATCGACGTCGCGCAGCACGCAGCCTTCGCCCGAGGCTGCATAGATCGGATAGGGCTTGTGAAACAGGGTCATCCGCGTGCTGCCGCCGGGCAGGTGCGGACAGGCCGATTCGAACAGCGCGCGCGAACGCGGTGTCTGCTCCAGGTAGGTGCGATAGATACCGGATTCGGAAACCTGCATCCACTCCTCGCGCTCGCCCGTCGACGCCTGCCGCTCGACAGCCGGCGCCAGGCATTGGGCGGCAAGCGTGACTTATACACCAGGGCGAATGCAGGTCAACGGTGGTTGCGAAACTCGGTGCCGCGTTCTTGCCGCGCGCCTGCGAGCTGTGCAACGATGCCCGGCTGGGATGCGCGGAGGGTGAATGCAAGAAGGCAACTGGAGAATCGGCGTCGACATCGGTGGCACGTTCACCGACCTTGTCATCACCGGCCCCGCGGGCGAGGTGCACGTCTTCAAGGTTCCTTCCATTCCCGCCGATCCTGCGCAGGGCGTGATGAACGCATTGGAGCGCGCGGCCGGCGGCCTGTCGCTCACGCTTTCCGGACTACTCTCGGACTGCGCCATGTTCGTGCATGGATCCACGGTGGCGACCAACACGGCGCTGGAGCGCACGGGGGCATGCGTGGGGCTGCTGACGACCCGGGGCTTTCGCGACAGCCTGGAAATCCGCCGCGGGAAGCGCGATACCCCATGGGACCACCGCACGCCCAATCCGCCCGTGCTGGTGCCGCGCTACCTGCGCCTGCCGGTCGGCGGCCGCATCGATCGTGACGGGAACGAAATCGAGCCGCTGAACCTGGACGATGTGCGCGCGGCCGTGGCGACATTCGCGCAGGAAGGCGTCGAGTCGGTTGCGATCTGCCTGCTCAACAGCTTCGCCAACCCCGCGCACGAACAGGCCGCGGCGCAGGCTGTCGGCAAGCACTGGAAGGGACGGTGGATTTCGGTGTCGAGCGACATCTCGCCGCTGGTCGGCGAGTACGAGCGCACCTCGACGACTGCCATGAACGCCTATGTGGCGCCGCGCGCCGTCGGCTACCTGCGCGCGCTGAACGACCGCCTGCGCGCAAATGGGTTTCCGCATTCGATCCTGCTCATCCAGAACAACGGCGGCGCGATCTCCATCGACCAAGTGGCGGGCAAGCCCGTGCGCCTGCTGCTTTCCGGCCCGGCGGCCGGGGTCGGCGCCCTGCAGTTCTACAGCCGCGCGATCGGCTCGGGAAACCTGATCTCGATGGAAATCGGCGGCACCAGCTGCGATGTGATCCTGATGCGCGACGGCAGCGTACCCACCACGGACCAGTTCCAGGTGGCCGGCTACCACCTGTCGGTGCCGGCAATCGACATGCACACGATCGGCGCGGGCGGCGGGACGATCGCGGGGACGGACAATGCGGGGATGCTGTTCGCGGGACCGCAGGGCGCCGGGGCGCATCCCGGACCCGCGGCGTACGGCGTCGGCGGCACGCAACCCACGGTCACCGACGCGCAACTCGTGCTCGGACGCCTCAAGCCCGGTCCCTACGCGGGGGGCTCCGTCACGCTGGACCGGTCTCTCGCCACGCAGTCGATCGAGCGGGCCGTCGCGCGCCCCCTCGGCATCAGCGTGGACGCGGCGGCAACCGGCATCATCCGGCTGGTGGAACAGAACCTGCTGCAAGCGGTGCAGCGCATCAGCATCGAGCGCGGCTACGACCCGCGCCAGTTCGTGCTGGTGGCGGGCGGCGGCGCGGGACCGATGCACGGCGCCGTCATCGGGCGCATGCTCAGTTGTCCGAAGGTCTACGTGCCACGGCTGTCCGGGGCGTTTTGCGCGCTCGGCATGCTGCACTCGAACGTGCGGCACGATTACGTGAAGGTGCATGTCGCGCGGCTCGATGACGAGGAGCCCGCGGTGCTGGAAGCGGCGTACCGCGAGCTCGAGGACCGCGCCACCGGCATCCTGCGCGACGCCGGCTTCGCGCCGCAGGCCATGCGAGTCGCGCGTGAAATGGATCTGCGCTATCTCGGCCAGCAATGGGACGTGCGCGTGGCACTCGAGGGCGCGAGCCGATCCGGCCGCAAAGCGGTGCGCCAAGCCTTCGAGGCGGAGTACGAACGGCTGTTCGGCCATCACCAGCCCGGCGGCATCATCGAACTTACCACGCTGCGGGTGATCGGCATCGGGCTGCTGCCGCCGCTGCATCCCGCGGCAGGCACGCCGGCCGAAGCACCGGCAAAGCCGATAGAAAAGCGGTCGGTCTACCTCGATGCACAGCTCGGGCGCGCCGAGACGGCCGTCTACCGTGGCGTCGACCTGATGCCGGGACACCGAATCGCCGGACCGCTGCTCGTCGAGGAACAGACGACGACGGTCTTCGCCGGTCCCGACGACATCCTCGAAGTCGACGCCGCGAACAACTTTGTCATCCATCTGCCCCGGGGGGAAGTCCGCCATGGCGCTTGATCCGATCACGCTGGCGCTGGTGCAGAACCGGCTCGACGACATCAGCCAGCAGATGGGCTGGGTGATGCTCCGCACCGCGCGCAGCCCGATCTTCAGCCACGCGCACGATTTCTCGTGTTTCATCACCGATGCCGGGGGTTCGATCGTCTCGCAGGCCGACGGCATTCCGATCCATACCGGCGGCGGCGGCTTCGCCATCCGCGCCCTTCTCGGAGCGTTCGGGAAGGACATCGCGGAGGACGATGTGTTCATCCTCAGCGATCCCTACGCGGCCGGCGGCAATCACCTGCCGGACTGGGTCATCGCACGGCCGGTCTACTACGCAGGACGGCTCGTCGCGTTCACCTGCAACCGCGCCCACCAGTCCGATATCGGCGGCGGCGCGGCGGGCACCTACAACCCGGCCGCTTCGGAGATCTTTCACGAGGGCATCCGGCTGCCGGTAATGCGCCTCGCCGACGGCGGCAAGGTGCGCGAGGACCTCTGGCAGCTCCTGCTCCTCAACACGCGCACGCCGCACCTGCTGGACGGGGACCTGCGCGCGATGATGGGCTCGACGCGGATCGGCGGGGAAAAGATCGCCGAGCTGCTGGGCGGTCTCGGCGTCGAGCAGGGACTGGCGTACTTCTCCGGGATCCTCGAGCACGCCGACCGGCGGTTCCGCCAGGCGGTGGCCGCGCTTTCGGATGGCGTGTATACGGGTGAAGACTGGTTCGACAACGACTGCTTCGAGCCGATGGACATCGGGATCCGCGTGACGATCACCGTCGCCGGGGATTCGCTGACCGTGGATTTCACGGGCACCGATCCGCAGATGCGAGGATTCAAGAACAGCTCGCTGGCGAACACGTACTCATCGGTCTACACCGCGCTCTCCTCGTTCTTCGACCCCGCGATCCAGCGCAACGAAGGGACGTTTCGCGGCGTTCGCATCGTCGCGCCCGAGGGCACGGTCGTGAATGCGCGAGCGCCGGCGCCCCTCACCATGTGCACGGTTTTCCCCGCTTGCGAGATCATGCACGCGTGCTGGCAGGCGCTCGGCAAGGCCGACCCGGCGCGCAGCTGCGCCGGCTGGGGCGACAACTCGTTTCCGATCTCCTCCGGCCTGCAGGCGAACGGCGAGCGGTTCGTCATGTACCACTGGGCGGGCTCCTCGGGCGGGGGCGCGGTCGACGGACGCGACGGCTTCCCGCAGCAGGGCGGGCTCAACAGCCTGTGCGGCCTTGTCATCCCGAACATCGAAACCTTCGAGCAGCTCTTTCCCGTACGCGCGCTGCGCCAGGAGCTGCGCTGCGATTCCGCCGGTGCGGGCAAGTACCGCGGCGGCACCGGCGCGCACTACGAGATGGAGATCAAGACGCCGGTGGAGTTCTCGTTCCGCGGCGAGGGCTTTAGCAAGTTCCCGGCTTTCGGTGCGCGCGGCGGACTGCCCGGCGCGGTCGGCGACATGAAGGTGGAACCCGTGGACGGCGAGGCGTTCACGCCACCGCCCTATGGCGTGCGCCGCGCCGGCCCGAACCGGCTGCGGCAGATCTCCCCTGGCGGCGGCGGTTGGGGAAATCCGTTCGAGCGTCTCCCCGAGCTCGTGCTGCGCGATGTGCGCGACGGCGTCGTCAGCCGGAAAGCCGCCGAGGTCGTCTACGGTGTCATCCTCGGTGCCGATGGGCGCACGGTCGACGAGGCCGCAACTGCAAGCTTGCGCAACCGCGCTTGATTCCCGGCCGGCGCTGCGGTCGCGCTCGCCGCGATCTTCCTGCCCGGCCTGCTCCTGATGGGCGGAGCGCTGCCATTGTGGCGCGCGCTTGCGGCGCGCGCA
>MEQX01000087.1:15584-17139 GCA_001770415.1 Betaproteobacteria bacterium RIFCSPLOWO2_02_FULL_63_19 | reverse complement strand
AGACCCAGACGACCACGGGACAGGGAACAACGACCAATGCCACGCCGAAGAATTATTGCAACTAGCGTCATGGGTGCGCGGGTTGCGGCGCTTGCTGCGACGTTGATTGCCGCATGCGTCGCCGGGCCGGCGTTCGCGCAGCAGGCGCCGTCGGAAGCAGGGTACGTAGCGAATCTCTCCGGGCCGCTGTTCGCTCTAAAGGCCGACGGCACGCGTCGGGTGCTCTCGACGCGTTCGGTGGTGAGTTCGGGAGACACGCTGATCACCGAGGACAAGACCTACGCGCGGGTGCGCTTCTCCGACACCAGCGAGGTGACGTTGCGGCCGAGCACGCAGCTCAAGATCGAGAACTATTCGTTCAACCGGGCCGAGCCCGAGAATGACAACTCGCTGTTCCGGCTGTTCAAGGGTGCACTGCGCACCGTGACCGGGCTGATCGGCAGGCGCGGCAACAGGGACGCCTACCGCATGAACACGGCCACCGCGACCATCGGCATCCGGGGCACCGTGTACGGCGTGACGGTATGCGTGCCCGGAAGCTGCGGCGACCAGCCGTCGGGGACCTACGTCAACGTGATCGACGGCTCGGTGGGGATCGCCCCGGCGGTTGCGCCAGTGGTCCCGGGCCAGCCGCCCGTACCTCCGCCAACGGCCGAAGTCGTGCTCGCGGCAGGTCAGTTCGGCTATGTGCCACCGGCGGGACCGCCGGTGCAACTGCCCAGCGACCCGAATGTGGGTACGTTCGCGCCGCCGTCGAGTTTTGTCCAGCGCCCCGACGCTCCGCCGCCGACGACGCAGGTGACGCCGGGAACGCCGGCTTCCAGGCCGGTCGGAGGTCCTGCGTCGGGCGAGTGCGAGGTGCGCTAGGCGCGCGGTGCCCGCGGCTGCGGCTGCTACTGCGGGAGTTCGCTGAGGAACTCCTCGAACTTTCCGCCCGGACCGCGCGGAATCGCATCGACCACGCGCAGTCCGACCTTGAACTGGGGTCCGGCCCAGTCGCGAACATAGTCGATCAGTCGCGTCCGTTCCTGCTCGGACAGCGGATGCTCCGGCACCGCGCGCAGCTCCAGTGAGTCGAGGGCCGTCTGCACGATCTGGATCTGCGCGATCGGCAGATCCCTGTGCGTCTTCGCGAGCATGAAGTTGGGCCAGCGCGTGTTGCCGTCCGGCAGGCGCAGCATGTTGCGCACGCGGCCCATGATGCGGGCGATGACCGGAAGGCCGCGGCCGCACGGACAGACGCCGCCGACCTCGGCATAGTCCCCGATTTCATAGCGAATAATCGGTGTCGCGAAATTGTGCAGCGTGGAGATCACGACGCGCCCGATTTCACCGGCGCGGCACGGACGTCCCTGCTCGTCGAGAATTTCGACGAGCAGGTTTTCGGACTGGACATGATAGTGCTGGTTTTGCGGGCACTGCAGCGCGATGTAACCGACTTCTTCGGCCGAATACATATCCACCACCGGTACACCCCAGGTGTCGCGGCACTGCTCGCGCAAATCATCGGCGAGTGTCTCGCCGTAGGTTCGCACCTCGCGCAGGCGACGCAGCG
>MEQX01000087.1:5979-15553 GCA_001770415.1 Betaproteobacteria bacterium RIFCSPLOWO2_02_FULL_63_19 | reverse complement strand
CGAGCCACTCGGCCTGTTCCGCCGTCGTGCTTGACGTGTTGAGTATTGCGCACGCGCCGGTCCGGTAAGCGACGTCGGTCGACGGCCCCCAGCCGGGATCGATGCGGCCTGCCGGATAATCGGCTTCTCCCCCGGACCGGCTGCGGATGACCGCGAGCTTGGCGGCCAGATCGCGCCGATGCCAGAAGTGCTCGCGCAGCGTGATGGCCTGCCACATCATCGATGTTACGGCGGTGCCTAGCAGCGTGATCGCCCGACCAATAGAGCCCGATGTCGTGATTTTGCGAGCCGGCCCGTGTCTTGGCGGCAGGGATCGGCTGGCGAGCAAGCCGCGGTTGAGCTGCACGTCCCGGCGCGTCATGACAGCGATGCGCGACCAAGAATCGCGGTCGAGCGGCACGCGTGCATCGAACCCTGCGGCCGCGAGCCGCGGGCCGTGGAAGGGTACATTGTGCTGCGCGTGCGCGAGCACGCCATGCAGCTGCTCGAACTGGCGCTTCTCGATCATCGCCGCGGGCCACCACTGCGACTGGTCGAGCTGAAGCTGCAGCGCAAGCATCCTCGATGCCGCGTCATCCGGCACGGCGGGCCATGCCACGCCCGGCAGTCCGCTGTTCGGCACGGCGAATGGAAGCGAGGAGAGGTTCGTCATGCGGCTGCGAGCATTCACTCGCCGTCTTCGATGAGCGACATGAATTCCTCGAATTTCCCGCCGGCATTGCGAGGAATCGCATCGACGATGCGAACGCCGACCTTGAACTGCGGGCCGGCCCAGTCGCGAAGGTACTCGAGCATGCGCGTGTGCTCGTGCGCGACCAACGGCCGGGCCGGAGCCGCGCGCAGCTCGAGCGTATGAAGCGCCGTCTGTACGATCTGCATCTGCGCCGGCGGCAGATCGCTGTGCGCCTTGTCGAGCATGAAATTCGGCCAGCGCCGGGTACCGTCCGGCATGGTCATCATGTTGCGCACGCGGCCCATGATTCGCTTGATGACCGGCAGGCCGCGGCCGCACGGACAGGTGCCCCCAACCTCGGCATAGTCGCCGATTTCGTAGCGGATCAGCGGCGTGGCGAAATTGTGCAGCGTCGAGACCACCACCCGGCCGATCTCCCCTTCGCGGCAGGGTCGTCCCTGTTCGTCGAGGATTTCCATGAGCACGTTTTCCGACTGAACGTGGTAATGCTCGTGTTCCGGACACTGCAGAGCCAAGTAGCCGATCTCGCGCGCCGAGTACATGTCGACGACGCGCGCCCCCCAGGCTTCACGGCATTGTTCGCGCAGATCGTCGGCGATTACCTCACCGAGGGTGCGCACTTCGCGCAGGCGCGCCAGCTTGAGTCCCGTGCGGCAGAAGTGGCGCGCCAGTTCCAATGCACGGGTCGCACCGATGAGCAGATAGTCCGGGTTCTGTCGGGCCAGCCATTCGGCCTGCTCGGGCGCTCCGCAGGTGGGGTTGAGCGTCGGGGTCGGGCTGGTCGTGTAGGCGACGTCGGTCGACGGACCCCAGCCCGGCGCGAGCACGCCTTGCGGATATTGCGCGCCGCCCGAGGGCTGGGTGCGGATGACGGCCAGCTTCGCATCGAAATCACGCCGGTGCCAGAAGTGTTCGCGCAGCGTGATGGCCTGCCAGATCAGCGCGTAGGTCGCCGTTGCCCAGATCGTCAGCGGCGTTCCGGTCGACCCGGACGTGGATATCTCGGTGACCTTACCGTGTTCGGGCGGAATCGCGCTGCTGCGGAGTTCCTGCCGGTGCAGTTGCAGTTGCTTGCGCGTCGCCAGCGGTATGCGCGCCCAAAGCTCGCGCTGGAGCGGCACGCGCGAATCGAAGCCCGCTTGCGCGAGCCGCTCGCGATAAAACGGCACGGTGCGCAGCGCGTGCGCGAGCACATGCCGCAACTGCTCGAACTGGCGCTTCTCGATCACCTCCGGGGGCCACCATTGCGACTGCTGCAGTTGGAACTGCAGCGCCAGCATGCGCGACGCGGCCGCATCGGGTACCGCCGGCCACCTGACACCCGGCAGAGCGCTTTTCGGCACCGCGTAGGGAAGCGCGTTGGGATCGAGTGTATCGCTCACGCACAGTGGCCATCGTTCAAACCGTGGCAGCGAGTGTAACGCCTGCCGTTGTTTGCCGCGCGGGCGACCGCGCACTTGCCATCGGGCGGCGGTGGTGTTATCCATAGCGTGCCGGGACCGATCGGGTCCCTTAGTGCAAAGGAGAACGCGATGGCATATCGAATCCGTAAAGCCGATTATTTCTCGATGCAGGTTTCCAATCGCGCCGGCGAGGGCGTGCGCCTGCTGAAGGGACTGCGCGACCACGGCGTGAACCTGCTCGCGTTCACGGGCTTCCCGAACGGCCGCAAGGCGCAGGTCGATCTGATCCCCGAAAATACCGCCGCGCTGCGGCGCGCGGCAAAGAAGCTGAAAATCAACCTGGGCAAGAACAAGAAGGTGTTCCTGCTGCAGGGCGATGACCGCGTCGGCGCGCTCGTCGCGGTGCTGGAAAAACTCGCTGCGGTGCGCATCAGCGTGACGGCGATGGACGCGGCCTGCGCCGGCAAGGGCCGCTACGGCGCGATCTTCTGGGTCAAGCCCAAGTATGTGACGCGCGCGGCGCGGGTGATTGGGGCGCGCTGAAGCGCGGCATCCGATCCGGAGTCAGATCGCGCCGCTTTTCTTCAGCACGCCGGCCACCGCTTCGGCGAGCCGGGCATAGCCCTTGGCATTGGGGTGGATGAGGTCGGACTTGAATTCGTTGTCGCGCAGGATCGACGCGAGCGCCGCGTCTTCGTACGGGATGCCGAATTCCTCGGCGATGTCCGCGTAGAAATCGGGCGGGGAGGGCAGCAGGCCCGGTTCGGGAACCGCGATCAGCATCACGGCGATGCCCTTGTCGCGGGCCATGCGCACCATCGCGCGGATGTTATCCGCGGCCTGGCGCTTGCCCAGCTTGCGCAGGAAATCGTTGCCGCCGCTGCATAGAATCAGCAGTTGCGGCTGGTAGAAGTCGATCGCCGATGGCAGGCGTGCGAGTCCGGCGGCGCTCACCTCGCCGGGCACGCCCGCGCTGTGGACCTTGCGTTCGATGAGTTCCTGCAGCCTCGCGGGATAGCTCTCGGTCGGCTTCGCGCCGGTGCCGAACGTGATGCTGTCGCCGAAAGCGAGCACGACTGCATCGGCGTCGAGAGCGGGAAGTTGCGGGGTCTTTGCGCCGCAGGCGGCGAGCAGCATCGCCGTCAGCACGATGAGAGCGCCCGGCGCACGGGGCCGGGCGCTCCAATACCTTCGTACGCTGGCGACGATGCTTCGCATCGTTGACAGTCTACAACCCTAAATGCGGTCCGGCGTGGGGGCTGCGCGTCATCCCTGCTTGTCGAGTTCGACCGGGACGAATATCTTCGCATCGTCGCGCTGGACCAGCAGCGCGACGGTCTTGCCGGCGCCGGCGACGACGCCACGCAATGCGTCGACCGATGCTATCGGCTTGCCGTTGATCGAAAGCAGAACGTCTCCGGGGCGGATGCCCGCGCGCGCGGCGGCGCCTTGCGCGGCTTCTACGACGAGACCCTTGCCGCCGACCTGTTTGCTTTCCTCGGGAGTGAGCGGTCTCACGGCAAGCCCGAGCCGGCCATGTTCCCCGGCATTCGACCCCGCCGAAGCCACTTTCAAGTCCTTCGATTCACCGACGGTGACGCCGAGATTCTTCGTCGAACCGTTGCGCCAGACTTGGATCGTGGTGCTGGAACCCGGTTTGAGGTCCGCGACCTGCGCTGCGAACTCGGACGGATTCGCGATCTTCTTGCCGTTGAATTCGAGCACCACGTCGCCGGACTTGAGGCCCGCACTGGCCGCCGGACTCTTCGCCTCGACCGAACTGATCAGGGCACCCCGCGGCGTCTTGAGCCCGAACGAATCGGCGAGCTGCTGGTTGACTTCCTGGACGGTGACGCCCAGGCGGCCGCGGCTCACCTTGCCGAATTGCTGCAACTGGTCCTTTACCTTGATGGCCATGTCGATCGGAATCGCGAAGGACAGGCCCTGGTAGCCTCCGGTGCGGCTGTAGATTTGCGAGTTGATGCCGATGACCTCGCCTTTCATATTGAACAGCGGGCCGCCGGAATTGCCGGGATTGACGGCGACGTCGGTCTGAATGAACGGTACGTAGCCCTCCGCCGGCAGCGAGCGCGATTTGGCGCTGACGATCCCGGATGTGACCGTGTTTTCGAAGCCGTAGGGTGATCCGATCGCGAGCACCCATTCACCGACTTTGAGGTTCGCGCCCGAACCGAGCTTCACCGCGGGCAGATCATCCGCATCGATCTTGAGCACGGCAATGTCCGACAACTTGTCGGTGCCTACGACTTTCGCCTGGAATTCACGTTTGTCGGTGAGTTTCACGGTGACTTCCGATGCGCCGGCGATGACGTGCGCATTGGTGAGGATGACACCGTCGGAACTCACGATGAACCCGGAACCCATGCCATGTTGCGGCACCTGTCCGTAGGGAATCTGCCCTCCGAAGCGACGGAAGAACTGGAAGAACGGGTCGTCGGGGTCGATACCCTGGAACTGCGGCATTGCCGCCGCCTTGAGCTTCTGGGTGACGCTTATGTTGACCACGGCCGCTCCGTTGCGTTCGACGATACCCGTGAAGTCGGGCACCATCACGCTCGCCGCGGGCCTCGCCGCGGCAAAGAGCGTGGCCGGCGCGCTGGCCGCCGCCGATCGCACGGGGATCCAGTGGCCGGCGGTGAACGCGCCGGCGCCGAAGGCGGCAATGACGCTCGCCGTGATCAGACTGCGAGCGAAACGGTTGGACTTGAATATATTCGCATTCATCGTGCACTCCTTGTGGTTGATCGATCTCGATGCGAAGAAGATTTCTTCGTTGTCGTGAATCCGATGCTAGGCGCGCCGAATTAAACCAACCTTAAGATCCAGGAGCACCGAGGCGCCCGCCGTCGACAAGCGCGCGGCAGAAGGTCGCGTGATGGCGCGGTCGGCCCGACGGGTTCGGCTACGCCGGTTTACGGACGGGGAAACGAGACCCTGACCCGCAGGCCGGGCTCGGCGTCATCCAGCGCGATCACGGCGCCGTGACGATCAGCGATGTTCTTCACGATGGCCAGCCCCAGGCCGCTGCCTTGTGTCTCCGATCCGTCGCGACGGTAGAACCGGTCGAAAACGCGTTCGCGATCCGATTCGGGGATGCCCGAACCGGTATCGGCAACGATGATCTCGGCGCGGTCCTGAGTCGCACGCAAGCTCACGTCCACCGCGCCCCCGCCCGGCGTATAGCGGATCGCGTTGTCGACCAGGTTACCGAGCATCACCCGCAGCGCTTCGCCGTCGCCTCTCACCGGTACCGCGACATCGTCGTCGCCAGTGATGCCGAGTTCGATGTTCCGTTCCGCAGCCAGCGGGGCCTGCTCCGAGAGCACACGCCGCGCGATTTCGGCCAGATCGACCTCCACGTCCGGGCGCTGGGCCGCGTCCGGTTCCTGGCGCGCAAGCGTGAGCAGCTGCCGCACCAAGTGCGAGGCCCGGGAAATTCCCTGCTTGAGGTCGGTGAACGCCGCGCGGCGCTCCGCTTCCGATTCGGCGCGTTCGGCAAGCTGGATCTGCAGTTGCACTGCGGTGAGCGGGGTGCGCAGTTCGTGTGCCGCGTCGGCGACGAAGTTTCTTTGCGATTCCAGCGCCCGCGCCAACCGGCCGAGCAGATCGTTCAGCGCCTGGACGAGCGGGCGCACTTCGATCGGCATAGGCCCTTCCTCCAGCGCAGGCAGCGACTGCGGCGTGCGTTCGCCGAGCGCCGATGCAATCCGGTTGAGCGGGCGCAATCCGCTGCCGACCGTAATCCATATCAGTACCGCGAGCACCGGCAACAGCAACAGCAGCGGAACTATGCTACGCAGCGCCATGCCCGCGGCCAGCGCCTGTCGCAGTCGCATCGGTTGCGCCACCTGAACGACATTGTTTCGTTCCATCGCGCTGTAAATCCGCCACCGCCCCTGCTGCGTGATCACGGTCGAGAATCCCAGTTCGGCTCGTTGCGGAAGATTCGATCCCGGGCGCGAAAAATACAGTTGCACGCCGGTGCGATCCCAGATCTGGACGATGAGTTGGTCCTGCAGGTCGCGCGCGCCCAGGCTGGGAGGCGGAACCGGACCGAAGGCATCACTGGGGAGCGATGCGGCCATCTGCTTCAGGTGGAAATCAAACAGCGCGTTGGCCTCCTCCAGCGTCTGGAAATAGATACGCAGCCCCGCCGCCGCGACCGCGAGCGTGAGCCCCGAGAGCAGCCAAACCAGAAGGCGATGGCGAATCGATTTCATGAACTCTTGGGAACCATGTATCCGACGCCGCGTACGTTGCGGATGAAGTCCTGGCCCAGCTTGCGGCGCAGCGAATGGACATAGACTTCGATCGTATTGCTTTCCACCTCCTCGCTCCAACCGTAGAGCTTCTCCTCCAGTTGTGCTCGCGACAGTACCGCGCCCGGGCGGTCGGCCAGGGCATGCAGCAGCGCGAACTCCCGGGCCGACAGCGCGACAGGATTAGCGTCCAGGAATACCTCGTGGGTTGCAGGATTCAGCGTGACATTGCCTATCTGGATCACCGGATCCGCGCGCCCAGATTTGCGTCGCAGCAGCGCGCGGACGCGCGCGGACAATTCCTCCAGATCGAATGGCTTGACCAGGTAGTCGTCCGCGCCGATATCGAGGCCCTTGACGCGGTCTGAAACAGCGTCCCTGGCGGTCAAGATCAGCACGGGGATCGCGTTGCCCCGTCGCCTCAGCGAGGCGAGCACATCGATGCCGTCTTTACCGGGCAGGCCGAGGTCGAGCAGCAGCAGGTCGTAGACATCGTTGTCGATCGCCCGCTCCGCCGCGCGCCCGTCCTGCACCCAGTCGACGGCAAAGCCTTCCTGGCGCAGCCCCTTGCGCACGCCTTCACCGATCATCGGGTCGTCTTCCACCAGCAGCAGTCGCACTTTGGTGTTCCCTGCGTCTCATTTCAGCCGCGGAGTCGGGCCCTGTGCACCCGGGTTCCGCAGGCGCGCTTGCTTCGCCGCCGCTAGTCTATCTTGGAACGGCGTTGCGCCTGCGCTCCGGCGTCGCTAATGAATTCGTTATCCTGACCATCCAAGCTTAAGTCGGAATTAAGGCGGCGAAACGGCATTCCGGCAACGCCGAAATTCAACCCCCTGCGGCCCGTGCGGAGGCGGTGCTAAAGCCGCCCTCAGGTGCGCTAAACTGCACGTTGCGCATATTCTTGGACTGAAAGCCGCCATGCCCCGTTTTTGCGCCAACCTCGGCTTTCTGTTTTGCGAGGTGGAGTTTTTCGCTCGGTTTGAGCTGGCCGCACGTAATGGATTTCGAGCGGTCGAATTTCCTTTTCCCTACGACTATGACAAGGATGACCTGGCGGCGCGGGCGCGCGCTGCCGGGTTGGAAGTCGCACTGTTCAATCTGCATGCCGGAGATTGGGCCAACGGCGAGCGCGGCATCGCGTGCATGCCGGCGCGCATATCGGAATTTCGCGACAGCGTGGCCCGCACCATCGAGTACGCGAAGACGTTAGGCTGCACCAGGGTGAACTGCCTGTCCGGTATCGCGCCGCCGCGCGTTCCGGCAGAAAAGCTGCGCGAGACTTTCCTGTCGAACGTTCGTTTCGCGGCAGGCGAACTGGGGCGCGAAGGCATCACGCTGATGATCGAGCCGATCAATACGCGAACGATACCCGGGTTCTATTTGCGCAACAGCGGGCAGGCGCTTGCGCTCATGGACGAGGCGGGCGCGGCGAACGTCAAGCTTCAGTACGACGTGTTTCACATGCAGATCATGGAAGGCGATCTGGTCAGGACGATCGAGGCGCACATCGATCGCATTGGCCACATTCAGATCGCCGACGTGCCCGATCGCCACGAACCCGGTACCGGCGAGATCAACTATCCATTTCTGTTTGCGCAGATCGACCGGGCGGGTTATCGGGGGTGGATAGGCTGCGAATACGCGCCGGTGGGCCGCACCGAGGACGGACTCGGATGGCTGCGGCCGTACTGCGCTGAACCCGCGGCAGCGCAATCCGATGTCAACCACCGAGACGGAGGCGGCGAACAATGAACGCGAAAGGCGCGAAGCTTGGATTTATCGGTTTGGGAATCATGGGCAAGCCCATGGCCGGCCACCTCGTCGCGGCCGGGCACGAGGTATTTCTCCATTCGCGCAGCGGCGTGCCGCAGGAACTGCTCAGCGCGGGCGGCATCGGCTGCACTTCGGGCGGCGAGGTCGCGCAACGCGCCGATGTCATTTTCACGATGGTGCCCGACACGCCGGACGTCGAGCGCGTGTTATTCGGCGAGGACGGCGTGGCCGCCGCACTGTCCAAGGGAAAGACGGTCGTGGACATGAGTTCCATCTCGCCGATCGAGACCAAGCAGTTCGCGAAGAACGTCAACGCTCTGGGCTGCGATTACCTCGACGCACCGGTTTCGGGCGGCGAGGTGGGGGCAAAGGGCGCAACGCTCACCATCATGGTCGGCGGACCGCAGGCGGCGTTCGAGCGCGTCAGACCGTACTTCGGGCTGATGGGAAAGAACATCACGCTGGTGGGCGGCAACGGCGACGGTCAGACCTGCAAGGTCGCCAACCAGATCATCGTCGCACTCACCATCCAGGCGGTAGGCGAGGCGCTGTTGTTCGCTTCCAAGGCGGGGGCGGACCCGGCCAAGGTGCGCGAGGCACTGATGGGCGGCTTTGCCGGCTCGCGGATTCTCGAGGTTCACGGCGAACGCATGATCAAGCGGAATTTCCAGCCCGGGTTCCGCATCGAGCTGCACCAGAAGGATCTCGGTCTTGCGCTGGCAGGCGCCCGGGCGCTGGGCCTCGCGTTGCCCAATACCGCCGCTGCGCAGCAGATGTTTTCGGCCTGCGTTGCGCAGGGCGGCGCGCGCTGGGATCATTCGGCTCTGGTGCGCGCGCTCGAAGTGCTGGGGCATTGCGAGATTGGAACGGCGGGTTGAGCGGAAGGGTAAGGCGTGAAACCTGGCAAGACCCGGGTAATTGCGGACCCGGTGCGGGGTTTTGGTTTGTATACGAGAAAAGCGACCGCCAAGGGAAGCGATACCGTTTAGGTCCGGGTCAGGTCTTAAATGCGTCTCCCGATTCTGGAAAGTTGAAACTGCCAACTTTCCAGAATCGGGAGATTGATTAGCGTCAAAAGCGAGGCACCCTGTGCGGTTCCGGCCATGCTGTCTTAGACAGAACGAGGTAGCACTACGATGAACATGCGCGTCACCGGCACGGCGTTCCTCAAGCGAGCGCAAGTGATCAGTCGTCTGCGCCAGGCACTGCCGGCGGCGTGCGTGCTCTTCGAAGCGGAGGACACGCGCCCCTATGAATGTGACGGGCTGACCGCCTACCGTGAGTTACCTGGTGTCGTGGCGCTGCCGGAGAACGAGGAGCAGGTGCGGCATGTGTTGCGCACCTGCTGCGAACTGGGGGTGCCGGTGGTCGCGCGAGGAGCAGGAACGGGGCTCTCGGGCGGCGCGCTGCCGATGGCCAACGGC
>MEQX01000087.1:222-5969 GCA_001770415.1 Betaproteobacteria bacterium RIFCSPLOWO2_02_FULL_63_19 | reverse complement strand
CGCTGTCGAAGATGAAACGCATCCTGGCCGTTGATCCGGTGGCGCGCACGGCGCGCGTGCAGCCGGGCGTGCGCAATCTCGCCATCAGCGAGGCGGCGGCACCTTACGGCCTGTACTACGCGCCGGATCCCTCGTCGCAGATCGCCTGCAGCATCGGCGGCAACGTCGCCGAAAACGCCGGCGGAGTGCACTGCCTGAAATACGGGCTCACCGTGCACAACGTGCTGCGCGTGCGCGGCGTCACGATCGAGGGTGACGTGGTCGAATTCGGTTCCGAGGCGCTCGACGCGCCGGGTTACGATCTGCTGGCGCTCGTGACCGGGTCCGAAGGCATGCTCGCCGTGACCACCGAGATCACCGTGAAACTGGTGCCTGCGCCCGAAGCGGCTCGCGTGATACTGGCCGCGTTCGATGAAGTGGAAAAAGCGGGTGCCGCGGTCGAGGCGGTCATCGCCGCAGGAATCATCCCCGCGGGCCTGGAAATGATGGACCAGGCAGCCACGCGCGCGGTCGAGGAGTACGTGCATGCCGGCTACGATCTGGAAGCCAGGACGTTGCTGCTGTGCGAATCCGACGGCACGCCCGAGGAGGTCGAAGAGGAAATTGCGCGCGTGACCGAGGTGCTGCGCGGCGCCGGCGCCTACGATTTTCGCGTTTCTCGGGACGAGAGCGAGCGGCTGAAATTCTGGTCCGGGCGCAAGGCCGCATTTTCGGCGATGGGACGCATATCGCCCGACTACTACTGCATGGACGGAACGATACCGCGCAAGCGTCTGCCGGAGATCCTGCGCTTCATTGCGGCGCTGGAGGCGAAATACGGGCTGCGCTGCCCGAACGTGTTTCACGCCGGGGACGGCAATCTGCACCCGCTGATCCTGTTCGACGCCAACGATCCGGACCAGCTGCATCGCACCGAGGCGTTCGCCGGCGAAGTGCTGGAGAAATGCATCGAGGTCGGCGGTACGGTTACCGGCGAACACGGCGTGGGCATCGAAAAGATCAACCAGATGTGCATCCAGTTCAGCGCCGACGAACTCGCGCAGTTTCGCGCCGTGAAGCGCGCTTTCGATCCCAAGGAATTGCTCAATCCCGGCAAGAACATACCGACGCTGCACCGCTGCGCCGAATTCGGCAGGATGCACGTGCGCGGCGGCAATCTACCATTTCCGGAACTGGAGCGGTTCTGACGCGTTTGCAGGTCATGTCATGAGCGATGCACTCACGGGGTTTGCCGAGGCGATTCGGGCCGCGTCGGCCGCCAAGCAGCCGCTGCGCCTGCACGGCGGCGGGTCCAAGGATTTCTACGGGCAGTCCCTGCAGGGGACGCCGCTCGACTGCCGGGGGTACAGCGGCATCGCCAGCTACGAGCCGACCGAGCTGGTAGTCACCGCCAGGTGCGGCACGCCGCTTGCCGATCTCGAGGGCGAACTTCGTGCAAAGGGCCAGATGCTGGCCTTCGAACCGCCGCACTTTGGCAGCGGTGCGACGGTGGGCGGCATGGTGGCAGCCGGACTGTCGGGGCCGCGGCGCGCTGCCGCGGGCGCGGTGCGCGATTATGTTCTGGGCGTAACCGTCATGGACGCGCGCGGCGCGGTGATGCGCTTCGGCGGCACCGTGATGAAGAACGTCGCAGGCTACGATGTATCGCGCCTTTTCGCCGGGTCGATGGGCACGCTAGGGATGATTCTGGACGTGTCGATGAAGGTGCTGCCGATGCCGGCGGCCGAAGCGACGCTGCGATTCGAAATGCCGCAGGACAAGGCGATCGAATCATTCAATCGCTGGGCCGGGCGTCCGCTGCCGGTCTCGGCCAGCGCCTGGATGGACACCGACGTAATGTTGCGGCTCTCGGGTGCCACGGCAGTGCATTCGGCGATTGCAAAGCTCGGCGGTGAACGCGTCGCGGACGCCGAGGCCGGCGCCTTCTGGACCGGGATACGCGAGCATACCGACCCATTCTTTCGCACCCAGCCGCCGCTTTGGCGGATCTCGGTCCCTTCGGCCGCACCGCCGCTCGCGCTACCGGGTGATCAGATGATCGAGTGGGGCGGGGCGCTGCGCTGGCTTGCGACCAACGCCGATGCGCGCACCGTGCGCGAAGCGGCACGGCGCTCGGGCGGGCATGCGACGTTGTTTCGGGGCGGCAGCGAAGAGCAACGACAATCGGCAGGCGTATTCCAGCCGCTCGAACCCGCGCTGGCCAGGATTCATCGCGATCTGAAGACGAGCTTCGACCCGCAGGGCATATTCAACCGCGGCCGCATGTACGCGGAATTCTGAATCGCAATGCAGACCCAGCTCGCCGATTTCATCCGCGACACGCCCGAGGGACGCGAAGCCGATGCGATTCTCAGGAAGTGCGTGCATTGCGGATTCTGTACCGCGACCTGCCCGACCTACCAGTTGCTCGGCGATGAGCTCGACGGACCGCGCGGGCGCATTTACCTGATGAAGAACGTGCTCGAGGGAGAGCGCGTCAGCGAGAGGACCCAGCTTCATCTGGACCGCTGCCTCACCTGCCGCTCCTGCGAGACGACCTGCCCTTCGGGCGTCGAGTACGGGCGTCTGCTTGACATCGTGCGCAACCTGGTCGAGCAGCGCGTGGAACGTCCGTGGTGGCAGCGAGCGCAGCGCGCCGCGCTCACCAACGTGCTTCCGCGCGCGTCGCTGTTTTCGCCGTTGCTTGGACTGGGAAGGATCGCGAAGCCCTACCTGCCGAATGCAATCGCCGGAAAAGTGCCCGGTAGCCCTCCGGATGGCGGGCGATGGCCTGCGCCACGCCACGCGCGCAGGATGATCGCGCTCGCCGGCTGCGTGCAGCCTGCGCTCGCGCCCGATATCAATGCGGCGGCCGCACGCGTGCTCGATCGCCTCGGCATTTCGCTCATCGAGACCCGCGGCGCGGGCTGTTGCGGCGCGCTGCGCTATCACTTGAATCAGCAGCGCGAGGGTCTGGAGGATATGCGCCGCCTGATCGACGCCTGGTGGCCGCCTATCGAGGCCGCCGGGAAGGACGCCGCGGGCGGCGTGGAGGCCATCGTGATGACCGGTAGCGGCTGCGGCGCGATGGTGCGCGACTATGCGCACTTGTTCGAGCGCGACCCCCGCTACCGCGAGAAGGCTGCGCGCATCAGCGCCATGACGCGCGACATCTGCGAGGTGGTGGATGCGCAGATCGACACGTTGCGCCCACTGGTCGCGAACACGCCGGCGCGACGCGTGGCGTTCCACCCGCCCTGCACACTGCAGCACGCGCAGAAAATACGCGGCGTGACCGAGCGGGTCCTCGCGGCGGCCGGATTCGAACTGACACCGGTGCCCGATGCGCACCTTTGCTGTGGCTCCGCGGGCACCTATTCGATCCTGCAGCCCGAACTCGCGGGGCAGCTGAAGAGGAACAAGCTCGCTGCGCTCGGCTCCGGCATGCCCGAGATGATCCTGTCTTCCAACATCGGCTGCCAGAGCCATCTCGCGGACGGGGCGCAGGTCCGCGTGACGCACTGGATCGTCGCCCTCGACGAGCGCCTGACGGGGCAGACGGGCGCAATGAACGGGGTGCGTTGATGCAAGCGCGGAGGGGACGCTTTGGAGGCGTATTGCCGTGAGGCTCGCCAGCGTCGAGGCCATTGTTAGCGCGCTCAACGATGCGGATGTTCGCTACCTCGTTGCCGGCGGCTTGGCGGTAAACGCACACGGCTACCTGCGTTTTACCAAGGACGTCGATTTCGTCGTGCAACTGGTCCCGCAGAATATCGAGCATGCTTTCGGCGCACTTCGCACCCTGGGCTACCGTCCGACGGTACCGATAACGGCGGAACAGTTTGCGAACGCGGAACTGCGCAATGGCTGGATACGCGACAAGGGCATGCAGGTACTTCAGTTCTGGAGCGATGCTCATCGGGAAACACCAGTCGACGTGTTCGTCGCCGAGTTGTTTGTTTTCGATGACGAATACCAGCGTGCGCTGATCAAGCCGCTTTACGGCACAATCACGGTTCGCGTCGTATCTATTCCGACCTTGATCCGAATGAAGGAACTGGCCGGACGGGAACAGGACCGCATCGATATCGAACATCTGCGCATGAGATTGGAAGACGATGCCAAAGAATGACCAGACTGACGGGATCGATTGGAGCCTGACCACCTGGGAAGGTTCGCGCCGCGAACAGTTGCGCCGGTGGGCGGCTTTGCCGCTGGAACGCATCATCCTGGCCATCGAGGAAATGCAGGAGGTGTCCGATCAGTTCCGGCAGACGCCGCAGGCCGACGCGTTGCGGGCGACCGGGTCCGCACAGCGCGCGCCGCCGGATGGCGAGGGGCTTCGGGGCGTCGTTCAGGCGCCGGGGGACGGCACCGGAGAGAGCAAGTAAGACCGACGGCAAGGCGCTCTTCGGGCAATTGGAATCCAACTGAACGAACCGGCCCGAGATCAGGATCGTGGGAACTGGTCGTTCATCCGGGCGCCAAGCGCAACGGCCCTGGGGGGGCATGGACAAGTTCGACCGGATCTACCGGCTGCATCACATCCTCGCCGGGCGGCGCACGCCGATCGCGTTCGAGGATCTGAGAGAGCGGCTCGGCTGCTCCAAGGCGACCGCCTATCGCCTCATCCACGCGCTCGAACACTACCTGGGCGCACCGATCGAGCGGGACCGGGAACTGGACGGATTCCGCTACCGGCTGGATCCGGAGGGTCGCGCCTTCGAGCTTCCGGGACTGTGGTTCAGCGCCCAAGAGCTCCAAGCGCTGATTGTGTTTCAGCGGCTGTTGCAGTCGCTCGAACCGGGCCTTCTCGACGGACACCTTTCTCCATTGGCGAAGCGGCTCGACGAACTCCTGCAGCACCAGCGGCTCGGTCTCGGTGAAGCGGGGCGCCGCATCCGGATTCTCGGCATGGCGGCACGGCCGACCGGCGACTGGTTCCAGGTTGCAGCCGGCGGCGTGCTGCAGCGGCGCCGGCTGAGCCTTCGCTACCATTCCCGCAGCCGCGACGAAACAATCGAGCGGACCGTCTCGCCGCAGCGCCTCACCCACTACCGCGACAACTGGTACCTGGACGCCTGGGATCATCGGCGCCGCGGCTTGAGAAGCTTTTCCGTCGATCGCATCCGGCACGCGGTGGAGCTCGAGGAGCCCGCGCAGGACATCGCGGAGCGCGAACTCGACGAACACTACGCGAGCGCTTACGGTATTTTCGCCGGCAAGGCCAACAAGACCGCGGTCCTGCGTTTCTCCCCCGAACGTGCCCGCTGGGTCGCCGATGAGCGCTGGCATCCGGAACAGACCGGCCAGTACCTGACCGACGGGCGGTATGAGTTGCGAATTCCCTACCGCGATTCGCGGGAACTGGTCATGGACATCCTGCGGCACGGGGCGGAGGTGGAGGTGGTGGCGCCGGAGGGCTTGCGCGATGAAGTCACCCGACGCCTGGCCGCGGCACTCGAAAAATACCGGCCCCCTGAGCATGCGGAGGATGCCGAGGATGCGCCCTGAGCGACGTCCTCGAAATGGCTGAATGCTCTCTTCACTCCGCCAACGCGAGCAGGTGCAGTCCGATCGCCTCGGCGGCCTGGTTGAGCGCGCGATCGAACGAGGCGAAATGCAGCAGGTGCTTTCCATGACCGGCGAGCAGCGACTCGGCGGCGGCAAGATGCACGCTGTCGTAGCCGCGCAGGCCGAAGCGCATCGCGAGGTCGCCGGCACGCCGGATCATCGGCTGATCGGGTATCAGCACGTCGAACTGTTCC
>MEQX01000087.1:0-105 GCA_001770415.1 Betaproteobacteria bacterium RIFCSPLOWO2_02_FULL_63_19 | reverse complement strand
ATTGCTCCCGAATCGCCAACAGCCTGACGCACATGGTTCGCGCCCGGCTCGGCGGCATACAGCTTGAACAAAGCCGACGTGTCGAGGTAGACGATCATTCCCGGT
>MEQX01000086.1:21224-21807 GCA_001770415.1 Betaproteobacteria bacterium RIFCSPLOWO2_02_FULL_63_19 | reverse complement strand
ATGTGTCAATGAGAATGAGACACCTGGGTTTGTTAATTAGTGAGCAATTCGGTTGTCAGGAACAGGTCATGAGGGGGCTCCAGGGGTTGGGGTTTCGGCATATTGATGCCGACCACAGTAGGCAATTTGGGTGGTACCGGTAGCTTGCCCTTGAAGCGCTCGGGGTGTGCGAGATAGGCTGCCTGCAGGACGGCGGCGCGCTGCTGCCAGAGCGCGGGCGCGGTACCGAAGTGCACCGCCGCCGGAGTCATGAAGCCGATGCCGGAGTGGCGGTGCTCGTGGTTGTACCAAGGGAAGAACTCGCGCGAATGCGCACGGGCGTGCCCGATGCCCTCGAAGCACGCGGGAAACTGGGGCCGGTACTTGAGGGTTTTGAAATGCGCCTCCGAGAACGGATTGTCGTTGGAGACCCGCGGCCGCGAGAAGGAAGCGGCCACACCGAGATCGACCAGGAGCTCGGCAGTGCTCTTGGCGCGCATGGGACTGCCGCGATCGGAGTGCAGGATGAGCGAGTCGCGAGCAACGCCATGCTTGTCGCAGGTTTCCTCGATCAGCGCTGCCGCGAGCCCCGCGTTCTCAGCGC
>MEQX01000086.1:19284-21212 GCA_001770415.1 Betaproteobacteria bacterium RIFCSPLOWO2_02_FULL_63_19 | reverse complement strand
GCCGGCCACCAGCCAGCCGACCACGTAGCGGCTGAAGATGTCGATGAGCACGTAGAGATAGAAGAACTGCCACTTGAGCGATCCGCGCAGGCGCGGGTGAGTAGCCCGGGGGAATCGCACCCCCAGGCCCTCGCAGAACCGGACGTGAACCTCTCGACTCATCCGGCTCCCATTATCGAGCCGCGACTGCAGAAGTCAGCCGCCAATGGGCAAAGAGACTTGGGCGTTGACGCGCGAAACGCGTGACCCATGCTCGCGCTTGGCGTTGACGGCCGCGCAATGTTTTGAATTTCCGCATGGCCCATCGAGCCAATGCACGGTTGATATGTGCTGCCACTCGGTAAAACGCTGAGGGGTGGAATCGACAGTAGTAGCGGACCCAGCCCGAAATCACCGGATTGAACATCCGCGAGAGGTCTTCGATCGACTTATCGCTCTTCAATTGCAACCGCCACCCGCGAACCTCCTGACGCAACGCTTGCGCGGCGGCCGGTGCGATCGCGGGAGTGAAGTTGGTGAAGAGACGACCATGCCGGTCTTTACTGCGCCTCGGACGGAACGTGTACCCGAGAAAATCGAACTGAATGCATTCATGCTCCTGCTGTCGATGAACATCCTTGCAATAGACCACCTTGGTCTTGTCTGGATGAAGTTCCAAACCGCATTCCTGCAGCCGTTGCGCCAGTCTTTCCTGCACGTAGCGCGCCTGCCGCAGACTGCGACAATGAATAAGTCCGTCATCGGCGTACCGGCAAAAGGGCAGCCCCGGAAAGTGACGCCCCATCCATCGATCAAAGGCGTAGTGCAAAAAGAGATTCGCCAAGAGCGGCGAAACTACCCCTCCTTGCGGAGTGCCTCTGTCGCGAGAACGTAACTCGCCGTTTTCCTGTTGCACCGGCGCCGTCAGCCAGCGCTCGATGTACAGCCGGACCCACTTGCAGGTCGTGTGATGCCGAACCGCTTTCATCAGACGCTGATGATCAATGTTGTCGAACAGCCCGCGGATGTCAAACTCCAACACCCAGTCGTGCCACCAGCAACGTTGGCGGGTGACGCTAATTGCTTGATGGGCTGATCTTCCCGGACGGTACCCGTATGAATCCTCGTGGAAATGAGGTTCCACTTCGGGCTCAAACTGAAGTTTCACCACGGCTTGGGCAATACGATCTGCTACCGTGGGAATCCCGAGCGGACGTTGACCACCGCTTTTCTTTGGAATCAGAACCTCCCTCACGGGCGGGGGAAAGTAGCTTCCCGAACTCATGCGATTCCAAACCCTATACAAGTTGTTCCTGAGGTCTCGTTCAAAGAGATCGATTGATTCCTCATCCACGCCGGCCGCTCCTCCGTTCGCACGGACAAGCCGCCAAGCATTCCATACCAACCGCTTTGGAATATCAAGCGGCTTTGCCGTTCTCGCGCGCTCCTCCCCTTGCGGGTTGGCGCTCGATCGCGGCGCGATAACTCGACCCCTTCGCTCCGGGTCCATTACAGCCCCTTCATCGCTAATACGGGTCGATCCGTCCCTCACGCTGCGCATCGGTACTCTCTGCCTCGCGTGTTTGCGCTTGGCATTCTCCCTTCACATCGCAACGCAAGGTTCCTGCAGTTCCACATAAGAGCCTGAGTCAAGATCGCGCCATCTCTATGCCGGGCACCGCTCATCCAGTAGGCAGGTTGCCGATGAGCTTGGTCCCAGGCCAACATCACACTCCTGGTTTCGATGCCGTCTAACTGTTTCGACACTTGAATGATGGTTCACGGGTGTTCGCCTTCTTGATTCGCACCTGACGCATTACATGCGCCTTTTCCTTGACGCTCACGACACGGGCTTTTGACCAATGCCGCTCAAGGCGGTTTGGGACCTGCCCCTGCAGACCGATCCCGGAGGACCTTCCTCCATCTCTCATGCAGCTTCTCACACGTCG
>MEQX01000086.1:18318-19249 GCA_001770415.1 Betaproteobacteria bacterium RIFCSPLOWO2_02_FULL_63_19 | reverse complement strand
ACCAGACCTGATTAGGACCGGTGGCCAACAACTCAGGCTTGGCGTGCGCCGGGTGGATCAACTGATTGCGCCGCTCCTGGCTCTGTCCCGAAGCGGCCAGGATGCGGTACAAGGTGCGCACCGAGGCCAGGTACGTCCCCTCGTCGAGCAACCGCGCAAACGCGGTGTAGGGGGTCGCGTCGGCAAACCGATCGCTGTTGAGCACTTCGAGGATCGTGCCGCGCTCGGCCGCCGAGAGCGCCAACGGCGGCGGCACCTCACGGCTGCGCAGCCGCGCAGCTCTCTGGGTGCGACGCCGATACCACGTCGCGTGCGAGGCGCCCATCGCACGCAGTACCCGGCGCGTGGCGATTTGCGGCACGAGTTCGGCGACCGCGCTCAGGATTCGCTCCCGCTGGGCTTGTCCTCGGCCGTGGGCAGCCCCAGCAGCATGCACAGTTTTTTTTGGACTTCGATAATCAGGCGCGCCTGCTCAAGCTCGCGCTGGAGCCGGGCGTTTTTCGCCTCCAGCACCGCCACGCGCTTTTGCTCGGGCGTCGAGCGTGCCTTCCTGCCTCCCCGGCGCGAGAGCGCCTCAAGCGCCCCGGCGTCGCGCTCGCGCCGCCAGGTGCTCAGGTGCGAGCTGTATAGCCCCTCGCGGCGTAGCAGCTCTCCTATCGCACCCGTGCCGCTGCCCTGGTCGGCCTGCGCCAGCACCGAAAGCTTGTACGCAGCGCTGAATTGCCGGCGCTTCGCTACTGCGCGCACCTCCGGGTCCGGCACTGCGGCCGCCGCGGGGAAACCCGCACTCGCCTGTTCGGCTCGCGCGGCTTTCCCCGCGGCCACTTCCATACTCGACGCAACCATCTTCAGTTTCTTCCTCGATGACATCGTTGGCCTACCTTTCGACAGTAATTCTACGAAGGTAGGTGTCTCATGTCACATTGGCACA
>MEQX01000086.1:3694-18269 GCA_001770415.1 Betaproteobacteria bacterium RIFCSPLOWO2_02_FULL_63_19 | reverse complement strand
CAAGAAACACAGAAAAGGCATTTGGGCACACTCCACGCGATGAAAGCCGTACCACAGCGCGACGTGACGCCTAACCGCCGGTTCGTGAGCGACGCGAGACCGGCGCTGCGCGCCTACTTCTGCGCGCCACAACCGGGGCGTTAAACGTCCGTTTTTCGAACGTTTCTAGTTCTGCTTTGGGTCGAGGCGCCAGTTCAGGTTTCGGGGAAGCGGACGTTCCCCCGAACCGCCCTGATTGCCTGTCGGGCAAATCGCAAGCGCCCGCTCTGCCCGGGAAACGCGACGCCGCACCAGCCATCCTGCCGTACGGCGGCGTCTGGCCGGCCGGCGCGTTGGGGGGCGCTGGGAAACCCGCGCCTGCACGATCTGCCGCCACGGCGCTGAAGCGCGGCGTATTCGTTGCACTCGCGCGCGACGCGCCGCGGGTTGATTCCGTTGGCCGGCATTGTTTTCTTCCTGCGTGGTGCTGGGACGGCCCGCACACCGTATAGCATGGCCGGACGCGGAAGAAAATACATCGTTGCCCGGCCGCATTCGCACGGGACGGAACTGGACCTCCGCAGTGCGAGAGGCCGGTTACGGGCTCAACTGTGACTTCACCCCAACCGCCAGAACCGGTCCCAAGCGCGGATGATGTCCAAGATCTCTTGCTCGGCCGATGGATCCGCCTACCCGAAAAGCGGGACCGACCGCTGACGGTCCCTTTGCGGTCGAGCGGTTGTTTGTAATCGCTCCGGCTCAACCCGACCCTATAAGAGACCCTCGCCGGTTACTCCACCTTGTACACGCCCCGGTAGCGCCGCGCCTTCAGCATTTCGGTGTCGCTGGTGCCGTAGCCGATATAGACCTCGGCACCGATTAGTGTTGTGATGTCGGCGCCGCTCACGATCGTGATCAGGATCTGGTTCGTGCTGCCCGGCGGAACCCCCTGGAGATAGCTGGCAATCGGTGAACTCATCAACTGCCAGTTCGAAGGGTTGGACTGCTCGGGCCATACGTTGCCCACCGCGTTTATAAACCACGTGTCGCTGGCGTTACCCAGCTGCCGTCCTGGCACCAGCGCTGCGACATAGACGTTGTAGCTCGTATCGGCGGCAAAGGACGCCGAGAGGATCTTGCTCAGATCCAAGCTAACCGCCACGGTGGCCGAACCCAACTTGCCTTCTGCCGTCACGGCGACTGCCGCTTCCGGCATGAGGCCGGTGTCTATCTTGTAAGAAGTCTGTGAGGCGACAGGCGACGCTACAGCAGCGTTAGGATCGCCGACGATCGGCGGTGGGGTGCTGGGCGATCCGTCGGCGCCAGCCCATGTGCCGCCGTTCAGCGTGCAGCTTGCCGACAGTAGCGAGGCGTCGCCGGAGGTCAGCCCGTTACCCGTGTACCACGACATCGTCGAGGCCGACTGGGTGCATGTCCCGAGCAGGTTGGCCATCGGGCAGGAGGCCCCCACCGTGTCGCCCGCCCCGCAGCCGATCGATGACCCCGACGGCATGTTCGGGTACGCGATACAGAACGAGGCGAGGCTGGAGGCGTCGCAGGCCAATTGGGCGACGGCCGAATTCGCGCCGAGCGCGATCGCGGCGATCGCCATGATCGTTAATAGATTGTGCCTTTGCATTAGAGCTCCTTGCGCAAGTGGTTTCCGCGGTGGCGTTGCTTCGACAGGGCGCACAAGTCCTGCAACACCGTGCGAAGCATGCCGCACCGTAAGTGGATGCCGAACGCGATGTGTTCCGCGTGATTACGGGATACGTATGCCGCGAATGTCGCGCGCGCAGATTCTGGCGTAACTGCCCGTGCCCGACGACGTGTTGCTAGTGCCCGTTTCCACGTTCGTGGCGACATCGGTCAGCTGAAGGATCAACCCTCCAGGTGAAAACACACCCTTCATCGAGATGCCGTTGGGCGTCGACGTTCCTACGACGTTGCCGGCAAGCAGCGTGGCCTGGCAGTTCAGGAGTTCGAAGTTGTATGTGCCGTCGCTCTGGGCCTGATACACGACGCTGCATGTCGTAGTCGACTCGTTAAGCGGACTCTTCCCGCCGGCAAGGTTGGTGCCTTCGGTGTACATCTGGATGATCTTGACGTCGTACGTTCCTGTCCCAGACTGGCTGAGGATGAGCGTTCCCGAAATGTAGGACGTGCGAACGCTCGGAGCGGTCGTCGAAACAACCGCGAGTCCCGGTGAGGCCGTAAATCCAGTCGAGCTCGTATGTGCGCAGGTACTGTTACCGGCAATCGCATACTTTAACTGGGTCGACTGCGCGCGCGCACCGGGCGCACTCGCAAGCGCACAGCCTGCGATGGCGAGGCACGCGAGCAGCCGAGCGAGACGTGGATGATTGTTGCCCGATGTGGCTGCGAAAAACGAGCAACAGTGTCTGTGGATTCGTTGTATCACGTGCATGTCCCCTCCCTTCAGATCGCGTTTTAGTTGCCTGGCGCGAAACGCTGGCGAAAGGCCGTGTTCGCGATGGCGCAGAGTGAAATATCCTAAACGGCCTGCATACGTCCCAACCTGACAACGCACTTACGAACGAAACTTGCTGCAGCGCATCAAGAAGTGGCTCAAAGCGAATCACATCGACCGATGAACGTCGTGGCGGAAGCCGCCTCGGCATCAGGCAAAGGAATTCGAGGCTTTGAATTCAGGGCTTATGCGTCGTTGCGCCCCGTTCTCCAACATCAGGCGGCGCGCCAGTCTTGAAATCATTGGTTGAGCAAGCCTCGCTGTGTAACTCAGAGCGCCTAATCGGGCGCTTCTGCGGCTTCGCGCAGGCGCCTCCGTCAGCGCGGTAAGTAGATGTTGGGGGTATCGGTCGTTTCGTCAGGACGAATTGCAGGTCTGCGTTATTGGGTTGAAACGAGCCAGATTGCTCTCAACAAGCCACCTGGGCATTACCGACCCAGGGACCAAACCGCTCGCGCGGTGGTGGGACGGCCCGCCATCGGACCTATGTTATCGGCGGCCAGATCTCTTCCGGCGCCACGATGCGGGGCGACAAGCCCTGCTCATGCACATAGCGGCCGATGGCTTCGAGCGCCGGCCGGTTGGCCTCCATCCCGTAAGCCCAGTAATCCTTGCCGAATATGCGCCGCGCCTCTTCGACGTGGTCGATGAGCCAGGGCAGCGCCAGGCGAAGCGCGTCCGTGTCCCACAGGCCTTCAAGCGCCATGTCGCGCGCCTCGCAGAAGGCGATGTACAGCGCTTGGCGCACCCAGGGATGTTCCCGCACCACGTCGTCGCGCACGGCGATGGTGTGCATGATCGGAAAGATGCCGGTCTTGCTGTAATAGTCCTTCTCGATCTGCTTGAAGTCGCGAAACAGCCGCTCGATTCCCTCCCATTCATCGGCGAAGAGCTTTGGAATGAAGATCGACAGGAGCGCATCGAGCCGCCCCTCGACCATCATCCGCTCGAGCGTGTCGCCTTCGGGAACGAAGTCGAGGCGGATGTCGGAGGGCAGATCCAGCGGAATGAGCGGCGATTCCGTCGCCTTCAACATCCCGCCCATGTACCAGTGCATGTCGCGCGCCTCGACGCCGTATTCGTCCTTCAGCATGCCGCGCATGAAGGTGACCGCCGTCGATGAATATTGCGTGGTGCCGACGCGCTTGCCCTTGAGATCCTGCGGCGTGCGGATGTTGGCGCCCTTGCGCACGTAGATGCAGCCGTGGCGAAAGAATTTCGACACCGCCACGGGAATGGCGACGAACGGGCATTCGCCCCGGCCGATCAGCGCGGCATAGGAGGCCAGCGACAATTCGGACGCATGAAACTCGCGCCCCTTGAGCATGCGCGGAAACATCTGGCGCGGGCGCAGAACCTTGACATCGAGATCGATGCCCTGCGGCTTGACGAGGCCATCGATCAGCGGCCGCGTACGGTCGTAATCCCAGCATGCGAGGGTCAGCGGAAGATTGGGCATGGGGCCCTCTTGCCGGTGCGGTGCGCGCTTCGGGTTTGCTTCATGCGGGGCATTGTAGCGGCCCGCGAGCCGCTCAAACTTTGCGGACGGATTGCTTCACCTATTCCCCGTCGGTGGAATGGCAGCCAATGAGAATTTCGACGGTCTCCAAGGTCACAAGCGACCAGGCTGCCCGGGCGCAGCAGCCGCTCGACGGGGGAACTCGCCGGGCCGCGTCTGCCGGACCGGGCTGCGTCGTGCGGGGCGCAACCGTGATCCGCTGGTGCTTCCCCGGACGACAGCGTGAACCGACAGGCTGAACGCGTGCAGTCTTCGCCCGATCAGGCGCACGATCTGCGCTTTCGGACCGACCGCAGAAAAAGCGAGCGACCCGTCCCGGTCACGCCGGCCGCGGGTAAAGTGGCGGGATTGGATTTCCAATCGCGATGAAGGAATTGCCGATGACGGATCAGATCCCGCGCCCCTCGCGCCGCCGCTTGCTGTCCGGTCTGGCTGCGGCCGGCACCGCCCCCGCATGGGTCTCGGTGAACACGCCGGCCTGGGCGCAGGACGAGCCGCGCTTCTCCGGCGATGATTTCGAGCAGGCGCATCGGCTCCTGTTCAGACCGGCTGAGGTCCTTGACGCGCTCACACCCGAGAAACACCCCGAGCGCTACGACGCGATCATCGTCGGCGGCGGAATCGCCGGGTTGGCCTCGGCCTACAGGCTGCGCAAGCGACTTGTGCCGCCGCTGGAACGGGAACCGCAGCTCGGAGGGGTGTCCAACAGCGAGACCTGGCAGGGCATCGAGTACGCGCTCGGCGCGGTCACCGAGTACCTGGGATAGCGAACTCTAGGTCGCTAGATCGCTGGCAAGACGCATCAGTTCGCGGCGAAGCAATACAGCAAACCCGCGCCGCCGGAACTCTTCAGCTTCTCATAGCTGCAACCGCGCGACGGATGCGAGGCGTTCCACGATTTCGACGGCGCGTCGTCGCGCAGGCCCATGCGGTCGCTGTGGCCGACGAAGGCGGAGCCTTCCGCGTTCTTGGTCCAATTGCCGCAGGTCATGTCCTTGCCCGGCGGATACGCGCGTCCGTCCGCGGTCGAACCGGTCAGGATGTCGTGCTGGTTCACGACGTGGAGCCTTCCGGGAATCATGCGCCCGTTCTCGGCGACGCCGGTTTCGGTATTGATCTTGTTGTTAGCTGAATGCAGGTCGTCGACGTTCGCCGCGACCTGCACGCCGCGCGCGTTGACCCACGGACCGCTGCCAATGCGGTCGCGGGCGTTCACCGCCGGCTTGCCGTCGGCCGCCTGAGCGCTGAGGTACGCACGCCAGGTCTTGCCGCCTGCGCCCGCCTTGGCGGCGAGCGTCTGGCAATGGCGATCGGCGCCCTCGATACCGCCGAAATTGGCGCCGTCCGGTCCTCCGGTGCTGGTGATGAAAAAGGTCATGTTGGGAAACTGCGGCGGGGCCTGCTGCGCCATCGCCGGTCCAGTCACCAGCGCTGCGGCAATTACGGCTGTACAAAAACGCGTCATTTCAGTCTCCTTGATGGTGAATTCGATTGATTCGGACAACTGATGTCTTGTTCTATGGCATTGCCCGACTCTGCAGGCGAGCGCATCTTGCGCCGGTCGGTTCGAATGGGTCAAACGATTCCGACGAAAGTTCCCGTCACATCGACAAGGCATCGATCTGTAAGGGAAATGTCAGACTTGCGCGCTCGACATCGCCTCGCCGGCGCGGCGGCACGAGAACGCCGCGCTGCGCTAATGACAGATCAGCAGCGGGTTGTTGGGCATCACGAAATCGACGTACGGCAGCGACTCGAGCGCGTTCCGCGCGTCGGTGACCGGAACCTTCAGCACGACGCGCACGGTACGGGGATAGATGCTCTCACCGGCATAGGTCATGCGCGGTTGTGCCGCGATGAACGCGAGCGTGTCGGCGCGCGCGGCTTCGTTGCGCAGCACCACGAGGTACTCGGTGGCCCCGCTCCCTCGAATGCCGTCTGCCTGCATCGCCTGTAGATACGACTTGCCGGCGTACAGCATCAGCCGCTGCAGGCCCGGCAGCCAGGCGTCCCGCGTGGCCGCGGCAGCGCCGAGCGCAAGGGCGAGCACGATCCCCGCGGCGTACCAGCGATGCCTGCGACGCGCATCGCTGCCGCGCTGCGCGTCGCCATCGAGTTCCGATTCACTGACAATCTGGCTCGTGTTCAAGCCTGCCATCTCCTCGCGGCTCGGGCCCGGCCTTCCGCCAGATCGCCCGCAGGGCACCGGTGAATCTAGTCCAAGCACCGCGACAAGGCAAGCACCGTCTCTCAGCCGAAGTCGCGGCCGGCTGCGATCGGAACCGGTCTCCGCCCATCGCATTCATGCTTAGTTCCGTCGTGCTCCCGCGGCAGCGCGCCACGTACTTTTTTGCACAACCGCGACGATCGCCTTAGGATTCCCGCCATGACCCGGACACAAAGCAACGCAATGAATCCCCGCCGCGCGGTATCGCCCATGATGGTCGGCACCCGATGAGCGCCGCCGAATTCCAGCTTGCCGAGACGACGGTTGCCGACATCCACGCGGCGTTCCGCTCCGGTGCGCTCAGCGCGCGACGGCTGGTCGAGCTGTACCTGGCGCGGATCGAGGCCTACGACCAGCAAGGCCCGGCGATCAACGCCGTCATCTCGATCAATCCGGCGGCGCTCGCAGAGGCGGACAGGCTCGATGCGCTGCTTCGGTCCTCAGGACCTGCAGGAGCGCTGCACGGCATCCCGGTGATCGTCAAGGACCAGGCCGACGTGAAGGGCATGGCGACGACGCTCGGCTCGGTGCTGTTCAAGGATTTTCATCCGGACCGGGACTGTTTCGTGGTCGAGCGGCTGAAGCAGGCGGGCGCGATCATTCTGGCCAAGGCGACGCTCGGCGAACTCGGCGCGGGCGACACGCACGGGTCGCTGTTCGGCTCGACGAAGAATCCGTACGATCTGGAACGCACTCCGGGCGGGTCGTCGGGCGGGCCGGCGGCGGCGGTCGCGGCGAATTTCGCCACGCTCGCGGTCGGGCAGGAAGGCCTGGCGTCGATACGCCGGCCGGCGGCGTGGAATTGTCTGGTAGGCATGAGGGCCACCGCGGGACTGGTGAGCCGCGCCGGCGTATACGGAGGCTGGCCCGCGATCGCCGGATCGCTCGGCCCGCTGACGCGCAGCGTCGCCGATTGCGCGCTGCTGCTCGATGCGATGATCGGCTACGACCCGGAGGATCCGCTGACGGCCGCGGGCGTCGGGCACCAGGCCGAGAGCTACGCGCGCTTCCTCGACCGGGACGGCCTCAAGGGCGCGCGCATCGGCATCCTGCGCGAACCGATGGGCCTGTTCTCCGAGCCCGACAGCGACGATTTCCGCGAGATCACGCGCGTGTTCGACGGCTCGGTCGAGGAACTTCGCGCGGCGGGCGCGGTCATGATCGACCCGGTGGTGATCCCGCGGCTGAAGGAGTTGCTGGCGACGCGCGCCGGCAGTTTCGTCGATGCCGACGAACAGTTCCAGGTCTACATGGCGCGCAACGCCAGCCCGCCGTTCAAAACACGTGACGAGGCGGCCCGCTCGCCGGACTTCAGCCGCGTCGGCCAGAGCGCGCGCAAGCGCTGGCACAGCCGGCCGGATGCGGACGCGCACTACGCGTTCCTGCGCGCGCGCGAGACGCTGATGTTCAATTTCCTGAAGGTCATGGCGGACCAGCGGCTCGACGCGATCGCGCACAAGGCCGCCGAGCATTCGCCGACGCTGATCCGCGACGGAGTCAACCCGCCGTTCGTCGACCAGAAGGGCGCGCCGCACATCAACACTTTTCTCGTGTTCGTGCCGAGCATCGTCGTGCCGGCCGGATTCACGCGCGAAGGCCTTCCCACCGGACTGTGCCTGCTCGGGCGGCCCTACGAGGACGGCGCGATGATCCGCTACGCGTACGCCTACGAGCAGGCAACCCGGCACCGCAGACCGCCGCCGCACACGCCGTAGACCCGACAGTGACGTAGCGCTTCGCGCACGACCCGACGCGGGCCACCACGCGCCGCCCCCACGTGCGCACGACGCACGCTACTGTGTTAAAAGGGCGGTCAGTCTTTCCGCTGCGAGGTTGAAAAATGCCCACCGATTCCCTGATCATCGATTGCCGCGGCGCACCGGTGCCCGAGGCCGGCGCGAAAATACTCGCGGCCTTCAACGCCTCCGCGCCCGGCACCGCGTTCTCCGCGATCGTCGATTCGGGCAACTGGACCTACGGGCTTCGCATGTGGCTGCTCGAGGCCGGCGCGCGGCACCACGCGCAGCCGGAAACAGAAGGATCGTGGCGCGTGAGCATCGAGCGCGGGTCAAGTCCGGCGCTGGTCACCGCGCCGGGCCTGCACCATCTGGTGAGCGGCGCGGACGGAACCATCTGGACCTGCGAGCGCGCCGAGCGCGTGCTGCGCATCGACGGCGGCAAGCGGCGCGTCGTCGCGGCCAAGGCCGTGGCGCGCAAGGCGTCGCACCTCGCGCTGCACGAACCCTCCAACCGCCTGTTCGTCGCCGACAGCGACGCCAACGAAGTCATCGCGCTGCGCGCCGACGACCTGAGCGTCGTGCAGCGCTGGCCCGCGCCCGGCGGCCCGCAGCTTCCGCTGGCGAGCCCCGAGGGCATCGTCTGCGTCACCGGCGGGACTACCGGCACGCTGACCATCGCGTGGCCGCGCGACGGCGGCTATCACGCGCAAACCATCAAAGTGGGGTCAAACCCGCACGACCCGCTGGTGTCGGCCGATGGCGCGTTCCTGTTCGTGCCCTGCGCCGGCGCGGGCGAACTCGTGAAGGTGCGCCTCTCGGATGCGCAGATCGCCGGGCGCATCGCGGTCGGCGAGGGCCCCTCGCACCTCGTACGCACGGCGGACGGATCGCGCGTGTATTCCGCCAACAGCTGGGACGGCACGCTCTCGTGCGTCACGGCCGAGGGCGAGCCGGTGGGCTCGGCGCCGAGCGGCCGCTGGGCGCACGCGATCGCGGCGAGCCCGGACGGGCGCTGGATCTACGTCGCCAATTTCCTCGACGACACGCTGGGCGTGTTCGACGCGCAAACGCTCGCGCGCGTCGCGCTGCTGCCGACCGAGCCCTACGCACACGGACTGGACGTCTCGCCCGACGGGCGCACCGTGGTCGCGACCGGTTTCGGCTCCAACCACGTGCGCGTGTACGACGGACGCTCGCACGCCGAACTCGCGCGCATCGAGGTCGGTCAGGGTTCCGCGCACACCGCGTTCACCCCCGACTCGCGCACCGCGTTCATCGGCTGCTCGGTGAGCGACCACGCCGCGTGCGTCGACCTCGGCGAGATGCGCTGCGTCGCGCGGCTGCATTGAATCAAGTTCGGCTGACTTGGGAGAAAGAACATGGGAGACAGCTACCGCACCATCCGAGTGGCCGCCGTTCAGGCCGCGCCGGTGTTCCTCGACCGCGAGCGCACCGTTGCAAAGGCCTGCGGTCTGATCCGCGAAGCCGGCGCCTCGGGGGCGCACCTGATCGGGTTTCCCGAGGGGTACATCCCGACGCATCCGCTCTGGTACCACTTCCATGTCGCGACCAGCGTCAAGGCGATGCAGTTCAGCCGCGAGCTGTTCTGCAACTCCGTGGAGATTCCCGGACCCGCCACCGAGGAGCTGTGCCGCGCGGCGCGCGAAGCGCGGATCTACGTGGTCATGGGCCTGTGCGAGAAGTCCCCGGGCCGCATGGGCACGCTCTACAACACGCTGCTGTTCATCGACGACCACGGCACCATCATGGGCCGCCACCGCAAACTTCACCCGACGCTCGGCGAGCGCCTGGTGCACGCGCCGGGCGACTCGGCCGGGCTGCGCGCCTTCCCGACCGAGTTCGGCGCCGTGAGCGGGCTCATGTGCGGCGAGAATTCCAATGCGCTGTCGATATTTTCGCTGGATGCCCAGGGAACGACGGTGCACGTGGCCAGCTGGCCGGCGCACTTTCCGCTCACCACCAACATGGCCGAGATCATCGAGCTGGCGAGCAAGTCGCTCGCCTACCAGACGAAGTCGTTCGTCGTGAACTCGGTGGGCGCGATCGACGATCGCATGCGCGAGCTGCTGCCGGTGACCGACGAGGACCGCGCGTTTCTGTCTCGGCAGCAAGGGGCCGCTTCGATCGTGTCTCCGCGCGGGAAGATCGTTGCGGGCCCGATGGAACCGGGCGAGGGCATCCTCTATGCGGACATCAACATCTCGGACATCATCATCCCGAAGATCACGCAGGACTTCTCCGGGCACTACAACCGGTTCGACGTGTTTTCCGTGAACGTGAACCTGGGCGCGAACCCGCCGGTGCGCCACCTGCCCTCGGCTTCGGCGGAAGGCGGGCCGAATGCAGCCCTCGAGGAGCCGCAGCGCACGCGGCAGCTCACCAACGACGCCGTGCCGCGGCTGGGTTCGGAGTAGGCCGCAGCCGCGCGGGGCGGCCGCGAACGCTCCGCGCGCGTCAGGCCTTGAGCCGCGGAATCAGGCGCATCGCGTTGCCGCCCTTGATTCCCTCGACCTGCTCGGCGGCGAGCCCGAGTTTGTCGAGCGCGGCGAGCTGCGGTCCGGTGGTCACGTACGGGTAGTCGGTGCCAAAGACGACCTGCGAAGCGGAGGTGATCGCGAGCAGTGCCGCCATCGGCGCCGGATGGGTCGCGTTGGCGGTGTCGTAGTACAGCCGCCTGAATTCGCCTTCGATGCCCTCGGGCGCGAACTGCGCGAGGTCCTTGCGCATGCCGCAGAAATAGCTGATGCGGCCCGCGAGCATCGGGATGGTCCCGCCGCCGTGCGAGAACAGCCAGCGGATGTCGCGGTAGCGCGCCAGCGCGCCGGCGAGCAGCAGGCTCGTGACCGCGCGCGTGGTGTCGTGCGGCACCTCGAGCACCGCCGGAAAGACGCCGACGGCGGCCGCATGCCGCGCGCAGCAGCTGGTGGTCAGCGGATGGAAGTAGACGAGCGCCTTGCGCCGGTTCAGTTCGTCGAACACCGGCTTGTAGATTGGATCGCCGGGCCAGGTGTCCCCGTAATGGGTCTGCAGATTGACGCCGTCGGCCTTCAGCACGTCGAACGCGTACTCGAGTTCCTTCAGCGTCGCGTCGATGTCGAGCATCGGCAGGGGTGCAAACAGCCCGAAGCGCCCGGGAAAGTCTCTGCACATCTGCGCACCGTACTCGTTGCAGGCGCGTGCGATGCGCGTGGCCTCCTCGGCGCCGGCGTCGAACCAGGTGCCCGGCGTCGACGGCAGCGACAGGATGGACGTGCGCACGCCGTTCTTGTCCATTTCCTCGACGGTCCGGACCGGGGTCCAGTTCGCCACCGCGGGCGCATGGGCGATGTTGCGCTTGTCTTCCCAGTCGTTCCAGGCCCTCAGATACTCCGGTGCGTAGAAATGGTGGTGGGTGTCGATGATCATGCCGCCCTTCTCCTCTGTCTTCGTTGAAATTGAATTGCCGCGCGTTTGGGTCAGGCCAGCGGAGTCTTGACGACGCGCCCGCTCGCTTCCACGTACCACTGCTCGCTCGGAAAACGCCTGCCCTCCAGCGTGGCCGCGATCCAGTCGGCCCCCATCGATGGCGCGAAGGGCCCCAGATTCGCCGCCGGCACGCCTCCGATCGCATGGCGGCAGTCCTGATAGATGATCAGCCGCTTCGGCCCCTTGAGCGCCGCCATCAGCCGCTTGGTGTGCTCCAGCGGCGACAATTCGTCGGCTTCGCCGGCCAGGCACAGATAGGGCACCGTGATGCGCTCGGCGTGTCCCTCCCAGGTCATCGACCTCCTGAATTCGTCGAACTCGCCCTCGTCATGGATGCCGCACATGTACATGAAGCGCATCTTGAAGGTCGGCGATGCCTCCTCGAAGATCGTGTGGAAGCCCGGCTCGTGGCACACCGCGGTCACCGCGACCGAGCGGATGCGCGGCTCGTGCGCCGCGGCGATGGTGCTGAAAAACGAGCCGAAGCTGTTGCCCGACATGCCGATCCGCTCCGGATCCGCCTCGGCGCGCGCGATGAGCCAGTCCACGCAGGCTTTTCCGGTCGCCATCCAGCTTTCCATGCGGAACGGGATGCCGAGCACCGCGCTTTCGTACTGCCCCGGCCCGTCGATTGCGAGAACGGCGAGACCGCGCCGCAGCCAGCGATCGCCGTTCAATGCCACGCCATGCTCCTTGAAGCTGTCCATGCCCGGAACGGTGATCACCGCAGGCAGACGGCCGCCGCTGTACCCCGGGGGCAGGTGAAACCACGCCGGAAGCGACTTGCCCGTTGGCAGCGGTATCCATACCTCCTCGATCTTATGGTCGGCGTACTTGGCGTAATTGCGGTAGCACTCGCGCTTGCGCTCGTTGTAGGTGCGGTTCTGCTCGTTGTTTTCGTCTATCGGCCATTGAGCCGCGCCCCAGTGCACGGCGGCCATGAAATAGTTGTCGCAGGCCGTCACCAGGTTCGCTTCGGCCTCGGCGGCCTGCGCCCGCGCCTCGCGCCGGCGCGCGACGGCTTCGAACGCGGGAGCGGCGTCCGCGTATTTCGTGATCCGCTGGCGGAGCAGCGCAAAATCGGCGTTGGCTTCCGACCCGCACGGCGAGGAAAGATACATCGAGCGCGGCTGGTCCCAGTCCATGCCGACGGCGCGTATCGTGTTGTCGAGCAGCCATCGCTGCCCGGTCCAGCGGCGTGTCAGCGGGCCCGCGTGTGCTGCCTGCGCCGCACGAGTGTCGTTGCTCATGAGTCACCTCGCGTTATCGTCAGAACAATGGGCAATGTCGATGCGGTATGCGTTGGTTCATTTTCTCGCCGCATAGCGTCGCCACCGCTCGGTGCGTGAGGCCGATTCTAACCAGAAACGCTGCGGCAAATCCCGGTCCCGCATCGGCCGCAGCGCGCCCGGCCGCGGAAACGCCCCTCGCGTCACCGCGCCGGCGCTCAGCCCATCAGGTGGGGGAGATAGAGCGCGATTGCCGGGAACAGCATGAGCAGCACCAGCAGAACGGCGTCGCACAGCAGGAACGGAAACGCGGCGGAGGCAACCTGAAACAGCGTCGTGCCTTTGGGGGCGACGCCGAGCATGATGTACAGCAACAGTCCGAACGGCGGCGTGGTCTGGCTCATCTCCAGCGCCAGCAGCGTGAACAGGCCGAACCACACCACGTCGACCTTCAGGAACGCGACGATCGGCATGAAGATGGGCACCGAGATCAGGATCATCGACACCGGGTCCATGAACATCCCCAGCAGCAGCAGAACAGCGAACATGCAGGCGAGCATCGAAACCGCCGACAGGTCGAAGGAGGTCGCCCATTTCAGCAGGCCGGAGCTCACGCCCGAATAGGCGATCAACTGGCTGAACACGCTGGAGCTGATGATGATGAAAAAGACCATTCCGGCCACCTTGACGGTGGAATCGAGCGATTTCTTGATCGCGCTCCAGCTGAGCAGCCGGAACACGGCAGCCAGGATCAAGACGCCGAGCACACCGAACGCCGAGGCTTCGGACGGGGTCGCAATGCCGAATATGATCGAGCCGACGACCATGAACACCACCACGCCCATCGGCAGGATGTCGACGCAGACCGAGCGCAGTTTCTCGCGTGTGGTCGAGCGTTTCACGTCGTAGCTGGGCGCCGACGCGGGATTGAGCGACACCTGAAGGAAGATCATTGCCGCGTAAAGGCACGCGAGCAGAAGCCCCGGCACCAGGCCGCTCACCAGCAGCCGCCCGACGTCTATGCTGGCGACGCTCGCCAGCAGTACGCCCAGATTCGACGGCGGAATGATCATCGCCAGACCCCCGGTCCCGAGAATCGGACCGAGGGACATGCGCCAGTTGTAGCCCCGGCGCTGCATCTCCGGCACCATCAGCGAACCGAGCATCGCGGTGTTCGCCATGCTCGAACCGGTCATGGTCGAAAAAGTCGTGCCGCCGGCGACGGTGAGAAAACACAGGCGCCCCGGCAGGCGGCCGAACAGCTTGTCGAGCGCGTCGAAGACGCGCACCGCGAGCCCGGAGTAGAAGAACAACGACCCCATCAGGATGAACAGCGGCACCGGCACCAGCTGAAACGTCGTGATCAGCGCGGTCGAGTTGTCCACGACCTGCGTCATGCCGGCCACGCCGCCGATGAATATCAGCGTGCCGATCATGTTCGTCGCCATGAACGCGACGGCGACCGGGACGCCGAGGGCCATCATGCCGATGATCAGGCCGATGAGTACCACCGCTGCCGCGTACCATTCCATGGTTCAGAGGCTGTCCATCGCCTTGGTCCGGTCGCGATACATGGTGTCGATGCCGATCAGAAAGCGGGCGAATTCGATCGCGACCAGCAGGAAGATCGGACCGACCGCCCAGTAATCGACCCACGAGGGAACATCGATCGAGCGCTCCTCGATGGAGCCGGAGACGAACGCCGCGACAGCGAGCCTGAATCCGATGAACGAAAAGGCGAGCGAGGTCACCACGCAGACGGTGTAAGCGAGCTTCTCGGCAACCCAGCGCGAGCGACCCGTCAACCTGGATACCAGCGCATCGACGTAGACGTGCCCCTTCTGTCGCACCAGATAGGGCGCGGCAAACAGCGTGAAATAAAGCAGCGTGTACTCGACGACCGCG
>MEQX01000086.1:0-3686 GCA_001770415.1 Betaproteobacteria bacterium RIFCSPLOWO2_02_FULL_63_19 | reverse complement strand
GCCAGCGCCACGATGAGCCAGTTATACGCCGAAACGACTGCCCGCAAACGCGCTGCCTGATCGTCGAGTACGGATCGCGCCGCAGGCGCTCAGTTCTTGTACATCTTTTCGCGCAGCATCGCGCCTTCCTGCTTGTCGAGCCGCGAAGTCGCCCGCTTCCACATGGCCTCGTAGGCGATGTCGAGATATTTCTTCGCTCCCTTCGCGTCCATCTTGAAGGGCTGAATACCGGCCTTCTTGACGGCTTCCTCGTCGATCTTCGCCGCCTGCAGCATGTTTTCGATGGAGGCCTTTTCGTACTCGGCGGCCACGCTCATGACCAGATCCTGCGCCGGCTTCGGCATCGACTTCCATTTGTCCAGATTGACCAGCAGCACGTTGGCCAGATGGTAGAACGGCGGGTCAACGCGGTACTTCACCAGTCCGGCGAGTTTCTGCGACGCCAGGCCCACGGTCGGCCAGCCGAAGCCGCCGACCAGCCCGCGCTCAAGTGCGGTGTAGACCTCGCCGGCGTTGGTGATCTGCACCGGCGTCGCGCCCAGCGCCTGCACCAGCGGCCGGTAGGCGCCGGTGGTGCGGATCTTGATACCCTTCAGGTCGATCACGCCGTCCGGGCGCAGCTTGGGCTTGTCGGTGAGATAGAGATAGAACTGCGCCGCGGTCTCGCCGATCGCCAGGATCTTGGCATTGAGTTTCTTCTCCCAGTTCGGCGCGAGCAGGTCCACCGCACCGTTTGCGCGGTATTCCGCGATGCTCAGGTTCGTCGCCATCATGGTCGCACCCTGCGGAACGAGTCCCGCGTGGTACGCCGCCGGGGTATGAAGCAGATCGAGCGCGCCGCGCTGCACCGCCGGGGCCGCCTTGTCGGGCGGGTTGATCTCCGGACCGCCGAGGTAGTCCACCCGCACGACGCCCTTGCCACGCGCGTTCAGCGGCTCGACGAACGACTTGATGAAGCTCTTCGACAGGTCGTGATTCCTGGGAAGCGCCGTCTGCGTTTTCAGCACCACCTCCGCGGCAGTCGCCGCACCGCCAAACGCAAGCAGTGAAGCGAGCGCGGCGAATAATCCATACCAGCGTGCAGTCATTTTTTTCTCCTAGTAAATAAAGGACAAGACGAAGCGCTTGCCTTCGGGTCACGGGCCGGCGTACGGTCTTGCCGCCGTCGCGCCTGGATAGGGGCCCTTTGCAGCGCCGGCCTGCCGTATCACGGGACAGGCCCAAGCGCGCCGCAATGCTAACCGATTGGCGGACTCAGTGCAGTCCCGTGCGAGTCGGCCTCGGGGCGACCGGTGAAACGCGGCCGGCACCTGCTGTCACAGCTTCAGCAGCCGCGTCGCGTTTGCACTCAGGATCTTCTCGATATCCTCGGCGCACAGTGGGATCGTCGGTATCCAGGCGGCCGCAGGCGTGTTCAACACGAACGGGTAGTCGATCGAAAACAGGATCCGATCGATGCCGATTTCCTGCATGCAGCAAAGCAGCGCCGGATTCGAGAAGAAACCGCTGGTCGTGATCCAGAAATGCCGGCAGAACAGTTCGCGGAACGAGAACGACTCGTCCTTGTTTCCCTTGCGCGACAGCGCCTGGTTGATCCGCCACAGCAGAAACGGGATCGTCTCGCCCATGTGGCCGAGGATGATCCGCGTGCCGGGGTACTTCTGCAGAACGCCAGAGAGCACGATCCGTATCGCCTGCGTCGCGCACTCCACGGTAAAGCCCCAGCCCGCGGTCAGGATGCCGGGAAAATCCTTGATGTAGTCCTTGTAATAGGCGTCCGCAACGACCTTCATCGGCGTGGCCGGATGAATGTACAGCGGCACGTCGAGCGCCTGGGCGCGCTCGAAGATCGGCCAGAACCGCTGGTCGTCGAAAAAGACGCCGTTCGTCGGGCCGTGCACCATCGCGCCCTTGAATCCGAGCTTGGTGACACAGCGCTCCAGTTCATCCGCCGCGGCCGCGGGATCCGGCGTCGGTAGCGCCGCGAATGCCTCGAACCGGCCCGGATGCGCGTTGCAGATCTCCCTCAGCCTGTCGTTCGCCCCCTTGGCGAGCTTGACGGTCGTCTCGGCATCGCCACGCTGCAACGAAGGTGCGCCGTGAGAGAGCACCTGCAAGTCGATGCCGGCCTCGTCCATCTCTTTCACCCGCAGCGCGCTGTAATCGTAAAGCCGTTCGAGGATATGCGGCGCGCCGCGCATCCCGTCGGTCGCGTCGAACGTGGCCGCGACTTCCTTGTCCCAGTAGTGCTCCTCGATGGCGATGATTCGCCGCTTAGGCTTCGTCGTCATGGTGTTCCCCTTAGTGTTGACACGGACGTCGAACCGGATTCTAGCGAATTACGGTCGAAACGCTCGCGAACCGTTTCCAGCGGCCGGCGTCGAGCTTGCACCCGCGCGCCGAATCGCGGACGCTCCCGCTCGCCGGATGACCGGTCCGACCGGTTGGCCGATGCCTGCGTCTGGTCGGCGACCCTGGCTGCCCGTGAATCGAGAAACAAATGTCCCGCATGCCTCGGCCAGAACCAGCCAGCCGCCCTTTCCGGTCCGAGCTGTTGCGACCATCCCTCAACCGCGGTCACCGGCGATGTAGTGCTCCAGTTGTTCGATCATGAATTGCTGCTCGGAGATAACATCTTTCACCAGGTCGCCAATGGAGACCAGACCAATCAGCTTGCCCTTGTCCATGACGGGCAAGTGGCGCAGTCGGGTCTTGGTCATCAGCGCCATGCAGTCGTTGCTCGTCTGGCCGGGTTCCACGTACATGACCTGAGATGTCATGATGTCCCGTACCGGAGTGTCTCTCGACGAGCGGGACATGAGAACGATTTTTCTCGCATAGTCGCGCTCGGTGATGATCCCGACTACCGTTTCGCCTTCCATTACCAGGACAGCGCCGATACTTTTCTCGGCCATCAGTTTGACGGCGTCGAACACGGACGTTTCAGGACTTGTCGTGTAGATGTTCTTGTCAGGCTTGGAGGCAATAATCTGCGCTACCGTTGTCATGAGTGTCCCTTTCGGGTGAGGAAGCAGAGCTTGCATTCATTCTAATGCAGACAAAGGAGCATTTGCCAGACCGGGGAGCCTGACCTACTTCGCGCATCGCGTTACCAATGCCGTGGCCGAGGGAATGAACTCCAAAATCGCCACTGTTCAGAAACGGGCTTGCGGCTACCGCAACCGAGACCATTTCAAGATCGCCGTCTATTTCCATTGCGATGGTCTCAACCTATATCCGGCCCGGGCGACCCACTCGAAAGTCGGATGAATCCAATTTAAAGACATGCTCAACGCCGTTGACATTGATGCCATCGACGTTGAACTTGTTGGTTCCCCGCTTGTCCATCGTAGCGTCCCTGTGTTTCCTCGGGGACGTCGAATTTCCGGGAGCCGAGTGCTTCTGCTACACTGATATCACGCTAGTGCACGAGTGAAACAATAAGGGACTGTTTCAAAATGCATGTTTGGCGCCTTGTCCTTGTTCTGTTGCTGAGCGTCGCCGTTCCGTCCTACGGATTAGGTGCCGTGGGAAGACATGACAACTGCCCGGTGTGGGCGCACGCCGCTGGTGCCGAAAAAACAGCCGTGGGGAGTCCCTGCTGCGACGACATGGGCGGTCACGAGCACAATTCGAGCGATGCTTGCGCGAAGCTGTGCGGTCTCGGCGGCGATTGCCCCAACGCC
>MEQX01000085.1 GCA_001770415.1 Betaproteobacteria bacterium RIFCSPLOWO2_02_FULL_63_19 | reverse complement strand
TCGTTGAAGGCCCGATCGGCGTCGGGAAAACCAGCCTCGCGCACAAGCTCGCGGAGCGCCTGGGCTCGAATCTGCTGCTGGAGCGGCCCGAAGACAACCCTTTTCTGCCGCGCTTCTATCAGGACATGCCGCGCCATGCGCTGCCCACGCAGCTGTTCTTCCTGTTTCAGCGCGTCAACCAGTTGCGGGAACTGGCGCAACCAGACCTTTTCAATCGGCTCACCGTCAGCGATTTTCTGCTCGAGAAGGACCCGCTGTTCGCACGCCTGACGCTATCCGCAGACGAGTGGCGCCTCTACCAGCAAATTTACGACACGCTCCGGCCGCAGGCGCCACGACCCGACCTGGTGGTCTATCTGCAAGCGAGTTCCGAGACTCTGTACGAACGCGTCCGCCGACGTGGCGTCGAATACGAAAGACCTATCGCCGAGGAATACCTGGCACTGCTTGCAGACAGCTACAGTCAGTTCTTCTATCATTACTCGGGAAGCCCGGTGTTGATCGTCAACTCTGAGCGGCTCAACTTCGTCACGCAGCAGAGCGATTTTGAACTGCTTCTGGGACGCATCCACGGGATGCGCGGCACACGAGAATTCTTCAATTTCGGAGATTGACTTGTCCCGGATTACGCTGCCAAGGCTGCAGAAGCTGTACACCGACGGCATCAAGATCGCGATGCTGACCTGCTATGACTCGAGTTTCGCCGCACTCATCGAGGAGGCCGGAGTCGATTGCCTTCTGGTCGGCGACTCGCTCGGGAACGTGTTGCAGGGGCACAGCTCAACGCTGCCGGTCACCATGGAGGACATGGTCTACCACACCGGGTGCGTCGCGCGCGGATCGCGTACGGCATTCATCCTCTCGGACCTGCCGTTCGCAAGCTATCAGGAATCGCGCGAACAGGCGTACCGCAATGCCGCGCGGCTGATGGCGGCCGGCGCGCACATGGTGAAACTTGAAGGCGGCGCGGAATTCGCGCGCAGCGTCGGCTTCCTGACAAGACGCGGTATTCCGGTTTGCGCGCACCTCGGCCTTACGCCACAGTCGGTGCATCAACTCGGCGGCTACCGCGTGCAGGGAAGGACCGCTGAGGCCGGCGACCAGTTGCTTGCCGATGCGATCGCGCTTCAGGAAGCCGGTGCCGGGATTATTCTGTTCGAAGCGATACCCGCGGACCTGGCAAAGCGCGTCACGGCCGAACTGCAGGTGCCGACGATCGGCATCGGTGCGGGACCGGATTGCTCCGGGCAGGTGCTGGTCGTGTACGACATGCTCGGTATCTATCCCGGACGGCCTGCCAAGTTCGTGCGCAATTTCATGAACGGCGCATCGAGCGTTTCGGACGCGGTGGCCCGTTACGTGCGTGCGGTCAAAGACGGCAGCTTTCCGGCAGCCGAGCACTCGTTCTGATGCGGGACCCGGCGCAGCGGCGGCGCGGGCACAGGCAAGCAAGCACCTTGCCCCGGTCCGAAGCCCTTGGCGCCATTCGAGATTCAGAACGCTATTAGGCCGCCATGGACATCGCTGCTGGAATTGACGAGCTTCGCGCACGATTGGGACGCAAGCGATCGATCGCCTTCGTCCCCACAATGGGCAATCTTCACGAGGGACATCTGCAGCTCATGCGCACGGCCAGGCGTCATGCCCGCTTCGTGGTGGCGAGCATTTTCGTTAATCGACTCCAGTTCGCCCCTCACGAGGACTTCGACACCTATCCGCGCACCTTCGAGGCGGATTGCGAGAAGCTCGCCTCCTGCGGCGTCGATCTCGTATTCGCGCCCGAAGAGCGGGAACTGTATCCGGAGCCGCAGAGCTTTTTCGTCGAACCGCCCGAGCTGGGGGCTCAGCTCGAAGGCGAATTCCGCCCGGGGTTCTTTCGCGGCGTTGCCACGGTGGTCATGAAGCTCTTCAACATCGTCCGGCCAAACGTTGCGGTGTTCGGCAAGAAAGACTACCAACAGCTGATGATCGTGCGTGGCATGGTGCGTCAGCTGAACCTTGCGATCGACGTTATCGGCGACGAGATCGCGCGCGCGCCCGACGGACTGGCGTTGTCATCGCGCAACGGGTATCTTTCCGCGCAAGAACGGGCTGAAGCCCCGCGGCTGCATCAGACGCTGCTCTGGGTCAAATCGCAAATCCTTACCGGAATGCATGATTTGGCGCTTCTTGAGGGGCGGGCAATCGAAAAATTGAAGCAGAATCAATGGCAAATAGACTATATTGCGGTGCGAAAACAATCTGATCTACAATTGCCTCGCTTATCCGACCGTGACTTGGTGGTACTGGCCGCGGTCAAATTAGGTACGACGCGCCTCATCGATAACGTGGAGTTCTCGGTTTAGTCGAACACACTTGATCAAGAGGTGTCGCCTGACGACGCAGTGAAGCGATCTATTCCCGCTGCTCACCGGACAGGTATGGTTGATCACTTAACACTGATCGGAGGTAACCATGCAGCGGACCATGCTTAAATCAAAGATTCACCGGGCTACCGTGACACATTCGGAGCTCGGCTACGAAGGCTCCTGCGCCATCGACGAAAATCTGCTCGATGCGGCCGATATCCGTGAATACCAGCAGATCGATATCTGGAACGTCAATAACGGCGAGCGCTTCACAACGTACGCGATCCGCGCCGAACGCGGCTCGGGAACCATTTCGGTGAACGGGTCTGCCGCTCGCAAGGCATTCCCCGGAGACATCCTCATCATCGCCTGCTTCGCAACGTACGACGAGGCCGAACTCAATACATACCGGCCGCAACTGGTCTACGTCGACGATCGTAACCGGATCAAACAGCAGCGCAGGAGCATCCCGGTTCAGGTCGCTTAGGGCGTTCCGAACAGGCCCTGCCCGGGTCCTTAGGCTTGAAAAACCCGCCGCACGTCAGCCCCGACAGTGCCCGGAGATAGAGTGGTCCGGCGCGAATCGACTACGAAGGGTATTGCTCAAACATAAGGCGCTCGACGGGACATCCGAGCGCTTTCGCCATGGCGTCCATCGAGTCGTCGTTGACCGCTATCGGCTGGAAATCATCGCCGCCGCCCCTGCCATCGATAAATGCCTTGGCCGCGGCCTCCGAGGGCCAGAACACTACCGGGTCAGGTTCGACACCTGCCACCTGACAGCAAATGGGGACGCCGTCGGCCTTGTACACGATCGCGAACATGCAACAGCCCTCCCATATCGGGTTGCCCTTGCCTCGTCCCGAACCCCAGTGCGCCGGCACTGGGCTCGTGGCGAGGCACTGGCCTTACTTTAACCCAGTTTGGAAAGTCATTCCAGACGTCCGAACGAAGCAGCCGCATCGATCAATTGCACTGCACCGTTCGCGCCACGCGTAACGAACGAACATGCAACCTCGACCAATGAAGCGCGTCATGGCTCTCGAGGAGCCCGGGGGACCGCTGCGACTCGTCCTTCGGCCGCGCATGACGCCCTCGCCAGGTCATATCCTGATTGCCGTCAGGGCCTGTGGCGTGTGCAGGACCGATCTGCATATCGTCGACGGCGACCTGCCCTGGCCGGACCACCCGGTCGTGCCAGGCCACGAAGTCGTCGGAATCGTCACCGAGGTCGGAGCAGGCGTTGAGCGTTTCGCGCCCGGCGACCGTGTCGGCGTGCCGTGGCTCGGATGGACCTGCGGACAATGCCGTTATTGCCTCGGCGGGCGCGAAAATCTGTGCGATGACGCGCGCTTCACCGGCTATCAGATCGACGGCGGGTACGCGGACCACGTCATCGCCGATGCGCGTTACAGCTTCAAGCTGCCGTCCAGCTACGGTGACGCCGAAGCTGCCCCGCTGCTTTGCGCGGGGCTGATCGGCTACCGTGCGCTGGCGGTGGCCGGCAATGCCGAACGCCTGGGTATCTATGGGTTTGGCGCGGCCGCGCACATCATCGCTCAGGTGGCCCGCCATCAAGGAAAGTCTGTCTATGCGTTCACACGCCCGGGCGACGCAAGTGCGCAGACCTTCGCGCTTTCGCTGGGCGCAACCTGGGCGGGCGACTCGACTCGCCCGCCGCCCGAACCGCTCGACGCCGCACTCGTTTTCGCGCCTGTCGGGTCGCTCGTACCGCAGGCATTACGGGCGGTCGTCAAAGGTGGCACGGTGGTATGCGCGGGGATCCACATGAGCGACATTCCGAGCTTCCCCTACGACATTCTGTGGGGCGAGCGCAGAATCGTGTCGGTCGCCAATCTGACACGCAGTGACGCCGAAGCCTTCCTCGAGATCGCCCCGGCAGTGCCGGTAAGAATCTCGGTGGAAACGTTTCAGCTGGCACAGGCAAACGAGGCTCTGGCACGCCTGCGCGACGGTGCAATCAACGGCGCCGCCGTGCTCGTACCCTGACGGCCAGGGACACGCGCCGAGCGCCGGTCAACGCGATGCCGCAAAGGGGCCGAGCGTGGATTATCTGATGCTCAAAACCATCCACGTCGGCTGTGTTGCGATCACGTTCGTACTCTTCGTCGGCCGCGGCGCGCTTATGCTGGTTGATTCGCCGCTGATCAGAACGCGGTTCCTTCGCGTCGCCCCGCACGTCAACGACACGCTACTGCTGTGCAGCGCCGCGTGGATGGCGGCGCTCAGCGGCCAGTACCCGTTTGTGCAAGCATGGCTCACCGCGAAACTCTTGGCGTTGATCGTCTACATTTGCCTCGGAATGCTTGCGCTGTCCTCCGGTCGAAGCGCGCGTTTGCGCATAGCAGTATTCGTCGCCGCACTGATGGTCTTCGCCTACATCGTCAGTGTTGCGCGGACGCGAAGTTCACTGTCATTTGCGATTGGGTGACCGCGCCCGCGAAGCACCTACGCGCGTTCTGGATATGCATGTCGGCGCCCGGGATCCATGCGTCGGTCGGCTAGCGTCCTGCCGAGACAAAAAAAGAAGGCGGGTCGCTGGAAGAAGTTAGTCTTTCATCCAGCTCCCGCCATTCACCAGGAGGACGTGCGGGAGTGATTGTGCTTGTCTCGATACACGCCCGCCGTGATTCAAATCACGAAATCCGCAAATCCCGGCCGTGAACCGGTCTGGAACCCTCGCCACGCCGACAATCGCGCGTCCGGCCACCGCGTTCCATCCTCTGATCTTGCCGGCGAGGCCGGGGATGGGTCGGTCCCGCGAACTTTCAATGGAGGGAAAGATACGATCAGCCATGCACGGCGCGCCTGCAGGCTCGCCGTGCTCGCCGCCTTTATGCTACATATTGGGGGAAAGCATTGGTGCCGGAAAAGGGAATCGAACCCCCACGGTGTTGCCACCGGCGGATTTTGAGTCCGCTGCGTCTACCAGTTCCGCCATTCCGGCTTTCGGACATTCGCCGACGTCCGCGCAAATTATACAACCCCTTGGTAATGACACTACGGCTGGAAGACTTCGACTACGCGCTGCCTCGGGAGCTCATCGCTCAGCACCCCGCAGAGCAGCGCAGTGCAAGCCGTCTTCTGCGCCTGGCCGACGGCGCGATATCGGACCACTCATTTCCGGATCTAGCGCGTTTTCTCGCCGCGGGGGACGTACTTGTCTTCAACGATACCCGGGTCATCAAAGCGCGCCTGTTCGGAGAGAAAGACACCGGCGGTCGAATCGAGATCCTGGTCGAGCGCGTGCTCGGCGACCACGAGGCGCTCGCGCACGTACGCGCAAGTCACGCCCCTCGGCGCGGCGCGCGGCTCCGGCTCGCCGGTTCCGTCGAGGCAACGGTTACCGAGCGGCGCGGTGATCTGCACCTGTTGCACTTCGATTTCCCGAAAAGCGTGTTCGATCTGCTCGAAGAATACGGATCGGTGCCGCTGCCGCCCTACATCGACCATACGCCCGACGTAACCGACGAGGAGCGCTATCAGACGCTCTATGCGCGCGTGCCGGGCGCCGTTGCCGCACCCACCGCCGGACTGCATTTTGACGAACCGGTGCTTGCCGCGCTGCGTGCCGTAGGGGTCGAATTCGTTCATTTGACCTTGCACGTGGGCGCTGGCACTTTTCAACCGGTACGCACGGACGACCTCGCGCGCCACCGCATGCACGCCGAGCACTATGAGATACCGCAGGCTGCCGCAGATGCGATCGCTCGCACGAAGGTCAGCGGCGGAAACATCGTTGCGGTGGGCACGACATCGGTGCGGGCGCTGGAGTCCGCAGCGTCGGACTGCGGCCAGATCATGGCCGGCACCGGGGAAACCCGGCTGTTCATCACGCCTGGCTACGCGTTTCGAGTGGTCAACCGGCTGATTACCAATTTCCACTTGCCCAGATCCACCTTGCTCATGCTCGTATCGGCTTTTGCCGGAATCGAGCCCGTCCGGCGAGCGTACGCTCACGCGATCGACAGGCGCTACCGTTTCTTCAGCTACGGTGACTCGATGCTCATTGATAGACTTCGCCGATGAGATTCGAAATCACGCACAGGGACGGTGCAGCGCGCTGTGGCCTGCTCACCCTCGCGCACGGTCAGGCGCATACGCCAGTATTCATGCCCGTAGGCACCTACGGAGCGGTCAAAGCGATGAGCCCGGGCGAGCTCGCCGCGCTCGACGCGCAAATCGTGCTCGGCAACACGTTTCATCTGTGGTTGCGTCCGGGGATGGAAGTGATCGCTGCGCACGGCGGTCTGCACCGTTTCATGGGTTGGCACGCGCCTATCCTGACCGACTCGGGTGGATTCCAGGTGTTCAGCCTCGGCGAACTCCGCAAGATCACCGAGGAAGGCGTGCGCTTCGCCTCGCCCATCAATGGCGACCGGCTTATGCTCACACCCGAGGCGTCGATGCAGATCCAGCGCGTGCTCAACTCCGATATCGCCATGGTGTTCGACGAGTGTACGCTCTACCCGGCAAGCGAGAATCAGGCGCGCGACTCGATGCAGCTTTCGATGCGCTGGGCCGAACGCTGCAAGAAGGCCCATGAAGGCAACCCGAACGCGCTGTTCGGCATCGTCCAAGGAGGCATGTACGAAAACTTGCGCGACGAATCGCTCGAGCGCCTCACCGAAATCGGTTTCGACGGCTATGCCATCGGCGGCCTTTCGGTAGGCGAGCCCAAAGCTGCCATGCAGCGTATCCTGCGCCATACTGCAGCGGCGCTGCCGGCGCAGCGGCCGCGCTACCTCATGGGCGTGGGCACGCCCGAGGACATCGTCGAGGCGGTAGAACTGGGAATCGATATGTTCGACTGCGTGCTGCCCACACGCAACGCCCGCAACGGCTGGCTATATACACGCCAAGGCAACGTCAAGATCCGCAATGCCCAGTATCGCGACGACTTGCGCCCCCTGGATCCCACCTGCACGTGCGCGACGTGCCGCGAGTTCTCTCGTGCCTACCTACACCATCTGCAGAAGGTCAATGAAATTCTCGGTTCGCGGCTCAACACACTGCATAACCTTCACTTCTATCAAACGCTTATGCGCGAGCTGCGGCAAGCGATCGAAGTCGGTGATTTAGGGCGCTATGCGTACGAGTTCCGGGCGCAGCGGGCCCAAGGCGATCCTGATTGATGCGCACCTGTCGAGTCGGTCACACACGCCCGGTCGTGCCTCGTACTCGTGCGGAGCGGTCGAAGACGCGCTTCGGGCTGAACGAAGGTGTTATAATTTTGAGCTTAGGTGTAAGTATTTGCGGAGGCTAACGTGCTGATTTCCCCAGCTTTTGCCCAGACTGCCGGTGGCGACGGGGGGCAATGGACCGGCCTGTTGCCGATCGTGCTGATGTTCGCGCTGCTCTATTTCATGCTGATCCGTCCGCAGATGAAGCGAGCCAAGGAACACAAAGCCATGACCGAAGCACTGCAGAAGGGTGACGAAGTCGTCAGCAGCGGCGGAGTCGTTGGCAGGATCACCAAGGCGGGCGAGGCTTACATCACGCTGGAAATCGCACCCGGTGTGGAAGTCAATGTCCAGAAAGGTGCGATACAAACGCTGCTGCCCAAAGGCACAATCAAGTCGATCTAGGACAGTGACCGGGCAGTTCGGCGCCTTGGTCAGTCGGCGCTCGGCGCCCAAATCCGCCCGACCCGGTCGCCTGAATATCCACATCCGATAACTCATCATTCAATGAATCGCTATCCGCTCTGGACATACGTGCTCGTCGCTTTGGCCCTGGTGCTGGGGTTGCTCTATGCGCTGCCAAATTTATTCGGCGAAGCACCCGCGGTCCAGGTTTCCAGCGCCAAGGCCACGCTGAGAGCGGATGCATCAACGCTGGCGAAAGTCGAGGAGAGCCTCAAGACGGCGAGCATACAACCCACCGGCGTCTTTCAGGATGCGAACGGGATCAAGGTCCGCTTCGCGGACACTGACACGCAATTGAAGGCAAAGGACCTCATCAGCCAGAGCCTCAATGCGGACCCGCAGAATCCTTCCTACACCGTTGCCCTCAACCTGCTGTCGAGTTCGCCCACCTGGCTGACGGCCATCAACGCACTGCCGATGTACCTGGGCCTGGATCTGCGCGGCGGCGTGCACTTCCTGCTTCAGGTGGACATGAAGGCGGCGCTGACCAAGCGCCTCGACTCGCTCGCAGGCGATGCGCGCTCGCAACTGCGCGAAAAGGGCATTCGGCATGCCGGCATCAGGCGCGAGCCCAGCGGCATCGTTATCCGGTTTCGCGACGAAGAAACGCGCGTCAAGGCGCGCAGGATGATCGAAAACCAGCTGCCGGATCTGCTGATGGCCGATTCCGGCGCCGGCTCGGAACTGCGGCTCACCTGCACGATCAAACCGGAGGCGCAGAAGCGTACGCAGGAGTTCGCGCTCAAGCAGAACATCCAGACGCTGCATAACCGGATCAATGAACTTGGCGTAGCCGAGCCCGTCATTCAGCAACAGGGGGCCGACCGCGTCGTGGTGCAGCTACCCGGCGTCCAGGACACGGCCAAAGCCAAGGAGATTCTGGGCCGGACCGCGACCCTCGAGATTCGCATGGTCGACGAGGAGAACATGACCCCGGCGGCGCTCGCGGCGGCGGCGCAGGGACAGGTGCCGTTCGGCGACGAGTACTACGTCGAGAGAAACGGCCAGCCGCTGCTGGTAAAAAAACAGGTCGTGCTTACCGGGGACCGCCTCACCGACGCTCAACCGGGGTTCGACAGCCAGACCCAGGAGCCGTCCGTCAATCTCACCCTGGATGGCGCTGGCGCACGCATATTCCGCGACGTGACCAGAGTATCGGTCGGCAAACGGATGGCCATCCTGCTGTTCGAAAAAGGCAGGGGTGAAGTGATCACCGCACCGGTGATCCGCACCGAAATCGGCGGCGGACGGGTCCAAATCACCGGACGCATGACCACCGTGGAGGCCAACGACCTCGCGCTGCTGCTGCGCGCAGGATCGCTGGCCGCGCCGATGGAAATCATCGAGGAACGCACCGTCGGTCCGTCGCTTGGCGCGGAAAACATCAAGAAAGGTTTCGACTCGACGATCTACGGCTTTGCGGCGATTTCAGCCTTCATGGTTATGTACTACGTCGTATTCGGCGTGTTCTCGGTCATCGCACTGTCGTCCAATCTGCTGTTTCTGCTGGCGATGCTTTCTCTGTTGCAGGCGACACTGACACTTCCGGGCATCGCTGCAATCGCCCTCACGCTGGGCATGGCAATCGACGCCAACGTGCTGATCAACGAGCGCATCCGAGAGGAACTGCGCGCCGGAAGCACGCCGCAGGCCGCAATTCACGCCGGGTATGAGCGTGCCTTCGGCACCATCATGGATTCAAACATCACCTCGCTGATCGCCGGACTGGCGTTGCTGATATTCGGTTCCGGACCGGTACGAGGTTTCGCCGTGGTGCATGTCTTGGGCATATTCACGTCGATTTTCTCATCCGTCGTGGTGAGCCGATCGATCGTCAACCTGACCTACGGCGCCCGCAGGAAACTGGAACGCATCGCGATCGGCAATACCGACTGGAAATGAGCGACTGAGGCACCATGGAATTCTTCAAGATCCGCAAAGACATCCCGTTCATGCGCCACGCGCTGGTGTTCAACGTGATCTCGTTGCTGACGTTCCTGCTCGCGATCGGGTTCCTGACGTTTCGCGGACTGAACTTCTCGATCGAATTTACCGGCGGTACCGTGATGGAGGTCAGGTACGGGAACGCCGCGGAAGTCGAGTTGATCCGCAATGCCCTCGAAAAGAACGGATACCACGATTTCTCGGTGCAGAATTTTGGTTCATCCCGCGATATCTTGATCCGCATGCCGCTCAAGCCGGGTCAGGAAAGCGCGGCGCTTTCGCGCGAAGTCATGACTGCGCTTGCAGCGCAGGACAAAACGGCCAGCCTGACACGGGTGGAGTTCGTCGGGCCGCAGGTCGGACGCGAACTCGCCGAAAACGGGGCGTTGGCGCTGCTTATCACGTCGTTCGGCATCGTCCTGTACCTCGCGATGCGGTTCGAATGGAAATTCGGGGTCGCGGCCGTCATCGCCAACCTGCACGATGTGGTCATCATTCTGGGGTTTTTCGCGTTTTTTCAGTGGGAGTTTTCACTCCCGGTTCTGGCAGCGGTTCTCGCGATACTGGGCTACTCGGTCAACGAGTCGGTGGTTGTGGCGGACCGGATTCGTGAGAACTTCCGCAAGATGAGAAGGGCATCGGTCACCCAGATCATCGACAATGCGATCACGCGCACCATGTCGCGCACCATCATCACTCACGGTTCCACCCAGATGGCGGTGCTGGCAATGCTATTTTTCGGCGGTGCTGCGCTGCACTATTTCGCCGTGGCGCTCACCATCGGGATCCTGTTCGGAATCTACTCCTCGGTGCTGGTCATGGCGCCGCTGGTGCGCTGGCTGGGGGTCAAGCGCGAAGACCTGGTCACGCCGGTAAAGGACCGCAAGGAAGAAGCGGTCGTGTAAGAAGCACCCTGGCGGAATCTCTTGCGGACTTTGCGCCCGGCGGCGGTTCCGGTCTGTACGATACATATCCCGGTTTCGGGAATAATTCGCCTTTGGAGACTGTTATCGCTCTAGTGCGGCGACAACCGCATTGGATCGTACTCCACATTCAAACTTACACTGGGAGAGCAAACCATGAATATGAAGTTCGTTGCGGCCGGTCTAGCGTTAGCGCTGGGGGTCGGTTTTACCGTCGATGCCGTGGCGCAGGGCAAGCCCGAAACCATGGTCAAGCAGCGTCAGGCCGCGATGACCTTGCAGGACAAATATTTTGGTCCCCTGGGCGCCATGGCTCGGGGGAAAGCCCCGTATAACGCGAGTGTCGTTGCCCGCAATGCAGGTTATCTCGAAATATTGACCAAATTAGCATGGGACGGCTTTGCTCCCGAGACCGCTAACGTGAAGTCCCGCGCGCTACCCGAAATCTATAAAGATACCGCCGGCTTCAACGCGGAGATCGAAAAGCTGCAGGCCGGAGTCGCAAAGCTGGTCGCCGCCGCTAAGAGCAGCAACGAGTCCGCGGCAAAGGCCGCGATCGGCGACATCGGCAAGGTTTGCGGAAGCTGCCACAAGAAGTACCGGCAGAGCCGATAAGGCGTGCGACGTTCGGGAGGCGCCGCTACCACGGTGCTTATTCCGTTTCTGCCCTACGGTCCCGCTACGCAAGGCATTTCCCGCTGCGTCTCGGAAACGCAGCACTGAGCAGACTGAAGCTAGAATTCGTGATGTTCGTGGCCAGTCACTGAGGAAGCGGATGTCGGCACCTCCGTCGTGGGTCTTCCCGGCAACCGCAGGCATGTTTGTATTGCTGCTCCAAGCGGCGATGGGCAATGCCTTGGCGCAGGGCGACGCCAAGAAGGGGGAATATCTGGCGAAGGCCGGCGGATGCAAGGCGTGCCACACGGAAGACAAAAAAGACGCGGTGCCCTACGCCGGCGGTCGCGCGCTGAAGACGCCTTTCGGAACCTTTTACGGGCCGAACATTACGCCCGACCCGGTGGCCGGGATCGGACGCTGGAGCGAGTCGGACTTCAAGCGCGCGATGCGCCTGGGCGAACGGCCGGACGGCGCGCACTACTTCCCGGCATTTCCGTACCCGTCGTTTACCGGGATTGCCGATGGCGACCTGCGCGATCTTTGGGCGTACCTTCGCTCGCTTGCGCCGAGCAAGCGAGCCAACCAGGAGCACGAGGTGGGGTTTCCTTACAACGTGCGCGCACTGGTCGCAGGATGGAAATTGCAGTTCTTTAGCCCCGGCCCGTTCGTCGGCGACCCCGCTCGATCCACCGCTGTCAATCGCGGGGCCTATCTGGTCAGGGCACTGGGCCACTGCGGCGAATGCCACACACCGCGCAATGTCCTCGGCGGCCCGATTCGCGATCGGTTCCTTGCCGGTACCAGGAAGCTGCCGGGCGGCGAGGGCGGCGCCCCGAATCTGACACCCACCCGGCTCAAGAAAATGAGCGACGGGGAACTCAAGTATTTCCTGGAGACGGGTCTCTACCCCGACGGCGACGCCGCCGCAGAATCGATGGACGAGGTGGTGCGCAATACCACCAGTCAGCTCACGCCCGGGGATCTTGCGGCATTGATCGCGTACCTGCGCTCGCTGCCGCCGCTGGCGGAGGAGCCCAAGTAACGGGCGCGCCCGCCCGCGCCCCTCGGCTGCGCCGCGCTAGGTCCGTTTCGCGAGCTCGGCAGCTTTGCCGATGTATGCGCCCGGAGTCATCTCCAGCAGTCGATTCTTCTCGGCCTCCGGGATCGGAAGCGAAGCAATGAATTCAGCCAGAGCCTCCCGGGTGATCCCCCTGCCACGCGTGAGCACCTTGAGTTGCTCGTACGCATCGGACACGCCGTAGCGCCGCATGACCGTCTGAACCGGCTCGGCCAGGACTTCCCAGTTCGCATCCAGGTCCGCTGCAAGCCGATTCGGGTCGGCCTCGAGCTTCTCGAGGCCCCGCAGGCATGAACGCCAGGCAATCAGCGAATGCCCGAGCGCGACGCCTGCATTGCGCAACGCGGTCGAGTCGGACAGGTCGCGTTGCCAGCGCGAAACCGGCAGCTTGTCTGCGAGATGCCGAAGCAGCGCATTGGCTACGCCGATGTTCCCTTCCGAGTTCTCGAAGTCGATCGGATTGATCTTGTGGGGCATGGTCGAGGAACCGACCTCGTCTTGCTTCACGCGCTGACGAAAGTAGCCCAGCGACACGTACCCCCAGAGGTCCCGGTCGAGGTCGAGAAGAATCGTATTGGTTCTCGCGACCGCATCGAAGAACTCAACAAGGCTGTCATGCGGCTCGATCTGCGCGGTGTAGGGATTGAATTCGAGTCCGAGCAATTCGACGAACCTTCTGGCAAATTTCTCCCAGTCGAAACCCGGATACGCCGCCAGGTGCGCATTGTAGTTTCCGACCGCGCCGTTGATCTTGCCGAGCTGGCGCACGGTCCCGAGGCTCGCCCTCGCCCTGCGCAGGCGAAACACGAAATTGGCGATCTCCTTGCCCAGCGTCGTGGGGGTGGCGGCCTGCCCATGGGTGCGGGAAAGCATCGGCAATTCGGCGAGATCGCGCGCCATCGCCGCCAGCCTCTCGATGAGACGCTCCAGAGCAGGCAGCAGTACCGCGCGGCGGCATCCGTCAAGCGCCAGCGCGTAGGCGAGATTGTTGATGTCTTCCGACGTGCAAGCGAAATGAATGAATCCGGAGGCCTTCTGCACTTCGGCGTTGCCGGCGAGGCTTTCCTTCAGCCAGTACTCGACGGATTTGACGTCGTGATTGGTCTGGGCCTCGATCGCCTTGACCCGTTCTGCGTCGCCGACGGAGAACTCTGCGGCGACCCGACGAAGTTCGGCCTCGGTCGCATCGGAAAACGGCCCGACTTCACGCAGTTGCACGTTGGCGGCCAGCGCGATCAACCACTCGATCTCGACGCGTACACGGTAACGGATCAAGCCGAATTCGCTGAAATACGCGCGTAGCGATTCGATCTGCCCGGCGTAGCGGCCGTCGAGGGGAGAAACCGCCGTAAGCGCTGAGTTCGGCATGTCGGCGCAGCACCGTGTTGGAAACGCATTTTACCACGCCGCTCGCCGTGACTGGGTGTGCGGCACGGGATTACACGAGGTATTTCGACTGGTAAATTGACTTTTGAACCCGCTCCGATTTGCAGCTTGAATATTATCTGGAAGCATCCTAGATTTTTAGAGCTTCATTCAGCATATGAAGGAAATGTTACCCGTATTCGCGCGATCGATGCGGGTTGATTCGGGCTGTAGTCTTGCACCATAAGACCTGCTGCTGATCTGGCCATATTATGCGGCCGCCTGCAGGCGGATCGTATCCCGTGGTGCCACTGTTTTCCCATGGTTACGAATGATGATATCGACATCGCAGCCGAGCCGCGTCAGCAGACGCATCAGGCGTTCGACGGACACGTCCCTGAATTGCCCATTGAGTAGCCGCGACACGTCCGGCTGACTAAGACCCATGCGTTTGGCCGCTGCGGCTTGGGTCAGCTTTTGCCCGCTGATGACACCCTGAATTCGCGTCACCAGTTCAGCTTTAAGCAGATGGGTTTCGGCATCGGGGAAACCGAGATCAGCAAAAACATTCTTCGTGCCGCGCCTGATGCTGGTATCTGGGCCTTTTTTCATGATGCTTTTCCTTTTCCAAGCTGAACCTTGTAATCGGCTTCGGCTGCTTTGAGCCGCCGCCGGATCAATTCCAGGTCTACGGTCGGCGTTTTGATTCCCGACTTCGACTTCTTCTGGAAGGCGTGCAGGACATAGATCGCCGTCGCGAACTTCACCGTGTACACCGCCCGGAAGGTGTCGCCCACATGGTCGGTAACAATCTCCTGCACCCCTGTCCCACCGAACCCCTTGAGCGGTTTCGCGCTGCCATGCTTCTCGCCAATCTGAGCCTGATACAGCGCGTAGCCCATCGCGTCCTGCACGGGGTCTGGAAATGCCCGGAAGTCCTTATAGCTCGAACCGATCCATG
>MEQX01000084.1:3146-47335 GCA_001770415.1 Betaproteobacteria bacterium RIFCSPLOWO2_02_FULL_63_19 | reverse complement strand
GGCGGATGAAGAGCGGTCATTTGTTCGACAACCCAGCCATGCCACCGATCACGGCGGTTGAAATAGGCCACGAGCGGGCCGGTATCGACGATGATTGCACTCATTCGCCGAAGCCGGCGAGGTGCTTCGGATGAGTGGACAGATCCCTGGGGCCATCGATGACGCCGCACACGTCCGCGAACAGGTCATGGCAGCTGGCGCCGCCCTTGCCTTCGCTCGCCTTCTGCAACGCATCGCGCACGAGATCGGATTGCGGTCGACCGAGTTCGCGGGCGCGCTTGGACAGCCAGGCGGCTAGCGGGTCTGGAAGCTTTACCGTAACGGTCTTCATTGCGTCATGGTATTGCGATTCTGCGCTTGTTGCAATACCGGCGCCGGTTTCGATAGCGCGCCCGGCAGGATGAAACTGGGCACTGGTGCGAAACCGTCTTGATCACGGCCGGCTGAAGCGTAGGAATTTCCTCCCAATCGCCGAAAGAGTGTATACGGGCTGAGTCGCCGCCCTAGAGCGCTTGATCCGTGAGGGCATATTTAGCGTCTCCCTTCCATGACTTCGCGTCGGCATTCAACCCATTCCTCAGCGGCCCTTTTCGGCGAATCAATATAGCGGGACCCGGCCTCTAAACAGAGCGATTGCTGCCTTGCTTTTCGCTGAAGATACGTCCGTCGATCTAACCCGTATCGACGCGCTTGCTCGGCGTCCTGTAGGTCTTCTGTAACAGGATCGACGCGATCAAGGCCGAAATTATCGATCTCCTCTCGGGAAAGAATCCGTACCGTCTCGGGCGGAACTCGCGCCATGGCGTCGAAAAGGCTTGCCGGTAGGTTCATTTCCTCCAGATAGCGTCTTGCTTCGGCTTCCATGGCTCGATATCGCTGTTGCGCTTCGGAGTAAGAACGCTCGTGCACATCGGTGGGGTAAGGCCGATGTATTCCAACAGGGCCCGTAACGGCTCGCCTCGGCGCTCCGGCGAGTACCAAAACACAAGCACTGTGGCATCCCGCCTTACCGATCATGACCAATACATCAGCCCTTCTAAGAATCCTTCCGATAGTCATCGCAGCCTTCCAGAACAATTCTATGTATCGCGCCTCGGTATGGCCGTGGCGTCTATAGTGGACCAGCTTCTTGCGCATCGTGACATTGACCGTAGGGGATGGAGCCACGCACGGTGCCGTAGGTGACACCACGATGCGAATTTCGTTTTCTTCGTGAAACGCGTGGTGTTTTACCAACGTACATCCTTGAACGAAGTGACGTACTATTTCGTCGTAGGAAGCCTGTTGCCCGGAATAGAACGTTTGCAGTATCCCTGGCAAACGGTCAAACACATCACGAAACGCGTGCCGGATTCCAATGTCGTCATCGTCGTACTTGACATCGCCGATGTGATTTACAGGGTGCCCAAAAACGTGTGCCTCGTGTTCTAGCTGGTCCTCGATGCTGGCCGTGTCTAACACAATGGCGATCCCACCCCCGGTCGCGTACGCGCGCCATTGACTGAGAAGCCCATTCTCCGATTCGTATGACCGCGCGGCATGGGCGCAAAATGAGCAGATGAACGTTTCCCGGAAGAAATCCTCCCTAAATGTTACGCGATGAAGCGTATTCAGATGCTGTTCTGCCTCTTGGTTGACGACTGCGTCAATTCCGCCACGCCTGGTAACTTCATTTGTTAGCCGCGTGTCACATTGCATACGTTTGCGGAAGATGTCGGCGATAATGGGCGCAGCCAACTCGTGCACCTTCAGGCGGAATCGGAGAAGTTCTGAACTATCGTTCAAATCGCTGTAATGCGTTGCCCAAAATGTTTGAGAAGCATAGATGCTCTCAAACGCGGGTATCGTTGTGTAATGAAAAAGTTCGGGGAACTCTTCGGATACCCTTGGCGCATCATGGCCCATAATCCCCTCCGGGATCGTGGAGAATCATAGTGCCTTTACGGGGGCTTGAACGCTTCAATCCTGAGCGTCTTGATGGATTTGAAATGCTTGGTATTGGAGCTAACGATGATGAGCTTGTGCTCGATGGCAGTGGCGGCAATGAGCGCGTCGGCGAGTTGCACGTGATGCGCGAGAAAATGCTCTTCGACGAGTTGGACAGCGCGCTCGGAAATTGCCGTGGTGATGGGCAAGGTGGTCGCCCTCCAGAGTGCTAAGTCCGCTTGAAGGTTCTTCAATTCGCGTGCATTGCGCATCCCCTGCACGAGCTCCATGTAGGTGACCGCCGAAATCGCGAAGGGCTCGGCAGCTAGGAGCGTTGCGGCAGCATCTTGGCCGCGCCAATTCCAGATGATGACATCGGAGTCGATGAGCCGCATTAGCCTGCGGAGCGTCGCGAGCTGGCGCGCGGTTGCCTCAATGTGCGCACGTAAGCGGCGGGATCTTTCACATCAGCGCGGTCGGCCCACATACCGAAGGTTGCGTTGGGTTTCTTGGCTGTCTTCCCGGCAGTCCGCGTCTTGTGTTTGGCAATCGTCACGGTCACCTTTTCGTTGCCCTTGGCTTTAACGCGCTGGCGCCACGCCTTGGGCAATTCGCTTGCCTTGACGCCTTCGATCACGACGGTTGTTCCCATTACGCGGCCCGATGTCCGATCCATTGAGAAGATTATCCGCTTGTTTGGCACCCCCTACAACGAACAGAGCTGGGGTCGGCGCGCTCGCAGGCATCCTCCTGCCGCCGGGCATTTCTGCGCCAGCGCGCGTCGTTCCTGCAGGGCGCGAGCCGGCAGTGGCGACGCGCATCCTGCCCCAGACGACGACAGCTTACGACGACTGGCGCAAGTTACGAGCCCCTTCGATTCTGCGTGATGGCCTCCTGGCGCAGTGCGGCTCTTCTGATTTCAGCGGCAACACTGCTATCGTTTGACGAAGCAACCGCAGGTCGGTTTCCCGCTCGGCCCCGTTGCAACTGTTACATCTACCAGCAATCAATGGACTTCAAAGCGCAAATCGTCTCCGACGGCCCCGGTTCCGATCGCTCATTGGTTCGCGCCGCAGCAGCGCTTGAATTTCTTCCCACTGCCGCACGGGCATGGGTCGTTGCGGCTCGCGCCCGGACCCTTTGCGAACGAAGGGCGGGCACGCTGTGCGAAGCTCTCTAGCATCTGTCCCGACTTCAGGTGCGCGGCGAGCCGGCGCATCGCCGGCCGCGCGTGGGTGAAGAACGTCTTGTACCCGGCGCACAGGTAGTTCGTGGGAAATTCCTCGCCGGGCGTCGCGACGAAACGGTCCTTTGGACAGCCGCCGTTGCAGTATTCGAGTACGCCGCACTCCCTGCAACTCTTGGGCAGCGTTTCCCGCTTCGCTAGTCCGAACGAGCGCTGCGCCGGATCCTCCAGCACCGAGATCAGCGATTTCTCGCGGATGTTGCCGATGAAATGCGCCCGGTCGACGAAATGATCGCAGGAATAGAAATCGCCGTTGTGTTCGAGCACGGGCAGTTCACCGCAGATCGGCCGAAACACGCACAGCGCATGCTCCATGCCTTGCTCCGGTCGGGCCGCCTCTTCGAACATGAGCACGTTGACGCGGCCGATATCCTTGCTGATCCACTCGTCGAAGATCGTGCACATGAACTCACCGAAGGTTCTTGCCGGAACCGTCTCCGGCGACACCGCACCGTCATCGGCGCGCATGACCAGAGGAAGGAACACCAGATTCCTGACTCCTGCTTCCTTGAAGAAACGGTAGACGAGCAGCGGATGACCGACGTTGCCTGCGTGCACGACGCACAGCACGGTATGCGGAATCCCGAAACGTTGCAGGAGCAGCAGTCCGTGCATCGCCTGCACGTGCGTCGGCTTGCCCGCCTTGCTCAGGCGATAGTGGTCGTGAAGCTCGCTCGGCCCATCCAGGCTGAGTCCCACGGTGAAGTGTTCGGCGGCCAGAAACCGGCACCATTCCTCGTCGAGCAATGTCCCGTTGGTCTGCAGGTCGTTGATGATGTCCCGCCCCGCAATCGCGTGCTTGCGCTGAAGCTGGACGATCCTTCGAAAGTAGTCCACGCCGAGCAAAGTCGCCTCGCCGCCGTGCCATGAAAAAAGGACCGTCGGAATGGGGCAGGCCGCGATGTGCTGGGCGATGTAGTCCTCCAACACGCTCCCGGGCATGCGCGGCGACTCATCCCTCGGGTAGAGCTTTTGCTTCTCGAGGTAGTAGCAATAGCTGCAGTCCAGATTGCACGCCGCGCCGACCGGCTTGACGAAGACCTGGAACTCCCTGGACGCCGTGACCATCCTGATTCGCCTCGCATTCGCTTCAATTACGCCGGCGCGCCAATCTACAGCGCTCGAAACCGTTCTGTAAAGCGCGCCGGTCACTGCGTTGGGCCCCGCGCAAAGCATCGACGCCGCACCCATGCCCTATACTATCCTCAGTCAGTCGCAATCAAAGGATTTCGCCATGCCACTCGATCCCTTCTCCAGCGCCAGCGAACTCGCTGCGGCGATTCGCGCCCGCCGCACGAGCGCAACCGAGGTGCTGCAAATGTACTTGGCCCGGATCGCCAAGCACAATCCGGCGCTGAATGCGATATGCACGCTCGACGAGGAAGGCGCCCTCTTGCGTGCGCGCGCCGCCGACGCCGCGCTCGCCCGCGGCGAACTCTGGGGCCCGCTGCATGGGGTACCGATGACCATCAAGGATGCGCTCGAAACCGCGGGCATGCGCACCACCGGCGGGCATCCGCCGCTTGCGCAGTACGTGCCCGCGCGCGACGCAACCGCGGTGGCAAGGCTGCGCGCCGCCGGCGCGATACTGATGGGAAAGACCAACCTGCCGCCGCTCTCGGCCGATTACCGCGCCGACAATCCGATCTTCGGCCGCACCAACAATCCGTGGAATCTCGAGCGCACGCCGGGCGGATCGACCGGCGGCGGAGGCGCAGCGGTGGCCGCGGGGCTCTCGGCGTTCGATGTGGGCAGCGATCTGGCAGCTTCAGTCAGGACGCCGGCGCATTACTGCGGACTGTTCGGCCTCAAGCCCACTGAACGCAGAGTGCCCAATACCGGCCACATCCCCGAACCGCCGGGCCTGCCGCGCGCGACGCGGCACATGAACACGCTCGGACCGCTGGCGCGCTCGGTGGACGATCTGGCGCTGATCCTGAAGCTGATCGCCGGACCCGACGAGGCCGAGCCGGACGTGCCGCCGGTACCGCTTGCCGAAACGGCCGAGCAACCGATCAAATCGTATCGCTTCGCATGGAGCACCGATTTCGGCGGCATCCCGGTGACGCGCGACACGAAGAATGCGATCGCGAAACTGGCAGGCGATCTGGCCGCGTGCGGTTGCACGATCGAGGAGCGTATGCCGGCCGATTTCGACTTCAATGCCGCCTGGGAAACCTGGGGCGAGATCGCGATTGCCGAGCGCGCGGCGACCGCGCCGGATCGGGTCGCCGAGCGCGTCGCCGCGCTCAACGCAACGCTGGGGGACAACGTGCCGGTGGGCATCGGTTCGGCCAAGGGCGCGCGCGCCACCATCGCCGACTACATGGCAAGTCTCACGCGGCGCGATGCGCTGATCGCCGCGTTGGAAAGATTTTTCGATGGCTGCGACGCTTTCCTGTGCCCGGTAACGGTCGGCCCGGCCATTCCTCACTTGCCGTGGGGCACGCCGGTCGACGTCGACGAGCGCAAGGTTCCGTATTTTCTCGCCGGCACCGCCTATACCTGCGCGTTCAACCTCACCGGCCATCCGGTGGTGGTACTGCCGCTCGCGCAATCCGGGGAAGGCCTGCCAATCGGTGTGCAGGTGGTCGGACGCAGATGGAGCGAATCGGCGCTGCTTGCGCTGGCGCGCAGCCTCGCGCTCGTGACCGGGCCGTTCCGCGCGCCGCCGGGTTATTGAGCCGACCCGTCTGCTACCAGACCCGCAGCTTGATCTGCACGGCTATCGCGCCGTTGACCCGGTTTTGCAAAGTGGGAATAACGCTGAGGTTGACGCCGAGCCGCTCGCCCTCGATGGCCACGACCGGCATCGGAGCGACAAACCACGCACCCTCGCGGTAACGCGGATATCCGTCGAAGGCTCCGACGATAACGCCGGCGCTTACATGGGTACCGTCGAGCTGCCAGTGCAGCGGGCGCCATGCGTAAGCACCGTAACGGCTCCTGGTCCAGTCGCTGTTGACGAATGAACCCGCCAACAAGGCATGGTCCGGCGCCAGCACGACTTCCGCACCGAGGCCCACATTGTCATCCCGGAGGTTCTTGTTGCGATCAAAATGCAAGGAATAAATGCCTGGGTTGATCCAGACCTGCGGCGAAAACTCGCGTTCCGCCGCGTTGGCATCGGGCAAGGCCGTCAAGGCCCCGACTGCGATTAGCAGGACTGATCCGAGGGCGCGAACGAGCATATTCAGATGGTGTGAGCAGCAGTGTTGGACCGATGGCGGATTCTATACGAAGCTGCCGATGCGTTGGCCAGTGCGGAACCAGGCCTTTGCCATCCTCTGCGGTCACTGCCTGCTCGCCGCTCGCGGTGTCATGCGTCCGGGATCGGACGCAGTTACACTCCGTCTTGCCCTTTATCCGACACGCCCGGCGGTCCTTCAAAATGATTTCTTCGATCACGCAGGAGCGCTCACCGCGGGTGACGCTTCACCTGCCTCGCTGACCGGGACGGCGCATGGCGCAAATCGTGCTCGGCATCGGCAGCTCGCACTCGCCCATGCTCAATGCGACGGTCGAGGAGTGGACGTGGTTCGAGCCGCGTGAACCGACGATGAAACTGCTCGACCGCGAAGGCGCCCCCGCTTCCTACGAGGCGCTCGTTGCGCATGCGGCCGGTCGTTTCGACGCCGAGTGCACAGCCGAGAACTACGCCAGACGCCACGCGTTGGCGCAGGCTGCGCTGGATCGAATCAGCGGCGAAATGCGCAGTGCGCGGCTCGACGCGCTGATCGTCATCGGCGATGATCAAAAGGAGCTGTTTCTCGAAGACGCTCTGCCCTCGCTGCTTGTCCATCGGGGCAAGACCATCCCTCACCAGCAACGCGCTCCCAAACCGGAATGGGTCGATTGGTTTGCCGCGATACAGGCCCGCTATTACCTCGCGGCAGGACGAATCGAGTATCCGGCCGATGGAAAACTGGCGGAGCACCTGATCGGGCATCTCATCGAGCGGGGATTCGACACGGCGGTGTCGGATCGTCTGCCGCGCGGCGAAGGAGAAGGTCACGCGTTCGCGTTCGTGCACAGCCGCTTGCTGAACTTCGACCCGGTCGTCCCGGTCGTGCAGGTGTTCCTGAACACCTACTATCCACCCAACCAGCCCACCCCCGCGCGCTGCTACGCGATCGGCCAGGCGATACGCGAGGCAGTCGAGTCGTATCCGAAGCCGGTCCGCGTCGCCATACTGGGTTCGGGCGGCCTGAGCCATTTCGCGATCGATGAACCGTTCGACCGTTCGATCATCCAGGCGCTGAAAGACAAGGATGCGAACACGTTGAAAAGCCTGCCGCGCAACAAGCTCAATTCCGGCAATTCCGAGATCCGGAACTGGGTTGCCGCCGCAGGCGCCGCCGAGCACCTCGCGCTGGCCTGGGCGGAGTACGTGCCGGCGTACCGCTCGCCAGCTGGCACCGGGACGGGGCTTTGTTTCGCCGCCTGGCGGCCGACGCGCTGACCCCGGTACGCTTCGAGCGGCGGGTTGCCCGTGTCCGAGGCAATCCACAGCCCGGCTGCCTGCCCGGTCACCTGCCGGCAGGCTTTTCCTCGTGACCGCCGAACTCGTAACGCATCGCCGAAAGCAGCTTGTCCTGAAACTCCGCTTCACCGCGCGACGCGAAGCGCTCGTACAGCGCGGTGGTCAGCACCGGGGCCGGCACGCCTTCGTCGATCGCCGCCTTGATCGTCCAACGCCCTTCGCCCGAATCGGAGACTCGCCCGGCGAATTTCGCGAGCGTTGGATCCTTGGCCAGCGCGCTCGCCGTCAGGTCGAGCAGCCACGACGCAATGACGCTGCCGCGGCGCCAGACCTCCGCGATATCCGGCAGCTCGAAATCGTACTGGTAGTGTTCGGCGTCGCGCAGCGGGGTCGATTCCGCGTCGATCGCGTGCGCCTGTCTGCCGACATTCGCCGCTCGCAACACGTTGAACCCTTCGGCGTACGCGGCCATGAGTCCGTATTCGATCCCGTTGTGGACCATTTTGACGAAGTGGCCGGCGCCGTTCGGGCCGCAATGCAGGTAGCCCTGCTCGGCGGTGCCGGCGACATCTCCGCGCGCGCCTTTTTCACGTCCGGGCGTGCGTGCAATGGCGCCCATGCCGGGAGCCAGGCTGGCCAGAATCGGATCGAGATGCCGCACTGTCGCAACCTCGCCGCCGATCATCATGCAGTAGCCCCGCTCCAGTCCCCACACGCCGCCGCTGGTGCCGACATCGACGTAGTGAACGCCCTGCGCCGCCAGTTGCTTCGCCCGGCGGATATCGTCGACGTAATGGGAATTCCCGCCGTCGATCAGCACATCGCCGCGTTCGAGCAGCGGCAGCAGGTCGGCGATCGTGCTGTCCACGGCGGCAGCGGGCACCATCAACCACAGCGCGCGCGGTTTTGCGAGCTTGCCCAGCAGATCGGCGAGCGACGCGGCCCCGACGGCCTTCTCCTTCGCCAGGTCGCCGACCGCCTTGGCGGACCGGTCGAAGACGACGCAGTCATGTCCCGCACTGATGAGCCTGCGCACCATGTTCGCGCCCATGCGTCCGAGTCCGATCATTCCGAGTTGCATGATGGTTTCCTTTCGCTCAATGGACCGCGATTGCGCCGGCGGCCGCCACGCTCCCGCCGTGGTCAGCGCAGCCCGGCCCGAATGCGCTTCGTCGCTCGAACACCGGCGCGCAGCGCGAATCGGCCCCGACCGATCCTCATCCCGCTCGCCGTTTCATTTCTCTGCAGCGGCCGATGAGGCCGCTGGTCGAGCTGTCGTGCGCCAGCCTGGGCTCGGGCCCGCTCTCGAGCTCGGCAACGATGCGTTGAGCGAGCGCCTTGCCCAGTTCGACACCCCATTGGTCGAACGAATCGATGCGCCAGATCGCGCCCTGCGTATAGACGCTGTGCTCGTAGAGCGCGACCAGTTTGCCCAGCACCGCGGGCGTCAACCGTTCGGCCAGAATCATGTTGGACGGCCGGTTGCCCTCGAACACCCGGTGGGGAACCAGCCGCGCGGGCGTGCCTTCAGCGGCAACTTCCTCCGGCGTCTTGCCGAACGCGAGCGCCTCGGCCTGCGCAAGGACATTCGCCAGCAGCATGTCGTGATGCCGCCCGAGCGGGTTGAGCGACCGGCCGAAGGCGATGAAGTCGCAGGGAATGAGCCGCGTGCCCTGGTGGATCAGCTGGTAGAAGGAGTGTTGGCCGTTGGTGCCCGGCTCGCCCCAGTAGATCGCACCGGTATCGCGCTCGACCGGGCCGCCGTCCAGCGTCACGCGCTTGCCGTTGCTCTCCATGGTCAACTGCTGCAGATAGGCGGGAAAGCGCTTCAGGTACTGCTCATAGGGCAGCACGGCAACGGTCTGCGCACCGAAGAAATTGTTGTACCAAAGTGCGAGCAGGCCCATCAGCACCGGCAGGTTGCGTTCGAACGGCGCGCTGCGGAAATGCTCGTCCATTTCGTGGAATCCCGAGAGCATTGCGCGGAAGTGCTCCGGCCCGATCGCCAACATCGTCGACAGGCCGATCGCCGAATCCATCGAATAGCGTCCGCCGACCCAGTCCCAGAATCCGAACATGTTCGCGGTATCGATGCCGAATCCCGATACCTTGCCTGCATTGGTCGAGACGGCGACGAAATGCCGCGCCACGGCCCGCTCGTCGCCGCCCAGCATCTCCAGCAGCCAGTCCCGCGCGGTGTGCGCGTTGGTCATCGTTTCCAGCGTCGTAAACGTTTTCGACGCGACGATGAACAGTGTCTCCGCGGCATCGAGGTCGCGGGTCGCTTCCGCGAAATCCGTGCCGTCGACGTTGGAGACGAATCGGAACGTCATGCCCCGGTCGCTGTAGTGCTTCAACGCTTCGTAGGCCATGACCGGCCCGAGGTCGGAGCCGCCGATGCCGATGTTGACCACGTTGCGGATGCGCTTGCCGGTATGGCCCTTCCACGATCCTTCGCGCACGCGCTGCGCGAAGTCCGCCATCTTGTCGAGCACCGCATGCACCTGGGGAACGACGTTTTCGCCGTCGACGACGAAAGACGCGCCGCGCGGCGCGCGCAGAGCCACGTGCAGCGCCGGGCGGTCTTCGGTGACATTGATCCGGTCACCGCGAAACATCGCGTCGATGCGCGAGCGCAGCGCCGATTGCTCGGCCAGCGCAACAAGCAGTCCTATCGTCTTGTCGGTAATCCGGTTTTTCGAGTAGTCGAAGACCAGTCCGGCCGCCTCCAGCGTCATGCGCTCGCCGCGCGCCGGATCGCCGGCGAACAGCTCGCGCAGGTGCAAGGCACGGATATCCCGTTGATGCTCCGCGAGCGCCTTCCAGGCTGCGGTTCCTGCGTCCATGGCGTCCGTCATTTCCGAGTGCCTTTCGCGGAGTGGTCGCTGATCAGGGCCCGAACGGGACATCCGGCGCGCAACCCCGCGGCCGCCGGGGCCGCCCGGCCTCGCCAAGCATCTTACCGTCGCTGCGCCCGGTCAAGGACCGCGTCGCCGCCGCGTTTCTGCCCCGGCCCCAAGGGCGAGTCGGGCTTGACGCGCGATGCCAGCCTCGCGCCGGATTGCAGCACCCCCAATTCGTCGCTGAGTATGTTGACGGCCTCGTTCAACAAAACGTCCTTTGCGTTCTTCCGGGCGTCTTCCGCTGCCAGTTCAACGGCGAGATCGCGCTCGCTGGATTGCAGACCGTCATCGCGAAATGCGCCGCCTTTCGCGCTCGCGCTCTGCTTGCCCACGGCACCCTCATCGGAGTTCGCCCCGCGATCGTTGCGCAATTCCCGGGACCTGAGCCGGGCCTCGAGACGGTCACGTTCGCTGCGCCGTTCGGCTTCGTTGAGCGAGACACTGTTCCTTCTGCGCTGGCGCGTCAATTCCGCGATGTCCTCCTTCAGGTACTGGTACTCCCGGTCCTTTTTCACGCGTGCCTCGTGCAGGGTCACGAGAATCGGCAGCACGGCTTTCGGGTCGCCGACCGGCTTATAGTCCGCTGCCCGTACCTGCGCCCAGGGCAGCGCATTGTCGAATCTCGATTCGCCGAAGTTTTCCGCGTGCGAAACGGCCGGAAGCAGGATATCGGGCATCACGCCGTGCAATTGGGTCGTGCCTCCGTTGACACGGAAGAACTGGGCGACCGTCATCTTCAGTTCCCCGAACTGCGGCGTATTGCTCTTGGCGAGCAGATCAAGATCGATCATGTTCTGCACCGTGCCCTTGCCAAAGCTCGAGTCGCCGATGATCAGGCCGCGGCCGTAATCCTGGATCGCGGCGGCGAAAATCTCCGACGCGGAGGCCGAACCGCGGTTGAGCAGCACGCCGAGCGGACCCTCCCAGGCGACGCCGGCTTGGGTGTCGCTCATCACCAAGACCTCGCCTCGCGCGTTGCGCTGCTGCACGACGGGTCCTTTGTCGATGAACAGACCGGTGAGTTCGATCGCTTCAGCCAACGAACCACCTCCGTTGTTGCGCAGGTCCATCAATACGCTGTCGACCCTATCTATCCTGAACTTGTCGAGCAGGCGCGATACATCCCGGGTCGCGCTCCTGTAACGCCGATCGCCCTTTCGTTTGGCGGCGAAATCCTCGTAGAAGGAGGGAAGTGCTATCACGCCGATTCGGCGGGTGACCTTCCCGTCTCGTACCGAATGGACAGACGACTTGGCGGCCTGCTCCTCGAGACTGATCTTCTTGCGCACCAGGGAAACCCGTTTGCGTTGGCCTTCGGGCGCGGCATCCGCGGGAAGCACGTCGAGCACGACGACCGAATCGGGTGCACCGCGAATCAGCGCCACCGCATCCTGCAGGCGCCATCCAAGGATGTCCGTCATCGCGCCGCCCGCGCCCTGAGCAACGCCGACGATGCGATCGCCACTCTTCAGCCGGCCCGACAGCGCAGCCGGGCCGCCCGGCACCAGCTTGCGGATCGTGGTGTAGTCGTCCTTTTCCGCCAGAACCGCGCCTATGCCGACCAGGGACAGCCTCATCGCGATGTCGAATTCCTCGGCGGCCCGCGGCACCAGATAGTTCGTGTGGGGCTCGATGGCCGTGGTGAACGCGTTCATGAAAGCCTGAAAGGCGTCTGCACTCTTTATGCGGGCGACGCGCTTCAGAAAATTGTCATAGCGCTTGTCGAGTATTTCAGCGATGCTCCTGTCGTCCTTGCCGACCAGCTTGAGCCGCAGCCACTCGTTCTTGACGCGTTTGCGCCACAGTTCGCGCATTTCCGATTCCGTTTTCGGCCAGGCCTCGTTTTCCCTGGAGTATCGATAGTCCTCGAGCTTGCGGAAATCAAACCCCTTCTTCAGCAAAGTCCGGGCGTACGTATAGCGCTCAATTGCGCGACGCTGATAAAGATTGAAAACCGAAAACGGAACGCTGAGATCTTCGTCACGGATGGCGTCGCCGAGCCGGGCCCTGTCGGCGGAAAAGCGGTCGATGTCGGCCTGAACGAAGACGAGCTTCTCGGAATCGAGCGATTTCAGATATTCGACGAATATCTTCTTCGAAAGCGTTTCGTCGAGCGGCGTCCTCTTGTAGTGGTAGTGAGCGAGCAGTTCAGCCGCCATGTGCGCCGCACGGGCCTGCTGCCACGCCGGCTTCAACTCCGGCGGATAAGACGTTCGCACATCGGCTGACGCACCGTGAGCGGCCGTCGCCAGCGCCAGAGCCAACCACAGCAGTACCCTGTTCATTCACACTCCATATCGGTCACGACGCCAAGATACCCGGTCCGGGCCGCGGACATGCGGCTGCCTGATTGCCGTCGAAACCACTTTGACCCGTGCGCCGCGCTTAAGTTGCCGCGAGCGCCGGTCCCCCGACAGGTCGGAGAACATGCGCCGTATCGAACACGCGCGGCGACCGCAAGCGCTCCCGGGAAGCATAGCGCGGTCTTCCGGGCGTCAACGCGGTGGCTCGCGACCCTTGGGTTCGGTCGGCTCGTCCTGAACGTCGACATCGGAAGACGACGCGACCGTGTACTCCCCGTCGATCGTCGCCGATCCGCCCGGCCGCCGGGAGGCGGAAAAGGCTCTCCATGCCAGCACCGGGAGCAGCGCCAGCGCCACCGTCGCCACCACGGCGAGCGCCAACACCAGTCCGAGCCAGAACGCAATGACGGCTGCGCCCAGCGCGCCAAGGGTCAGCAAGACGCGCAGCCACGTCGGGCCGCGCCCCGTGGTCAGATAAATGACTCGTCGTTGAGTTGCCATCGCCTCGCGTCTCGTGTCGCCGCGCGGTCACGGCCTACCGACCCACCCCGGCCCGGGTGCGCCGATTCGCGCCTGGCGCGTCCTTCGTCGATATTCCATTCGACCATCGGGCGTCCACTGCCGTTCGCATCATGTGGGTCGTCTTGCAACAGGTTCTAAGCCGCTTTTCGAAACCGGCCGCGGTTATGCGGCCGGTCGAGGCGCATTTCGGGTCCCTTCGGGACGACGCCGTTGCTCGGGATCGGACCGCCGATGCCGAACACGGCCCGCTTCATTCCTTCGACGTCGCACACTTGCGCAATACCCGGCGTCTGGTAGAGATCGCGCAAGTAGTTCGAAAGATTCGGATAGTCCTCGATGCGCCGCAGGTTGCACTTGTAGCCGATGTACGAAATCGGGTCGAAACGGATCAGGTTGGGAAACAGCCGCCAGTCCGCCTCGGTCTGCTGATCGCCGCACAGAAAGCGCTGCCTGCCGAGAATCGATTCCAGCTCATCAAGGGTGCGAAACAGCATGTCGAACGCTTCGTCGTAGGCCGCCTGCGACGCGGACCGGCCGCAGCCGTTCACGGCATCGTTGACGCCGCGCAGGACCTTCTCGTTCATCGCTTCGATGGCGGCGCGCAACGGCTGCGGAAAGTAGTCGGGGGTGATCGGCGCAAGTCCCGAAAATGCCGAATTGAACATCCGGATGATTTCCGAGGACTCGTTGTTCACGACCCGGCGCGTTCGGCTGTCCCACAGCGTCGGCACGGTCACGCGGGAGGTGCAGGCCGCGTCGGCAATGGTGTAGATCTCGTGCAGATGCTTCACACGGCGTTCGGTGCCCGGCACGAGGTGCCCGTCCTCGCCGAACGACCAGCCCTGGCCGTCGCCGCGCTGCGCGGTGTAGGTCATGCCGATCACGTTCTCCAGTTTCTTCAATACCCGGAACAGAACCGTTCGGTGCGCCCATGGACAACTGACCGAAACGTACAGGTGGTAGCGGCCCGCCTCGGCCTTGAACCCGGAGCAGCCGTCCGCCGTGATCCATTGCCGAAACAGCGACGGGTGCTTGACGTATTTGCCGCCTTCGCGAATTTCCTTGAGGGTGTCATCGACGGTCCAGCGGCCGTTCAACAGATTGCCCATGCGGTTACCCCTTTCGCCGACCGAAACTTGGCCGCTAACCGATGATCTCGGTGATCATCGTCTTGAATTCGTCCTTGGTCGGATGATACGGCGCGCTGCGGTTGAACCAGCTCGCATGCGCGTCGGCTGCCGCCTCGTCGAGATCGGCGAGTTTGTAGCCGTAACTGCGCAGATCGGCCGGCAAGCCCAGAGCTTGATTCATCTCCGCGATCGCGGCGCCCGGGTGACGCCCCGTGCCCAACCGCATCGCGTCGGCAAGCCGTCTGATACGCTCGCCGGCGTGCGCGTCCAACCCGCGCAGCACCGGCGGCAGCGCAAGCGTCACCAGCGTACCGTGATGCAGCCCCTGGTCGCCAAAGGTATTGGCAAGTGCATGCGCGGCGCCCAGACCCTTGGACACGAGCATCGCCTCCATCGAAGCCATCATCATGTGCCAGCGCGCCTCACGATCGGCGCCGTCTCGCACCGCCTTCGGAAGCCAGTCGCACACGCGCGTGATCGCGTCGACGGCAATCGCGTCGCCCACCGGATTGACCGTCTTGGCAAGCAGCCCCTCGACTGCGTGCGACAACGCGTCCATGCCCGTCGCCGCGGTCAGCAACGGCGGCAGCGTCAGCGTCAGATCGGGATCGCAAATCGCCGTCTTCGGCACGATGAAGGGGCTGCCGAGGCTGCCGCCGCGACTGCTCGACGTCGGATGAATGCCGGCGCCCCGCGACACTTCGCTGCCGGTTCCGGAAGTGGTCGGGACGGCGATCAATGGCGCCACATCGGGCGTGATCTTCTCGGCCCTGCCGAGGTATTCACCGACGCGCCCGGGATGGGTCGCCATCACCGAGATCGCTTTGCAGGAATCGATCACCGAGCCGCCGCCGACTGCCACGACCGCGTCGCAGCGCCGCTCGCGGTAGACCTCGAGCGCCTGCTCAACGCCTTGCACCGTCGGGTTCTCGGGTATGCGGTCGAACACAGCCAGTTCCGCTCCCGAGGGCATCGCGGCCCGCACGGTATCGAACACGCCGCAGGCAACCAGACCCTGGTCGGTCACGAAAAGGGGACGCACCGCACGAAGAACGGCGAGTTCGGCGGGCAGCGTCCCGATGGCGCCGAAATCGAACTGCACGCGCGGATACTGTATCAGTGGCAGCAACGTCCTGGGTGCCGCCGCAACGTTTGTCGCATTCACCGGAGAGTTCTCAGTTTGGCGCTCGAACAGGAAAAGCATCGGGTCGGGACCGCGATGCGGACCATTGTATGGGATGGGCGCGAATCCGTCAGGATTGCCGGCGGTTTCAATCCGCTTTTCGCGCAGGCATCTGCCGGCGCGCTCGTGCCGGAGACCGTGCCGTAGTATCGTTCGTCGGCCGGGATCGCGATGACCTCGGAATTCGGGAGGGAGAACGCAGCATGACCACGAAACACAACCCCGGTCGTCGGCCCGCACGCCGTTTCTATTACGGCTGGGTGATCGTCGGCGTTGCACTGATATCGATGGCGTTCTGGTTCGGTTTCCGGTCGATGTTTTCGGTCTTCCTGGTTCCGATGGTGGAGGACTTCGGCTGGGGCCGGGGCGAAATATCGGGCGTCCAGTCCGTGGCGATGATCTGCTACGTCATCGCTGCGCCCGTGGCCGGCGGACTCATCGACCGCTTCGGCCCGCGCCGGGTCATCCTGCCCGGCATCGCGCTGCTGGCGGGCGGGCTGGTTCTGTGTTCCACGATCAACGGACTGCTCCAGTACTACCTGTTCTACGGGGTGTTGTGCGGGTTCAGCGTGGCCTTCATCTCCCTGGCCGCCTACACCGCGGTCATACCCCACTGGTTCGAGAAGCGTCGCGGAACCGCCAGCGGGTTCGCGGCATCAGGCATGGGCCTGGGCATCATGCTGTTCCCCCCGTTCACTCAGGAGCTGATATCGAACTGGGGTTGGCGTTCCGGCTTCATGGTCATGGGTTTGCTGACCGCTGCGATCCTGCTGCCGCTCAATGGTTTTCTGTTGCGCCACAAACCGACGGACATCGGATATCGCGGCTCGGACGGGCGGCCCGATGACGCCGGAACCGAGCGCACGGTGCCCGCAGACCAGCGCCACGGCGACGAGTTTCGATGGAGTCTCGGCGCGGCGGCCCGCACCGCCAACTTCTGGGCGCTCATGATGTTCCCGATGCTGATCATGATCGGCGTGTACATGGTGCTGACCCATTTTGTCGGGTTTCTGGTCCAGCAAGGCGTCTCGAGCATGGCGGCGGCGTGGCTTTTCGGCCTGATCGGCCTGACGTCCACCGTTTTTCGCGTCGTCTGGGGCGTGGTCTCGGACCGCATCGGTCGCGAACGATCCTTCTCGGTGGGCATGATCTTTTTCTGCGTCAGTTTCTACTGCCTGGTGCTGTTTCAGGCTGGCGGGGGCCTGTGGCTGATCTACCTGTTCGTGATGCTGATCGGGGTCGGATGGGGATCGACCGCGCCCATCTTCATGACCACGGCGGCGGACCTGTTTCACGGTCCGGCCATCGGCATCATTTACGGCCTGGTCGAGGCAAGCGTCGGCGTCGGCGGTGCCCTGGGGTCGTGGATCGGCGGCTATCTCTTCGACAAGACCGGCTCGTACCTGTGGGCTTTCGGGGTCGCGGTACTGGCCGCGGCTTTGGCCGCAGTCATGATCTGGGTCGCGGCCCCGGCCAAGGGACGCGCACTCAAGCAGCGACTTGCTGCCGAGCGCGTCATTCCGATGGTACGCTGACCTCGGCTGCCCGGAGCGGTTCGAATCGGAAGCCGAGCGCTTTCCGTGGCAGCGGTTCGATCGCCTCACGCTGCCGTGTGCACCGCCTGCAGCCAGCGCTCTGCCCGCATTCGCAGCTCCGTGCGTCGATCGGCCGCCATCGGCAGCGGATCGAAGCGCAGGCGGTAGTGCAGCTTGGCGATCGCGCGCAGCTCGCTTAGGTGCAGTTCGCCCGGCCGCGTTGCCGCGCCCTGCGCATCGTTCTCCGCCGCGACACTGACGCGCTCCAGCCGCTGCAACCACACCGAAACCGGCTCGCTCGGATGACGCCCGAGCCCGCGCGCGGCGAGCAACTTCTCGATGCGATAGAACTCGGAATCAGCGCCGCGGACCATCGCGGTGGCCCGCGGTCCGCGAATACCCGCCGCCGTACGCCGTGACGGCCGCCGCATGATGCTCCACGCGAGGCCCGCAAACAGCGCAGCCAGCAATCCCAACAGCAGCGGCCGTGGCAGCACGTCCTCGTCGGCGGTCTGATAGCGGCCCCAGGCAAATCGCAGCCACGACCAGGCGTCGCCGAACAGCTCCCACGCGCTGCTGCTGCCGCTTTCGATCTCGAACCACTGCGGCGGCGTCGTGTCGATATCCACCCAGGCGCCGCCGATCCATGCGCGCGTCCATGCATGCGCGTGGCGTTCGCGCACCAGGTAATCGCCGCCGAGACTCTTTTCCTGCACCGAAAAGCCGGTGGCGTAGCGCGCGGCGATGCCTGCCTCGCGCAGCAGCAGCGTGGTGGCGCTGGCGAAATATTCGCAATGACCGGCATGCGTCTCGGTCAGAAAAGCGGCAAGCGACGTCCGGGCATTCGGCGACGAGGCTTCCAGCCAGGTCGTATAGCTGAAATTCTCGCGGAAAAAACGCTCGACCCTGCGGCGCGCCTCGGCGGCATCGATTGCGTGCAGGCCCAGCCTCGCGGCAATCGCGCGTATGGCTTCCTTTTCCCGGGGCGGCACCTGAAAATCGGCCGCCTCGGGCGCGCCTTGCTCGGCGGTTCCGGGTCCGCGTTGCGCCCGATAGCGGATGAATCCCGCAGCAGTTTCCACGCTGATGCTTCCAAGGCGGCTGCGCCGCACTTCCGCCGGCGGCAGGCCGCTCAGAAGCACCGTGCCTGACGGCAGCGAAAGAATCGCCTTGCCGTCGCGTGCGTACTCCAGCACCTCGACCTCCGTTCCCGATGGCCGGCGTGCATCCGCCGCCGCGCCCGCTGATTCGCGTATCGCCCAGCCGCTGCCCGGTTCCCCGGGCAGCGCTTCAAATTCCACCCGTCGCGCGATCCAGCTCGGCGACGAAAAGACGTTGTAGCTGGCGCGGTGCAGCAGCAGCGGCGTGCGCTCGCCTTCAGGCAGGCGCACGCGCAGCACGATGCGATCGGACTGCTTGAGTTTTCCGATGCTTCCTATGTCGGTGTGCGCGCGAAACGGGTTGGTCTGCGCCGAGCGGTCGATCCATTCACCGACCCATTCGGTGACCGCGCGCTGCAATTGATTCAACCCTATGTGGCCGGCATACCCCATCACGCTTGCGGTGATCAGCATCACGAACGGCACGGCGCGGTTATACCGGCGCGAACGCAGGTTCCACAACGACCAGGCGGCGAACACCGCGGCGCCGGCGTAGAACATTTCATCGCGCACGTTGGCGGTGGCCGCAGCCAGCACGCACGCGATCACGTACACGAAGCCGAAATCCACGCGCAGACCCGATTCGGGACGCCTGCGCAGCGTGACGAACAGCACCGACAGATCGAGCGGCGTGCGCACCAGGTAGGCCTGCGCCAACGCAAGCGGTGCCAGTGTTACCGGCAGCCACTGCGCCGTGCCGATCACGGTCCGCGCCGCGCGCGGCCCCTCGATGCTCACCAGAAACCACGCGGCCACGGCGATCAATGCCAGCGAAGACAGATCGGCAAACCGATTGATGCCCGCCCCGTCGAGGACATGGGCGGGACGCCAGAAGACCCGCGATTCGACGGCCAGCGCCAGCGGCACCGCGACAAGCAGCCATCCGCTCTGCCAGCCCCAGAACAGCAGCGCCGCGCCGACCATGCCGAAGGGCGTATTCATAGACCGAGCAGGTCCTGTTGCACGCTGCCCACGCGCAGCCGTCGCACGCCCCGGGCGGCATCGATCTGCACGTCATCGGCGACCAGCGCGAACGCGAGCACTTGCAGGCCGGAGCGCCGCAGCGAGGCGAGCAGCCGGCTGCGCGCGTCATCCCACCCGGCCAGCACCAGGATGCAGCTTGCCAGGCCGCCGCCGCGCTCGAGCACCGCTGTCTCGAGACGCTCGAGCGCATTGCCCTGCTGCATGCGCACTCCCGCCAGCACTTCCAGCAGATGCTCGGCCCGCAGCAGGCCGCGCCCGGCGGTGTACACATGCGTCCCATCGCCGACGAACAGCATGTCGAGCAGGCACTCCTGCGTTTCCAGCGTGTAGACGAACGATGCCGCCACCGACACGGCTTCTTCGAACGCCTGCGCGCCGGTGAACGCGGTGTCCAGCGCAAGCGCGTGACGCTCGAAGAACTCGCTCTGGAACTCCTTTACGATGGGCCTGCCGGTGCGCGCGAAGCTCTTCCAGTGCACATGCTGCAGCGGGTCGCCGGGCCGGTAGTCACGCAAGCCGAAGAATTCCTCCGAATCGCCCGCCGACCCCGCCAGCGCGACGCCGCCAGGCTGATAACGACGCTGCCCCGGCAGCGTGATCGGCGGCAGACGATAGCGGCGCGGCAACACCAGCACCGATTGCGGCGCGCTGACGCGCGAGAACGCGCGGCACAGACCGAGCGGATCGGTGCGCGCGACGCTCACCGTGGCAAAGCGCACCACGCCGCGCCGCCGCGCGGTCATGCGCATCGTTGCCGCGCTTTCCGCGCCGGCCGGGACGGCCGCCATCGGCCCCGGTTCGACCGCGCCGTTGCGGCGTTCGGCCAGCAGCCACATCCACAGATAAAAGCCCAATGCAGTGTCGACGCGGTTGCGCTTTACGCCCGGCTCGCGCGCCTGCGCAAACTCCCGCCGCGAAGGAAAGCTGAACTCGAAGTCCTCGAACAGCGTCAGGCCGCGCTCGGCTTTCCGGCTCAGGTTACGCACGTACAGCCGGTATTCAAGGGGCTCTCCGGCCGTGGCAAATCGCGGCAGGTCGCGGCGAACGCCAAAGCGGCCGCGGAACATCGACGATGCCGCGGCCGCCAGCACGATCAGCGAGACCAGATAGGCGAAGCCCTGGTAGGCGGTTGTCTGCTCGGTGTCGACGCCGAAGATGCCGAACGCAACGGCCGCCGCGATCACCAGACGGCCGATGCCGGTGAAGCGGCGCTCGTACCAGTGCGTAAAGCGCGAGAAACGGCGGTAGGAGTAGTAGAAAAGACTGCGCATGGGTCCACACAAAGCCTAGTCAGCGAACCGCCAAACGGACTCGAAGCAAGACATCCAACGGGTTCCCCGTGAAATCGCGAATCTGCGAAATTGCATGATCCCCGGGTCCAATGACCTCCTAAGCCGGCACCGGCACCCGGTCGAGCAGCTCTTCGACCAGCTTGCGGCCGGTCATGCCGGAGAACTTCGCCTGCGAATCGATCACCAGGCGGTGCGCGATCACCGCAACGGCCATTTCGCGCACATGTTCCGGGTGGACGAACCCGGCATCGTCGAACAATGCCAGCGCCTGCGCGGTGCGCGTGAGCGCGATCGAGGCGCGCGGCCCGGCGCCGAGCGCGACGCCCGCCGCGGTGCGTGTCGCGCGCACCAGATCGACCGCGTAGGCGCGCACTTCGGCCGACATGCGCACGCTGCCCACGGCAGCGCGCAGCGCGGCGATGCTCTCACCGCTCGCACAGGCCGAGAGGCTGGCCAGCGGATGCGCCAGTTCCTGCGCGGACACCACGTCGGCTTCCGTTTGCGCGTCGACGTAGCCGAGCGACAGGCAGGCCGCGAAACGATCCATTTGCGCCTCCGGCAGCGGGTACGTGCCGCGGAATTCGACCGGATTCTGCGTCGCGATGACGAAGAAATCGTCCAGCTTCCAGGTCCTGCCTTCTATCGACACCTGCCCCTCGGCCATCACCTCGAGCAGCGCCGACTGCGTGCGCGGCGAGGCCCGGTTGATTTCATCGGCGAGCAGAATATTGGTGAATATCGGCCCCTGGTGAAACTCGAAACTCTGGTCGCGCGGGTTGTAGACCGAAACGCCGAGGATGTCCGAAGGCAGCAAGTCCGGTGTGAACTGCACCCGCTTGAACTTCGCGCCGATGGAAACCGCGAGCGCCTTGGCGAGCGTGGTCTTGCCGGTGCCGGGCAGGTCCTCGAGCAGCACGTGGCCCCCGGCGGCATAGGCGGCCAAGAGGCGCCGCAACACCGCGCCCTGCCCGCGTATCACGCCCCCGATGTTGGCTTCAATGCTGGCGATGGTGTCTTTGGGAAGGCTCACACTGATGTCTCCGTGTGGAAACGATGCGCCTCGTCGACGGCCATCGCGCAGACGGCTCGCTGGCGATGTCAGCGCCGTGCGGTTCCTATTATCAACCGTTCGCGTCGACAACGGCTATCTCCGCGCGCGGCCCAAAGTCGGAGCGGCGGGACAGCCGCGGTAATTTCGGCCCGCGGCGCAAAAGCAGGCAACCCCGCTCTGAGGGCGTCGGGTCTCCGCCGCCTCGGCTACCGTCGGACCGCGAAAAATTCGCCATAATCCTTCTTCGGATCGTCTACTTGTGTTCCCGTCTACCGGACCACGTATCCGGTAGATGTTCGCGGACTGCCGCCGGCCGAGTTGAAATTACCTCAGTACAGTTACATTATTCAATCGTGCAATCAGTCCAGCACCAAGTCCCTCAAGCCGAGCATGAACTCACGCTGGCGGCGAACCCGGTCGCGCTGGAGGCCGATGTGGTGGTCGTCGGAGGCGGACCGGGCGGGTTCGCCGCCGCATTGCGCGCAGCGCGCATGGGCGCGAGCACGATCCTTCTTGAGCGATACGACATGCCCGGCGGCGTGCACACCGCCGGCCTGCAGGGCGCGGCCTCCGCCGGCGCGGGCGGAATCCACACCGAGTTGATGCGCCGCTTCGCCGACCACGGGTGCATCTATACGGTCACCGAGAAGACGCTGCCCGATTGGGCTGGGAATCCGCTGTCGCATTACGAGGCGCGTCTTCAACCCGGCAGCCGCTTTTCCAGGAGCACTTTCAACCCCGAGGCGGCGGGTAACGTCATGGTGCGCATGCTCGACGAGGCAGGCGTGAGGGCACTCTATGGAACGTCGTTCGTCGACGCGCTGGCGAACAGCGGCACGATCAGCCGGGTGATCGTGCAGAACGCCTCGGGCACACAGGCGATAGGCGCGAAGATATTCATCGACGGCACCGGAACCGCCGAACTGGCCGCGCGCGCCGGCGCACCCTTCGTGCGCGGCGGCGGCCCGCAGCCCGCCACCGCCGGTTGGGACGGCGTGCATCGACCCATTCCCGGGGCCCTGCTCTGGATCATGAGCGGCGTCGACTTCGCACAGGTCGTCGCCTACCAGAAGCGCGAAAGCGACCCGACGCTCGCCAAGCTCATCGCCGCCGCGCAGGCAGCCGGCGACATACCGGATGACCTCTACCGGCCGAGGTTGAGCGGAACCGGCGCCTACGGCAACGCCTACATCGGCCACCCGACGCCCGACATGAGCCCGATCCAGGCGCCCGGAACGTTCATCTTCTGGCAGAACGTCCCGTACGAGTGGGGGCTGCACATGGACGACGATGCGCAGGATCATTCCCGCGCGGAGAAGTCGATGCGCGAATTCGTCGACGCGGAAGCGGGATTTCTGAAGAAATACGTACCGGGTTTCGAAAACGCGTTCGTCAGCAACGTCGGCCGTTACCTCGGCATACGCGACGGCCGCCATCCGCTCGGCGAGTATGTCCTTTCGATCGACGACGCGCGCGCCGGCCGCAGGTTCGCCGACGCCGTTACCCGGCCGATGACCAAGACCTTCTTCTGGGATTCATACGCGTCCTATACCTTCGAGGTTCCCTACCGCTGCTTCCTGCCGCGGAACATCGACAATCTGCTGCTCACCGGCGCTTCGCTGTCATTCACGTACGAAACGATCTTCATGGTGATGCGGAATTTTCCCTGGTGCACGCAGACCGGCGAGATCGCCGGCTACGCGGCGGGACTTTCGCTGCAGCGGGGCATCGCGCCCAAGGCGCTCGAATGGACCGAGCCTTATTTCTGATCGAAGGGTATCGGCAATCGCCGTTTCGCAGGCCACGTCGTGCTTGTGCCAGCGCGCGTCCACGCGTTTTCCGAAGAGCTCGCGGAAATGACTCGGAATCTGCTACTTCCAGATCTCCCAGGCCCGCTTGCAAGCCTTTTCGAAGACGAGCTTGCTCACCGGAGTCGAGGAAGCGCTTTCCTTATCCCGCACGCAGTCGAATTTCCGCACGATGACCTCGTTCATGTTGCTCGCCCATCGCGTGTTGATCGTGGCGACGTTGCCGTTTCGCGATACGGACCCGGTATCGACATAAAGCACATGTTTCTTCCCGGTGTTCTTGTCGATTCTTTCCACCTTCACCCAATGCTCTTTCTTGGCCGCCAATGAAAGGCTCCCCCATAACATCAGGACCAGGAATACGCTGCCGCGCCCAAAGGCTTTCATCGGATCTCTTCCAACGTACCGCTCATTATCACACTGGGGCCGCTTGAAGAGGCGCCGCAGCGCCGTCAGCAGTCCGCAAGCCACCGGGCGCGCACTGCCGTGAAGATCCGACGCTAGCGCAGCAGCAGCATCGTGGCGAGCAATGCGCAGGCGATGAGAACGCCGCCCACGGACACGCGCACGAGCCGCGCCCGATTGAGCTCGATTCGTTGAACCAGCTGCGTATTCTGATCGGCCAGGGCTTTGATCAGTTCGGTCGACGCCTGCATCTGCTCGTGCAGACTCTGCACTGACTGCTCGAGTTCGAGCACCCGTGCCTGCAGGCGCTGCAGCTCGGACGGTCTGGATTCGTCCCGCGCCAGCGCCGGGTCGGTTTCCCCGGCCCGCGATGATTTTCGAAAATTGGCTACCTTGCTCCAGAGCTTGGCCGCCCCATCGGCGAGCTTCGGCGCATTCTCGACAACCTGGCCCCAGGGAATGTTTGACAAGACGCTAAGGATCGCTCCGGTCGACATTGGGAACTCCGCTAAAATCGGTTAGCGGGATATTGTGACGCAGAACCGGTCTTGTCGGCATTCGGGGCCGACAAGACCGCGCTGCGAGCGTAGGTCGATGAAGGCGGTTCCCGCGCGGCGGGGCGCACGATGAACCTTCGGCCCCGGTCCGGAGGTCCTGCGCCATCGATCGCGTGACGCCGCCGATTGCCGTGCCCGGGGGCGACGGGTAGAGTTTGAAGCAGGAGGTTTGCGTCATGCGAGTCGGAGTACCCCGGGAGATCAAGAATCATGAATACCGCGTGGGTCTGACGCCCGCCGGCGTTCACGCCCTCGTGCAACGTGGACACCAGGCGCTCGTGCAGTCCGGCGCGGGCGCGAGAGTCGGCTTCGCGGACGCGGACTATGCCTCGGCCGGCGCGACGCTGGTCGGCTCGGCGCAGCAAGTGTACGCGGCCGACATGGTCGTGAAGGTGAAGGAATTGCAGAGCGAAGAGTTCCTGCTGCCGCGCAAGGACCAGATCCTGTTCGCCTACCTGCACCTCGCGCCCGACCCGACGCTGCTCGGCTGCCTGCTCGACCGCAGCGTCAGCGGCATCGCCTACGAAACCGTCACCGACGCCGCTGGCAGGCTGCCGCTGCTCGCGCCGATGTCGCGGATCGCCGGCAGGATCTCCATCCAGGCGGGCGCCTGGGCCCTGCAGATGGCCAACGGCGGATCGGGCACGCTGCTCGGCGGCGTGGCCGGCGTGCCGCCGGGCAAAGTGGTGATCATCGGCGCGGGAGAATCGGGCAGCCACGCTGCGCAGATGGCGGCCGGCATCGGTGCCGACGTGACCGTGCTGGACATCAACATCGACCGGCTCGAAACGCTCGACCAGGTGCACTGCGGGCGCATCAAGACGGCCTTTTCCGAACCGATGTCGGTTGCCCGCCATGTCGCCGACGCGGACCTCGTGATCGGCGCACTGCTGGTGCCGGGCAAGCTCGCGTCCAGGCTCATCTCGCGCGATCTCCTGCGCAGAATGCGCAGCGGCTCCGCCTTCGTGGACATCGCCATCGATCAGGGCGGCATCGCGGACACTTCGCGGCCCACCTCGCATTCGGCGCCACTGTTCATCGAGGAAGGCGTGGTGCACTACTGCGTGCCGAACATGCCATCGGCGGTCGCGCGCACCGCGACCCTTGCGCTCACGCAAGCGACCTATCCCTACGTTCTGAAGCTTGCCGACCGCGGGCTCGACGCGCTGAAAGAAGATGCCGGACTGGCGAACGGTCTGCAGGTGTTCGGCGGCGCGGTCACGCACCGGGGGCTGGCGGAGGACACGCGGCGTGCCTACAAACCCCATGCCGCGGCATGAGCGGCCGGCGCGTTCAGGTCAGGGCTCCGGAGGTCAATACTTCGTCAGGCCGACCCGGAATGTTGCAACGCCGGGCGGTGCCGAAACGCGTTCTTCGCGTGACGCAGGATCGCGCCAAACGCGGCCTCGATGTGCAATCATCATCATCGAATGCGCCGGGTCAGCGTTGCCCGGGCCGCTTCGTTTCAAAGAACCCGTAACCGGACTGTTGCGGGCTCAGTTGGAGGAACACGAGGGGATATATCGCCTCGTATCGTCACAGACTCTGGACAGGAACACGTTCATGCAAACCCACGCTATTCGAGTCAACGGTAATCGGCTTAGCATCGGCGACCTCATGTGCGTTGCATTTCTGCACTTTCCGGTCGAACTCGATCCGGACCCTGCCTGGCGGCAACGAGTGCTGGCCTCGCGCGCGCTCAACGACCGGCTCGTCGGCGAGGGCAAACCGATCTACGGCGTCACCACGGGTTTCGGCGACAGCTGCGACCGCCAGTTGTCGCCGAAAGGCGTCGCGACCCTGCAGCGCAATCTGCTTCGCTTTCTCGGCACCGGCACCGGCGAGTTCTTCGCGGTGCACGAAGCGCGCGCGATCCTGCTGGCGCGGCTGAACTCCAATGCCAAGGGCTACTCCGGCGTGCGGATGGAGCTGCTCGCGCAGATGGCCGAGTTCCTGAATCGCGGCATCACGCCGTGCATACCGGTCGAGGGCTCCGTCGGCGCGAGCGGCGATCTGGTTCCGCTGTCGTACCTCGGAGCGACCCTGTGCGGCGAGCGCAAGGTCTGGTACGACGGCGAGATGATGGATGCCTCATCGGCGCTGTCGCTGGCGGGACTGAAACCGCTGCGGCTCGAGGCCAAAGAAGGTCTGGCGATCGTCAACGGCACTTCCGCGATGGCGGGACTCGCCGCCGTCAACGTGTTTCGGGCGGCGCAGATCGCCGAATTCGCCGCGCTCACGACCGCGATGACCGCCGAGGCGCTGCTCGGCGTGCGCAACGCGTTCGAGCCGCTCGCGCACGCGCTGAAGAACCATCCGGGGTCGTGCGGCTTCGCCGCGCAGGTGCTCGCATGGCTCGAGGGCAGCCTGCTGGCGCGGGACCTGGACGCGGTGTTCGGCGAGGTGGGGGCCATCGACGGCGCCGAGGCGAGGCGCCTGCACCTGAAGATCCAGGACCGCTATTCCATCCGTTGCGCTCCGCAGATCGCCGGCGTGCTGAACGACGTGCTCGATTGGGGCACGACCTGGATAGAGCGCGAGCTCAATTCCGCCAATGACAACCCGCTCTACGACGCCGACAGCGGACACCTGTTCAACGCCGGCAATTTCTACGGCGGCCACGTCTGCATGACGATGGACGCGCTGAAGGTCGCCATCGCCAACGTGGCGCACATGTGCGAGCGCCAGCTGGAGCTCATCGTCGACGAGAAGTACAGCAACGGGCTGCCGGCCAACCTGGTCGATCCGCACCAGAGCGAGGAACACCGTGCCGTGCAGCACGGGTTCAAGGGCGTCCAGCTTGCCTGCACCTCGCTGCTGGTCGAGGCGCTGATGCGCTGCAATCCGGCCTCGGTGCATTCGCAGTCGACCGAGTGCCACAACCAGGACAAGGTGTCGCTCGGGCTGCATGCGGCGCGCGATTGCGCGCGCATCATCGACCTGACCGAGAAGATCGTCGCGCTGCAGATGATCGCACTGGCGCAGGCGCTGGAGATCCGGGGGGCGGACCGGCTCGGGCACACGCGCACCGCGTTCGAGTTCATCCGCGAGCGCGTGCCGTTCATGAAGGAGGACTGCTGCTTCGACGAGCCGGCCCGGAGCGTCGTGCAGAGCTTTCGCGACAACAGCTTCGCGCCGCTGTTCCGGGTCGGCAGGCCGCAGCCTCTGCTCGGGTTGTTCGGGCGCATCTACGGCTGAAGCGTCGGGACATGCAACCCGGCCCGGTGACGGATTCGTTGCCGCATCTTTGACCCACGGCAGATCGCGCTGCGCGCAAGCGCCTATGGTTGCTCCATGGGCCTCGCGCGTCTGCTTTTTCTCGCCGCGGCGGCAATGTTCGCCGCGGCAGCTGTCGATGCGCAGCCGCCGCAGCGTACGGTCGGCGGATTGCTCTCGGGAAACGCCGATACGGGCCCGCTTGCCGGCTCGCCGCCTACCTGGTGCTGACGGTCTTCATGCTCGACGATCTGCTGGTCCTGGTCATCGCGCTGAAGACGCTGGAGGTCACCGGGATGACCTCGACGTACGCCCGCTGGTCGAACCTTCTCGGCGGCGTCGTCCTGCTGCTGATCGGCGTGCTGTTGATACTGAGGCCGGAGTGGCTGACATTCGCGGCATGAAGACGCTTTGTGTGTCCGTGCGGCACGTCAGTCAGTGCAGCGACCGACGTTCGGGTTGCGACAAGATGCCGAGGGCAACCAGCGGCCCGAGCAGCCATGGGCATTCCGTTGATAATATTAGTACTCACCTGGTTCTTGAATGAGGGTAGCTTGAGTGACCGACTGTTGCGAAGACAAGTCCTGCACCGTTGAGGCGCTGGCGAAGCGGCAACGTGCGACGCTGACGATCGTGCTCGCGATCAATGCGGTGATGTTCGCGGTCGAGCTGGTATCCGGACTGATGGCGAACTCGTCTTCGCTGCTCTCGGACTCCCTCGACAACCTCGGCGATGCGCTGACTTACGGACTCAGCCTCTACGCGGTGAACCAAGGCATGCGCGCCAAGGCGAAGGTCGCGCTCTTCAAGGGCGCATTGATTCTGACCGCCGCGCTGTTCGTTCTGGGCCAGATCGCCTATCGCCTGCTGTCTCCGGTCGTGCCAAGCTACGAAACGATGGGGGTCATCAGCCTGTTGGCGCTGATCGCCAATGCCACCTGCCTGGGGTTGCTCTGGAAACACCGGGCGGACGACGTCAACATGAGCTCCGTCTGGGAGTGCTCGCGCAATGACATTGCTTCGAACGTATCGGTCTTCGTTGCGGCAGCCGGCGTCTGGGCCACCGCTTCGGGCTGGCCCGACCTGTTGATCGCGCTGGCACTGGCGGTGCTGTTCCTCGGATCCGCGCTTCGGGTGTTCCGGAATGCCTTCGCCGAACTGAAGCAGCCGGCAGCGGTTCCAGTGCAGATCATCGGGCGCGCCAGGCGCTGATCGCGCCGCACTGGCGGCGGCGCTCTGCACGCTGCATCCCTTGCAGATGGCAGCGCCGGTCAAGGCCACGCCCTCTCAAGCGTTCTTCCTGCCCCGGCTGCGTGAGGTGGCGCGAAGCGCCTGTTCGAGGTCTCTGCGCAGGTCGTGCGCGTCTTCGATCCCCACCGAGAGCCGCACGAGCCTCGAAGTCAACCCGACGGCCGCCTGCTCCTTGGCCGGGATATCGGCATGGGTCATGCTCGAGGGGTGCGTGATGAGGCTCTCCACGCCGCCGAGGCTCTCGGCCAGCAGGATCGTGCGCAGCGCGCCGAGGAACGTGGGGACCGCGGCGGCGTTGCGCAGTTCGAACGAGATGATCGAGCCGGGGCCGTCGGCCTGCGCCAGGTGCAGTTCGCGGCGCGGGTGCCCCTGCAGCCCCGGGTAGAACACCCGTGAGACCAGGGCGTGCTCCGCGAGGAATTCCGCGAGCATCCCCGCTGTGTCCTGCGCGCGCTCCACGCGCACGTGCAGCGTCTTGATCCCGCGCAGCAGCAGCCAGCAGTCGAAGGCTCCGGGAACCGCGCCGACCGCCTTCTGGATGAACAGCAGGCGCTCTCCCAGCTTCGCATCGGCGGCGATCACCGCGCCCCCGATCAGGTCGTTGTGCCCGCCGAGAAACTTCGTCGCGCTTTGGATCACCAGGTCCGCGCCGAGCGAGATAGGGCGCTGCAGCGCCGGGGACATGAAGGTGTTGTCCACGAGCGTGAGCAGACCGTGGCGCTTGGCCACCTTCGCCGCGCCGCGCAGGTCGGCGATTTTCATCAGCGGGTTGGTCGGCGTTTCGATGAACAGCGCTTTCGTCCCGGCACGAACGGCCGCCTCGATGCGCGCGCAGTCGCCCATGTCGATGTAGTCGAAGACAAGCCCGAGCGGGCGCAGCACCTGTTCGAAGAGGCGGTAGTTGCCGCCGTAGAGGTCGTCCGAGCACAGAATCCGGTCCCCCGGCCCGAACAGGCCCAGTGCGGCCGAGACGGCGGCCATCCCGGACGCGAACGCGACGGCGCGTGTGCCCTGCTCCAGTTCCGCGAGGACCTCCTCGAGCGCGCTGCGCGTCGGGTTCGCGGCGCGCGAATAGTCGAAACCGCGGTGCTTCCCGAACGCCTCGTAGTGATACATCGCCGACAGGTAGATCGGCGCGCTCACCGCGCCATAGGACCGGTCCGTTCCCACTCCCGCCTGGGCCGCCAGGGTCCTCGCCGAGCGAAATCGCCGTCCACGGTGTTTCATCCAGATGCTCCCTGCTCGATCGGCGGCATGAATCCGTCGCCCGTTTTCAGATTGATGACCGGCCCGATTCTATCTCGAACGGCGGGTTCCAAATGACGCGGGCGCTCGTCGCACGAACGCTGGTTCGCGTCGCTGAAGGACCCCGCCAGCCGGCGCCGCGAACCGTGGGTGCTCGAAGGGCTCGCGTACCTGCACCATCCGCTGCGTGCGGCTCAGTCGGCCAGGTACGTGCGGCCGAGCCTCGAGATGCTCCGGGAGATCCAGCACATCTGGCGACATTTTCTTCCCGCAGCGGTGGATGGAGACGACGCTCGGCGGCTACAGCGACGCGGCCACCGCCGGCGAGGTGCGCCGCTTCCTGGCGGCGCTGCCGCGCGAGCTCTAGACCGATTCCACGATTTGCACCGGTGATTACCGAAACACCCATCGCATTGCTCCTTCGCATTCAGGCCCGAAACGGCGAGATCCGACCTTCTCACTCCCGCGCCCGCCGCGCGAGCAGCCGGTCCAGCGCGTCGGCGAAACGCTTGCGGTCGGCCTGGCCGAGCGCCGCGGGCCCGCCGGTGTGCACGCCGATCGATCGCTGCTCGGTGAGGAAGTCGCGCAGCGCCAGTCGCTCGCCGATGTTCTCCGGGGTATAGAGCTCGCCGCGCGGATTGAGCGCGTGAGCGCCGCGCTCGATCACCTTTGCCGCAAGCGGTATGTCCGCGGTGACGACAAGGTCCCCCGCCGCAACCCGCCCGATGATCTGCTCGTCGGCGACGTCGAAGCCGCGCGCGACGTGGATCGCGCGCACGAACTTCGAGCGCGGTGTCGCGAGCGGCCTGTTGGCCACCAGCGTCATCGGGATCTGCGAGCGCTCGGCAGCGCGGTACAGGATCTCCTTGATCACCAGCGGACAGGCGTCGGCGTCGACCCAGATACGCATTTGCGATGAGGGGGATCGGGAAATCGTCTGTCCGGCGCTACGGTGAGCGGGAAAACGTACGGGGACCGAAGTTCGCCCCGGTAGTTGGCAACGCCCTTGGAGGAATGGAGTGGCCGGCTCAGCGGTACACCTCGCGTCGATGCCCGACGCGGATCACGTACACAAGCACTTGATCGTCTACCAAGTCGCAGATGAGGCGGTAATCGCCTACGCGATAACGCCAGGCGTGCGCGTCGCCACGAAGTGCCCTGCCGCTGCTGCGCGGATCGCCCTGGACAAGCAATTCGAGGAAAGCGAGGATTCGGCGTTGTATCGGCCGATCGAGCCTGGAGAGCTGCTTTTCAGCAGCCGCGGTGAATCTAACCGTCCAGGCCAAGACGCCGCTTCACCTGGGCCAGTGTGCGGGTACGACCACGATGCTTGCGGGCGTCGGCAACGGCCTGATAGTCGGCCGCGTCCTGAAGATACTGCGCCACGGCGGCGCGCACCAAGCTCGCCTTCGACTTGCGCGCGCGTTGAGCTTCGCGCGACAGCGCGGTGTCCAGTTCCGGGGGAAGGTTCACTTCCAGCATGGCAAGTCCGGTGGAGCTATTGAAGACTCGGCCATTCTACGCAAGCTGCGCTCGTACGCAACCTACGTATGCAGAATTGCCGCAACACGACCGCCAGTGTGTGCGAGCCGATCGATCGCTGCTCGGTGAGGAAATCGCGCAGTGCCTCCATTGCCGGCACTCGCGTCAGCGCCCGCGTCGCATGGATGCCGGCCGGGGCAGTCCTTCAGTCCGTCCCACGTTGAGCCGACGACGCTTCACGTTGATTACCGAGCCGCCGCACTGTGGTATGGTCCGCCCACTTCGGCAACACGGAAACGGACGTCAGTGGCGGTGCCGGGCCGCCATAGCGGCCGGAACGACGCACGGAGAATCGCAATGGAACTACAGACGCGGCCGCTGGCGGCGCGCTTCGGGGCAGAGGTGTTGGGGCTGGATCTGGCCGGCATCGATGCTCCGATGGCGGACGCGATCCAGGACGCTCTGGTGCGGCACGGGCTGCTGCTGTTGCGGCGGCAGTCGCTGCATGACCAGGAGATCCTGCGCGTCGCGGAAGCTTTCGGGGAGGTGGTGGAACTCGCGGCCAAGAAGTACCACGCGCCCGGCTTCACGCAGGTGAACTACGTCTCCAACCTTCACGACGATACGCAGCGGCTGATCGGCGGGCTGACCGCGGCGGACCAGGACGAGGGCGTCTGGCACTCGGACCAGAACTTCCGCGCGCGCCCGGCCACGATCTCGACCTTGCTGTGCGTGCACAACCCGGCGCACGGCGGAGGCACCAGCTTCACGAGCACGGTGCTGGGCTACGCGGCCCTGCCCGAGCCCGTCAAGGCGCGCATCCAGGGGCTGCGCGGGCGCTACCTGCCCGGCAAGGTGCACGAGATCGAAAAGATCGAAGTCGATCACCCGGTCGTGCTGGTCAATCCGGTGACCGGGGTCCGCGCGCTCTACGTGGCGGGCAACACGCTCGGGTTCACCGGGCTGCAAGCGGAGGAAGGCGAAGCGCTGAAGACAGAGCTGCTCGATTGCCTGCTGCGCGCGGAGCACCAATACCGCCACGACTGGCGCATGGGCGACATGCTGATCTACGACAATGCGCAACTCGTGCACCGGCGCGAGGCATTCCGCGGGCTGCGCTGGCTCAAGTCCACGCGCAGCTTCGCGGACCCGGCGCGCTTCGCGGTGCCGGACTGAGAACCTGGCTCATATTGATCTATGGATAAGAACGGTACCCGGCGATCAGCATGTTGCCGCGCGATGCCGGGATCAAGGACCGGCATAACGGGCAAATCCCGGTCCAACTAGACCTGCCGATCGCGCCCCTCCCAGAACGGCTTGCGCAGTGACACCTTGTCGATCTTGCCGGCGCTGTTGCGCGGCAGACGGTCGCGGAATTCGACCCGGCGCGGCTTCTTGTAGCTGGCGATGTGCTCACCGCAGAATTCGATGAGCGCGGCCTCGTCGATGGATTCGCCGTCGCGCGCGACCACGAACGCCAGCACGGATTCGCCCCACTGGTCGTCGGGCACGCCGATCACCGCAGCGTCGGCGACCCCCGGGTGATGCAGGATGGCCTCTTCGACCTCGCGCGGATAGATGTTTTCACCACCGGAGATGATCATCTCGGTCTTGCGGTCGATGATGTAAAGGAATCCCGCGGCATCCAGATAGCCGACATCGCCCATCTCGTACCAGCCATCGCGCAGCACCGCGCTGGTCGCCGCGTCGTTGCGCCAGTAGCCCTGCATGATGAGCTTCGGGTTGCGCACCATGATCAGCCCGGTTTCGCCCACGTCACACTCGGATCCATCGGCGCGTTCCACCCTGATTTCCGACATCGGTCCCGGCTTGCCGGCGGACGAAAGGCGTGCGACGTCCTCGGGCGCGCCGTCCACGACGTGGTGATGCAGGTCCAGATACGACACCACGGCCGCTTCGGTCGATCCGTAGCGCTGCATCAGGATCGGCCCGAACCGCTTGAGCGCGCGGCGCAGCAGTGCGAGCGGCATCGCCGCCGCCCCGTAGCCGATGGTCCGCAGCGAGGACAGGTCCCGCTGATCGATGTCCGGCAGATCGAGAATGGACCGGATCATGGTCGGCGCCAGGTGGGTCAGCGTAATCCGTTCGCGCTCGATCGTCTGCGCCGCGGCAGCCGCGTCAAAGCGGCGCGGCATGTGTACGGTCGCCCCGGCCATGAAATGGGCCAGTTGAAAAAAACGACCGCCGATATGAAACAGCGGCATCACCACCTGGCCGATATCGCGCGTATTCATGTTGAACTCATAGCCCACGATCAGCGCCGTGTTCCACTGCGCCGCCTGACCCAGCCGGACGCCTTTGGGCCGACCGGTGGAGCCGCTGGAATAGAACAGGTACGCGGTGTCGTCCTGGGCCGGGCGCATGTCCGGGCGAGTCGGCGCACCGCCGGCAATGAAATCCTCGAATGCCACCGCCCAATCCGGGGTGTCGCCCCCGTCACCGCCGATGCGAATAAAACGCCGGATGCCGGGGAACTGGCCGTGGATCGGCGCCAGAACGTCATCGAACTGCGCCTCAAAGAAGACGGCCCCGGGCTCCGAATCCCCCAACTGGTAAGCGACTTCGGGCGTTGTCAGCCGATAATTGATCGGATGGACGATCAGGCCGGACACATCCCCCGCGCCATAGGCCTCGAGCATCTCGATGCCGTTCTGGGCCATCACGGAGATTCGATCCTGCCGCTGCAACCCCAAACCGATCAGCGCGTTGGCGAGTTGATACGCATGCGCGGCATAGTCGCGAAAGCTGCGTGTGCCACCATCGAAAACCACGGCGGTTTTCGATCCGTTCAGCCGCGCATTGCGGGGAATGAGCTCGCCGAGAAGCATGCGGAAACTTCCACCGATCGATAGTGACTGGATAATGGTCGCAAGTTGGTCAGTTCGACGCAAGAGTCAGAACGACGACAAGCGCGCGCCTCGCCGCGTTGTCCGGGGACTACTTTCTTTGGTCTGCGTGATGCAGATCACGGTGAATTGGCATGCCGGGGTTGACTATCACCCGATCTCCTGAGGAGGAGGCGGGATTCGTCGACGCCGAATCGTCGCGCGTGGCCCGATCGAATACTTGCGAGCAGGCCCTGATCGGGACCTTGTGAACGCGCCGGAATGCCATTCAATGTGATGCAGGCGATCGGATCGAGAGGAACGGATGGTTTTGCCGCACCCCTTGTATCAGCGCGATACGCGTACACCGGTGCCACTCGCGCCGGCGGGAAGCTGCGACTGCCATTTTCACGTCTACGGAGACCCGGCGCGATATCCGCAGAGCGAGGAACGCACTTTCGAGGTGCCGATCGCGACCTGGGACGAATTGCAGAAGATGCATCAGACGCTGGGCGTGTCGCGCGGCGTATGTGTCCAGGCCACGGCCTACCGAATCGATCATTCCCTGCTGCTCGACGTGCTGCGCGGGCAGAACAACTATCGCGGAGTCGCGCTCATCGACGACACGGTGAACGAACAGGAACTGGCGCGGCTGCACGAGGCGGGCGTGCGCGGGGCGCGTTTCAATTTCGCCGGCTTTCTCAAGATGGCGCCGAGCCGGCCGTCGTTCGAGCGATCGATCGCGCGGATCTCGGAGCTGGGCTGGTTCGCCAAGGTGCACGGTACCGGCGACGAGCTGGCCGCACTCGAGGCGTGGCTGCGCCCGTTGCGGCTGCCCGTCGTGATCGATCACCTGGGGGGACCGGACTGGCGCCGGGGACTTGACTCACCGGGGTACCGCCTGATTTTCGACCTGCTCAAGCGCGAAAACTGGTGGATCCAGATATCGAATGGCGATCGCCGGTCGGCCGGCGAGCATCCGTGGGAGGACATGGTGGCTATCGTTCGGGCACTCGTCGACGCCGCATCCGATCGCGCGATCTGGGCGACCGACTGGCCGCACGTCAGCTATCAAAAGAGCAAGGTGCCGAACGACGCCGACTTACTTGAGTACTTTTATCGTTGTGTCCCGGATGAAGCGAGCAGACAAAGGGTGCTCGTAGCGAATCCCGAACGCCTGCTCGGTTTTCGTGCATGATTCGAGTGTCCCGGGTCCGGAGCTTGATAACCATCAGCAAGGAGATTTCCATGAGACGAACTGCTTTATTCGCGATGCTGGCCGCCATCGGGGCGCTGCTTGTCGGCCTGCCCGGCCGCATGGCCGTTGCGCAGGAATGGCCGGACAAGCCCGTGCATATCGTCGTGCCGTTCCCGCCCGGGATCATGGATCTGACCGCCCGCGTGATCGCGCAGCCGCTCTCGGAGAAGTTCGGCAAGCCGTTCATCATCGACAACCGCCCGGGAGCTGGAGGCAACATCGGCACGGCAGCGGGGGCCAAGGCCGCGTCCGACGGTTACACGATCGTTCTGTCCTCCTCCGGCCCGCTCACCAACAACCGCTATCTGTATCAGTCGATGCCGTACGACTCATTGCGCGACCTCACGCCCATCATCATGATCGGCGAGATTCCGCTGGTGATCGCGGCTCATCCCAACGTGAAAGCGAACAACCTGAAGGAACTCATAGCGCTCGCGCACGCGAGGCCTGGCCAGATCACTGCCGGCTCGCCCGGTACCGGCACCAACAGCCATCTGACGATAGAACTCTTCAAGAAGATGAGCAAAACCGACATGCTGCACGTGCCGTTGAAGGGCGCGATGGCCACGCTCACCTATGTGATGGCCGGCAACGTGGACACCGCATGGGCGCTGATTCCCGATTACGTGAAACAGATCGAGGCCGGCAAAGTGAAGGCGCTCGCGATCGCCACGCGCAAGCGCATCCCTTTGGTGTCGAACGTGCCCACCGCGCTCGAGCAGGGCATCGACATCGTATCGGGCGCCTGGTTCGCACTGATGGGCCCGGCGGGGCTTCCGCGACCGATCGTCGACAAGATCAATCAGGAAGTGAACCGTTACCTCTCCTCCGCTGCGGGACGGGATCGGTTCACCAAAATCGGTGTTCAGGTCGAGGGTGGGGCACCGGAAATCGTTACCGAGAAGATAAAGGCCGATCTGGCGCTGTGGAAGCCGGTGATCGATAAGCTAGGCCTGAAACCCAGATAAGGGAAGCCCATGAGGGTGGATGCGCCTGCGAAACAGGCCGAGCAAGTTCTTCAAGGCAGCAGCGTGGTGTCGGCGATCAAGGCGGCGGGCGTCGAATATGTGCTGTCGGTGCCCGACATCGTGACCAGCCGCGGCGTGCTGTTCCCGATTTCCGAGGACCCGGCATTTCGCCTGATCCGGGTGTGCAAGGAGGACGAGTGCGTGGGCATAGCCTCAGGGCTGTCCTACGGCCACAAGCGGGCGCTGATCCTGATCCAGTACACCGGCATGCTCTACGCGATGAACGCGATCCGGGCGGTCGGCGTTGAACTGAAGCAGCCGATCTGCATGATGGTGGGACTGCTGGGCAAGGAGCCGGACAGGGCTCCGCGGGAATCCGGCCGGTACGGGGTTCGCATCGTCGAGCCGTTGCTCGATGCGATGGGGATTGCGCATTGCCTGATCGAATCGGACGCCGATGTGGGCAGTATCAAGCCAGCGATCGACGAATGCTACGCGAAGTCGCTGCCCGTGGCGATTCTGATCGGACGGAGTCCGTCGTGAGCCTGATGAAGCGCGACGAATGCTTTCGGGTCCTTGCACGGAACATCACCGACGAGATCGTCGTGGCGACCTACAGTTCGGCCTTCGAGTGGCTGGCGATCGCCGATCGGCCGCTGAACCACTTCTCGCACGGCGCGATGGGGCTCGCCTCCTCGCACGGGCTCGGACTCGCGCTGGGGCTGCCGCAGCGCCGGGTGATCGTGCTCGACGGCGACGGCAGTCTGCTGATGAACCTGGGCAGCCTCGCGACCATCGCCGCGGTGGCGCCGAAGAACCTGATCCACTTCGTCTGTCAGAACAGCAGCTACGAGGCGAACGGCGGCCATCCGCTGCCCAATCCGGAGCTGGATTTCATGGGCATCGCCCGCGCAGCGGGCATCCGGAACTGCAACAGTTTCTCGGAGATCTCCGGCTTCGAGGCCGACATCGGCAGCCTGTTGCGTTCGCAGGGGCCGGTGTTCGCCGTGCTCAAGATCCATGAAGGTCACATCGAAAACTACGACTACCGGGATCTGTACAAGCCGGAGCGCCGGGAAGCTCTGCGCAAGGCGCTCGCGGCGGGCCGGTAGGAAGACATCATTCCGGGACGAGCGGCGATCAGCGTCCTGCCAGGGCCGGTTTCCCGCGTGCAGGTTCGAAGAATGCGGCAAGCGCTGCGCACACGTTTGCCGGATTCCACAGAAGAAATAGCACCGCACGAGCAAGGATAGAAGGTGAAGATCACCCGTCTGCGCACCGAAGTCGTACATTTACCGTTTTCCTCCGCGATCAAGCAAGAGGGCCTCGGCGACCTGCGTTCGGTGGACTGCGTACTGATCTATCTCGAGACCGACGCGGGGCTGATCGGCGAGGGCCTCGTCTTTGCGCTGAACAAGCAGCGGTTGTCGTCGCTGCACGAGATGGTCAGGAGCTTCGAGCCGCTGGTCGCGGGCCTGGATCCGGAGCTGGGCGGCAGCTTCCATGCCCGTGCCTGGACCGGAATCGGTTTCTTCGGCCACGCGGGCATGACGATCGTCGGCATGGCGGGCATGGACGCGGCGATCCTCGATCTGCGTGCGAAGGCCTGCACCATGAACGTCTCGCGTTTGCTGGGGGGCTGCCGGGACGCCGTTCCGGTCTACCGCAGCGTCGGTCTCGGGCACGACTATTCGATCGATGAACTGCAGCGCGCCGCCGCCGGATTCGTGAAGGAGGGCTTCCGCGGCATGAAGATGAGTGTCGGCAAGCATGCACCGAAGGACGACGTGGCGAGGGTGCGCGCGGTGCGCGAAGCGATCGGGCCGGACATCTCGTTGCGGGCGGACGCCAATCAGCGCCTGAGCGTGCCGCAGGCCATCCGGCTCGGCAGAATGATCGAGCCATTCGATCTCGCCTGGTTGGAGGAACCGGTTCGCTATTACGATCACGCCGCCGAAGCCTCGATTGCCGCGGCACTGGACATGCCCATCGCAAGCGGCGAATCCGAATACAGCCCCAGAGGCATCCTGCAGATGCTGCAGCAGCGATCGGCAGACATAGTGATGCCCGATCTGCAGCGCATGGGAGGGCCCACGGGATTTCTGCAGGCGGCCCATCTGGCCGAAGCGTTCGACATCCCGGTCTCCTCGCACCTGTTTCACGAAATGAGTCTGGCGCTGCTCGCAGCCGTGCCGAACGCCATCGTGCTGGAATATGCGCCGTGGTTCGAGCCGGTCTATCGCGAAAGAATCGAGTTGAATGCGCAGGGCCACGCAGTCGTTCCGAAGACCCCGGGCTGGGGCTACTCGTTCGACCCCTCCGCGGTGCAACGCTACCGGGCGGGCTGATTGCGGCGGACGCCGGAACGGTGCACGGCCAGTCGACGCGCGGCGCAGCAACGATCAGTCGACGGTATAGCGACGAACCGCGTCCTCGTCGAGCGTGATGCCCAGGCCCGGAGATTCGCTCACGGTGAATCTTCCCGCGCTCGGGCGCAACGGTTCGGCGAGGACTTCGTCGCGAAGCGGGTTTTCGCCGACGTCGTATTCGACCAGTTGCGCTGCCGCTTCGAACTCCGAGTCGGCGATCGGCGGTAACGACGCGGCGAAATGCACGGCTGCCGCCAGCCCGACGCCGCTCGACCACGCGGCAGGGATCACCCGCACGCTGTACAGACGGCACAGGTCGGCGATCCGGCGCGCCTCGTCCAGTCCGCCGCAAACGCATACCGCGGGTTGAGCAATATCGATGCAGCCGTTCTCGACGAGCCGCAGGAAATCGAACGCCATGTAATGTGCTTCACCGGCCGAAATCGCCATCGGCGCGCGTGAACGCAGATGAGCGTAGCCGCGATAGTCCCGGGGTTTCAGCGGCTCCTCGTACCAGTGGATCCGATAAGGCGAAAGGCGCCGCATGCTCTCCAGTGCGAGCTCGCAGGTGTAATTGCCGTTCGCGTCCACCGCCAGCACCATGTCCTCGCCCAGATAGCGCCGCGCGGCGGCCACGCGCGCCTCGTCCGACTCAACCCCGGTTCCGATTTTTATTTTTGCAACCGGCAATCCGGATTCGCGAATCGCTTCGAGCTGTGACTCGAAACCGGGGCCGGGATGCGGCGTGAGGTAGCCGCCGGTGGCGTAAGCGGCCACTTCGCGGCGCGCCATGCCGCCGATCAGCCTGCATACCGGAAGTCCGAGTCCCTTTCCCAATGCATCGAGCATCGCGATATCGAGGCCGCTGTAGGTACCGATCAGCGGACCCTGCAGCCCCATGTGGTACAGGCGGTTGAGCAGCCGCGTGAAGATCGCGTCGCGGTCGAGTATGTCGGCACCGATGAAGACCGGCTTCAGCAGTTCGAGATTCGCGCGGACAACGCCTACCGGTGCGCGCGCGTCGCCGATCCCTTCGATGCCTTCCTCGGTACTTACTCTGATCAGTGTCGCCTGGCGCCGCGCGACGAGCCCGACCGCCGATCCGTAGGCCCTGTCCGCTGGAACCCGGTATTCGAGTCCGACAGCATCGATGGTTCGTATCTTCATGTTCGCGGATGATACGATGAAAGCATCGAAGAACGGCACAAGCCGATCCAACCGGAAACGCAAAGAGCAATGAATTCCTCATCCAGCATCAACGTTCCACACGACACGCTCTGCCGGCAATTACAGGTGATTTTCGATGCATGGGGGATGCCCCCGGACCAGAGCGAACCGACGGTTCAGGTCATGACGGAGACCGATTTGCGCGGCATCGATTCGCATGGAATCGCGATGCTCGACAGCTACAACCGCCTTCGTCGCAGCGGCCGGCTGAACCTGCATCCCAAGCGCCGAATCCTGCGCGAGACCGCCGCGACCGCGCTCGTGGATGCCGATGCCGGGCTGGGCCATCCGATCTCGATCTATGCGATGGGGCTGGCCGTCGACAAGGCGCTCGAGGCCGGTGCCGGCGTGGTGACGGTCAAAAACTCGCATCACTTCGGTGCGGCTGGAATCTACACCGAGGTCGCCGTTCGCCGGGGGTGCATCGGAATGGCCACCACGACGACCCGGATGGTCGCGATGGTGCCGACCTGGGGAGCCGACGCCGTACTGGGCACGAATCCGATCGCCTTCGCCGCGCCGACGCGCCGCAATGGCACTTTTCTGCTGGATATGGCTACCACCACCTCCGCTCTCGGCAAGGTACGGGTGCGCCAACAGCGCAATCTGCCGTTGCCCGTCGGATGGGCCGTCGATGACAATGGCGCGCCGGTCACCGAGGCGGACTTCGTTATCAAGAACATTTTCGGCGGCGGCGCAAAAAGCGGTCTGACGCCGCTGGGCGGCACCTATGAATCCGGCAGCCACAAGGGCTATGGTCTCGCGGTGATGGTGCAGATCCTCTCGGGCGTGCTCGCCGGAGGGTCGTTCGCGCCGGTTCGCTCCAAGACTCAACGGCCGAACGAGCCGGACAACATCGCACACTTCTTCTTCGCGATCGACCCGCACGCATTCCGGACGGGGTCCGATTTCGAAGACGATATGGACCGGATGATCGACGTTCTGCACAGCACCCGCCCGGCGGACCCGGCCAACCCGGTACTTATCGCCGGCGACAGGGAACGGGGCGAGCGCGAGCGCCGGCTCGCCGGCGGAATCCCGCTTCCCGGCCCGCTGATCGATACGGTCAGGGCGACGGCCGAGGAGTGCAACGCGCCATTCCTGCTTGCGTGAGTTCGATAGCACCGCGATCCGGTGATATCCTGACGCGCTTCGGCCGCACGGCGGTCGAAATTCACAGGATGTGCACGGTGTATCGGTCGTTGGACTCGAGCGTTCGACCGAAGAGAGGGCGAACGCGGCATAGCCCGGCCGGAGAGGGCCCAACCGATCGAGAAGTGAAAGGAACGCAATGGCAGCAACAGCGGTCATGATTGCGCCGGATACCGACGTATCCAGGGCTAAGCTCGCGGTGCTGAACACCATCGCAAAGCGTCTCGGCGGGCTCGTGGAGATCACGCTCGTCGACCAGACGTTGCCGGCCGACGAAATCGCAAGGCGCTGCGACGGCGCCGTCGCGCTGCTTGCGGGCGGCAAGAGCCCGAACGGAAAGTGGGAATTCCTGCCGGCCCAGTTTACCGAGCTGATGAAGAAAGTCCCTACCGCGAATCTGCTGCAGGCCCCGAGCGCCGGTACCGATTTCTGCGACAAGGTGGCGCTCGCCGAGCTCGGCGTGAAAGTGGCCAACAACGGTGGAGCCAACGCCGTAGCCGTGGCCGAGCACGCCATCGCGCTCATCGTGGCGGTGTACCGGAAACTGGACGTACAGATCGCCAGCATCAAGGGTGGAACCTGGTGGGAGCCGGTGATCAGGCACCCCGTGGAGGAATTCCACACGCTGGTCGGCAAGCGCATCGGTATCGTCGGCCTCGGCCGCATCGGCTCGCGGGTGGCGAAGCGACTTCAGGGCTGGGAATGCGAAGTCGTTTATCACGACATACTGGATTTCCCGCGTGAGTACGAGGAGGCGGCGCATGCAAAGCGCGTCGCTTTCGACACGCTGCTGAAAACCAGCGACGTGGTGTCCCTGCACGTTCCGCTGGAGCGCACGACGCGCCACATGATGTCCGACCGCGAGTTCGCGCTGATGAAGCCGACGGCCCTGCTGATCAATACTTCACGCGGGCCGGTGGTGGACGAGGAGGCGCTGATCCGGGCACTGCGAGCGAAGAAGATCTTTGGGGCGGGGCTGGACGTGGTGGAAACCGAACCGATCAAGCGTGACAATCCGCTGATCGGCATCGAAAACGTGATCCTCACGCCGCATCAGGCGACCCGGGCGCAAGAGTCGATTCTCAACGCGAACGATTTCATCGTCGAAAATATCATGCGCGCGGCGCGCGGCGAGGAGATCCAGTCGGTGGTCGAACCGGTCTAGCGAGCACGCGGAATCAAGCCGGCTTCCTGCGCTTGAATTCACCCAGGCCGGGCTTGTAGGTCTTGTCGTCGAGAAACTGCCGCATGCCCGCCTCGCGCCCCTTTTCCTTGTCGTTGAATCGCAGCGCGTCGCCCTTGGCGATCAGGTAGTCGTGCGCCTGGGGCTCGTTCATGAATCGCACCGCGCGTATCGCTTCCTTGGTATAGCGCACCGCTGCGGGGTTCTTTGCCATCATCTTGTTCGCCAGCGCGATCGTGGCCGCGCGGAGCTTCGCGCGCGGAACCGAGAAGTTGACGAAACCGATTTCCTGCGCCTTCTTGCCGTCGAAGGTATCTCCGGTCAGCGCGTAGTAAAGCGCGTCGCGGTAGTTGAGCGTCTGCGTCACGTTCCAGCCGACAATGCCGCCCGGGAGGATGCCCCAGTTGACTTCCGACAGGCCGAAAACCGTGTCATCGGCCGCGATCGCGAAGTCGCAGGCGCACACCTGGGTAAATCCGCCGCCGAAGCAGAACCCGTTCACCATGGCAATCGTGGCCTTCGGAAACGTGGACAGCTTCTGCCAGCGCCACTGGTTGGAGGCGCGCCGCGCGCGAAAGCGCGCAGCCGGATCGTCCTCGGTGCCGCGGAAGAAGAGCGCGATGTCCTGCCCGGCGCAGAAGGCCTTGCCCGCACCGGTGAGCACGAGCACGCGGGTCGCGGGGTCCACCGCCAGATCGTCGAGCGCCTGGTCCATCTCCATGTGCATTTGCGGGCTCATCGCATTGCGCTTCTCGGGACGGTTGAGGATGACCCAGGTGATGCCGTCCTTCCTTTCTATCTTGATGGTTTCGTAATTCTGTTTCTCTGCCATGGGATTACCTTTCAACGCGGGTGAGCGGTATGGGCGCGAGCATATTGCTCCCGGGTCCGACCGATTGCAATGCCGGCAAGCGTAGGGGGAATCCACGCCGGGGTTCCCGCTCACGCGGGATGTCGAGCCTGCGCTAGCCACTGACCCGGCTGTTACATGTTGGAACAATTGATTACACCGCTCGCCCGGGCTGTCTGCTAGTCTGAGATCAGTTGGACAGGCGGGAGTAAGCCATGAAGCGAAATCTGAAGCTGGTTCCTGTATTGTTGATGCTTGCGTTCGGGACGGTGGTCAGCACCCCGGTGATGGCCCAATACCGTGGGCATGGCGGCTACAGCCACGGCAGAGTCTACGTGCATGGCCATGGCGGCGGAGTGGGCCTTGGACTTCTCCTTGGTGCCGCGCTCGTCGGGCTCGCCTATTCCGCCGCGCCTGCTTATGCGGCGCCGACCAGTCCCGCACCGGTGCTTGTCTATCCGGCGCCGGTGGCGGCACCCGCTGTCACCTATGTTCAACCAGCGGTTCCGGTGGCGACGCCACAGCAGCAAGCGGACTGGTACTACTGCGCCGACTCGCGGTCCTATTACCCCTACGTGAGGGAATGCCCCGGAGGCTGGCAGCGCGTTCCTGCGACGCCGCCGCGCTGAAAGCTCGGCCATCGGCAGGTGGTCC
>MEQX01000084.1:0-3138 GCA_001770415.1 Betaproteobacteria bacterium RIFCSPLOWO2_02_FULL_63_19 | reverse complement strand
CGCCGATGCCTCGCATTCTCGCCGTCGTCGCGCCCCCGGTTCAAGTGTGCTTCAATACGCGCAGCGGATGCTCATCCCCGCGCCCGTAGCTCATTTGGATAGAGTACTTGGCTTCGAACCAAGTGGTAGGGAGTTCGAATCTCTCCGGGCGCGCCAACTCTCGCTGATCTGACGGCGACCATGGGCACGCTCGAATACCGCCTGGGAACCCGCGTCACTAGGAACGCTTGCCAGCGAGAGCCCAGTTACCGCAGAAGTTTGCGCTGTGACAAATTGGCTCTACTTCAGCCGCGCTTCTTTCACGCGCGTTCCCGCGCTTCGATGCAAGGGTATCAGCAACCTTTCGACGCCGGTTTTCAGCGTGAAGTCGTAAGCTTCCAAGTCAAGTAGGCGACGGGGACGCACGTCATACTTGCGCATCTTGCGCTTGTCGATGAACCCGAGGCGAGGCAGGTCGCGTGCCGTCTCATGCACGGCGTCGAGGATACGGCTCCCGGCTTTTCGCTTGGTCGTCATGGCAAATCTCCTGCGGTGTTCCCTCACGCAGCCGCCTGGCGCTGTCATCCATCCATGCCGAGCGATGCGCTCGCGCCCGCTGGCTTAGACGCTCGGCCGGTACGCGCTTTTCGCTTGCCGGGCCGACATCCTCGATAGCCGAAACGAGGATCTACAAGCCTGCGGGCTGGTGAGCTGCGGAGCAACCCGCGTCAGTTCACTACCGCCTTCAGCCGCTCCCCGTGACTGAACTTGCCGCCGGCATATCGCGATCCCTCTATATAGGGTTCGTCCTAGAGTTATTTGTCGATCGTTAATGTATTTCTTATTGCTGGGTCAATGTGCCTTAAATATATACGATCGTTAAAATTTAGTTGACTCATTGGCCAAATCCGCATATCTTTCAACGATCGTTAAATATTTTGTGGAGATTCCCGTTGGTCACCTCGCGACGCCGCCTCGATTCCCCGCGTGCCCTCGGCGACTGCATCCGGGCCGTGCGAGTGGCGGCCGGCCTGCCGCAGGACGAAGCCGCCGAGCTTTGCGGGGTCAGCGTTCCGTTCTTGAACCGTCTGGAGCGCGGCAAGCCCTCGGTGCAGCTCGATTCGGTCCTCAAAGTCTGCCAAGGTCTGGGAATCGGGCTCGAACTCGTCCCACCCGAGCCTCTGGCTGAAAATGCGCCGACATCGCTGAAGCGCGGTCGCAAAGCCGGCGCCGGCCGATGAGCGCGACCTTAGTGATCTGGTGCGAGCGCGACCGCCTCGGTGAACTCTCCACCGACTGCGGTATCTGGCAGTTTCGGTACGACCCGTCGTGGCTCGCGCACGAGCGCCGCTATCCGCTTTCCCCGCATTTCCCGCTGCGTGCCGAGCCCTTCGTCGACACTTCTTCGGATGAGCGCCCGGTGCAGTGGTTCTTCGATAACCTGCTGCCCGAGGGCGGTGTGCGTCAAGCACTCGCGCAGCTTGCCCGTCTGGCCGCGAATGATGGTTTCGGCCTGCTTGCCCGCTTCGGCGAGGAAAGCGCCGGCGCACTGACTCTCCTCCCCACGGAAGCACCGCCGCCCGCGCAGGGACGCTATGAACCGCTTTCGCTCGATGAGCTAAGGGAACTCATCCGCAAACGGCCCGGCATCCCCCTCATCGCCGCCGCCGGCAGGGCGAAGATGAGTCTCGCCGGCGCCCAGCATAAACTGCCCTTGCACTGGGACGGCGCGCAGTTCCGGCTGCCGCAGGGAGCGCCGTCCACGCACATCCTGAAACCGGAGAACGCGCGTCCCGAGCGCTATCCGTTCTGTCCGGCCAACGAACATTTTTGCATGTCGCTTGCGCGCTCGATCGGCCTTCCCGCGCCGGACACCGAACTGATGCACCTGCCCGAACCGGTGTACCTCGTTCGCCGCTACGACCGCGTCACTGCGGACCGGCAGACCAGGCGGCTGCACCAGATCGATCTGTGCCAATTGCTGAACAAATGGCCCGAGTACAAATACGAGACGCAGGGCGGGGCAACATTTCGCGAAGCTTATCTGGCGCTCGCGCAGACGCGCCAGCCCGCGCCCGCGCGCCGGCAACTGTTGCGCTGGCTGGTGTTCAATTACCTCATCGGCAATTCGGATGCGCACGCGAAGAACATATCGTTCCTCGTCGATCCGAAGGGCTTGTCCCTCGCACCGTTCTACGATCTGCTGTGCGCAACGGTATACGGCGACGACACCATGGCGATGACGCTGGGGGGCGATACGCGCTATGGCTGGGTTACCTCGAACATCTGGGACGAAGTTGCACGCGACCTGGGGCTACGCCCGGCGTATCTGCGGCGCCTGCGGCTCGAGCTTGCGAAAGACCTGCCTCGGGCGGTACCCGAGATCCTTGCGCGCGCCGAATTCACGGGCGAGGAGGGTCAATTCCTCGCCAAGGTAGCCGCGACGGTCGACGAGCATGCCCGTTTCGTGCTGGAGGGGCTGCACGGCGCGTAGCCGTTCAGGTACCCGCTGAGGACGTCGGGCAGCGCCTCGTAACGAGCCAGCGTCCTGGGCGCGAGCCTCGTGCGTTGCGCTTCAATGAACTCCTCGAACACACAACGGATGTTCGGTTCCGCCGGCCGGGGAAGCCCTACGATCTTCGCGCTCATCGCCTGTTCTGCAGATGCGGTGTTCTCAAACTCCTTCGTCCGGGTCCGCATACTGCGGCGGGCTTTCTCCGACCTTCCCCGTCACCTTGGGACGGCCTGCGCGCTGCGCGCCCTCTGCGATCTCGAGCGTGTAGAGGCGCTTCTTCGCCGTCGCCAACGGCTTCTTCGGCGTTCGCTTTGTCTTTTCCATCGAGTCCTCTTTCAGCTGGGCACTCGCCTTGAAGCACCGCCGGTTGCACCCCGAGGGTGCGGCGCGAACATCCGCGAGTGATGTTTGGCTTGCGAGAAACCCTGCCCCCGAGAGGCGAGGCGGCAAAGAATGAGCGGGAACGAATTCAGGGAATTGGTGGCAAGGGCGCACCCGCATTCCGCCCGGATACCCGCGTAGATGCTTGTCTTCTGGCGATTCGGCTCTCCACGTTACCCCAAAAGTTACCCCCGCCGCGAACAGACAACACAATTGTCACGCGGCAGGCATGGCCTCAAGCTGCTCCGCGGACTTCATCAGAC
>MEQX01000083.1 GCA_001770415.1 Betaproteobacteria bacterium RIFCSPLOWO2_02_FULL_63_19 | reverse complement strand
CGGAAAGGAATGGGGTGACCCGATTGCGGACGCACAGGAAATCGACGGTACGATCGACCAGATGCTGCGAAGGCTCGACGAAAAACTCAAGGCGCATCTGACCGTATCGGTCGATTTCACATCCGGATCGACAACGGAAATTCTCGGGAGCCCCTATCCGATAGTTGCGCTCCAGCAGCTTGCCCGCAACGCTGTCATGCATCGGACGTATGAGGGGACCAATGCCCCGGTTAGGATCTACTGGTTCGACGATCGCATTGAAATCATCAATCCGGGCGGCCCCTACGGCACGGTTACCGTCGAGAATTTCGGCAAGCCGGGCAATGCGGATTACCGCAATCCCAACATTGCTGCGGTCATGAAGGTATTGGGATTTGCCCAACGATTCGGGTTTGGCATCGCTGACGCGCGCAAGGCGCTGCTCGAAAACCGTAATCCTCCCCTGGAGTTTCAAGTGGAGCCGACGAATGTTCTTGCAACGATCAAGAGATCGTTATGAGTATCCCGGTCCTCACATTCTTCAACAACAAAGGCGGTGTCGGAAAGACTTCGCTCGTCTACCACCTTGCGTGGATGTTTTCCGAAATGGGGAAACGGGTCGTCGCGATCGATCTCGACCCCCAGGCGAATCTGACTTCAGCATTTCTGCCCGAGGAGCAATTGGAACAGCTCTGGGACGTTGAGATTGCTTCCGGAGCGGCAAAAACCATTTATCAATGTGTCAGTCCCCTGACCGAAGTCGGAGATATTCGCGAGCCGGAGGTAAAGCAGATCAACTCGCGACTGTCGCTTGTACCTGGCGATCTTGGTTTAGCTGGGTTTGAAGATTTTCTCTCGCAGGAGTGGCCAAATAGTCTCGGCTCTGGGAGTCTTTATCGCCCATTCCGGATGCTTTCCGCCTTCTGGCAGATCTCGCAACTGGCAGCACAGAAGCACAATGCCGATCTGATCCTCGCGGATGTCGGCCCTAATCTGGGCGCTATCAACCGTTCAGCGTTGATCGGGTCGGACCATGTCGTTATTCCCCTCGCGGCGGATCTCTTTTCGCTGCAAGGCCTCAGAAACCTGGGTCCGACATTGCGCGCCTGGCGAGCAGACTGGAAAAAGCGGGTTGAGAACTGGCCCCAACCCGCGTTTGCGCTTCCTGCAGGGTCCATGAAGACGGAGGGCTACATCGTTCAGCAGCATACCGAGCGCCTGTCGCGTCCGGTCAAGGCCTATGACAAGTGGGCGGCTCGCATTCCGTCCGTCTACCGGTCGAGCGTGTTGCACGTGGCTCCGGAAGACGTCGCGCCCGAGTCGGACGCTCATTGCCTTGCGCGTTTGAAGCACTATCGCAGTCTGGTCCCGATGGCCCAGGAAGTGCGCAAACCGATCTTTCAGCTCACTGCAGCCGATGGGGCCATCGGCAGCCACTCCTACGCCGTTACTGAGGCGCGTACCCACTTTCGCATGCTGGCGAAAATCATTCTTGGGCGAATCGGAATATCCGCCTGACCATGGCCCGACCGCAGAAAGAAGCCTACGAGCTTACCGACGCGGAGAAGCGCGACCTGATCCAGCTCATCCAGCAGGGCAAGAACCTGCCGGAGAAATACCGCTTCGTACTGTTCGAGGACAAGCGCGAAGTGGAACTGGTGTGGAACGGCAAGACCCGCGAGGTGTGCACGACCAACGGCCGGCGATCGCCGGGGAGGCACCGTGACGCTGGATAAGCCTAAACGATCTTCCGCGCCCGCGTTTGTTGCAACCGCACTAAGCCCAAATGCCGCACAAGAAAACGCACAGCTCGAATTCAGTAGAGACCAATCTCTCGCTCCGCGTCCCGGTCCCGCTCTCGCTGTGCCTGTTGCCTCGCATACGAAATTAACTTCTCTGCCCACTCCCGTACCTGGGAAATGGGGTGCTCAACTAAAGGCGCCGCGAGCTGAACCTGTTCCTGGTAATACGGAACAAGTGAGCCAACCCACGAGAAAGATCCTATGTTCACGCCCAACGCATCCAGTACCTTTTCTTCGCTGCCGTACCGGTCTATCAATGCCTTCGCGATTGGAGTAAAGGTCGGCGCCTGTCCCTCCTTTCGTTCAGCGATATTGACCATTTTGGCGAGTAGCGCGGGATATTGTTTTGGATTGCGGTCGCACCAAGCCAATAGGTAAGCGACATCAAGCCGAGAGATTAGTCCCGGATGCTCCCCCACGCCAAATCGAGAGCCGAGTAGATGACTGAGGTAATACTCAGTACGCAAGTCTTCGAGTAGGCTACCAGCCAAGGTAGGCCATACGACGTCAATATATTTTGAGAACAGAATTTCTATGATGGGGCGAAGAACATCGTCGAGGTCGTAACGGCTAGACTCGTGTCGAGCGACTTTTACGATTTCCGAGGAAATATGTGAAGCGAGCTCTGCATCTTCGGTTTGAAGTAGCTTCACTACTATGCGTTGAAATGCATGCGTATCAATGCGTTGCTTACCTAGTTCTGCAAGCAACATGTCAGGGACAAATGCGATTCGGCGAAAGGACTGCCGGCATCCCTCCCATTTCTTGGGTTCGCCATGTGCATACATGAATAGCACGTCTAGCGCGGCCCAGGCGCCGTCTTGGCCGAGGACGACCAATCTGTTACAGAACTCGGACAGGAACGCAACCGCAATATGATCTAGACCACGCCCATATGAAAGCCCCTGTAGCCGTCCGGGGGCGATCAGCTTCCCCTCGATCAGGCGCAACATCCGTTCTAACTGTTGCTCCGACAGGCGCGATGCGCGGGTAATGTTGGTAATGTGTACGCGCAGGTTCTCGCTTCGCTCTACGTATCCAAGGGCTTCGTCAAATAAAGCAGGATTAATATCTTGCAACGCCGCAAACATTCCCATGAGAAGTGAGGGATTCGCCTTGCTTGCGTCGATGTCCTCAAGCGCAGTCAATGCTGAAAAGAGAAGACCCTTTGGTTGCGTCGCAAGCTGAGCGAGGCGGTATCCAAAAGGGTAGGCTTGGCGCTGAGATCCAACAAGAATACCGGGCAGCAAAGGAAGCAGCTCATCGATCTTCTTGCTGACTTCCGTGGCAAATGCGGTCGCCTTCTCGGCGGCGACATCCACAAATTTACCGGCGTCATCCTCATGATGTTGCCATGGCCCTTCCGTGACGATCAGAGCCAGTTTCTTACTAAACTGCCTTGGTTCAAGAAGCTTCTCCCACTTCTCCACAAGCGCCTTTCCTTCGTCCGGCATGCGGTCGAAGTCATACTCTTTGATGTCTTGAACCTGCCCAAGCGCCTCGGGCCAGAAGCCTTCCGATTCCTCGATGATGGGCACAAGTGCTTCATCCAGTTCTTTCACGCGGCCAACTGATGCGAGGTCGCGTATATGATCAGCTATTTCTCTCTTGGCGATGTCCGCGAGCGCGTCGTCGTGCATCGCGATGCTCGCCAGCCGACTGAGCGCTTCGGCCCAGTAGTCAAACGCATCCTTGTAATACTTTGGTCGCCATTCTTGCTCCGGAAAGCGGCTGCCTTGTTGCTCGGGGCCGGCCATTCCAACGAAGTGCCCAGTCTGAAGGGCATGTCCCAGCGCTCGCACCGCCAGAACGCGACACCTTTCGTCTCTGTGATCTAACGCGTCATTAATCACCACGAACCGGTCTTTGGGCTCAGCCTGAGTTCCAGACAGCACAAACCTAAAGAGACCGAGGAATACCCCAGTCGAATTATTGGTCCAGTCCTCGTTTTCTGCCGCCGCAAATGAGAGCAATACACTGGCCGCCTTCGGAAAAGTGGATTTCCAAAAGCAAAGATTCTGAAGTGCCCACACCAGGTTTCGGCGACCGGGGCCCACGCTCTTAAAGTCGTCGATACTCCAGCCCGCGAATGCACTCTTAAGCGCCCGCGCTGTTGCCTCGGGGTTCACCTCAACAAACGAGCGAAAGAGCTGCGAACCCAGTTCAGAATTCAGCACCTTCGCTTGGCCAAAAGGGCGTTGTTCTCCACAAAGCCGTTCGACAAACTGGCGAACCGCCGGCACGTAATCGAGAACTCGAATACGCCCGCACAGCGCCTCTGCCAATCGATCTGGAATGTCCCCTACAATAAGTCGCTCGGCCTTCTCGGGAGAGCATCCTCTCCACCAGTCCGCGGCAAGCCGCATCGCAAGCGGCGCTGGGCGCACTTGCACAAAGTTGCCGTGTTTTGAAAGAATGCCGCGCGCCTTGAATCTTTCGATATGTTCGTAGAAGCGGTCTGAATCCACTCCGGCGAAGGCGGCAGCCCACTTGTACTCCTTCGCGCTAGCCTCGGTCACACCGAGGTGTTCGAATAACGCACAGTGAGAGATAACCTGAAAGGCCTGTGATTCGGCGTCTGGTGGAGCGCCCAATAACTTTCGAAGAAGATCATTCTCAACTGCATCATGAATATCGCGGTTCTGAAGTCGTGCATCTGCGATCAGCACAGCCATCTGAGGAAACCCTCGGGCAAGTTCCTTTGCGATAAAGTTGAGATCCGCCTCCGGGAGAGCTGCGTAATGCCGCTTTAGCATCGTTACTATTATGCTGTCCTCCGCCGCACCGAGTTGGATGTACGGGAAGTCTTCTGACGAGGTAGCTCCGGTCTCCGGATCTGGGCCAATCGTCAGAAGATTTAGCTGACTATCGGCATGCTCAACTTGAAGCGCAATCCTTTTGTGCAGTTCCTTGTCGCAATTATCAACGACGAGAATCGCGCGCATCCCTTCTTGTCTCCACGAGTGTATCGCGGGAAGCAACTCGGTACCAGCGTCTTCAGCGTTGATGTATATGACTTGCTCGCTTAGCATCTGTTGTTGAAGTTGTGCGACCGGATCTTCTGGGGGTCGAAAGACTTCCAATGCCAACCGCGTCTTGCCGAGTCCGGATAGGCCAACAAGCCTTGCAGTCCGTTTCGGGCCTTTTGAAAGGTGGGCGCGCACCTGTGAGATAGCCGTGTCTCTTGCGATGTCCCCTGATACGTAGGCAAATTTAGAGAACCCGCTAAACCCGCACCAGGAAGACCAATTCTCCAGACTTGGTGGTAGTGGCTTGTTTACTGCCGCAAACACCTGAACGGTGGCAGACAAATACTCACTGGCCCAAGCGGCAATTTGGTTCGCATCGCGAATGACCAGTTGGCAGGTGTCGGCGTAGAGCTCGCCAGCCTCTCGAATTGCTTCCCGGATCTTTTCGATCCGCGGAACTTGATGCTCCATATTGCAGTCACGACCATAGAAGAGAATATACGTGCCTCCGGCATCCAAGACTTCCTTCACGCGTGGTTTGAGCTGAGTCGTACCGTGATTTAGGACCTCGCGTTTACAGTCGGAAGGATTGAGATCTTTCGCTTTCGACTGAAACAGGCAAAAGCGGGAAGGCAGCCATTTGGTGTATGTTGGCTCGCCCTGCCACTGGATTCGGCCATCCTCGCCGCCGTCGGGAACGTCTATTTTCAGCGAGGCTTGAACCGCTGACGTAGGAATTCCGGCGGCTTGTGCTTCTAGGTATAAAAGCCTGCGGAGCAATCGCGCGAGTTCTAAGGGGGCTAGAGATTCAACGTCGTGATAGGAACATTCGAGAGACCTAGGCATACCTGCCCCCTTTGCTTGGATGCCGCCCCCATCTTTGCTGGGGGCGCTCACAATGTTACCAAACGTCTATGTGAAAGGTAGGTTGTCCGGCTGCCATACATTTGCATTACGGATACTTGGCGTCCGGAGTCCCGCACCGAACGCGGCGATACAATTCACAATATTAGCGCATGCCTACCGACGAGGGACGAATGGAACGGCTATCAAGACAGTTAGCCGTAAATACACGGACCCAATCCGGGCCAGCACGAGTGCGCCGATATTGGGACGCTGGTTAGCTGAATTCGCGAGTCACGTCACTGCATTCTCGAGCATCCGTTCGATCCCGAACCTCAGGTCGCGCGTTTGTTCCCGAATAATCGCGTGGTGAATAACACTCTGCGCGGCTTATTGCATACAGGTGCTGGCGTCGCTCGGCCATTCGCATCTGGCGGCCCGAGTCAACCCGCCAGGCCCTCGCCGTCGGCCTGCTCTGCCCCGCACTGACGCTCGCATTCGAATTCCTGTTCACGGATTACGTCGCGGGTCACTCTTGGGGCAGACTGTCTCACGACTATAACGTCTTCGCCGGGCGCGTTTGGGTGGTGGTTCTGATCTGGATCGCGGTCGCGCCCGGTGTCTTCTACTGGCTGCGGAGATAGCGAATCGCGGCCGGCGCATGGCGACCCGTGCACCGGTGTGCGCGGTGCCTGGGTTGAAGCGATCCATGGTGGCGAGGCCAGTCCGTTGTCCTTACGCGGCGGATGCTAACGACACGACCTCTGCGATGTCCGGCTGCGGCAGCAGGCAACCGACGACAACCCGCTCCACCCTGTTGCCGGGTGACGCGGCGAGGCATTCGGCGACCCGCTTCGCTTCGCCGCGACGCTGCGGCGTGTCGGCCTGATTGAGGAACAATAATCGACGCGCATCGGAAGGACAGCCGCGGGCGAGCCCGTCGGGATGCGCCACGCATCGTGCAAGCGACTCGGCGGTAATGGGAGACTCCATCGCAAGCCCGCTCAACCCCGACCAGATTGTCGCGCGAAACAGGTTGTCCTCGGCCAAGGGAAGGCCCAGCCCGTTGATCCCGGCGACGATGATCACCGCATCTGTGGCCGAAGGAATGACCGGCTCGTGAGCGGCGGGCGCCTTCAGCGGCTTGCGTGCCGATCCGTCCGCCTCGACCAGTATCCGGTCGAAACGCCCCGTTGCTGCCAGCTCGTCGACGAGTTCGGGCGCGAAGCCGGCGAGCCGGTGACCTTCTGCCGCCGCCGCAGAATAGGCGATGACTGCGCCCGATCTCGCACGCCCGCCTTCCGGGAGCAGCAGCCGCGCATGCTCCAGCACCTGTTCCGGCGTGGTCGCGGCGAAGGCGTTCCAGCCCTCGGCCTCGTCGCGCGCGATCTTGGTTGTAGTGGTGATGAGCACCCTCTCGCCCGCCGCGACGAATTCCCGCGCCAGGGTGAACATCAGGGTCGTCTTGCCGCCCGCGCCGCACAGCGCGATCAGACGCGAGCGCTCCAGCCCGAGCGCTTCGGTCAGCATTGCGTCGAGCCGGGCAGGTTGCAGTACCGCATGACGGCTTCGAGAGCCGCACCGGAAATCGAACGTGCCTTGTCGGAGATACGGCAGCAGTGTTCGCGCTTTGCGCGCGGATCGACGTCGCCCAGCTTTACCCCGGCGCTGACCGCGGTGCCGGGCCGGATGAGGCCGCGCAGCACGCCAGCCATCGCGGCGCTGACCGGCTGGCCCGCGACGTGTCCGATGATGTCGTTCTTTTGCACGCTGTCTCCAATGGCCCGTCGCGACTCGAATATGCCGGCGGCCGGGGCCCGCAACACCCTTTGCGCAGTGTGCCCGGCGATATCGCCAGGGACCCCGGTGTCCGGCTCGGCGCTTCCTGATTCGAAGATTCGCCCCAGATCGTGTCCGCGATTGGTTTCGATCACCAGATGGCAGTCCTCGCCCGCCGTGAACCCCGGTCCGAGGCCGATGACCAGCCGGGCCTCGTCCTTCCGCGTACCGAGATTGCGCTTGGCGAGGATCGCATCGATCAGCACATCGGGCTCGGGCGCTTCGGCGCCGAGCTGCGCCCAGCGGGTGACGCAGACCACGGCAATGCGCTGCGCGGCCCACGCGGCCTCGATTTCTTCCCGATCGCGTGCTGCGCTCGCGCGTACGCCCTCGACGATCGCGGTGCCCGTCTCAAGTGCCGTGCAAAATGAAACCTCCCGGCGCACGCATAACGGCTGTTCGAGGTCGAGCATGCAGATGCGGCGGATGTTTGCCATGTGTAGACGCCACGCCACCGCGCTCGCCATTTCGCCCGCGCCTCGCACGATGATGAGCGGCGACACCGGGCAGCGCGATCCGCCTTCCGTGTTCATCCAGGGTAGGTTACGTCTCGCGGATAAGTCGTCTTGCCTTGCCCTCGACGCGGGGCAGCGCGCCGATGTCGCATACTTCGACTTCAGGGGTCACGGTGATGCGGTATCTGACGGCTTCCACAAGGAAGTCGCGTGCTTTTTTCAACTGGTCGCCGGAAATCCGTTCATTCGCAGGCTCCACGCGAATGCGCAGGTGAGCGCCGCTGCCCATGCGCGGAACGACCACCTGATATTCCTGTGAGAATTCGTCGATTTCGTGCAGCAGGTTCTGGATTTGCGTCGGAAAGATGTTTACGCCGGCGAAATGAAACATGTCATCCGAGCGGCCCAGCACGCCACCGTCCAGCCTCAGTCCGGTGCGGCCGCACTCGCACGGGATTCGGTTGAAGCGAACCAGGTCGCGCGTGCGATAGCGGATGAGCGGCATGCTATCGCAGCACAGGTTCGTCAGCACGAGCTCCCCGTTCTGTCCGTCTTGCAGCGGCTGTAGCGTCTCGGGATCCACGACCTCGGCGATGTACATGCTCTCTATCACGTGCGTTCCCTGTTGCAGCACGCATTCGTGGCCGAAGTTGCCGCCTTCGGTGGATCCCAAATCGTCGTAGACGCGCGCGCCCCACTGCGATTCCATGGCCTTCTTGGTCGACAGGATGGCTGCCCCCGGCTCGCCCGCTGTGACCACCTTGCGGACCCGTGAGACGGGCAGGTCGATGCCGTTCTTGCGTGCAGTTTCCGCCAGGTAGAGCAGATAGGAGGGTGTGCCGCAGATAGCGGTCGCGTCCCAGTCCAGCATGGCGCGAAGCCGGTCTTTCGACGACAGGCCCCCGCCCGGGATGATCATCAGACCGGCCTTTTCCATGGTCGTCTGGAATCCCCACCAGGCGATGTAAAGGCCGTAATTGAACGGCACGAACAGGACGTCATCCTCGGTCAGCCCGAAGCCGCAGCGGTAATGCATGAACTGTTCGTAGAACGTCTCGTGCCAGTCCTTGCGGCTGATCATGATGCGCACCGGCCTTCCGGTGGTGCCGGAAGTCTGGAAGACCCTCACCGCTTCCCTCGGCGTGATGCAGCCGAAATCGCCCCAGGGCGGGTGCTCTGCCTGCGAAACCCGCAGCTCTTCCTTGTCGGTGAGCGGAATAGCGCGCAGATCCTCCATGCTGCGGATGTCATCGGGACGGATCCCAGCGGCGTCAAGTTTGCGGCGGTAGAAAGGGCTACGCTCGTGAACGTGGTTCAACTGCGCGCGCAGCTTTTCCAGCTGATACTGCTCGAGCCGCTCGCGCGGCATGCATTCATGCTGCTGGTCCCAGTAAAAGACCGCCTCCGAGGCTACCTGGGTCTTCATGCCGGCGCCTTACTGGCGGAACGCACTTTCTTCGCTGCGTATTCCAGGGCCCTCAAGCCCGCCAGGATCTTTTCGGCCGAAAACGGCGTCGAGTACAAGCGTACGCCGGTGGCGTCGTAGACGGCGTTGCCCATCGCGGCGAGGATGCCGGAAATCAACCCCTCGCCAACCTCCTTGGTGCGGTAGGGCTGACCGACACGGTACTGCTCAGTGATAACGTCCGCGTCCTCCGAGATCGCCATGTTGTGAATCGTCGGCATCCGGTAGTCCAGCCAGTTCGGGTTGAGCGTGTAACCGTCCTTGGTCAGCACCTCTTCCATGAAAGCGTGGCCGAGGGCCATCGATATCTGCCCGTCGACCTGTCCCTTGACCAGTTGCGGATTTATCGGGAATCCGCAGTCATGAACGGTAAGCGCCTTGACCAACCTTGCTTCGCCGGTCTCGATGTCCACTTCGACTTCGGCCACCTGCGCGCTGAAAGCGTAGTTCTCCGTCCAGCGGCCCTTGGTCGTCGCGAGGCTCGGGTGCGTGGGCTCGTCGCGCATGGTGCGCCAGAAACCCTCGCCGATGATGGTGTCGCCGCGATGCGTCGCGACGCTCGCGGCGATGACTTCGCGGTAGCTCATTTTCAATTCCGGGTTGAGCCGGTGATAGACCATCTTGTCTTTGAGCACCAGATTCTCGACCTCTGCCCCCATCTTTTCCGAGGCGACCTGCAGCAGCTTCTCGCGCGCGCGCCCGGCCGCCTGACGTGCGGCGTTGCCTGTGACATAGGTCATACCGCTTATCCAGGCGCCGATATCCTGCGGCGTGGTGTCGGTATCGGAGGAAATGATTTTTACATCGTCCATGCCGATGGAAAGTTCCTCGGCGACGATTTGGGATATTACGGTCTCCGAGCCCTGGCCAATGTCGATCGCACCGGTCAGCACGATGGCCGAACCGTCATCGTTCATCTTGACAATGACCGCCGAGCCATTGGGATAGATCAGCGTGCCGCCCATGTAAGCGGAAGCGCCGATGCCGATGCCCCGGCGCAGCGTTCCTTTCGGCGGCGAGGCGCGGTCGCGGCCGACCTTGGCAAGAAAGTCGGACTTCTCCGCTGCCAGCGCCACGCACGCGGCGAGTCCGCCGCGGTGCGTGTTGTCGCCGTTGGGCAGTTGCTCGCCCGGCTCGCGCGCGTTGCGCATCCGGATGGTGATCGGGTCGATCCCCAGCGCCTCGGCGATCATGTCCATCTGCGACTCGATCGCGAAGCGCACTTTCGGCGCACCGTGGCCTCGCTGGGGCGCCCGCACCGTGTGGTTGGTGTAGACCGAGAATCCCTCGTATTTGAGGTTGGGGATGCGGTAGGGAATCATCGTGAAACCCCAGGCGAGGAATATCACCACGACGCCGCTGCCGCGGAAAGCGCCCGCATTGTTGATCGCGCGGATGCGCTGGGCGACCAGCGTGCCGTCCTTCTTCACGCCGGTCTTGATCTCGAGAATCAGCGGCTGCGCGTGCCGGTACGCCGAGAAGATTTCCTCCCGGCTTGCGGTGATCTGCACCGGCCGGCCGGTGATCATCGACAGGCGCGAGGCGCAGTACTCGTGCGAGTAGAGGTCGATCTTGCCGCCGAAGGTACCGCCGACGTAGGTCTTGTGTATGCGCACCGAGGAGTAGGGTAGATCCAGCACTTTTGCGAGCTTTGCCCGCTTGACGAACACGCCCATCGACGATGTCCATACGTTCAGCTTGTCACTTTCCCAGTGCGCAAGCGTGACGTGCGGCTCCAGATAGCCGTGGGTGCGCAGTTGGCACTCGAAACGGTCCTCGCGCACATAGTCGGATTCAGCGAAGCCCTTCTCGATGTCGCCCCATTGGGTTTCGGTGGTGCCGCCGATGTTGGCGAATTCGCGCGGCGCCTTGGGATGGTTCGGATGGATCTCGGGCGCACCGGGCCGCATGGCATCCTCGGGTTCGAATACCGCCGGAAGAATTTCCCATTCGATGTCGATCAGTCCTAACGCCTTCTGCGCGGTGATCTGGTCGACGGCGGCTAGCGCGGCGATCTCTTCTCCCACATGCACCACCTTGCCCCGCGCGAGCACTTCCTGATCGGGCGGATAGCGCGGCGTTTCCACGAAGCCGTGCTTGATGCCCTTGGTGTCCTCCACGGTGATCACGGCCTTCACGCCCGGCAGGGCCCGGGCGCGCGAGGTGTCGATGCGCAGAATGCGCGCATGAGGATGAGGGCTGCGCAGAATGCGCCCGATCAGCGTGTTCGGGAGCCGTACATCCTGCGTGTACACCGCCTTGCCGGTGACCTTGTCCGGACCATCCTTGCGCTTGACGCTCTTGCCGACGTAATTCAGTTCGCTCATTCAGTCACTCCCGCACCATGCGAGCCAAGAACAGGCGGCGTCGCTTCAATTGATTTTCCTTGATCTCCCGATTTTGGAAAGTTGCGCACTTCGCTACTTTCCAAAATCGGGAGACATAGTTAACCCCAAATACTCCGCGCGTCCTTTATTTCATCACCGGTTTGACGTTCTCCTGCCCGGAGGCCTGCAACACCGCATCGACGATCGCGTTATAGCCCGTACAGCGGCATAGGTTGCCTTCGAGGGCCTTGTTGATGTCCTGACGCGTTGGCTTGGGGTTGCGCTCGAGCAGCGCGGTGGCCGACATCAGCATGCCGGGGGTGCAAAATCCGCACTGCACCGCACCTTGGTCGAGAAACGCTTCCTGGACGACGCTGAGCTTTTCCCCCTCTGCCAGGCCTTCCACGGTACGGATCTGCTTGCCGTCGCATTCCACGGCGAGCGTAATGCATGCGAGCACCGGCCGCCCTTCGATCAGTACGGTGCAGGCACCGCAAATGCCTGATTCGCAGCTTGCCTTGGTGCCGGTTAACCCGATCGTGTCGCGGATCACCTCGACCAGCATGATCCGGGGCTTGACCGCCACCTCATGCCACTCGCCGTTCACACACAGCGAGATCAGCCGTGTGCGTGACTGCGCACCGGCGACCGCGCCGACCCGCACATCCTTACCCTTGCTTACGTCCAACATGACAACCCCCGTTTCATGCATTTGAGCAGCTCAGCGCCCCGCTTCCTGATCACGCGCGCGTTGCAGCGCCCGGGCCAGCGTGCGCCGCAGATGCACTCTGATGTTGTCCATCAGGTGACGCTTGCTGAAGCCGTGATGCGGCAGTGGGTTGACCACCCTGCTCGTGTCGGCGGCCGCCTGCTCCATACGTTCCTCGTCGAGCGTTTTGCCGATCAGCGAACGCTCAGCGGCCACCGGACGCACGGGACCTTCGCGCACGGCACCGACGACGATGCGTGCATCGGTGCAGGTGCGCCCATCCTCGGCGAGTTGAAGCGCGACGGCGAGCACCGCCATGCCGAATTCCAGACCGCCGCGCACCGTCGATTTGTGGAAACCCCACGTGAATCCAGGCGCCGCCGCCGGTATCAATACCGCGCGCAGCAGTTCTGCCTGACTCAGTGCGAGCGGCTTGAGCCCGTTGCCGGTGAACAGCGCCTCGACGTCGATACGGCGTGTTCCGGTTTCGCCGAGAATCTCGACTTGCGCATTCAGCGCTATCAGCGCCGGCGCGATATCGGACATGTACACCGACCAGCAGACCTCGGGCGCGTTTCGCGGGAACGGGTAGCAGCACGTTCCGCCTCGCTTGTAGCACGGTGCAACGAACTGGTAATCGTGCTTCTGGTCCAGATGCAGGCAGCGGACTTCCTGGCACAGGTTGCCGCCGAGGGTGCCCATCTGCCGGATCTGGTTGCCGCCGACGACATGGGCGCTTTGTGCGAGCATCGGAACCACGCGGCGCACCAACTCAGAGTTCTCCAGCGTCGCCAGGCGCGTGAGTGCGTCGATTCGGATCGAGCCATCGGCGAGCACCTGCGGTGCCTCCGGCTCGATTCCGCTCAGGCTAACGAGCAGGCCCGGTCTAATGTTCTCCATGCGCATGCCGGGCAGCAGATCCGTGCCGCCGGCCAGCGCACGGGCATCGCCCTGCAGCCGCGCGAGAAGAGCGACGGCCTGCTCCAACGTGTCGGCCCGCTCGTAGTCGAAATCAAAAAGTATCATGCGCGCTTCTCCGTTCAGCGCGGACGTCAGTCGTGTCCCGCTGTCGACCTCACCGAACGGGCCGGAAAAGGCCCCGATTCGCCGTCATCCCGGGTCGCGCGGCCGGGCGCTTATACCGCCGGCCTTGGTTATAGTTTGCATCTAAAACTATATGCCTGCAGCCGGGGGGTGTCAACGAGCGCCGCGACCTGCGTTCCCGCCCGATGCTTGAGGCGCCCGGGCTAACCGGGCTGGCCCTGGCGCCACTGGTCCATGCATACAAGAATCCAATTCGTCTCCGGAAGCGTCGGCTGACCCGCGATACCGGGCCGTGCGCTGGACTTCGCCGCGGTTCATTGATCAAAGGCACGCGAAATCCGCTGCAGCAGGTCGAGCAGCATGCCGCGCTCGCCGCGCTTGAGAACAGTGTCCATCGCGCGCTCCTGGCGCTCGATGCGCCGGGTGACGTTCAGCAGCAGCGTGCGTCCCTTCTCGGTGAGCTCCAGCTCATAGTAGCGCCGGTCCTGGGCATTGCGCGTGCTGGAGATCAGCCCCCGCTTTCCCAGTCCTTTGATCGACAGCGAAAGCGTTGCTTTGTCGAGCTGGTAGATTCGAGTGAGCGTGATGGAATTGATGCCCGGGTTGGCTTTGAGCAGGGTGAGCAAGCTGAATTCGCCCGGTGAGACGCCTGTTTCACGAAGCGTGCGCGAGAGGTCGCGAAAGACCGCTGATTGCGCCTGGCGCAACTGATAGCCTATGTAGCCAGGCAAGCGTCCGAAATCCACATCGGCCCGTGCCAGCGGCCGCCGGTGCCTGGCAGCGCGCCCGGGCTGCCCTGCAGTCACACACCTGGCCGAGGCCGGATCAGCCGCCATTGCGTAGCCTCAGGAGCTGGCTCGTGATGCCCACGGCAATTTCCCCCGGGGTGTTGTTGCCCAGCTTGTCACCGAGCGGACAGGTAATCCGGTCGATGAATTCGGGCGCAAGGCCATCCTGGGCGAGTTGCCTCCGGACAATGCTCGATTTTGCGTCGCTGCCTATCACGCCGAGCAATGCGGTAGCGACTTTCTTCTTTTCGATCGCCTTGAGTATGGGCAGGTCCGAGCTGTGGCCGGTGGTCATCAGAATCACATCGGCCCCCGCAGGGATCCGATCGACGCCGTCGCAGTAATCGTCGACCAGGCAGGCTTGCAGCCTGTCGCTGCGTGGCAGCCGTTCGAGCCAGTCCGCGCGCGTGTCCACGCACAGCACTGCGCAGTCCAGTTCCACCAGAATCCGGCACAGCGTCTGCGCGACGTGGCCCGCGCCGAAGATCACGATGTTCCAGGCCAGGTCCGGCCGGTGAACCTCGTAGTACAGCGCCAGTTCCCCGCCGCAGGTCATGCCGAGGTCCCTTTGCAGGTTGTAGCGCTGGAAGTGGGTGCTCAGTCCTTTGCCGGAGGCTCCTCCGTCGTTGGCGAGCAGTTCGAGGGCCTTCTTCTGGCAAGTCGCCTCCAGAGTGCCTCCCCCCACGGTTCCGTGAGCAAGACCGCTCCGAGTGAATACAGCGCGCGCCCCGGCAATTTGAGGGATGCTTCCGCGGGCATCGACGATGGTTGCGACGCAAAAGGAAGTTCGCTGTTGCAGCAGGCTGTCTATTTGCTGAATGAAGCTGCGGTCAAGCATGTGCGGTTTGTCGTCCGGCATCTTCCGCCGCGAAGTCGGCGGCGCAGCGAAGGAATATATAGTTTGAGCGCCAAACTATAGGTGGGGCGATCGGGGGTGTCAACGGGGCCACATCACGCTGTGGCGCCGGGCTTGCGCGTTCACGCGAAGCGCAGCCCCAGATGCAGCATTTCGTCCCAGGCATCGCCGCGCAGCACGCCCTTGATGATACGGTCGATCGCTGCGGCGTGCGCGAGCGCCGCCTCGATGTGGTCGGTGCGTATTCTGCGTGCGGCATCAGCAACCAGCGTCTGTCGCGCGCTGCCCCAGATGCGGCACTCGCGGAATACTTCGGGGAGCGGTCGCCCGGCTGCAATGCCGCGCTGCACCCGCGCGAGCGTGCGGATTTCATCGGCCAGCACCCAGAGTATGCGCGGGGCAGCCTCGCCTTCGCCGCGCAGCCCCTCGAGCATGCGCGCGAGCCGGGCTCTGTCCCCCGCGAGCATGGCCTCGCCGAGTTGTCCGGGGTCGTAGCGCGCAACGTTCATCAGCGCTGCGCGCACCATGTCGAAGTCCAGGCTGCCCTGCGGGAACAACAGGCCAAGTTTCTGGATCTCCTGATGCGCCGCGAGCAGGTTGCCTTCGACGCTGTCAGCGAGATACTGCATGGTGTCGCGGTCGGCACGCTGTTTCTGTCGTGCCAGGCGCGCAGCGATCCACTCCGGGAGCCGGGGTCTTTCGACCGGATGAATGTTTACCACGACCCCGCAGCGCCCGAGCGCGGCGAACCAGGCCGAGTTCTGCCCGGCCCGGTCCAGCCGCGGCAAGGAAACGAGAGCGAAAATGTCCTCCGAATGTGCCTCGCAGAAGGCCTGGATTGCCGATGCGCCCTCGGTACCCGGTTTGCCCGTCGGGATGCGCAATTCGATCAGCTTCCGGTCGCCGAAAAGCGACATGCTGGCGGCAGCGGCGCCCAGTTCGCCCCATTTGAAATTGCGCTCGGCGAGCAATACCACTCGCTCCGAGTAGCCCGCGGTGCGCGCGCGCGCGCGAATGGCGTCGGCCGCTTCAAACGACAGCAGCGGTTCGTCGCCGTGCAGCACATACAGCGAGGCGAGCTGCCGCGAGAGGTGGGCGTCGAGCTGCTCGAGTCGAAGCTGGGTCATTCGTCTCCGGGGACCTTCGCCGCCACCAGCCGCCGAATGATCTGCTGCACCATATCGCTCTGCATATCGCGAAACAGCAGTGCTTCCTCGGATTCCTTTGCCAGCACCTGTCCCTCGTTGAAGGAGATGTCCCGGGTGAGTTCGATCTCGTTCGGCGGCATGAAATTGCGGCCCTTCGGGTCAAAGAGCCTGAAGCCGACACGGTAGCGCAGCTGGAACTCGCGTACCAGGCCCCCGGTCGTGAATGACAGGATCACTTTGTCGCGCGACTCGTGCGTGAGCGCGAGAATCGCCTGCGCGTCGCGCTGGCCGTCGGCGAGTTTCGTATGCGTGCCGGCTACGACGCTGCGCCTGAGTTCGATGACCAGCGGCGATGTTCCGAGCAGATAGAGCTTTTCGAACGGGAGCCTCGCCTGGCCGCGCAGTTGGAAGCCGCAGCCGGCGATAATCGTGCACAGAACCGCCGCGGCCAGTCGCCTAGACCACCACATTGACCAGACGCCCTGGCACCACCACGATCTTCTTCACGGTCTTCCCGGCTGCGTGGCGTTTGACTGCCTCATGGTCGAGCGCAAAGCGCTCCAGTTCCTGCGTGCTCGCGCGCGCGGGGACGCGCAGCTTCCCGCGCAGCTTGCCGGCAATCTGGAGCACCAGTTCGATCTCATCCTGCTGCAGCGCATCGTCAAGCGGCTCGGGCCAGGGGGCGGCCAGAATATCGTCGCCGTAGCCCAGTTCCCGCCACAGGCTGTGGCAGATATGCGGCGTTATCGGTGAAAGCACCCGCAGCAGGATTGAAAGTCCTTCTTCCAGCACCGCCGCACGATGCGCCGCTTCCGACGGCAGGCGTTCGAGGGCATTGAGCATCTTCATGCATGCCGAGGCGACGGTGTTGTACTGATGACGCCCCATGTCGAAATTCGCCTGCTTCAGGTTCAGATGAATCTCGCGCCGCGCGGCGACAAGTTCAGCACTCATCTCTGACATGGATCCGCGCGAGGGGCCCGCGGCTTTGACCGTTGACCCGGCCTCTCGGGCGAAATGCCACAGCCGGCGCAGGAACCTGTACGAGCCCTCGACCCCGGCATCGGACCATTCGAGCGTTTGCTCGGGCGGACTGGCGAACATCATGAAAAATCGCGCGGTGTCGGCGCCGTACTCGTCTACCAGCGCTTGCGGATCGACCCCGTTGTTTTTCGACTTGGACATGGTGCCGATGCCTGCGGATTCCACCGGCAGGCCGTCCGCGCGAAGCGTTGCCCCGGTGCGACGGCCGTTTTCGTCGGTCTGCACGTCAACGTCCGCCGGGTTGAAGTAGGCGACACGGCCTTCGCCCGACCGGCGCAGGAATATCTCGTTCAAAACCATGCCCTGTGTGAGCAGCCTCGAGAACGGTTCGTCGAATTTGACCAGACCCAGGTCACGCATCGCCTTGGTCCAGAAGCGCGAATACAGCAGGTGCAGGATCGCATGTTCGATGCCGCCGATGTACTGGTCCACCGGCAGCCAGTAGCCCACGCGCTCGTCGGCCATTGCATCTCCGGCGTCGGGGCACGCGTAGCGGATGTAGTACCAGGACGAATCCACGAAGGTGTCCATGGTGTCTGTTTCGCGCCGCGCCGCCGCGCCGCATTTCGGGCAGAAGCATTCGAGGAATGCTTGCGACCTGTTGAGCGGATTGCCGGTACCGTCCGGAACCAGGTCTTCGGGCAGCCGGACCGGCAACTGGTCGTCGGGCACTGGTACCGTGCCGCAGAAGTCGCAATGGATGAGCGGAATCGGCGTGCCCCAATAGCGCTGGCGCGAAATTCCCCAGTCGCGCAGGCGCCATGTGACCTGCTCGTCGCCGAGCGAGCTTGCCTTGAGATCCGCGGCAATGGCGTCGGTTGCAGCGACGTAATCCATCCCGTTGTACCGGCCCGAATTGACGCAACGCCCGTAATCGGCGTACCAGGACTGCCAGGCCTCGGTCGAATAGGCACGCCCTTCCACGTCAATCACCGGCTTGATCGCCAGACCGTATTTCTTCGCGAATGCGAAATCGCGCTCGTCGTGGGCCGGCACGCCCATCACCGCGCCTTCACCGTAGCTCATCAGCACATAGTTGCCGACCCAGACTTCCACCTGTTCGCCGGTGATCGGATGGGTCACGAAAAGGCCGGTTGGCATGCCTTTCTTTTCCATTGCGGCCAGGTCCGCTTCCATCACGCTGCCGCGCTTGCATTCCTCAACGAAGCCGGCAAGCGTCGCGTCCTGTCGGGCGGCATGCACTGCCAGCGGATGCTCCGGGGCCACCGCGCAGAAGGTCACGCCCATCAGCGTGTCGGCGCGGGTCGTGAACACGCGCAGCAACATCGATTTACCCCCGAGAGCATATGGAAAGGCGATGTTGACGCCGTGGCTCTTGCCGATCCAGTTGGCCTGCATGGTCTTCACGCGCTCGGGCCAGCCGGGCAGCGATTCCAGCGCTGCCAGCAGTTCCTCGGCGCAGGCGGTGATGCGCAGGTAATACATCGGGATTTCGCGCTTTTCGACCAGCGCGCCAGTGCGCCAGCCGCGCCCGTCGATCACCTGCTCGTTGGCGAGCACGGTCTGGTCGACAGGATCCCAGTTCACGGTGCCCGTCTTCTGGTACGCGAGGCCGCATTCGAGAAGGCGCAGGAACAGCCACTGGTTCCAGCGGTAATAGTCCGGCTCGCAGGTCGCCAGTTCGCGCTCCCAGTCGATGGCGAATCCCAGCGACCGGAGCTGCTTTTTCATGTAGGCGATATTGTCGTAGGTCCACTTTGCCGGGGGCACGGCGTTCGCCATCGCGGCATTCTCGGCCGGCAGACCGAAGGCATCCCATCCCATCGGCTGCATGACGTTGTATCCGCGCATGCGGCGGTAACGGGTCATTACGTCGCCGATGGTGTAATTGCGCACATGTCCCATGTGCAGTTTGCCCGAGGGGTAGGGGAACATCGACAGGCAGTAGAACTTCGGCCGTCCGGCATCCTCGGTCGCGCGGAATGCCCGCGTGCGCTCCCAGTGATCCTGCGCTTCGCGTTCGATAAGTTCGGGTCGGTATTGGAGTTGCATCGGGCGATGAGGTGATCGACGAAGGCGCAGATTATAACCGTTGCGAAATGACCCCGGCCGGCATCCGGCGTTTCCGGCATGCGCGGGTTCAGCGCGGGTAACGCCGGCGTAGGCCGCTCGCGCAGGCAGGCCTCGGATTGCGCGTGACGCGGACATCATCGTCTGCATTGGCCCGGTGCGCCGTGCGGTAGAATCGCGCTCTGAAACTTTCGTAACGCCATGCCGCTTCTGGACAACCTGAATCGCGAACAGCTCGCCGCCGTCACGCTGCCAAATCAGCACGCGCTGATTCTCGCCGGCGCCGGCAGCGGCAAGACGCGCGTGCTCACGACACGTATCGCATGGCTGATTTCCACCGGCAACGTGAGTCCGGGCGGGTTGCTTGCGGTCACGTTTACCAACAAGGCGGCACGCGAGATGCTCACGCGCGTTTCGGCAATGCTGCCGATCAATACGCGCGGCATGTGGGTCGGTACCTTCCACGGGTTGTGCAACCGGCTACTGCGCGCGCACCACCGCGATGCCGGTCTTGTGCAGTCGTTCCAGATACTGGATTCCGCCGACCAATTGTCCGCCGTCAAGCGGGCATTGAAGAGCATGAACGCGGACGAGGAGCGATTCCCCCCGAAACAGGTGCAGTACTTCATCAACGCCGGCAAGGAGGAGGGCAAGCGCGCGCGCGACGTGGACATTTTCGACGAGCACACGCGCCGGCAGGCGGATATCTTCGCGGTCTACGACGAGCAGTGTCAGCGCGAGGGGGTGGTCGATTTCGCCGAATTGCTGTTGCGCAGCTACGAACTGCTCACGCGTAACGAGATCCTCAGGCATCACTACCAGTCGCGCTTTCGCCATGTTCTGGTCGATGAATTCCAGGACACCAACCGACTGCAGTATCGCTGGTTGAAGCTGCTGGCCGGCGATGCGCAATCGGGCGTAGAACCCGCATGCGTGTTCGGGGTCGGTGACGACGATCAGTCCATATACCGCTTCCGCGGCGCCAACGTCGGCAACATGGCTGACTTCGAGCGCGATTTTCGGGTCGAGAACGTCATCCGGTTGGAGCAGAATTACCGATCGCACGGCAACATACTAGCGGCGGCGAACGCGTTGATCTCGAACAACCGCGATCGCCTGGGAAAGAATCTCTGGACCGCGGCCGGGGAGGGCGAACCGGTGCGCATCTACGAGGCGCAAAGCGACGGCTACGAGGCCGCCTGGATCGTCGAGGAGGTGCAATCGCTGTTTCGCGCGGGCGTGGCGTGGCGCGACATGGCGCTGCTGTACCGCTCGAATGCGCAATCGCGCGTGCTGGAGCACGCGCTGTTCTCGAATGGCATCGCGTATCGCGTCTATGGGGGGCTGCGTTTCTTCGAGCGCGTGGAAGTGAAACATGCGCTCGCCTACCTGCGACTGATCTCCAACCCCGACGATGACGGAGCGTTCCTGCGGGTGGCGAATTTCCCCGCGCGCGGCATCGGTGCGCGTTCGATGGAGGCGCTCCAGAACGCGGCCAACGCTGGCGGCACCAGCCTTTACGCTGCCGTGCCCAGGGTCGAGGGAAAGGCCGGGGCGGCGCTGGGTTCCTTTCTGCGCATGATCGAAGCGCTTCGCGCCGAGACGCGGAACCTGCCACTACCGGAAGTCGTCGAGCACATGCTCGAGCGCAGCGGTCTTCTGGATCACTATCGCGGCGAGCGCGATGGCGCCGACCGTGTCGAGAATCTCGCGGAACTGGCGAATGCGGCTGCCGCTTTCATTCAGGAGGAGGAATCGACGCGGGGGGGCATCGACTCGGATACAGGGTCTGCGGATTCAGCCTTCGCCGGGAGCGACACCTCGCTCGCCGCTTTTCTCGCGCACGCATCGCTGGAATCGGGCGAAAACCAGGCCGGAGAAGGCGCCGATGCACTGCAGTTGATGACAGTTCACTCGGCCAAGGGTCTGGAGTTCCATGCCGTTTTCGTCACCGGGCTCGAGGAAGGCCTGTTTCCGCACGAGCAGAGCACGCTCGAAGACAACGGACTGGAGGAGGAGCGCCGGCTCATGTATGTCGCCATTACCAGGGCGCGCACCCGCCTGTACCTGTCGTTCGCGCAGACCCGCTTGCTGCACGGGCAGACACGTTACAACGTCGCCTCGCGTTTCATCGACGAAATTCCGCCCGGGGTCACGCGCTGGACAAAGCCGCGACACGGCGCGGGCGGCATGGAACCGGCGTGGAACGCGTCCGGGCAGAGACCCGCGGCAGCGACGCCAGCGACGAGCAAGGCGGCTGCTTCGGGCTACCGTATCGGCCAATCGGTGACCCACGCGAAGTTCGGCCACGGAGTGATCGTCAGCAGCGAAGGATCGGGAACGGATGCGCGGCTGCAAGTCAACTTTGGCAGCCAGGGTATGAAGTGGCTGGCGCTGGAATACGCCAAGTTGACGCCGGCCTAGCCGCTATAGCCGGGCAGTGCGGCATTCCCAGGCCGCAAGGGTATCGCGGGGCGCGTCGACCTACTCGAACAGCGCCAGTTGGCTCGCGCCGACCAGTACAGCCTGCTCGACGGCCTGTTTCGCGTCCTTGAGCGTGGCGGTTTCGCCGGCGTGATTGCCGGCTTCCCAGCGGTATACACCGTCCCACTCGCCCTTGGGTGCGAGTCTCACCGTGCCGAGGCGTTTTTTCCCCAACCAGTAACCATGCTGAAAATAGCCTCGCTCCCAGAAAGGTTTGGACCTTCTTGTCGTGCTGCTTGGTTTGGCCATGGCGTATGAGGGTAGGGTGTCGGGGAAAGGGTGTCGGCGCCGATACCTTACTGAGGGTCGGACGGCGATGCAACAGCGCCGCGTCACTTTGCGATGTCGTTGGCGTCCGCGAACCGCGTTCGCAGGATGCTCCGGAGCGTCGTAAAGGATCAGAACATGGCTCCGTGAGCGACCAGCCAGTAGCGCGCAAAGCGCCCTGCACCCTGCCAGAGGGCAACGGACGCCCAGTCGAGCTTCAACCAACCCGCCGCAACGCACAGCGCGTCGCCTACCAGAGGCAGCCAGGCGAAGATGAGTATCGGCGCACCATGGCGACGCACCCTGTCCACTTGCCTGAGAGGTTTTCCGCGGGCGATCAGCCGTCCGATCGCGTAGGAGCTGAGACCGCCCAGCGTGTTGCCAAGCGTTGCGACGCCGATTGCGGGCCAGAACAGATCCTCGTGCAGCCTGAGCACCGCGAACAGGGTCGCCTCCGAACTCAGAGGGACGACGGTAGCCGCGAGAAAGGTCGCGATGAAAAGGGACCCCAGCGTCGCTTCGGGGGAAAACAACCATTGCATTTGACCTTAAGCATAGAGCCAAACCGGTGTCGCCGGTAACGTGATTGTGGTGCGCATTGGATTTCGGGGAACCCGGCCGGAAATGTTGAACAGGAGCCTTGCACCATGAATGACCCATCAGGCATTTCTTCCTTTCCGATGCCACACGTCGAGCACCGGGATTACGAAAAACTCGCCCGAGCATTGGATCCCTTCGGCGTCGCCCGCTCGTTGGCCGATATCCAAAAGGCATGGATGGACCATCCGCTGGATTTGCTGTCGACGCTGGCGCGCTTTTCTGGCGACGTGGTGGCGATGCAGATGCATATGTGGAAGAGAGCGCTGGGCATGCCTGATCGCGATGTCGCGCCGCCGCGCAGCGACGATCTTCGTTTTGCCGACCCCGAATGGTCGACGAACCCGTTCTGGGATTCAATCAAGCAGATCTATCTCACCGTGACACGCGATATGGTGGACATGGTGTACGAGGTCCCTGATCTGAGCGACAAGCAACGGCGGCGGGCGGCATTCTGGGCCAAGGCGTTGTTCAACGCGATCGCGCCGACCAACTTCTTCTGGACCAACCCGGTGGCGATGCACAAGTTTGTCGAGAGCAGGGGCCAGACGCTTGGGCGTGGGCTCGAACAGTTCATCGAGGACGTGCGCGCGGGGGATCTGCGCATGGTCGATCCGGAGCCTTTCCATGTAGGTCAGAATCTCGCCACTACCCCCGGCGCCGTGGTATTTCGCAACAGGCTGCTCGAGGTGATCCAGTACAAACCCGTTTGCCCGCAGGTTCACGAGGTGCCGGTCGTGCTGGTCGCGCCGTGGATCAACAAGTACTACATCCTTGATCTCGGGCCGAAGAAGAGCCTGGTGCGTTACCTGCTCGAGCAGGGTTTCACGGTCTTCGTTACCAGTTGGCGCAACCCTCCGGCCGACATGGCCGATGTGCGATTCGAGGATTACCTCACCGATGGCGTGGACGCGATCGTCGATACGGCAAAATCGATCTGCGGGGTGCGCAGCGTCCACGCAGTGGGCTACTGCCTGGGGGGCACCATGCTCTCCATCTACATGGCTTGGCTCAATCGCCGCTACCCCAATCCGGACGAGGTGCCGATCCGGAGCTGGACACTGCTCGCTTCGCTGCAGGATTTTTCACAGCCGGGCGAAGTCGAGGTGTTCCTCGACGAGGACAGCGTCAGCGAACTGACGCGCATGATGACGCGGCGCGGCTACCTTGACGGCAGGGAGATGGAATTGGCCTTCCGTATGCTGCGCTCCAACAGCCTCATCTGGCACTACGTGGTACACAAGTATCTCTACGGGGAAACACCACCGCCGCTCGATGTGCTTTTCTGGAACACCGACGGTACGCGCATGCCCGCTGCGATGCACGGCTATTATCTTCGCGAGCTGTACATCAACAACAGCCTCGTTGAAACCGACGCGCTGACGATCGCCGGGGAACCTATCGATCTGAACCGTATCACCCAGCCGCTGTACGCGGTGAGCGCCGAGGACGATCACATCGCGCCATGGCGATCGACCTTCCGCGTGGCGAATTTGGTCAGTTCGCCCGTGCGCTATGTGCTCTCGAGCTCGGGCCACATACTGGGAATCATCAACCCGCCGGTAAGACCGCCGAAACGCGTGTACTGGGCCGGCCCGGCCCGCCGTGGCGACGATCCGGGCTCGTGGAAGGCTTCGGGCGCGCAGCTGCCGGGAAGCTGGTGGCCGGATTGGGTCACATGGCTCGCGCCGCAACGCGGGCCCATGGTCACGCCACCGCCGCTTGGAAACGATCAGTGCCCGGTGATGGGGGAGGCGCCCGGACGCTACGTGCTGGAGCAGTAGGTTCCCGTGCGATCGAAGCCGCCCGCGTGCGCTAGGGCAGGCGTTTCGGACCTTGAACGTCGCCAAAGTAATCGGGCGCGATCTCGGCAGCGTAGCACGGTGGCGAACTGTACCCTTGCGTTGCCCGGTCGATGAACCTGAGGCCGTCATCCGCTCGTCTGACGTAGACACCGCGTTCGGTGACGACGTAGTCCACCGGGATGTCGTAGGGCTGCGGGTGAATGGTCTCCACGAACATGAATTCGTAGGCGAGTGCAATCGCCCGCGGTCGGTACGCCATTGCCGCCAGCGTGCGGTCGAAATAGCCGCCTCCATATCCCAGCCGGTATCCCGCCGCGTCGAACCCGACCACCGGAACCAGCACCGAATCGGGCTGAACTTCCGGCGTCTCGGTTGGAAACGGAATGCCCAGCGGACCGGCCTTGAGGGTCACGCCCGGGTGCCATTCACGGAACACGAGCGGCGACTTCGGGGCGGTGATGACCGGCAGCGCGGTCGTTGCTCCTCGCCGGCGCAGGACGGCTAGCAGGTGACGGGCATCGTATTCGTTCTTGTAGGGCCAACAGAATCCAATCACCTGCCGGGCCAGGTCCGGGAAGGCCTGCTGCAAATGGGCATCGATCCTGCGTCGGTATTCCTCCAGCGTCGAGCGCGGCAAGGCCACACGCCTTTCGATGATCTCGTGCCTCAAGGTCTTGCGCCAGGTTTGGACTTCCTGCGGCGTCACGGCGGAATTGATTATTTTTCCTGGAAAAAATTGAGTGTACCATTTGCAATGAATCCCATGACTTGCCGAAATATAGCATTCACGCGTTGGCTGCTCGCTGCGTGCCTTGTCACGGCCCCGGCGCTCGTCGCGGCTGCCCGCAGCCTGTCGCAGGACGAGACGTTTCTGGCCGCGCACAAAGCGTTTCGCGCCGGAAATGCAACAAGAATCGCCCGCTACGCGACGCAACTTGACGGATACCTGCTAAAACCCTGGGCCGAGTACTGGTCGCTCAGCACCGGGATCGACGGAACTCCGAACGAGGAAATCAGAGCGTTTCTTCGACGCTATGCGGACAGTTATCTCGCCGAGGCCTTGCGCCGGGAATGGCTGCGCGTGCTCGGCAGGAAGGAACAATGGGAACAGTTCGTTGAGCAGGAAGGGACGAGCGCAGCGGACGATCCGGAGATCAGTTGTTACGGGTTACTGGCGCGCTCGCATCAGGGGGAAGAAGATCTGGATCTCGCCCGGTTCCGGGACCACTGGTATGCGCCGCGCGACCTGCCGCAGGGCTGTCTTCCGCTTGCCAATGAGGCATTGCGGTCCGGACAATTCGGTTCGCAGCAGGTCTGGGAGCGATTTCGGCTGCTCGTCGGCGCGAACGCGATAAGCGCCGCAAAGCGCACGCTGGGCATGGTGCCGCGCAGGGATGCGCCGCGAGCGGGCCAATTCGACAAGGCGGCCTACTCCCCGTCGGATTTTCTCGCGCGCCTTCCCGATGTGCGCGACCGGGCGGCGAGGGAACTTGCAATTCTGGCGTTTTCCCGACTCGCCCGCCACGACCCGAAGCTCGCGGCCAGCCGCTGGAAGAAGGTGCAGTCGCGGTTCCCGGCCGATGATCAGGGCTATGTCTGGGGCCGGATCGCGACCGAAGCCGCCAGACGGCATGTCTCGGACGCTGTGGAGTGGTTTGGCGAGGCGGTGGACGCACGGCTCGACGATGTGCAACTCGCCTGGAAAGCGCGTATCGCGCTGCGTCACGCGAACTGGACAGAGGTTCGCCGAGCGATCGAACGCATGTCGCCGCGCGCTCAACGCGAACCCGCGTGGGTCTACTGGATGGGCCGGGCGCGGCGCGAGCTTAACGCGCTCGATCACGCCGACGCGACATTTTCGCGCATTGCGGGTATGCCGGAGTTCTACGGTCAACTCGCCTCCGAAGAGCTCGGCCGGAGCGTGCAGTTGCCGCCGCGAGCGGCCGCGCCTACCGAGGAGGAGCTGGCGGGTGTGGCGCGGCATCCGGGGCTGCGGCGCGCGCTGGCCCTGTTTCGCCTGGGCCTACGCGTGGAGGGGACCAGGGAGTGGAACTGGGCGATTCAGGGCATGGACGATCGCACGCTGCTCGCGGCCGCCGAGCTGGCACGTCGCAACGAGGTGTGGGATCGCTCGATCAATACCGCTGACCGCACCGTTGCGCTGCACGATTACGCACTGCGTTACCCGACACCGTATGCCGATGTGTTGATCGGGCAGGCGCGCTCGAACGAAATCGAGGAACACTGGGTTCTGGGACTCGTGCGCCAGGAGAGTCGCTTCGTTGCGAACGCCAGGTCCTCGGCAGGCGCTTCGGGCCTGATGCAACTCATGCCGGCGACGGCACGCTCGATGGCGAGAAGAATCGGGCTGCGCGGGTACGCCTGGTCCCGCGTTACAGACGTCGGTGTCAATGCACAGCTCGGGACGGCCTACCTGAAGCAGGTTCTGGACTTCGCCGACGGCAGTATGCTGCTTGCCCTGACCGGCTACAACGCGGGGCCGGGGCGTGCGCAGAAATGGCGCGACGCACGGCCGATCGAGGGCGCGATATACGCCGAATCCATACCGTTCAGCGAGACGCGCAACTATGTCAAGAGAGTCATGGCTGATTCGGTCCTTTATTCGGCGGTGCTAGGCGGCTCGAATCGACCGCTCAAGCAGCGCCTGGGTGTCATCGAACCGCGCTCGTCGGCGGGGCGCACCAGTGCGATTCCTTAGTTTTTCGGTTCGCCATCGGCACGGTTAGAATTGCAATGTTTGGCGCTGCTTCATCGATCACCTTCTTCAGCGTTCAGCCATGACCAGAATCGTCGTTTTCGGAGGCACCGGCTTCATTGGGCGCCATGTCATCCGGCAGTTGAGTGAGCGGCACTACGAGGTAGTCGTGCCCGCGCGCAGGCGTGAGCGCGCCAAGCATCTGTTTCTTCTGCCTAAAGTGGATGTCGTCACGGCAGACTTGCGGGACCCCGAGGTGATCGCGGAACTGGTGCGCGGAGCCGATGCGGTGATTAACCTCGCCGGCGTCCTGCAAAGTCGTCCCGCCGCTTCCTCAGGCTCGTCCTACGGACCGGATTTCGCCGAAGCTCACGTCGAGCTGCCACGGCGAATCGTCGACGCCTGCCGGCATCTGCACGTTCCCCGCCTGGTCCACATGAGTGCGCTCAACGCTCGCACCGACGGCCCCAGTCAATACCAGCGCTCCAAGGGCGAAGGTGAGGCCTGGGTGCTCGCGGCGCAGAAGGATCTGCACGTCACGGTGTTCCGCCCGTCGGTCGTATTCGGACCCGAGGACAGGTTTCTCAACCTGTTTGCAGCGATTCAGCGCTGGGTACCGTGCGTGTTTCTCGCGGCCCCGGAAGCGCGTTTCCAGCCTGTCTACGTGGAGGACGTCGGCTCCAGCGTCACGCGCTGCCTCGACGACGCGTCCGCGGGTGGCCTTGTCTACAGTCTGTGCGGTCCTCGCATCTATACGCTGCGCGAACTGGTCGAATTCGCGGGTCGCGCGAGCGGCCATCCACGCCCGGTTTTTGGTCTGTCGGCGAAGCTCTCGTATCTTCAGGCGTGGAGTATGGAATGGATTCCGGGAGGACTGATGTCGCGCGACAATCTCTACTCGATGAGCGAAGACAACGTGTGTAACGGTGCGTTTCCCTTCGGCATCGAGCCGGCAGCGCTTGAGACCGCGGCACCGCCGTACCTTGCGGGTCTTTCACCGCGCGCGCGCTACAGCCTGCATCGCTCCCGCGCGGGGCGATGAGGTGACGCTCCGGACCGTTGCTGCAGACAAGAATCGCTGGTCGATGCGGCCGTGGAAATCTACCGCGTAGGCGGCGCGGTCCGCGACGAACTTCTGGGGCTGCCGGTGGCCGACCGTGACTACGTCGTGGTTGGTTCAACTCCCGAGGAAATGATCAGGGGCGGTTTCAAACCGGTCGGGAAAGACTTTCCGGTGTTTCTCCACCCCCAAACCCGGGAGGAATACGCGCTTGCGCGCACCGAGCGCAAGGTGCGCCGAGGATACAGGGGGTTCGTCGTGTACGCGTCGCCGGAGGTGACGATAGAGCAGGATCTCGCGCGACGCGATCTCACGATCAACGCCATCGCGAAAGACGCGCGCGGCAACCTGGTCGACCCGTTCGGCGGCGAACGCGACCTGCGCGCGGGCCTCCTGCGCCATGTGGGTCCGGCCTTTGCCGAGGATCCGGTGCGCATACTGCGGGTGGCGCGGTTCGCCGCCCGCTACGGGTTTCGGGTGGCCGACGATACCATGGCGCTCATGCGCCAGATGGTCGCCGATGGCGAGGCCGCCGCGCTGGTCCCGGAGCGCGTCTGGCAGGAGTTCGCGAAGGGCCTGATGGAAGACGGTCCCGAGCGCATGTTCTCGGTGCTCGCGGGCAGCGGCCTGCTCGAGGGCTTGTTGCCCGAACTGGCACTCACATTCGAGGATGGCGCAGCGGCGAATGACGCGGCACGCACGGTCCTTTCCTCGCTCGCTTACGCGGCGCGTGCCCGGCTTTCGCTTCCGGTTCGGTTTGTGCTGTTGTTTTCCGGACTGCGAGGCGGGGAAGAAGCGGTTCGGCGCAACGTCGGCGAAGTCGCGGCGCGGCTGCGGGCGCCGAACGATTGTCGGGAACTCGCCGTTGCCACGCTTCGCTACGGGCAGAACGCAAAGCGGGCCGAGTCCCTTGCTCCGCGATCACTGCTCGACCTGTTGGAAGCTTGCGATGCATTTCGTCGGCCCGGACGCCTGGACGAATTGCTGCTCGCCTGCGAAGCGCAAACCTTCGGCTGGAGAGGCTGGGTAGATCTGCCGTACCCGCCGCGCCTGGTGCTTGCTCGCGCGCTCGCGGCAGCCAGCGGGATCGATGCCGGCGCAGTTGCCGCCAGGAGCGATCGCTCGCGCATCGCGCAAAACGTACGTGCTGCGCGCAGGGCCGCGATCGTCCGTGCGGCCGCGAAGGGATACCGCGGGGGCGTCACGCGCATTCGCGCCCAACGGTGAAAATTCGCGATGCACGTCAACGCATCGTGCACGACGTTCGTTTTCCAGAGCATCGAATGCCGGGATGTGGACGCCATGCGCCAATCCGTACTTGTTGCGTCGTTGTTGCTCGCGCCTGCTTTGGCCCTTGCCGCCCCGACCGGAAAGGGCGCGCGACTTGCCGAACAATTCAGGCGTGCCGATGCCGACGGAAATGGCGTGCTGTCGCGCGACGAGGCGGCGAAGGCGGCGCCGCTGCTCGCGCGGCAATTCCAGGCCATCGATGCCAATGGCGACGGCCGGATCAATCCGGAGGAGATCCGGGCATTTCGCAGGGCCGAAAGGATAGAGCGCAGGGCGAAACGCCATTTGCGTGACGCCAAGGGCGGGTCGAAATTCGAATACTACTTCGCCCGCGCCGATGCAGATGGTGACGGAGCGCTGTCGCGGGCCGAGGCCGTGCTTGGCCTGCCGCGCGTGGCCAAGAAATTCGGGCGCATCGACCGCGACGGTGATGGCAGCGTGACGTGGCAGGAGATACAGGCGTGGCTTGCACTCAGGCGTGCGGCACGTCCGGGAAAGGGGGACTGAACGACAGGCGGCTCAGTCCGCGTTGCGCTCGCGCGTGATGCCCCGGGGTGTGCAGATGCGCCCGGATTGGATTGCGAACAGCTGCCGGTATGCCGCCTGGCGCATCGCGGCGGTGCGGCCGAGCGCGTAATAGGTCGGGTGCGGTGTCACGAGCGCATCCGGGTGCCCCAGCGCATTGGCGCGGAAGCTGGACCAGCGGTACGCATCCGGCGCGCCGGCCAGATGCGCACGAACCGGATTGAGTTCGATGTAGCGCATGCACTCAAGCAGGTGTCGGCTCGATCGGATCATCAATGCCTTGAAGCGCTGCTCCAGGATCGGCCCGCAACGTCCATGGGTCCGTTCGACGTATCGTGCGTAGCGCTCGGCGAGGACGTGCATCAGCAGCGAGGCGCCGTCCGCCTTATATGGGGTCGCGAGCAGGTGAACGTGGTTGCCCATCAGTACGTAGGCGTGCACGGCGCAGTCTGAGTGCATGGCGCAGCAGCCGAGCCAATGAAGATAGGCAACGCGGTCGCGCGCGCAGAAAAAGAGGGCTGCACGGCAATAGCCCCGTTGGACCAGATGCAGCGGGTGGCCCGGGGGTTGGGCATGAACCAAGGCAGGCATCGAGCGGAATAGGCGGAGTTCCGCATGAACAACGGTCAGCGCGTGGCCGCGGTTGACCCCCGATTGCCGACCTTCAGACCGACTTGCCACGAATCGCAAAGGATCAGAAGCTCATCCCGGCAATCGAGGCCCAACTCCCACAGATCCCGACCCGGCACGATGCGCGGTCAATCGATTTTCCTGCGCCGAGCAGCGCTCACCTTGCTGGCGAAGATTGCTGAGCGATGAATTTCGCGCGCTAGACGAAACGCGCGAGCAGCGTCAGCAGCCATTTGAGCATGCAAGCTTCCGTGAACGATCGGGCCGGGGTAGACTTCCAGCCCAATTCAGACCGGATGCGGCGAAGGGACGGAACATGATCGAACTGTACACCTGGAAGACACCCAATGGCCGCAAGGTCTCGATCATGCTTGAGGAATGTGGCCTGCGCTACAACGTGCATCCGGTCGACCTGGGCGCGCGCGAACAGCATACGCCGGAATTCACTGCGCTCAGTCCGAACAACAAGATTCCGGTCATCGTCGATTCGGACGGCCCCGATGGACGACCGATCACGATGATGGAGTCCGGGGCGATTCTGATCTACCTGGCAGGCAAAACCGGCAAGTTTCTTCCCCGCAGCACCCGCGGCAAGTACAAGGCGCTTGAATGGCTGATGTTCCAGATGGGCCATGTGGGTCCGATGTTCGGGCAGCTGCATGTGTATATCAAGCTCGACGAGCCGGTGCCGTATTCGTTGGAGCGCTACTCGAAGGAGAGGTACCGTCTCTATGGCGTGCTCGACCGGCGGCTCGGGGAGGCCGATTACCTCGCCGGCGAATATTCGATCGCGGATATCGCGACGTATCCATGGGTGGCCCGCCACACAGTTCACAAGACCGACCTGACCGAGTATCCCAACGTCAAACGCTGGTTCGACATCCTTTCAGCGCGCCCGGCCGTCGCGCGCGGAATGGCAGTCCCGGCATGAGCACGGAGCAGGCGCGTGGTGCTCGGCCATTCGATAGGGGGGCTTCCGCACTCAGAGGTACATCGAGCGCGCGTCATCTGGGACATGACTTTCTTCGACCTGCCGCAACCGGGGCACATCAGCGTGCCGCGGCTGCTGGTGCAGAGCGCGACGCAATGGTACCGGCTCATGAGGTGGAATGCTGTGCACAGGCGTATGGCACTCAGGCGGAAATCTTCGCCGGAATCGGACACGCGATGATGCTGGACGTTGGCCGGCAGAAGGTTGCACAGCGAGTCGTCGACCGGCTGGACCGGCTCTGACACGCAGCTTCTAAAGCGTGTGCCGGCGATCGCCGCTCTTGAATCCGATGAGCGCGCCCTCGAACTCTGCTTCCAGTCCCTTGCCGAATGCGACGACCTTGAACAGCTCACCCATTTCGGCCGGCGACATCAGGCGGTTTGCCTGGTTCGAAAGGGGCAGGTAGCGTTCCACATCTTCGACCGGCACGCGTCCGAGTACCTCCGTGATGCCGCAGTTGACGAGAAACTGCGCCTGCGTCGCGTAGCCGAGCAGTTCCATGCCGGCGTTCACGCCGGTCTCGGCGATGGCCGAGAAATCAACGTGGCTGGTGATGTCCTGCAGACCAGGCAGAAAGAATGGATCGCCGTGGGCATGGTGCCGATAGTGGCACATCAGCGTGCCGGTCGCCCGCTGCGGGTGAAAGTATTCGTGCTGCGGGAATCCGTAGTCGATGAATATGGCCACGCCACGCTCGAGCGACTCGGCAAGACTCCTGACGAACGCGCGCGCGATCAGGCCTATTTCCGTACTGTAACCCGGTGGCAGTTTCAGCTTGCTGGCGGCCTGCAGCAGTTCGCCGCCGGCTGCTCGCCACGCCCAGCCGAAGGAACCGTCGTGCAGCACCCGCACGCCGGATTCCTCGATGCCCTGATCGGAGACCCGCACCTGATGAACCGGCATCGCGTCGAGCACCTCGTTGCCCAGCACGACCCCCGAAAACGAGGGCGGCAAGCGGTTCAGCCAGGCGACGCGCTCCATCAGATGCGGCGCGCGCGCGGCTATGGTGTCCCGGCTGCGCTCGCGCAGGTCCGCGGAGAGTTCGAGTATAAGGTAGCGCTCGGGCAAACAAGCAAGACGCTCCAGTTCGGCCAGCAGCGAGGCGGCGAGCGCGCCGCTGCCAGCGCCGATTTCCAGCACTTCTTTCGTTCCTGCCTCGAGGACCTGCGCCACTTGCCGAGCGAGCGTCTCCCCGAACAGCGGCGAGATTTCCGGTGCGGTGACGAAGTCGCCCTCGCGTCCCAGCTTCCTTGCGCCAGCCATGTAATAGCCCAGCCCCGGCGCGTACAGCGCCAGCTCCATGTAGCGCGATAAACTGATCCAGCCACCTTGCCCGAGGATTTCGTCGCGGATATGGCGCGCCAGCCGGTCGCTGTGGGCGAGGGCTTCGGCAGATGGTGCGGGAAGCGGCATGACAAGCAACGCGATAGTGAGCTGCCACCGGCAGGGGCGGCGAAACGATTCCGGTATCATTCTAGGCCATGGAAGCTCCGCTCACAGGAAACGTGGTGTTGGTGACCGGCTCGTCGAGGCGACTCGGAGCCGCGATTGCGCGCCGGCTGCACGCGGCAGGAGCCAATCTGATGCTGCATTACCGCCGATCCGAGTCTGACGCACAGGCGTTACAGGCCGGACTGAACGCCGTGCGCGCCGACTCGGTCGCGCTGGTTAAGGCGGACCTGCTCGATGCCTCCGGGCTCGCCGAAATCGTGAGAAACACGCTGGCGCGCTTCGATCACGTCGATGCGCTCGTGAATAACGCGTCAAGCTTCTACCCGACACCGCTCGGCGAGATCACGACCGCCCAATGGGACGACCTTATCGGCAGCAACCTGAGGGCTCCGCTGTTTCTGTCCCAGGCGGCCGCACCACATCTGAAGAAGGTCGGTGGCTCGATCGTGAACATCGTCGATATCCATGCCGAGCGACCGCTCAAGAACTACGCGGTCTACAGCCTTGCCAAGGCCGGTCTGGCGGGGCTGACCCGCGCGCTGGCGCGCGAACTGGCGCCGGAAGTGCGGGTCAACGCCGTCGCGCCCGGTGCAATCCTGTGGCCGGAGGACGATACATTCGACGCCGTAAGCCGGCAGCGGATCATTTCACAAACGCTGCTCAAGCGGGTCGGCGAGCCCGAGGACATCGCCCGGGCAGTGTATTACTTCATCGCCGAGGCTCCGTATGTAACAGGGCAGGTACTCGCGGTGGACGGAGGGCGGAGCGTGACTCTGTGATGCTAACCAAGCGGACCCAACGGCGATGAATGCACCTGAGAGCAAGGCGCTGCGCAAGGGAGCCTTCGAAGCGAACAAGCTGGCCAAACGCCTGCGTCGCCTGGTCGGGCAGGCAATCGCCGATTTCGACATGATCGGTGCGGGCGAGCGCGTCATGGTCTGTGTTTCGGGGGGCAAGGACAGTTATGGTCTTCTCGACGTGCTGCTTACGCTGCGAGAACATGCGCCGCTTGAGTTCGAGATCGTGGCGGTCAACCTGGACCAGCGCCACCCGGGCTTTCCGGCGCACGTGCTGCCGGAGTACCTCGCGTCGCGCGGAGTTCCGTTTCGAATCGAGGTGCAGGACACGTATTCGACGGTAAAGCGCCTGGTTCCGGAGGGCAGAACCATGTGCTCACTGTGCTCGCGGCTTCGCCGAGGCGTGCTCTACCGGGTTGCCGGCGAAATCGGCGCGACGAGAATTGCGCTCGGCCATCACCGTGACGACATTCTGGAGACATTCTTCCTCAACTTGTTCTACGGCGGCAAAATGAAGGCGATGTCGCCGAAGCTGCAGTCCGATGATGGAAAGCATGTGGTCATACGCCCGCTGGCTTACGTCACGGAAGCCGATCTCGAAACATACGCGAAAGACCGCCAGTTCCCGATCATCCCCTGCGATTTGTGCGGTTCGCAGGAAACGTTGCAGAGAAAGCAGGTCAAGCAGATGCTGCGCGAGTGGCAACGGCGCCACCCGGGGCGTGCCGAGTCGATGTTTCGGGCATTGTCGGATCTCGTGCCCTCGCACATGATGGATAGGACGCTGTTCGATTTCGCCAACGTCAAGGCAAGCGGACACAGGGAGCGGGCCGGAGACATTGCGTTCGATCCCGAGGATTTCGGCACCTCGTCAGGTACATAGATAGATGCGGAGTTTACGAATGCTCGGCTACGCGGTTTTCATCGGCGTCGTTGCCGTTGCGCTGGTGACCGTCGGCTGCGTGACTGGGCAGGACTGGCGCAACGCGAGCCGAGAGCCTGTGGGCTTGGCGCCTGACCCGGCGAGTACCACGGAGGCGATCGTGCAGGTGTACGCGGCGCGCGCGGTGAGCTGGCGCGGCCTGTTCGGTGTGCACACCTGGTTCGCCGTCAAATCGACTGGGGCCAAGGCCTACACCGTATACGAAATTGTCGGCTGGCGGCTGCGCTGGGGCAATACGGCGCTGGTCGTTGGAGATCGTGCGCCGGACGCGCGCTGGTTCGGGGCCGTTCCCGAACTTGTCGCCGAGAAGCGCGGAGCCGGAGTGGACGACATCATTGCGCGCATCGACAAGGCGGCACGAAATTATCCCTGGACCGGCGAGTACGCTATCTGGCCAGGTCCCAACTCCAACACATTCACGGCATGGGTGGCGCGCGCGGTGCCGGAACTCGAAGTGGATCTGCCGCCGACCGCGATCGGTAAGGACTATGTCGGTTCCCGATTTGTCGGTTCGGCCCCGAGCGGAAAGGGCATTCAGTTTTCTCTGTTCGGATTGGCCGGCCTCACCGCAAGTTCGGTCGAAGGCCTCGAGCTGAACCTGCTGGGTCTTACGTTCGGGATCAATCCGTTCGACCCCGCGCTCAAACTGCCGCTGATCGGGCGTGTCGGGGCGACGCGGGCGCTGCCGTCCGGAAAAATCGGCAAGTCTGCGGCGTCCGCAAAGTAAGCTTCAAATACATCAGGGCAGATTCCGGCAATGTCGATGCGCAAGCGCGCGTGCGCCATTCCGCTCGTGGATGAGATATCGCCGGGAGCAGGCCGGTTTTCAGTTTGTCAAAATAGTATTGACATGTTAAGCTCGCCCACCCATGAAGAATTGCGCAGAACGCTTGGTAGAGATTTTCGGCAGCCAGGCCGAAGTGGCGCGAAGCTTCAGTCTCGATCGCGCAGTCGTCAACAACTGGGTAAAGTCAGGCTATGTACCGGCGCGCTGGGCAATGGAAGTCGAGCGCGTCACTGGCGGCAGGATCGCGGCTGTCGAGGTCCTGAACGAAGCCGGTGCCAAGAGGCCCGTCCGCGTGAAGTCCCGTCCCGACGGCAAGAACTTGTTCAGAACCACACTTGGGAGTGAAACCATGAATTCGTACGCCCCTGCCAAACGTATTCAATCATTTCATCCGCCGCAGCGCACGCTGATGGGTCCGGGCCCGACGGAGATCCATCCACGCGTGCTCACGACGATGAGCCAGCCGGCGATTGGCTATCTCGATCCCGTTTTCGTCGAGATGATGGAGGAACTGAAGTCGCTGCTCCGTTACGCCTATCAAACCAACAATTCGCTCACGTTCCCCGTTTCCGGCCCGGGTTCGGTTGGCATGGAATACTGCTTCGTCAACATGGTCAAACCCGGTGACAAGGTGATCGTGTGCAGGAACGGCGTGTTCGGGGGCCGCATGATCGAGAACGTCGAGCGTGCCGGCGGGACGGCGGTGGTGGTCGACTCGGAATGGGGCACTCCGGTCGATCCACAGAAGTTCGACGACGCGTTGAAAAAGAACCGCGACGCCCGGTTGGCGGCGTTTGTTCATGCGGAAACCTCCACCGGGGTGCAGTCGGACGCCAAGACCCTGGTTGAAATTGCACACAAGTACGATACGCTGGTCATCGTCGACGCGGTGACCTCGCTCGGCGGATCGCCGGTCAAGGTCGACGAGTGGAATATCGATGCCATCTACTCGGCGAGCCAGAAATGCCTGTCGTGCACCCCCGGCCTTTCCCCCGTATCGTTCAGCGATCGGGTCGTCGACTACGTCAAGGCACGCAAGGACAAGATCCATAGCTGGTTCATGGACATGAACCTGCTACTCGGTTACTGGGGTGCGACCACTCGTACCTATCATCACACGGCGCCGACCAATTCACTGTTCGCGTTGCACGAGGCGCTGGTGCTCATCCGCGAGGAGGGGTTGGAGAATGCGTGGGCACGTCACGAGCGCAACCATATCGCGCTCAAGGCGGGGCTGGAGGCCATGGGCCTCAAATTCCTGGTCAAGGAAGAGTATCAGCTGCCGCAGATGAATGCGGTGCATATACCCGAAGCGATGCAATCGCGCGAAGCCGAGGTGCGTAGGACATTGCTCACCGAATTCGGTCTGGAAATCGGCGCGGGGCTCGGGCCGCTGGCCGGCAAGATTTGGCGCATCGGCATCATGGGCTACTCCTGCCGCCCGGACAACGTGATGCTGTGCCTGTCGGCGCTGGGTTCGGTGCTTGCCGACATGGGGTTGCCGGTCCACGTCGGCGACGCCGAGGCCGCAGCGCACAGCGCTTACGCGCAATTGCACGCGAAGGCAGCGGCGCAGAAGCAAAAGCACAAGGATCGCGCCACCGCATAGACGAGATCTCGCCACCCGACGCGACCGTGGCGGGCACGTCGGGTGCGGGGCATTACCGCACGCGGGTGCGCGGCGGCGAGCGCCGGGACTCCGGTATACTTCGCCCGCCCGGCGGTACGGCGGTAACCTGCTTTCCCAGATGTCGTTGCTTTTCCCGATCGAGGAGCGCCGCTACCACGCAGCGGTTCCGAACGCAGGACATAGATCTCCCGATCTTCGTCCGGAACCTATCTTTCATTTATGCGAGCATTGTTCTTGGGGTTATTCGGTCTGATCGTGGCCGCCGCGGCCGCGACCAATCCGGCGTACGCGCATTTGGGGTGCGTCGACGTGGGCGAGTGGGTCGCACCGGGGTCCGGGCGAATTGCGGCCCGCGAAGTGCTGTCGAGCGCGGCGGAACAATCGGTGGTGCTGCTTGGCGAGAGCCACGACAGCGCTGATGATCATCGCTGGCAGCTGCAGACCGTCGCAGCGCTCGCGGCCCTGCGCGGCAAAGTCGTGCTCGGTTTTGAGATGTTCCCGCGCCGGGTTCAGCCGGCGCTGGACCGCTGGGTGGCGGGAGAACTTGGAGAAACGGAATTCCTCGCCGCCGCCGACTGGGACCGGGTGTGGGGTTACGACGCGCCGTTGTATATGCCACTGTTTCACTTCGCGCGTCTGAACCGGATAAGGATGATCGCGCTGAACGTGGAACATTCTTTCCCACGGGCGGTGGGGGCACGCGGGTTCGACGCGGTGCCGCCGGAAAAGCGTGAAGGCGTCAGCGCCGTGGCGCCCGCGAGCGAAGCCTATCTGGACAGTCTGTTCTCCATCTATCGCAAACATCCGAACAAGGGAAGAAATCCGACGCGCAGCGATACGGAGTTTCTCCGCTTCGTTCAGAGTCAACTCGTCTGGGACCGCGCGTTCGCGCAGGCGATCGCCGAACATGTCGAGCGCGATCCGGCGGCGCTCGTGATCGCGATCATGGGAAGCGGACATATCACCTACGGCCATGGCGTGCCGCATCAACTTGCAAGCCTGGGGGTGACGAATGTCGCTTCGCTTCTTCCGTGGGATGCAAACGCGGAGTGTCATGATTTTTCGCCCGATCTTGCCACCGCGGTGTTCGGCGTTGCCGCCGCGTTGCCGCTGCCGCCAAGGCGGCTGCTGGGCCTCATGATCCAGACCGCCGCCGATGGCGTGCGTGTTGTTTCGGTGCGTCCTGGCAGTCTTGCCAGATCGGCGGGGCTTCGGGTGGGCGATGTGATCGTGGAGGCCGCCGGCGGGCCGGTGAAGGGAACCGGCGACGTGCGCTCCGCCGTCGAGAGCGTTGCGCCGGGGACGTGGCTTCCGCTCCGCGTCAAACGCAACGGAGGAACGATCGACCTGGTGGCGAAGTTTCCCCGCGAAAAGAATCCTGCAGCGAAGTGAGCCTGAGGAAAACCGCACTGGTGCTGGCGCTCGCTACCCCGTTGGGGGCGCTCGCGATGCCGACGCACGATATCTCGGTGCGCATCGAACCGGGTACCCGGTTGCTCGAGGGGCGCGACGCAATCACGGTTGATGACGACCTGCAGGTAACACTGGTCCTGTCAGCGCGCTTTCGGGTGGAATCGCTGGCGGTCGACGGCCGTCCTTACGGGCTTCCATGGAAGAACAACGGTGGCATGCAGCGCCTTAGACTGCAGCGCGCACATCGCATCGAGGTGCGCTGGAGCGGCGAACTCGCAGCACTGGACCGGACGCTCGAGCACAGGGATACGCTCACCTATGGCGCGCCGGCGAGTGGTCCCGATGGCACCTATCTTCCGTCGGGATCGGGCTGGTATCCCGCCGTGGAGGGATCGCTCGAGCGTTACAGCCTCGAGCTCGAACTGCCGGCCGGGCAGCGCGGCCTGGTGCCGGGGCGTTTGCTGGAAGAGCGCGAGACGCTCGGGCGCTACCGTGCCCGTTTCGAATTCGTGCAGCCTGCCGAAGGTATCGCGCTGCTGGCGGGCCCGTATCGCGTCGAGGAGCGGCAGCTCCGGACCGCAGTCGGAACGCAGGTGCGCCTGCGGACCTACTTTCACCCGCAAATCGCGGACCTGGCGCGCGGCTACCTCGACTCGATCGCCGCTTACCTTGATCGCTATGAACGCCGGATTGGCGCGTATCCGTTCTCGGAATTCAGCGTTGTTTCAAGCCCCACGCCGACCGGGTTCGGCATGCCGACGCTCACCTATCTGGGGATCGACGTGCTGCGCCTGCCATTCATACGCAGGACCTCGCTCGGTCACGAGGTGCTGCATAACTGGTGGGGCAACGGCGTCTATCCCGATTACCAGCATGGCAACTGGGCCGAAGGGCTCACTACGTTCATGGCTGACTACGCGTACCGCGAGAGCGAGAGCGATCAGGCCGCAACCGACGCACGGCTGGCCTGGCTGCGCGATTACGCATCGATGCCCTCGGGCGATGATTCGGCCTTGGCGCGGTTTACGTCGCGCACGCATGGTGCCGCGCAGGTGATCGGCTACAACAAGGCGGCGATGGTATTTTTCATGCTGCGCGACGCGATAGGTGCGGCGGCATTCGACGAGGGCGTGCGGCGGTTCTGGCGCGAACAGCGTTTTCGCGTCGCGTCGTGGAGCACTCTCAGAAGAGCATTCGAAGAGGCGTGCGGCGAGGATCTCGCCGTTTTTTTCAAACAATGGATATCCCGATCCGGTGCGCCGGCACTGCGCATCGCGAACGCGGCGGCCGTCCAGACCGCCAAAGGCTGGCGCGTCAACGTCACACTTGCGCAGAGCGCTCCCGCGTACGCACTGTCGGTGCCGCTTGCGATCCGGACTACGGGCGCGTGGGTCACGCGACGCGTGTCGCTGCGAGGGGAACGCGCAACGGCTGGCTTCGACATGGCGGACAAACCGCTTTCGGTGCTGCTGGATCCCGAATTCCGGCTGTTTCGCAGCTTGGGACCTGACGAAGCGCCGCCGGTTCTGCGCGAGGCGATGCTCACCGGTTCTCCGATGATGTTTTCGCTGTCCGCCGCGCCCGGCATGCAGGTTGCGGCGGTGGGGATCGCCGAAAAAATCTTCGAACGTGCGAGCGGGGGCAAATCCGCGCCGGCGGCGACGCCCGCGAATCCGGTGACTCTCGTCGTCGGGCTGCATGCGGACATCGACGAATGGCTTGCCAGCGCCGGCGAGCCGGCGCGTCCATCGTCACTGGCCTCGACGAGTGGCACTGCACAGGTCTGGACTCAGCGCGGGCGCAATGGCCGCACCAACGTCATGGTTTCGGTGCGCGATGCGCCATCGCTGGCCGCACTGCTGCGGCCGCTTCCGCATTACGGGCGGCAGAGCTGGCTGGTTTTCGAGGGTGCGCGCGTGATCAGGCGAGGCGTGTGGCCGGCCAAGCCGCAGGAGCGGGAACTCGGTACAGCGTCGCGCTGAGCTCCCTCGTCGAGTCACTTGCTGCTATAGTAAGGATTCCGGAAAATTGTTTGGAATACAAACAATTTGGCGGACGTCGTATGGAGGACGATCATGAACACAGTCACCGATCAGGGCACCGTCGCGCAACGCAGGGTACACATGACCCTGCGCGTCAACGGCGAAGAGATCGAGGTTTCCTTTGCGCCGTACAAGACTTTGCTCGAAGTGCTGCGCGAGGATCTGAACTTGACCGGCACCAAACACGGCTGCGAACTCGGAGAGTGCGGAGCCTGTGCGGTGCTGGTGGACGGCCGGCCGCTGCTCTCGTGCCTTACGCTTGCGCTGGAATGCGAAGGACGCTCGATAGAGACCATAGAAGGGCTGGCGAACGGCACCGAACTGCATCCGCTGCAGGCGGCGTTCGCCGATCTGGGCGGGTCGCAATGCGGCTATTGCACGCCCGGGGTGCTGATGACCGCCAAGGCGCTGCTCGATAGCGACCCTGACCCGAGCCCCGAGCGCATCAAGGAGGCTTTGTCGGGTAACCTGTGCCGCTGCACCGGTTACCAGCAGATCGTCGAGTCGGTCCAGTCGGCGGCCCGGGAAATACGCGAGATGGAACACAAGATTTCCGCGTCCGGCGCGCGAGGTGGTGCGGCATGAATACGAAACTGAATGTGGTCGGCAAGGCGCGCCGGCGCGTCGACGGCCGCGGCAAGGTGACCGGGCAGACGCGTTTCGCCGATGACCTGTCGCTGCCTCGCATGCTTTACTGCAAGCTGTTGCGCTCGACGCATCCGCACGCGGTGATCGAGTCGATCGACGTCTCGCGTGCAAAGAATCATCCCGGCGTGCACCTGGTGCTGACCGGGAGCGATTTCCCGATCCCGTTCGGCATCATGCCGGTGTGCCAGGACGAGTATCCGCTTGCCTCGGAGCGCGTGCGTTATGTCGGCGACCCCGTGGCTGCGGTGATCGCGCGGGACGAAAAGTCTGCGGAGGAGGCGCTGGCGCTGATCGAAGTGAAGTACCGGCCGCTTCCGACCATCTCTTCGCCCGAAGAAGGGCTCGCGCATGCCGAAACGCGCATTCACGATTACGGCGAACAGGGCAACATCCATCGCAACCAGGCCCACGAGTTCGGCGACGTGGAGGAGGCGTTGGCGAAATCCGATCAGGTCTTCGAGGACCTGTTCTTTTTCGAGGGCAACACACACCTGCCCATGGAGCAGCAGGCTTCGCTCGCGACTGTCGAAGGTGACGGCAAGCTGCTGCTTTCCTCGAGCACCCAGAATCCGCACTACCTGCACCGTCAACTCTCGCGGGTGTTGCAGATACCGGTGCCGATGATCCGGGTCGTCGCCTGCCCGAACGGCGGCGGTTTCGGCGGCAAATGTGATCCGGCGGGGCATGAGTTCGTCGTCTGCAAGGCGACGCTGATGCTGGGCCGGCCGGTGAAAATCTGCCTGACGCGGCAGGAGGTGTTTTACGTTCACCGCGGACGGCATCCGGTGCTGATGAAGTTCCGCACCGGCGTGAGCAAGGACGGAAGACTCACCGCGATACATTTGCAGACGCTGCTGGACGGCGGGGCCTACGGCTCGCACGGCCCTGCGAGCACGTTCTATACCGGCGTGCTGACGCCGCTCACCTACGAGCTGCCGCGGTTCAAGTTCGAGGCGGCTCGTGTGTTCACGAACAAACCCGCCTGCGGTCCGAAACGCGGACACGGAACCCCGCAACCGCGCTTCGGGCAGGAAGTGCAGATGGACAAGATCGCTGAAAAGCTCGGGCTCGACCCTGCTGAGTTTCGGCTGAGCATGGTTACCAAGTCCGGTTCGCTCACCGCGAACTGGCTCAGGATCGGCACCAACGGACTCGCCGAATGCATCCGGCAGGTCGTCGATCGCTCCGGTTGGAAACAAAAACACCGCAAGCTGCCTCAGGGTCGTGGCGTCGGACTTGCGTGCAGCGCATACATGTGCGGCGCCGGCGTGGCCATCTACTGGAACAAGATGCCCCACTCGGGCGTGCAGCTACTGCTGGACCGCAGCGGGCAGGTAACGGTGATGTGCGGGGCGACCGAGGTCGGTCAGGGTTCGGATGACGTGCTGGCCACGATGGTCGCCGAGGTGTTGGGAATCGACACCAACGACATCCGCTGCGTCACCGGCGATACCGGACTGACGCCCGTGGATCTGGGTTCTTACTCCAGTCGCGTCACGTTGATGATGGGCAACGCTGCCGTGCAGGCGGCCGGAAGGCTGCGCGAACTGATCGCCGCAGCAGCAGCCGAGCAGCTCGCAACCGTGCCCGAAAGGGTCATGCTGTCCCAGGGACGGGTGTTCAACGCGGAGGATCCGGGCAAGAGCATGAGTTTTGTCGAAGCCGTGGTGCTGGCCGAGGCGAAATTCGGCACCCTCGGCGCGACCGGATCCTACGCACCGCCCAGGCCGGCCGGGCGATACAAGGGCGCCGGGGCCGGTCCGTCACCGGCCTACACCTTCTCGGCGTGTGTGGTCGAAGCCGAAGTCGACGAGTACACCGGTTTGATCCATGTGCCGAAGATATGGGTAGCGCACGACATCGGCCAGGCCGTCAACGCGGTGCATGCGCGCGGGCAGGTGATCGGCAGCGTGTACATGGGGCTCGGCGAGGCCCTGATGGAAGAACAGGCGTTCCGTCGTCTGCCGCCCAAGCTCTCCAGTGCGCTGGTACACCGGATTCCGTCGCTGCTCGAGTACAAGAGTCTCACCTCGATGGACATGCCCGAGGTGGAGGTGATGCTGATCGAGGATCCGGATCCGAACTGTCCGTTCGGTGCGAAAGAGGCAGGTCAGGGGCCACTGCTGCCGGTGATGCCGGCGCTCGCCAACGCCGTGTATGACGCGGTCGGCGTGCGCATCGACGAACTTCCGGTGACCCCGGACAAAGTGCTGCGGGCGCTTGAGCTAAAGCGCGACGGAAAGAACCCGCGCGTGGGGCCGGAGCGTTTCCCCGATGTGCCCTATCCCGACCCGGTCTTCGTGCTGCCGCCGGGCGAAGGGGGGGACGGCAACGAGACCAAGGACCCGGACAGGAAGCCCGCGAAGAATCGGGCGGAGGTGGCTGCGTCATGATGCGCCTGCCGTGGTTCAAATATCAGGCGCCGCGCAGCGTCGCGGAGGCCGCGCAGATTCTCGACGCAGAGGGTCCGCAGGCGATGCTCATCGCAGGCGGCACCGATCTGTTGCCGAACATGAAGCGCCGCCAGCAGGCGCCCGCAACGCTGGTGTCGCTGCGCCAGGTGGAGGGACTGAAGGGCGTTGTCAACGGTAACGGCCTGAAACTCGGTGCGGGGCTTACGTTGACCGAAGTCGTGGCAACACAGCAGGTGCGCGAGCGTTATCGAGCGCTGTGGCAGGCGGCTGCGCAGGTCGCTACGCCGCACCTGCGCAACATGGGCACCCTTGGCGGCAATCTGTGCCTGGACACGCGCTGCACGTATTACAACCAGAACGAGGACTGGCGCCGCGCCATCGATTTCTGCATGAAGAAGGACGGCACGACTTGCTGGGTGGCCACCGGGAGCAAGCGCTGCCTGGCGGTGTCCTCGACCGACACCGCGCCGGCGTTGATTTCACTCGGCGCCAAGGTGACATTGGTCTGCGCCGCGGGTGAGCGCGAAGCGCT